>JBDRRP010000082.1:0-7385 GCA_043825735.1 Pseudomonadota bacterium | reverse complement strand
CCTGGTGGGCCAGGGGATCCTGGTGGAAGGCTTCGTTTAGCTGCGCCTTGTACCAGCCCAGAGGGTTCGTGTTGAAACTTTCCTTTTCCGCGTCGGTCTCAGGCATTTTGTAGTGACGAATGAACTGGCCCTTGTTATCGAGCAACATCTTGCAATTCCTTCCGGTTTTCTGTTAGATTAATGAGTTCTGGGCGACTGATTGCGATGGCGGCCAGCGGCCTTGAAACTGTAATCAAACTGTAATCGAACTGTAAACGAACTGTAAACGAATTCGCTTCCTGGGGATGGTCAAAAAGATGGCATCTGCAACGCGCAACCTTTTGAGATCATTAAACTGTAAACGAATTTGGCATACTGTAAACACTTTTGTGAGAAAAAGTAAACTAATATCCTCATATTACTTACAAACAGTAAGAGCGGTGGTAATTAAAAAAGCGGAGATATCTGTAATGAAATCTGCCGCTTATAGCTTACGAGCCCGGGTGGCGGAATAGGTAGACGCAAGGGACTTAAAATCCCTCGGTGCATAGCACCGTGCCGGTTCAATTCCGGCCCCGGGCACCATTCCTTACCGCAATCATGCTGGACCGAAGCTCGTAACCAGGGATTAGGCCTTTCCTTGCTGCTCATTTTACGCGGGTGAAATGGTAGTTGACCCTGACGCTTAAATGGGCGATATCTTTCGATATGGAACGAATAATGGATAAAAAAGCAGTACTGGACGCATTGAAAAAGAGCCGTGATAAACTATCCCCTTATCATGTGAGCGCCCTGTATTTGTTCGGTTCCGCGGTTCGCGGTGACGCAGGCCACGATAGCGATATAGACATCATCGTTGATTTTGAGCCAGATGCATCGATTGGCCTGTTCGGATTTACACGGCTACAACGCACTCTTTCGGAAATTATCGGCCGGCCCGTAGATCTCGTATCCCGTGATGCGCTTCACAAACGCCTGAGGGAAAGCATTCTCAAGGAGGCCATCCGTGCCGCCTAGAGACTGGGCCCTGCGAATTTATGATATCCTTGAGGCCGTGGATACCATCCGTCTGGAACTCCAGCCTTTGATCCCCGCCTTGGATGCAATCGTTTCAGATAAGAAAAAATGACATAGTACCGCGGTTGGGGGGAGAGGGACGTCCATAGTTACTCTGCTTGAAAGAGGACGGCCGGACGCTGGTCGCTGAACGGTTTTGGGACCCGCTACATTTTGGGGCACACATTAAATAGAAACACAATTCGGCAATTCCCTTCTTGCGCCCCCCCCTGAAAAGGGAATTCTTATCAACAAAACCGCATACGCGATTGTGGCTTCAGGCCTCCACGCCACCGGCCGATTCCATTTACAACCTACCATCCGAAGGTAATGACATGAGCCATGCATCCAACAGGGAAGCGCTGGAAAAGGAAATTGAGCGGCTCCGGCAAGAGGTTCGTGAACTGAAAGCGGCTGATATGGCCCGGCACGAGAGCGAAAACCGCTACCGGGCGGTACTGGAAGCGGCCCCGGACCCCGTTATCGTTTACGACCTGGAGGGCAAGGTTACCTACCTGAATCCCGGCTTTACCCGCGTGTTTGGTTGGAGCCTGGAGGAATTGAGCGGGCGTGAAATTCATTTTGTGCCGAAGGAAAATATACCCGAAACCCTGGAAGCGGTGAAAAGGGTCAAACGGGGCGAAAAGATAGTGTCCATGGAAACCCGGCGTCTTACCAAGGAAGGCCGCATTTTGGATGTCGAGGGTTACTCGTCTACCATCATCGATCGTGACGGGCATATGATCGGCAGCGTGGTGGCCCTGCGGGACGTAACCGCAAGCAAGCGCATGGCAATTGCCATGCAGGAAAGTGAAAAGCGGTATCGGCTCCTGATGGAAGCTTCGCCTGACGCGGTCGTGGTGTATGATGCCCAAGGCCGGGTCACCTACGCCAACCCGGCTTTTGAAAAGACCTACGGCTGGCCATTAAAGAAACTTATAGCCAATCGCATGGACAATGTGCCGCCCCACGAATTGGAAAAGGCCCGCAGCGCAGTCGAAAAAACGCTGGCCGGGGAAAATGTCCTCTATGAAGCCCAGCGGTTGACCCGGGATGGCCGCTTGCTGGATGTTCAGCTGAAAAGTGCCGTTTTCAAGGATGTGCAGGGACAACTGGCCGGCCTGATCGTGATTCACCGCGACATCACGTTGCGCAAGAAAGCTGAAGAAGCGCTCAAGAAACGGGAGTCAGCCGAGGCGGCCACCCGGGCCAAAAGCGAATTTCTGGCCAACATGAGCCACGAGATCCGAACCCCTATGAACGCTATTATGGGGCTGACCGAGCTGATGCTGCGCACAGAATTGACGGAAAAACAAAAAGAATACCTGCGCAAGGTGCAGATTTCAAGTCGCAGCCTGCTGGGCATCATCAACGATATCCTGGATTTTTCGAAAATTGAGTCTGGTCGGTTGGAGATCGAATATACCGATTTCAACCTCGAAGAAGTCCTTGAAAATCTTTCCAGCATGATCAGCCTCAAAGCTCAAGAAAAGGGGCTTGAAGTCCTGTTCAGCATCGACCGGCATGTCCCGGTGAACCTGGTGGGTGATCCCCTGCGTTTGGGTCAGGTGCTCATCAACCTGACCGGCAATGCCGTAAAATTTACCGAGAGCGGGGAGATTGTCGTGTCGGTAAAGCTTGCGCCCGGACGCGCTTCGGAAGGTTCGTCCCTGGTCACGCTCTCTTTTACGGTACGCGACACAGGCATCGGCCTTACCCCGGAACAGATCGAACGGCTTTTCCAGCCTTTTACCCAGGCCGATGGTTCCACTACCCGCAAATACGGCGGTACCGGCTTGGGCCTGGCCATTTCCAAACACCTGACCGAGTTGATGGGCGGTGGGATTTCGGTTGCCAGCAAACCGGGTGAGGGGAGCACGTTCACCTTTACAGCGCGTTTCGGCACCCGTACCCCGGAAACTGAAAAATCGCTGGTGGCACCGCTCGAATGCACGGGAATGCGGGTGCTGGTGGTGGACGACAATGCCACCAGCCGCGAAATTCTCAGCGAAACCCTGGCCGCCTTTTCATTTGACGTAACCCAGGCCGCCTCGGGACAGGAAGCGTTGATGGAGTTGGATTCCGCCGACAGGGACAACCCATACGAACTGGTCCTGATGGACTGGAAAATGCCCGGGATGGACGGTATTGAAGCCGCCCGCCAGATCAAGGCCAGCCGTAACCTTAAATCAGTGCCGGCCGTACTCATGGTGACGGCCTACGGCCGTGAGGAGATTATCCAGCAGGCCGAAAAGGTCGGCCTGGATGCATTTCTGGTCAAGCCCGTGAACCAGTCGGTGCTCTTTGACACCATCATGGACACCCTCGGCCGTCCAACAGTCGGGGCGCCCCGGCCGCTGGTCCAGAAGAAGGCCAAAGCCCAATCCCTGCGGCACATTGAAGGTGCCCGCATCCTGCTGGTGGAAGACAACGAAATCAACCAGCAGGTGGCCATGGAGCTGCTGCACCAGGAGGGACTGGCGGTAACCCCGGCAGACAACGGCCAGGTGGCGCTGGACCTGTTGGCGGCAGCTGATCCCGAGCAGCAATTTGACGCGGTTTTAATGGATCTGCAGATGCCGGAAATGGACGGTTTCGAAGCCACTCGCCGTATCCGGGAAGACCCGCGTTTTTGCAACCTGCCGGTTATCGCCATGACGGCCCATGCCATGGGCGGCCAACGGGAAAAGTGTCTTGCCGGCGGCATGGATGACTTCATCACCAAGCCGGTGGACCCGGATGAATTGCACGCGGCCCTGGACCGTTGGATAAAACCGGGAATCAAAAAGCGGGCCCTGGCGGAAATTGCCGGAGATGACGCCGAGAAGCCCCTGACCGGGGGATTTGAGGCCCTGCCCGGCGCTTTGCCCGGCTTCGATATAGAATTCGGGCTAAGGCGTGTCGGAGGCAACCGGGCGCTTTTCAGTAAACTGGTACACGACTTTTGTACCAAGTACGCTGATGTTGTCACGGAAATTAAAACCGCCCTGCAAGCCGGCAACCGGGAGCAGGTCACCCGGATCGCGCATGCCATCAAGGGGGTGGCCGGCAACCTCGGTGCGCTGGAACTGTATCGCTGTGCCGGCGATCTGGAGCATTGGAGTCTGCACACCGATGCAGAGGACCACCCGGATTGTTTCCAGGCCTTTGAAAGGGATCTCGCCACCGTGATCAAAGCGGGGGGAAGTATCAAGGTAAAGCCGGCCGGTGGGTCAGCGGGCCAATCAGGTGCCGGGCAGCCGGTTGCCAGCGACAGCGCCAAGGCCCGGCCCCTCATGGTCCAACTGGCTGAATTTCTCGGCGAAGGCGATGCCGTTGCTGTCAGGTTCATCGCGCCCCTGCAAGAATGCCTGGCCGCAAACGAGTTTGCAGAAGCCCTGTCCCAAATGGAGGCGCAGATTCGATTTTTTGATTTTGAAGAAGCCCGGGAGACGCTGGATAAAATTGCGCATTCCCTGGGGGTTTCCCTTGAAAGGAACGGCACCCAATGATGAATAAACAGAAAATTCTGGTGGTGGATGACGAACCTGTCAATATCAGCATTCTCGTGGAGGCGCTGCAGTCTGAATACAAGACCATTGTTGCCAAAAACGGTGAACAGGCCCTGCAGCGGGCACAGGCCGATCCTGTGCCGGACCTGATCCTGCTGGATATCCTGATGCCGGACATGGACGGCTACGAGGTCTGCCGCAGGCTCAAGGAAAACGAAAGCACTGTGCACATCCCGGTTATTTTCATTACCGCCATGAGCGATGTCGGTTATGAAACCAAGGGCCTGGAATGCGGGGCCGTCGATTACATCACCAAGCCGATCAGCCCGGCCATCGTGAAAGTGCGTGTCAAACACCACCTGGAAAGAGAGCTGTACCAGTTGCACCTGGAGGATCTGGTGCAAGCGCGCACCCTGGAAATCCAAAAGTCAAAGGCTACCGTGGAGGCTGCCAACCGGAACCTGCGGGAACTGCTTAAAAATGAAAAACAGCTGACCATTCAAGCGGAAGCCGCCAACCGGGCCAAGACCGACTTCTTGCATACCATCAGCCACGAACTGTTAACGCCGCTCAACGCCATCATCGGTTTCAACAGCCTCCTGGGGTATACCGGTCTGGATGACAAGCAGGCCGATTATGTCCAGACGATCCGGGAGCGGGCCAAGGACCTCAACGCTATCATCAGCGATATTCTCGTTGTGGCGGAGATCGGTACCGGTGTATTAAGGTTGGAGAAAAGCAATTTTCTTCTGGAAACCGTTGTTGAAGATACCGTGAAAAGAGTGAGCACCGGAAATGGCTGTTGCCGCCTGGAAATTGAACCGGAGTTGCCCAATGCCCTGAAGGGAGACTCTCGGCGCTTAACACGCGTTTTTGGCAACCTGGTCAGCAACGCGGTCAAGTTTTCAAAGGAAAAAGCCGACATCACCATCGGAATTAAGACCACCAGCAAATCAGAACGGAAGGCCGCTTTTCAATTCTCGATTGCCGACCGGGGGATCGGGATTGACGCGGACAACCTGGCAAAACTGTTCGATGAGCCCTTCACCCAGGTAGATACCTCAGACACCCGGTTGTACGAGGGACTCGGGCTTGGACTCTATATCTCCAAAAGCCTGGTAGAAATGATGGGCGGCAGGATCTGGGCGGAGAGTGAACCGGACCAGGGCAGCACGTTTTTCTTTACAGCGGAATTTGAGCGCCAGGCTGAAGAACGGCCTTTTAGCGTGCAGAAGTGATGTTACGGCTGCCGGTTTTGTTTTTTCAAGATGACCGGCCCGGGTTTATCAGTGAGTGATTGTGCCGGTTCAATTCCGGCCCCGGGCACCAAAGGATAGGAAATTTGTCCGGATTCATAGATATCCATACCCATTGGTGTTTGTTCGGCAGGGATCCGGTCGATGTAATCACTGAACTGGAGTGGCTGGAAGCTGAAGGGTTTGAGACGGTGGTGGTTTTTCCTTTGCCGGGACTCGGCGCATCACCGGAAAAGGTTTTTGATATGATTCCAGGCGCATATCAGGAACTCACAGGGCTTAACACGGCACGCACGGCCAACGACGATCTTCAATCCTGGTTGGATTTTGACCGACGCTGGAGAGCGCGCCCCCGAAAAATGAAAGTGCTCTCGTTTCTCGACGTTCGGGGATGGGACGGCAACACGGACCTTGCAGTTTGGTGGGGAGACGGCCACGCCGGGCTGAAGAGCATCATCATAGAAGAGGAAGATGGTGCCAAAATGCGCATGCCGCCGTTACGCCGGGTTCCCGGCCTCTCCCGGGCCGATTACCTGGACGCCCAGCGGGCAGTGTTCGAAGCTTCCTCACGCCTCAACGTCCCACTGGTGTACCATGCGGATCTCTCATTGCATTCCGGATTTGTCGAAGAGTGCCTGCAAGCGCATCCTCTTTTACGGGTAAACGTCCCGCACTTCGGATTCAGTCGAAAACGCATGGCAGGACTGCTCGATCGCTACGACGGATTGATGACCGACATCTCAAGTCTCGGCCCCCACATCGATACGGCACCGGCATCCTATCGCGACTTCATATTGGATTATCCCGACCGTGTAATGCTGGGCAGTGACGCGATCGCTTCCCATGATATGCGATTGGGGATGGCGTACGTTGAGCGAGTCAGAAAATTGCGACTGCCACCGGATATTGAGGCCGGGGTCCTCATGGAAAACGCGCGTCGCTTCCTGTATGGCGGCGGAGATGAAAAGCATCTTCACACAGGCTCCGCTGCCTACGGCAAGGGCGCTACTGAAATTCTCCTGCCGCGTTGAGTCATTCTTCATCTCGCTTGAATGCTGCCTTTTGGGCAGACCCCGCTTCATTTGACACTGTTCCCCAATTGAGCAAATTTCCTGAAAAACAGTTGATCTCCGAATCCGCCATAGACCCTCGGCGGAAAAGTCCCTGAATTCGACGTTCAACTTTAGCATTGACTTCCATGAGGGCGATCATGTAGGGAGTTAAAAGTGCCGCAGCCTCATCCCGCCGAACCCGGATATCTGACCGATTACCGAATTCCCGTTGTGATATGCCCGGGATGCCTCCGGAGGGCAAGGTGTCGGTCCGCCCTCCGGAGGTCTGATGTTTTCTGGATTAGAAGTCCTGAAACGCTTCATCGTCCAGCGGGATCAGTTTTCTATGGTCCCGTGAGGCGGCCAGTCCCTGATGGGCGATGGCCTGGGGTGCGCGTTTGCCCGCCTGTTTCCGGGGCAGATGCATTGCTTTTCTGATCTTTATGACGCCGGATCCGGCGCCCGCATTGTCTCGGGTTTCTAGGCCGTGGTCGCCGCCATTGACCAGCGCCATCAGTTCGCCCACAAAGGCGCGCATCTGCTCGGCCTGG
>JBDRRP010000081.1:0-29604 GCA_043825735.1 Pseudomonadota bacterium | reverse complement strand
TGCAGTACCAGACCCAGCAAGTTGTACAGGGAGACCTGACCGTGACCGTGACTGCAACAGGTGCCCTGGAACCGACAAACCAGGTGGATGTGGGCAGCGAGCTGTCCGGTATCATCAAGACCGTCGAAGTGGATTACAATGACCGGGTGAAAGTCGGCCAGATTCTGGCGAGGCTGGACACAGACAAGCTGAAAGCCAAGGTTCTGCAATCAAAAGCTGCCCTAGAATCGACCCGGGCAAAGGTTTTGGAGGCACAGGCCACTGTCAAAGAGTCGGGAGATCAACTGGCGCGGTTAAAGCAGGTGTGGGAATTGAGCAATAACATGGTGCCGTCGCAACAGGACCTGGATGCGGCTCAGGCGTCGCTGCATCGGGCAAGGGCCATCGAGGCCACCGCAAGGGCACAGGTGTCCCAGGCTCAGGCCACTCTCGAAGCCGACGAGACGGATTTGGCAAAAACGGTCATCCATTCCCCCATTAACGGCATCGTCCTTACGCGAAACGTGGAACCCGGCCAGACCGTGGCCGCCTCGTTTCAGGCCCCGGTGCTGTTCACCTTGGCCGAGGATCTGACACAGATGGAACTCCATGTGGACGTGGACGAGGCCGATGTGGGTCAGGTAACAAAGGGACAAGCGGCCACTTTCACCGTCGATGCCCACCCGGGTCGGACGTTCCCGGCGCGGATCACCCAGGTCCGGTACGGTTCTCAGACCGTAAACGGGGTTGTCACATACAAAACGGTCCTGAACGTGGACAACTCGGATCTTTCCTTACGGCCGGGGATGACGGCAACGGCGGACATCACCGTCAACAAAGTGGGAAACGCGATTCTGGTGCCCAATGCTGCGTTGCGTTTTATCCCGCCGATTAAAGAGAAAGAGGCCCCATCCAACGGCGGCAGCTTACTTAATAAACTTTTGCCACGTCGGCACAGACCGCCGTCAAAACAGCCTAAAGACTCGACCGCCAACAACAAACTGCAGGACGTCTGGACGCTGCGCGACGGAAAACTTCTCGCCGCTGCCGTCAGCATAGGCGTCACTGATGGCAGAATGACCGAAATAACGAGCGGCGACATTGAGCCGGGGATGCCACTCGTGGTCGATACGGTGAGATCTGAACGATGAAGACAACCTTTTCCACGCAAATCAGCGAACATTCCCTTTTAAAGTTCCACGGCGTAACCAAGGTATACGGCACGGGTTCCGCTGCCATGCAAGCCCTGCGGGGAATAGATTTGCACATCGACCAGGGTGAGTTCGTGGCCGTGATGGGGCCAAGCGGGTCGGGAAAGTCTACTTGCATGAATATTCTGGGATGTTTAGATACTCCCAGCAATGGGGCCTACCTTTTTGAAGGTGTCGATGTGGGAAAGCTGTCCCGCGACCAGCGCGCGCTGTTACGCCGGCATTATCTGGGATTTGTGTTTCAGGGCTTCAACCTCCTCAATCGCACCTCGGCTATAGAGAACGTGGAACTCCCCTTGGTCTATCGCGGCATCCCGGCCGATGAACGGCGGGAAAGCGCCTTGCGAGCCCTTGCAGCGGTTGGGCTTAAAGGGTGGGAGACACACACCCCCGGCGAACTCTCAGGTGGACAGCAACAACGGGTCGCCATCGCTCGGGCCATCGTTACTGACCCCAAGGTGCTGCTGGCCGACGAACCCACCGGCAACCTGGATTCTGCCCGCAGTCGTGAAATTATGGAGATGCTGGCTGCCTTCAATCGTGAAGGCGGCATCACGATCGTCCTGGTGACCCATGATGCCGAAATGGCAGCCTATGCGAAACGAATCATTCGCTTCTTCGACGGGATCATCGACAGCGATGAGGAAAACGGGAAGATGTTAGAATGTTAAGGGAAACGATTTTACTCTCCTTGCGGGAAATCCGGCGCAACCTCATGCGTTCATCGCTGACCATCCTGGGTATTGTTATCGGCGTCGCTGCCGTGATCACCATGGTGACTCTCGGCAGGGGGGCGACGGCCCAGGTGACCGCCGATATCACGAAACTGGGTACCAATCTTCTGCAGATTAGACCCGGGCAGCACCGCCACGGTCCGGGCGGCACCCAATCAACCGGTAAAATGTTTAAGGTAGACGATGCAGACGCCATTGCCCGCGAAATCTCCGGACTTGTTGCGGTGGCACCGATGGTCTCTGAAACCACACAAGCAATCTACGGAAACGAAAACTGGGCGACCTCGGTTATCGGCAGCACGCGTGCCTATTTGCAGGCCTGCAACTGGCAGATTGAGAGCGGGCGTCAATTCACAGACAGTGAACTTCGGGGAGGAAAAGGCGTGTGCATCCTGGGTGCAACCGTGCACAAAAAACTCTTTGGCGGCCAGGACTCTTTAGGCAACACTATCCGCCTGGAAAAGCTTTCATGCCAGGTGATCGGAGTCCTCAAATCCAAGGGGCAGTCCAGCTTTGGGACAGATCAAGATGACTTCGTACTTATACCCTTGCGCACGTTTCAGCGACGCATCGCCGGGAATATAGATGTGAGCAGAATTTATGTTTCAGCAGAAGATGGCGTTTCCACCAGCAAAGTCGAACAGGATATCGAAAGGCTGATGCGTGAGCGTCGCCGCATTGCCATGGGCGCAGAGGACGATTTTTATGTCAGAGATATGCAAGAACTTGTCAGCACGATGACCGGAACGACCCGGGTACTTACCGGATTGCTGGGTGCCGTGGCGGCGGTGAGCCTTTTGGTCGGGGGCATCGGAATCATGAATATCATGCTGGTATCGGTTACGGAAAGAACACGGGAGATCGGCATCCGGCTTGCCATCGGTGCCCTGGAGCGGGATGTGTTGATGCAGTTTCTGGTCGAAGCCGTAGTGCTGTCTTCCTTTGGGGGGCTGATCGGCATCATCCTCGGGGTAGCTGCAGCCGCGATGGGCGCGCGCGTCCTCGCTGTTCCCTTTGTTTTTGATCCGGGGATTGTCGCTATCGCCTTCCTGTTTTCCGCAGCTGTGGGCGTCATCTTCGGCTACTTCCCGGCCAGACAGGCGGGGCAGCTGGATCCGATTGAAGCCTTACGTCACGAATAGTCCTATAATTCTTCGGCTTGCAAAGGCCCAGTCTATGATTTGAGATCAATTTCATTTAGGATTAGAAAGGGTATCAAAAATCTTCGCCTGGAATAACGACGATAATCATGTTATAATACCACAGTAACAGGATCGGTTGAAATCAAAACGTATTATTCGTTGAAAGCTAGGCGTGAATATATGACAACGTCAGTCAGAACCGCCCGATCGGTGACAATCTTAGGGGCTCTGGTAAGTATAATTTTAATTCTGCTAAAGTTCTTTGCGGGGATATTCGGAAGTAGCCAAGCCCTGATAGCGGATGCGGTTCACTCCGTTTCCGACCTCTTTACCGACGTTGTGGTCTTGCTTGGTGTCGGAATTGGTCGTAGACCCCCGGATGAGGAACACCCTTTCGGTCATGCGCGAATTGAAACATTAGCCTTTGCCATCGTTGGAATAGCGCTTATTGCTACGTCATTTTACATAGGAATAAAAGCTTCCCTGAATATTTATGATCATACGGAATACCATCCTACCATGCTGGCGCTGGTTGCGGCAGGCATATCTGTCGCTTTCAAAGAGGCTCTATTTCATTATACGATACGCACGGGGCGTCGCATCAAAAGCCAGCTGATCATTGCCAATGCATGGCACCACCGCTCAGACGCCCTCTCCTCTGTGGCTGTCCTGATCGGCATCGCCGGAACACAAATCAAACCTTCCTGGCACATTCTGGATGCCTTCACTGCCCTTTTAGTATCCTTTTTCATCGTAAAAGTCGGGCTTGATATTTTGCGAACCGCTCTACGTGAATTTACCGACACCGCCCCTCAACTTGAAGTCATTAGCAAGATCAGACAATGCGCCTTAGCTGTGGATGGAGTTGTCGATACGCATGATCTAAGAGTTCGAACTTCCGGGGGTTTTTATCAAATGGAAATCCACATCGTCGTCGATGGCCACTTGACGGTTGCAGAGGGACATAAAATCGCAAAGGCTGTGGAGAGTTGCCTGATTGAAGATATAGACAGCCTCGATCGTGTCATCGTGCATGTGGACCCAAGGATCAAAGAAAAAGAGCCGAAATGACAGTATAAACAGAAAGGTGCGTGACGAAAGACACGTCTTGCAGATTAGGTCGGTATGCAATTGGCGAAAAGGAAAAGGCGTTGACCGTTTCCTTCAGACCTGCCTGGTCTGCATACAATCGGGAGTTTGACTCCTGCCCTGGATTTTTTGAGCCGCGCTTGCCGTAGCCTGGCTGGATGAAAGCATAAAAAAAGGAGATGTCAGGCGACATCTCCTTTTTTGTTTCAGGTCGAACTGATTTTGTTGTCAGGGTTATGAAAAATTATTTTTGGCCGGTAGCAGCACCATGCATCTTGATTTCAACTTTTTCAGTCAACCCTTCATAGTACTTTCGCAGAATTGCAACAACTTCATCCCGTCCAAAATGATCGGGAAGCTGACCGCCTTCTGAAAGCATTTTACGCAGCATGGTTCCGGATAAAAGCACCCGGTCCTCTTTGCCGTGGGGGCAAGTCCTTAAGGATGCCATGCCGTCGCACTTGTGGCAGTAGAAGGTCCAGTCGATCTTTAAAGGTTTGCACAGCAGCATTTTGCCGGGATCATCAGAGGTCGGGATCTTGTCAAAGATCGTCTGGGCTTCGAACATGCCGTAAAAGTCACCCACGCCGGCATGGTCGCGGCCGATAATCATGCGGGAGCAGCCGTAGTTCTGACGGAAGGTTGCATGCAGCAGACCTTCTCTGGGACCGGCATAGCGCATGTCAAGGGGATAGCCGCCCTGAACCACGTTCTTTTCCACAAAGTAGCCCTTTACAAGGGCGTCGATGCATTTGACGCGAACATCGGCCGGAATATCACCCGGTTTCAGGTTCCCGACCAGGGAGTGGATATAGACGCCGTCACAGACTTCCACGGCAACCTTGCACAGGTATTCGTGGGAGCGATGCATGGGGTTTCTGAGCTGCAGCGCGGCAATCTCGGTCCAGCCTTTACTTTCGAAAATCCTGCGGGATTCTTCGGGCCGCATATAGATACCCGCAAATTCGACGGGGTATTCACCTTCGCTCAACACTTTGACGGGACCGGCCAGGTTAACATCCTTCTGCTCCATGACCATCTGAACGCCGGGGTGATCGTTTTTGGCAATTTTCCAGAATTCTTCGGCCGTCGGGGTCCCTTCCCCCATAAAGACCTTCTCGCATTCAAACTTTTTGTCGGCTGCGGTCATTGCATACTTCTCGGTGACCCGCATGGTGGCCATGATTTCATCGCCCTCCGGGTCGTAAAGGGCAATCTCATCGCCTTCACTAATACCGTCAGCATCTTCTTTGGATGCATCCAGCGTCACCGGAATGGGCCAGAACGTCCCGTCGGCAAGCTGATAATTATCACAAACACCTTGCCAGTCCGCCTTGGTCATAAAACCCGTCAGCGGGCTGAATCCTCCGATCCCCATCATAATTAAGTCACCCTTTGCGCGTGGTGCAATAGAGATCTTTTTAAGGCCTTTGGCCTTTTTCTTTTCCGCTTCCATTTCAGCGCCTTCAAGTAGGCAACAAGTTAAGCCCTTGCCGCCATGAGGTGGAATTAAATTTGACATAGGTCTTTCTCTCCTTTCGCTGTTGATATTAAAATAAATGGCTTCGAAAACACCATTACGATTTTACCAAAAAGGTACAATTAGTAAGGATCAAACTATTTGTCAAGCAGAATTCCGGGGCTAATGGATCAATTGCTTTTAAATACAATATAATGATACGGATATCGCATGTGATAATAGTGGACAAAAATAAAATTGTTTATTAATATGCTCAGCGACCCGAAGATATTAAAAATTGACTTTATTGGGTTATTAGATTCGAGTTAGGGGTTTTATCAACAATAAAGGGGGGTCGAATGACTGCAATAAATTTAGAAGAGGCCAAAATCAACATAGAAGGCCAATGGCTGTCCGCTGAAGATCTGACTAACATGATCCAGGAAAAAATACAGGCAGGTGATATGAAATTTTCAAACCTTGCCACTGCCCTTGAAGAGCTTAACAACGCGCTGGAAAATTCAACCACGCTGGATATAAAGCTTGTTCTTACAAAAGAAGACTACGAAAAATTAAAAACTGCCGGCGATGACGATGACCGAGAGTCTGTTCGCAAAGCGATCATGGCGTTCATCGGCGTCAGTGCCGCCGGCGTAAAGAGGCTGGCTATTAAATGCCCCAAATGTAAAGCTGCTATCGAAATACCAACAGATGAAAGACCCCTTGATGTCGAATGCTCCAAGTGTGGTACCGGCGGCCGTTTAACAGCACAGAACAAGTGGGCCAAGCTCGATTAATTAGTACCCATCCATTTAAGACTATTTAAGGGCTCGCCAATAATGCCTTCGCATTTTTATACCCCGTCACGATTCTTAACGGTCGCAACGTTAAAAAATGACCCTATAATCAGCTTGATTTTTCTTAAAAACATAATATAATACGATTTAATCAATAAAGGCCCGTTCTTAATTGGCGGACCGGTTTCGCTCTGAAGGCAAGATCCATTTGTCAAAGCGGCAACCTGCAGTTTGGAACCATGAGAATTTTTTTGAAAGGAGCGTGTCACGATGGCTAATGGAATTGTAAAATGGTTTAATAGCAGCAAAGGTTATGGCTTCATCGAGCAGGAAGATGGCCCGGATGTATTTGTTCATCATTCAGGCATCAATGCTGCCGGTTTCAAGACTCTCTATGAAGGCGATCGGGTTACTTTTGACATAGAGCAGGGTCAAAAAGGTCCTGCAGCGGTAAATGTCACTGTAGTTTAGTTTATATTTTTGAATTAAAAAAGGGCGTTCCATCCAATTATGAAGGAACGCCCTTTTTTGTGATTTTTATTGTTTTTGTAACCAAAATTGATAAATTTGGCTTTTTCTCAATTGATCAAAACTTGCCGGTAGCGGCGTGAAAAAAGTTTTGCTAAAATTTTTAATTCTGGCTTCAATGCTGTTGGGGCTGCCCATGCTCGGGATATTTCTGGCGGGGTACCCGGTTTTAAGATATCTGGAGTTTCCTCCTGAAACGCTGTATGTTTCCCATGCTCCATTCTCCTGGGTCGCTTTCATTGCCTACAGCGTTTTTATCATTGCAGTGGTGCTGCCGCTGCTTATCCCGCTGGTTCGATCAATCCGGCAATCTCAGTCTGAAGGCGCGTCCTTATTTCCTTTTCCTTGGTGGGGCCGGCTGGGAGCTATTGCCGGCATGCTTTTTTGGCTGCTGGCCTGGACCCGCTTCCCCTGGTTTGCAGGCTTGCAGCCACATACGTTCACTTTCTTGTGGCTTGCGTATATCCTCGTAATCAACGCCCTGTGTTATCGGCGCAGCGGCCGCTGTATGCTTAAAGACCGTACCGGATATTTTCTGCTCCTTTTCCCTACAAGTGCTGCCTTTTGGTGGTTCTTCGAATACTTGAACCGGTTTGTTCAGAACTGGCACTACACGGGTGTCCATTACGGTGCCGTGAAATATTTCTGCCTTGCTACCCTACCGTTTTCGACCGTACTGCCTGCGGTTTTGGGGACCCAAGAATGGATTGCCGGCTTTCCCTGGATTAAACAGAAATTCAAAAATTTTCTGCCTTTTGGCTTTTCACACCCCAAAATTGCGGCCCGGACCGCCCTGGTGATATCCATTTGCGGCCTGACCGGCATCGGTATCTGGCCGGATTACCTTTTTCCCCTCCTGTGGGTGTCGCCTCTGCTGATCATCGTTTCACTGCAGAGCTTAGCGGAAGAGCGGCATGTACTGTCAGAAATTGCCGGCGGAGATTGGAGCAGGGTGATCTCTTCGGCGACGGCGGCACTGTTTTGCGGCCTGTTTTGGGAGATGTGGAACTACAATAGTCTTGCCAAATGGCAGTACAGCGTACCGTTTGTCCACCGTTTTCAAATATTTGAAATGCCGCTTTTAGGGTATGCCGGCTACCTTCCTTTTGGGCTCGAGTGCCTTGTGATCGGGGACCTGCTGTCGCGCCTACAAAATCCAGTTTACAAATCAGACCAAAATGAATAGAAGCAACATCTTTATGCTTCGGCAGGTCAAGTAATATTGGTTTACCCCCCGCACCCCCCGTTTTAAAAACTATTAATTTGCTTTTTTTCACTATATAAAATGGGTAAACCTTCGCTTCACGACGACAACTCGTCGATAATACTTGAGTTAAATTTTTATCAGTTCATACCTGCGGCTTCCAAGGCCGAGTTGTTCGGCGTAATCGAGCTGGATCTCCCAGTCTATTTCGGGATAAACGCCCCTGAACTTATCCTCACCGCCTTGCGTGTTGGTTTTCAGGCAGGAGTCCGGCAGAGCCTGTTCGCGATTTACAAGATCGACGGACGCCTGGTCGATGGCCACCGGATCAGTGGCGGCAACAATGCCGATATCCCTGACAATGGGCGCATCGTTATAACCGTAGCAGTCGCACGCCGGCGAGACATTGTTGATAAAATTCAGGTACAAGGCCTTGCCTTCTTTATCTTTTAAAACACCCAGGGTGTATTCCACCATTTTTTCCAGAAAAACGGGTATGGCCTGATTCCACTGGATTTCAATGGCGCTTTCGGGGCAGATGAGGATACATTCTCCACAGCCGATACACTTTTTGGGGTCCAGCACCGCCTTTTCCTGCTGCAACGCAAGGGCCTGCTGAGAGCAGTGGCTGACGCAGTCCCCGCAGCCGACGCATTTTTTCTTATTAACCTTGGGCGCCACGGTGGAATGCTGCTCCAGTTTTCCCCGGCGCGACGCGCAGCCCATTCCCAGATTTTTAATAGTTCCACCGAAGCCGGAAAGCTCGTGGCCTTTGAAGTGGGCGACCGATATAAGGGCATCGGCTGCGACAATCTCCGATCCGATGTACACCCTTTTACAGTTTTTTTGATTGACAACAACGGCGGTTTCGCTTTTGCCTCTAAGCCCGTCTGCGATGATTAAAGGGGCATCCACCACGGCATAAGCAAAACCGTTTTGAATCGCTGTTGCAAGATGTTGCACAGAGTCGCTGCGGGTGCCCGCATATAGCGTATTGGCATCGGTTAGAAACGGCAATCCGCCGGCGCTTTTGATGGTTTCCACAACTTTACGCAAAAATACGGGCCGGATGAAAGCAGTATTTCCCAGCTCACCAAAGTGGAGCTTCACTGCAACAAGATCTCTTGCTTTGATCTTTTCAGAAAGCCCGGCCGTATGCATTAACCGTTCAAGCTTGCCAATCAGATTCTCTTTCGGCGTTGCTCGCAAATCGATAAAATAAACATTGCTTTTCATAGTATCTCCCTGTTTAGTTTACCCCGTATAACGGATCAATCTTGTGTTATCATTTTCAGACTGGTAAGCAGTGACTGAAAATTGCCGGTTGTCAGGACTGATGATCTCGTAAAAAATCACGAATTCAACTATAGATGGGACTTTTTACGACGCCATCAGTACTAAAGTCAAGGTGTTTGAGCAAGGGCAGGCAGGCGCAATGGACATCAATACCAAACTGGCGGTTTTGGACCAAATTTACAGCGTGTATGATGATTTTACCGGCAAGCTGGACCTGGCATGCCAAAAATATTGCGCCCATTGCTGTACCTGCAATGTAACCGTGACGACCCTTGAGGGATATAGAATTGCCCGGCACCTGATTTCAAGCGGACAGCCGAGTCTGTTTGAAAAGCTGCCGTCGGTGCTCGGCAGCAGGCGCTTTCAGCCCGTGGTAACGACCAACAAACTTGCAGAACTTTGTGCGCTGGGAAAGGATCTTCCCTTAGAGTCTATCGATCCGGCCTGGGGACCCTGTCCGCTATTGAGAAATAACGAATGCCTAATTTATCGGCAAAGACCTTTCGGCTGCCGGTGCATGGTTTCAAAACACGACTGTCAAGAAGCCGGCTTTGCTGAAATGGACCCCTTGGTGCTTACACTTAATAATGTATGCCTGCAGTATATCGAACACATCGATGCACATGGCTTTACGGGAAATCTAAGCGATGTTTTAGGCTTGATGGCAAAGGAGCAAAACCGTCAAAAATATAAAAGCAGCAAGCTGAAGGTCGCCGGTACCAGCCTGATCGCCAACCGCCCGATTAAGGTCCTGATGATACCACCGGAGCACCGGCATGAAGTTAAGCCGATACTCGTCTCGCTCAACAACATTCAAGTTCCCATGAAACGATCTATGTAAAGATCCTGGCCCAGAAGACCAGGGTTTGATTTCACCCCATAAGGGTGCACCTATCTCAAATGGAGTAAATTAAATTCCAAATCTCAAACATCAAATATCAAACAAATAACAATGATCAAAATTCAAAAATCCAAACAATCTCGGCCTGGAAGGTTTGGTCATTGAATATTGGAATTTGAAGTTTATTTGTAATTTGGTGCTTGGAATTTGTGATTTTAGAAACAAAACTCCAAGGCAGTGCCAAACATCTCTGACCTGACCCAAAGGACCAAGTTTTTCAGGACTAAATAAATTCGTAAAGTTGTGCAGTCGTTCCAACTCTGCCAATACAGGCTTCTCTTTTGTCGCCATGCTAAGGTTTGCCGGGCGGTTGCATGCGTTCAATAAGCTCGGAAACAAGTTGCCCGTTGGGTGATTTAGCCGACGGGTTGACGGCCACCAGTTCTTCCCAGGATCGCACAGCACCGGCGATATCGTTCAGGTCATGCATCAGCACAATACCCTTGTTGAAGCGCGCAACTTCGTGGCGGGGATCAACGGCAATGGCCTTGTCAAAAGCCTTAATAGCTTCATCGGGCTTGCCGCTGCGACGGTACATAACCCCCATGTCGGTCAGGACATTGGCATCGTTGGGCTTCATGGCCAGAGATTTCTGGTAGGCTTCGATGGCTTTTTCATGATTTTCGCTATCAAAGTAAAGGTTGCCCAGTTGCGTCCAGGCCTCGGCATCATTAGGGTTCTGGTTGGTCAGTCTTTCGAGCTCAAAAATCCTGGCGGCCGTTTCGACCGAAGGGCCCTGCTTACCGGCCTGCGGTGGTGGTGATTGCGATTGTGGCGGTGCAGAAAGAACCGGCAGTTCGCTGCGTGATTTATAAACCGTTACAACCACCCCCATCAAAAACCCCACGACCAGGGTAATGGTGGCGACCCAGAGCATGGTCTCTTTTTTTACATAACCTGTTGCAGGCCCTTCGTTTTGTTTAGTCATTTTGTCATCCTTTAGTTCCTAAATTGTTAATTTGTGCTTTTTGTGGAAAATTTTATTCCATTGTCACCCCGCCTGCCGGATGGCGGGCAAGTAAGACACCACGTCACTAAGAAAGAATAATAAACTCAAGTTTCGCACCCCATACTTTAACGATGTTCTTTACTCGTAAAGGTTGGATGGTGTTTTTTAAAAGGTAAAATATCTTTTACAACTGCGCTAAAAGTTCTGTTCTCACAATCCAACCAGGCCAGGCGCAACGACAGTGTTTGTCGAAGTTTTGTGTTCTAATCAGTATGATATGATAATATTTTATCTCTAGGCGCCGTCAACAATGCGAAAACGCCCTGTTTATATTTTGCCTTTTAAAAAATATCATCCAACCCTTGCCCGCTAAGGATTTTCATATAAATCAGGGTGCGAAACTTGAGTAATAAATATATCCTTTGTGTCTTTGTGGCAAATATTTCCTGGTGCTGGATTGTCCAGGGCATTGTTTTCACAGCTTGAATAATTGAGCCGCATTCAAGCCGCAGATTGATTCAATCTCAGCTTTTGCAAGCCCGGACATATCAAGCTCCTTAAAATACCTGGCCGGTTGTATAAGCGGAAAGTCACTGCCAAAAAGAATCTTATCCAGTCCGACGATATCCCTGGCATAGCGGTATATTTCCGGGGCATAAAGAAAAGGAGATGCCGCCGTGTCAAAATAAACATTTTTAAGGCTTGCTTTTACCTCCTTCTTAAGGAGGGCAAAGAAAAAGATGCCCCCGCCCCAGTGGGCCAGCACGATGGCATTTTCCGGAAATTTTTTTATCAGATCGTATATCTGCTTCAGGGTATGCGGTGTTTTCCCTGGATACATATGGCCCACCGGTTCATTGGTGTGGATCAGTACCGGAAGATCCTTGTCCCGGCAGATCTGCATCAGGGGGGCCAGTTTTTCCAGAACTTGATCATCGATGCCGGATTGATAAAAGGCAAGTTCACCAATACCTAAAAGCCCTCCTTCCAGGCAGCGCACAGCTTCTGTGACAGCATCCCGGCTGAAAGGATCCAGGCAGCACAAGCCGATAAGACGCTTAGGATATCTTGCCACGGCTTCCAGGATATAGTCATTGTGCTTGATAAATGTCTGGGAATTTTTCCAGGGAAACCCAAAAATAACGGATTTATCGACCCCCTGCCGGTCCATTGCAGCGACAATCTCTTGGGCCCCGACAAGTTTTGACCCGGGCAAGCCGTATAAAAGCCTGAAAGCCGGTTCAGACGCAAAATAAGCTTCCCGATTTTCCCGCAGCGCTTTAGGAAAAATATGCGTATGAAAATCTATGATCATTGATATAGCTCCGCGCTAAAAAAACGCTTTATTGACTGCAGCTAATTCTATACAATATATAGACTTAATTAACAACCTCCTATCGGTGTCCGTTGACAGTGGTCCGTTGTCCGTGGGAAAAAATAAGAGGTGGTTAGTGTCCATCCATAAATTCGGAATCTTCAATAACTGCTGACAACGGACAACTGACAACGGATGAAGAAAACGGACATCACCAATGTTTTTAATTGTCGGCATTGCTCCTAAAACTAAGATTGTAGACCATACACCCAGGATCTGTCCCGCCTGCGGATTGGCACAGGCGCGACTGAAAAGGGTGGACAGCTATTTTAACCTGTTTTTCATTCCCCTCATACGTGTCAAAAAAGGGGAAACGTTTATCATCTGTGATAGGTGCGCAAGCGTTACATCGGAGACGACATCCGGATATTATTCCCCATGGGACAAAAAGGAATCAAGGTGCAATGTTTGCGGCGGGACATTGAACGGTGAGTTCAAATATTGCCCTCATTGCGGCAAACCAGTTACACTTATATAGGTTGAGCGGTTCAACGTTCAAAGGTTTACCCGCCTTTGGCGGCGCCGTAGGCGACCAGGGTTCAGAGGTTGACCCCTCATTTAATTACCTCTATGGAATCAATGGTATAGGAAAAATAGCGAAGCGATTAACCCTGAACGCTGAACTCTGAACCTCTTAACCCAGACCGACCGGATGCCCAAATTTTTTGTAATCCCGCAGTATATAAAGGTCTACGGTCATTTTTATCTGATGAATGACGAGGTCTGAAATGGCATCTTTTTTAAAGCATAACCAAAGTGCTCAATTTGAACGCCATGTGGTTCTGGTTGCACCGGATATTCCCTGGAACACCGGCAATATCGGGCGTACCTGCCTGGGCACCGATGCCTGTCTGCATTTGATAAAACCCCTGGGATTTTCATTGGAAAACCGGGATATGAAACGGGCGGGGTTGGACTACTGGCACCGGGTAAAATTGACGATCTGGGACGCTTTTGAAAGTTTCGAGAAAAAAATGGCCCCCCAAAAAGACGAAATGGTTCTGTTTACCAAAAATGGAGCCAAACCTTTCTGGGACATGCCGTCACCTGCGAGGCTCTTTCTGGTTTTCGGCTCGGAAACCAGAGGACTGCCCCAAACAATCGTATCCAGGTATAAGCATGCCACCTACCATATCCCCATTACCGAAGCGATCCGCAGCCTGAACCTGTCCACTTCGGTGGGGATTGCCCTATACGAAAGTCTGCGGCTAAAATGATTTTGTTTTAATAGCCACAGACGCACACAGACTTCTGCCCTGCGGACATTCGCAGGGCAGAATACGCATCGCTTCGCGAAAGCAGTTTAATTAGATGAGAGGTCGGGGAGTTTGTTCCATAATGCTTTGTGAATTAGCGAAATGGATGATCAGATTTTAAAGTGTGTGCTGTTTGAGTGTATTAAGGCTCGTTAGAAAGAATAGACGACCTTCAGAAAAACTGTCATCGCAAGAGACCCGCGATAGTAAGGAAAAAAATTGGCTTTATTGCAAAAGCTTCTGTTCTTTCTTACGAGCCTTTATGCACGAGTTCACACGGTTTAAAATATGATTATCCATTGAGCGGTCTTACAGCGAAAACTCCCCAACCTCTGAATTAGATGGTCTGTGTGTGTCTGTGGCTAAATTGATTTTGGTTTTTGAAAGGCGCAAAAAAATAGGGCCCGAAAAATTCGGGCCCTATGGGGTAAATCAGATGAATCGATTGTTACATTGTTACGTTATTAGAACAATCCTGTCACCTTCCCGGTTTCAACATCCACATCCACCCTGCGGTAAGCAGGATCGGAGCTGGTTCCGGGCATCAGGCTGATAGTACCGCAGCAGGGGCACAGGAACTTGGCGCCGGAGAAGATCAGCACGTCCTGAATGGGCAGGGTCCATCCCTTGGGCGTACCCTTGACGGCCGGGTCATGGGTCAGCGAAAGGTGGGTCTTGACCATCATGGTGGTGTAGTCATTGTACTTGGGATCGGCTTCGAGCATCTTGGCCTTGGCTTCGGCCGCAGGCGTCCAGGCTACACCGTTGGCACCGTAAACGTTCTTGGCGATCAGGTCAACCCGGTCACGCAGCTTGGTTTCCAGCGGATACAGGAATTTGAAATCGGCTTTTTCGTTGCAGGCCTCGATGACCGCATCGGCAAATTCCAACGCGCCGTCGCCGCCGTCGGCCCAGTGGGTGGAAACCGCACAGCGGGCACCGGCTTTCTCGGCGAATTTACGAACCATGGCAATCTCGGCCTTGGTATCGGTGTGGAAGCAGTTGATGCAGACCACCGGGTTGATACCGGACATCCGGATGGTATTGATGTGGTGCACCATGTTTTGAACGCCCTTTTCCAGTATGTCCAGGTTCTCTTTCTGATACTCTTTGGGCAGGGGCAGGCCGGCCACGACCTTGGGGCCGCCGCCGTGCATTTTCAGTGCCCGAATGGTGGTGGTGAGCACGGAGACATTCGGTTTCAGTCCGCTGTAACGGCACTTGACGTTCCAGAATTTTTCAAAGCCGATGTCGGCGCCGAATCCGGATTCGGTAACGTTGTAGTCAAAAAGCTTGAGACCGACCCGGTCGGCGATGATGGAAGACTGGCCAACGGCGATATTGGCAAACGGCCCTGCGTGAATCATGCAGGGTTGATACTCTGCCGTCATCATCAGGGTCGGGTTGATGGTATTGCGCATCCAGGCGGTCATGGCATTGCCGACTTCCAAGTCGCCGGTGGTGATCGGTTTGCCTGATTTGCTAAAGGCCACCGTGATATTGTTCAGTTTTTCACGCAGGTCGGCCAGATCGCGAACAATGGAAAGAATCGCCATCAGCTCGGAGCTGACCGCGATCCCGAACCTCGACTGCATGACCATGCCGTCAGCCCTGCCGCCCAGACCGATAACGATATTTCGCAAAGCCTGAGCACAAAAATCCATGATCCAGCCCATCTCCACCCGGGTGGGGTCAACGTCGAGCCTGGGCATACGGGTGAGGCGCGCAAGCTGTTCATCGTTGTAGTTGCGCTCGTGCTGCATTCTGGAGGTCAGGGCGACCATAGCCAGGTTGTGGGCGTTCATGATGTCGTTGATGTCGCCCGTGAGACCCAGGGAGAACTCGGTCATGGGGATCAGCAGCGAGTTGCCGCCGCCGGCCGCCGTGCCCTTTACGTTCATGGTGGGGCCGCCGGAGGGCTGGCGCAGGGCGCCGCCGACGTTGACGCCGCGCTTTCCGAGGCCTTCCATCAGGCCGCAGGATGTCGTGCTCTTGCCTTCACCCAGCGGGGTGGGGGTGATGGCGGTCACTTCGATGTACTTGCCGTCTGGCTTGTCTTTCAAACGGTCAATGACTTTGAGAAAGTCGATCTTGGCCAGTCTGCCCATCGGCAGCATTTCATCGGACTGAAGTCCCAGTTTCTCTTTCCACTCGTCCGGCGTCGGCATGTTCACTTCAGCTGCTTCTGAAATCTGCCAGTCCGCCATTTTTACGGCATCGTACGGCATCTCCACTCCTCCTTGGCTTAGGGTTTAACGATTGTTGGAAATCCGCGGATCTGAAACGGTTCCACCAAAATAACGGCGACAAGGTCGCCGTAACAGTGCGCTGCGATTATCGGTGCATGGTGGTGCGCCCGCCTGGATGCGGGCTAGGGTTGCAGAGAGCGAATATCCCCTGTGCCTCCCGAATACCGGGGGATTTGAAACGCTTACTCCTATCATGGTTGCTGCTGATTTGGCAACCCATATGTGCCTTGTCAGAGCCCCCTGGTCACCGTGCTCAGGACACTTGCGGCAGTTCCGAATGCCGCTGCTCCATGAGCTGAAGCCGATAATACATGCCGCGGCGGCGCATGAGCGCGTCGTGGGTGCCGCTTTCCACCAGGCGCCCCTGGTGGAGCACCACGATGCGGTCGGCCTGGCGTGCGGTGGACAGCCGGTGGGCGACGATGATGGCCGTGCGGCCGGCCATGAGCTGTTTCATGGCGCCCTGAAGGTAGCGTTCGGTTTCCGAGTCGACGTAGGAGGTGGCCTCGTCGAGAATGATGATATCAGGGTCCCGTGCGATGGCCCGTGCGATGGCGATCAGCTGTCGCTCGCCGCTGGACAGGTTGCCGCCGCCGGCGCTCAGGACAGTATCGATGCCCTCGGGAAGCCGCTCGATGAGGTGCCGGCAGTGGGCGGCGTCGATGACCTGCGCCACCCTGGCCGGGTCGGCGGCCGCCGACGGATCCGGGAACACATTGGCGCGAACGGTGTCGGAAAAAAGAAAGGGATCCTGCATGACCAGGGCAAAGCGGCCGCGCAGTGTCGGCAGATCCATGCCGGCGATATCGGTGCCGTCGATGGTGATGCGGCCCGATGTCGGGGCGTAAAACCGCAGCAGAAGCTGGGTGAGGGTCGTTTTTCCCGATCCGGTGGGGCCTACCACGGCGATACTCTCACCGGGCGCGATGTGCAGGTCGATGGCCTTCAGCACGGGCTGGCCGGGGGAATATGAGAAATCGACTTTTTCGAAGGCGATTCCCGCGACGGCATTGGCAGGGGGCCGGAGCGCCCCTGCCGGCGCCGCGGCGTCCTCCGGTGTTTCCTCGCGAAGCAGCAAAAATATGCGTTCGGCCGATGCCATGGCGTTTTGCATGATGTTGTATTTTTCGGCGATATCCCGAATGGGGCGGAAAAACATTTTCATGTAGGAAATGAACACCACCAGGTCGCCCACGCTCACCGTGTCGGCCACGATGCCCTTGCCGCCCCAGTAAATTACGATGGCCAGGGCGCAGGCACCGAGCACTTCGATAAAGGGAAGAAAGACGGCAAACAGGTGGACCTGGAGCATGCCTTCGGTGAAGTAGGCGTGATTGAGGGTGGAAAAGGCGCGATGGTTGGGGGCCTGGGCGCCAAAGAGGTGAATGACCCGAATACCGCTGAGGGTTTCGGAAAACCGTGTATTGATCTCAGCCAGTTTGATCCGCAGGTTCCGGAAGGCGTTCCGGCTGCGGTTGGCAAAATGGGCCGAGGCCACCACCACCGCCGGCAGTACGGTAAAACAGATCAGAGACAGCCGCCAGTTGAGACCCATGAGCACCACCGCGATGCCGGCCAGCAGAAAGATGTCCTTGAAGACAACAGACACCACCGAGGTGAACAGCTCGTGCATGTTTTCGATATCGTTGGTGACTCGGGTGACGAGCCGTCCCACGGGCTGGTGGGAGAAAAATGTCAGCGGCAGACGCTGCATGTGGCGAAAGAGGGTCATGCGGATGTCGTGCATGATGCGCTGCCCGGTGATTTCCATCACGATGGCCTGAACGAAGTTGACGACGAAATCCAGGGCGATGAGCGCCAGCATCGCCAGAGCGATGACGCCGAGACCATCGAGATCTGTCCGGCGCAGTGTTTTGCGCTGGGAGATCGGCAGGGATTGGAGGGTGCTGTAGGGCGTCCGGGCGATGCCGTCCTCGATGGTGAAGGCGGAAGGATGCGTTGCCACCACGGCCGCCGACGCCGAATCGGATAAATCAGCGCGCACCCAACGGGCCCCGTCCGCGGCGGCCGGAGGGACGATGTAACGGTCCACGGCGATCTTTGTCGCGTACGGCAGGGCCAGTTCCAGGAGCGTAATGGCCATGACCAGCAGGATCGACACCAGAAAGCGCAACCGGTAGGGGCGCGCGAACGGATAGAGGCGGGCCAGCAGACGGGCGTCATAGGATCGACCCAGGGAGGCCTCCTCGGCGTAGCCGAAGTCATCACGCATCGAGGGCCTCCTCTATTTCCTGCAGTCGCCAGGTGCGCGCATAGTATCCGCCCTGCGAGAGCAGTGTCTCATGCGTGCCGGATTCGACGATGCGGCCGTCTTTCAACGACAGGATGGTATCGGCAAATCGCAGGGCGCTCAGCCGGTGGCTGACGATGATCAGGGTGCTTTTTCCGGAAAGGGTGCGAATATGGTCAACGATCCGGCGGCCGGTTTCGGCATCCACCTGACTGACCGGATCGTCCAGAATCAGCAGCGGCGCATCGCAGAGCAGGGCCCTGGCCAGCGTGATGCGCTGTTTCTGGCCGCCGGACAGGAGAATGCCCTTTTCACCGACCACCGTGTCGAGGCCTTGCGGGAAATCGCGGATGGTCCGCTCCAGACCGGCCGCCCGGATTGCCGCCGCCATGCGTGCATCATCCGGCGCTGCGGCAAAGAACCGGATATTGTCCGTCACGCTGCCGGCCAGCAGAAACGGCTCCTGGGGCACCATGGCCATGAGCGCGCGCAGCTGGGCCGGGTCGTAGCGGCGGATGTCGTTGCCGTTGACCCGGACGGCGCCGGCGGTGGGATCATAGAGCCGCGCGATGAGCTGCAACAGCGTGGTCTTTCCGCTGCCCGGAGGGCCGACGATTCCCAGGACCTGCCCGGCGGGCAGCTCGAAGGAAACGTCCTGAAGGACCTTCTCGGCGCCATTGCCCGGGTGATAGGAAAACGAGACATGGTCAACGCTCAGCCCCCTGAATGGTCGCGTCACAGCGAGGGCCTGCGTCGGCGGCGGTGTGATCTCCGGCTGCGTGGTCAAAATGGTGTTGATGCGATCCAGGGAGGCCTTGCCGCGCTGCATGAGATTGACCACCCATCCGGTGGCCATCATCGGCCATGTCAGGAGCCCCAGGTAGCTGATGAAGGCAACGAAATCGCCCGGGCTGATGGATGCGGTGATGGTTCGGCGGCCTCCGAAATAAACCACCATCACCATGCTCAGATTGGCAAACAGCATCATTACGGGGAAAAAAGCGCCGGTGATGCGGATCAGCTTCAGGTTGGCCGCAATGTAGCGCTGGGAGCTTTGGGCCACCGCCGCTTCGGATGCCGCCTCCAAAAGATCGCTCTTGATGACCCGGATGCCGGTGAGCCTTTCTCTGACGGTTTCCGTCACCTCGGAAAAAACGGCCTGGACCGCGCCGTAGCGCCGGTGCATGCGCTTGCTGAAGAAACGGGTGCCAACGGCGATGAGCGGCATCGGGATGATCACCAGCAGGGTGAGATCCAGGCTGATGTAGGCCATGAAGCCAATGGCGGCGGTTCCCATGAAAACGCTGTCCGTGAGGGCGACCAGTCCCATTCCGGTTGCCATCCGGATGTGGTTGATGTCGTTGGTGGCATGGGCCATGATGTCGCCGGTATGGGTACGGTCGAAATAAGCGGCCGAAAGCGTCTGGATGTGCCGAAACAGCCGATCGCGCAGCCCCTCTTCAATGATGCGCGAGGTGCCGATGAGGCAGCGGCGCCAGATATATCGGAACACGCCGATGAAAAGGGCCAGTGCGACAATCACCAGTGCCTGGCGCGTCAACCGCGGCAGGTCCGTGCTGTGAAGGGTCAGATCGTCCACGGTGAGCTTGATGACGCGGGGTATGAACAGCTGCATCAGATCGACGAGGATCAGGCAGCAGATGCCGGCGACGATGATCCGACGGTGGCGCAGAAAGTATGGGCGAAGCAGGTTGTAAGCGGTCATTGTTGCCTTCGGTTGCGGAAAAACGACGGTATTGTCTGTGATAAAAATTTTTGAGATCATCTCCCAAAGAGTGGGTCGATGAATAGGCGGACAAGCCTCGGACCCTTTTTTCCAATTCAATGGGAGAAGACCCAAATTTTCAAACCTGCCACCAGCGTTGCCGGCATTCTCTTTTTCGGCCTCGCCCGTTATGTGGCTGCGTACTCCCGCCGGCGCCGGGATAAAGGATAAGAATGATTCTGCAAAAAAAAACCCGATGCCCGGTCATGATTTTTAAGTATTTTGAGAGGGGGCCACTATTCAAAGGCCTGTCGGCCGCCCCTGCCGACGGCGTTGACTTACCCGATTATGATTGTTAATTTGGCAACTTATGGAAACCGGACACGTTGTTGAATATATTGATCAGCAGCAGATTCTCTGCGCCGTGGTCATGGAGACCGCTGACGAGCGGTTGCGCCTGCTCACCGAAATGGACCGTGAGATCAGCCTGTCGCGGCAGCGGCTGTCGCATACCAGCAAGATCCGCCTGAATCTCGCCGAAGGGCGGGTCCGCATGGTTCACCGGCTTCAGGAAATCTCGCTGCGGCGCAATGCACTCATCCAGCGGGTGGATATCCAGCGGGTCTGGCAGGCGCTCAACGAGCGCCGGGACTGGATTGATCTTGAGACCATGACCGGCCACTGCTTTCCGGAAGGCGGCAACAGCGACTGCGAATCCGCGGTGATACGGGCCTTGTTTAAAGACAGGAGCTACTTCAAGTTCAGCCACGACCGGTTTCTCCCCCTCACGGCGCATCAGGTGCAGGAGCGGATCGACAGCAAGGCCGAAAGGGCCCGCAAAGCGCAGTTGATCCGCGACGGGGCGGCCTGGCTCAAGGACATCCTGGCCCATGATCATCGCCAGCCGTCGGCCGCCGAGGTGGCCCAGTGGCGCCCCCTGGTGGATGCACTGGTTTCTGTAACCCTTCACGAAAAAGACAGCCCCCACTACACGTTGGTCAAGGCCATTATCGCCGATGTGGGCCTGGACGGCGTGGACGGCATCTTTTCCCTGCTGGTCCGGCTGGGTGTTTTCGACCCCAACGAGAATATCGACCTGCTCAAACGCGATGTGCCGCTCACATTTCCGGAGGCGGCGCTGAAGCGCAGCGAGGACCTCATCCGCCATCCCGAGCGGCTCGCGGCCAACCCGCGGCGGCAGGACCTCACCATGCTTCCCCTGATGACCATCGACGGTCAGGCGACCCAGGATTTTGACGATGCACTGAGCATCGAGGACCGAGGCGATCATTACCGGCTGGGGGTGCACATTTCAGACGTGGGGCACTTTATCAAAAAAGGAGATCCCATCGACCTTGCCGCGCGGCGGCGCTGCAGCTCGATTTACACGCCGGACCGGAAAATTCCCATGCTCCCCGGCGGACTTTCCGAAGGCCTGTGCAGTCTGAAGGCCGGGGAGTATCGGCCGGCCCTGAGTCTGATGATCCGGCTCAATCAGCAGTTCGACGTCATGGGCACCGCGGTGATCCCCAGCTGGGTCCGAGTGGTGCACCAGTTCACCTACTATGAGGTGAACCTCATGGCAGACGACAACCGTGACATCATCCTGCTCAAAGGCATCGCCCAGCACTTTCGCAACAGCCGCCTTGAGTGGGGGGCGGTTCCCATCGTGTTGCCCGACATCAACATCTGGTTCGATCCGGAAGGGGAAATCTGCGTCAGCCGCATCAACCGGGAGAGCCCCGGGCGAATGCTGGTGAGTGAAATCATGATCATGGCCAACTGGCTTCTGGCCAAGCAGCTTTCCGAAAAAGGACTGCCGGCGGTATTCCGCTCCCAGTCCAAACCGAGAGAATTGGTCCTCAAGGACGGCAACGGCACCCTTTTCCAGCACTGGATGCAGCGGCGGCTGCTGAGCCGTTTTGCCCTCAATACCGGCGCTCAGCGCCACCACGGACTGGGGCTGGACGCCTATCTGACGGCCACTTCTCCGATTCGCAAATACGTGGACCTGGCCACGCAGCGGCAGCTGCGGGCGATGGTGGGCCACGAGAAACCCACATCGGAATCGGAGATGGCGGCACTGATCCGGGATCTGGAAGGGCCCATCGGGCAGGTGGCGCTCATTCAGCGCAACCGGAACCGCTACTGGCTCCTGAAGTATCTGGCGGCGCGCATCGGCACCAAGGAGGAGGCGCTCGTGCTGGGCCGCAAACGCAACGGCTACCAGGTGCTGCTCAAGGAATATCTGCTGGAATGCGCTCTGAGCGCCTCCGACGGGGTCTCACTCAAACCGGGCGAAACGGTGCAGGCCACCATCCAGTACGTCAATCCGAGAAAAGATATTCTGCG
Organism: Pseudomonadota bacterium; assembly: GCA_043825735.1. Lineage (GTDB taxonomy): Bacteria > Desulfobacterota > Desulfobacteria > Desulfobacterales > JBDRRP01 > JBDRRP01. Next base: position 7,106 of record JBDRRP010000081.1, on the reverse strand, counting down.
GGTGTTTTTGTCCCCCTGATAACTGCTATCATCCGGAACTTACCACTTTCTTGTGATATCCTGTTATTCGAATCTGCGCTCTCTGCGCTCTCTGCGGTGATTTCAGACTTTTTACAGGGTTGTCAATCCTAACGTCACATCACCACGGTCAAATAAAAAACGGGCGGCCAATGGCCGCCCGATGGATTTTGACGAAAGCAGTCGCGGATCAGGACGTCTGCGCCTCGCAGACCAGTGCCAGTTTGCCCTTTTTCGTGTTTTCGGGCGGCAGGGTCTTGCAATTTCCCGAAAACACGACCCCCTCCTGCACCATGACGGTGGGGGCCTGGATATTTCCCGTCACTTTTCCCGGCACGAGAACTTCGATTTTGTGGTCGGCGATGATGTTGCCGCGGACTTCCCCGCTGATGATCACGGAGGCGACGTGGATCTCCGATTCCACCTGGGCACCTTCACCGATGATGAGGTTGCCCTCCGGAGCGTCAATTTCTCCGACAAAGGCGCCGTCAATCCGGATGGCGCCTTGAAAGGTCAGGCGCCCTTCGAACCGTGTATTTTTACCCAGAAACGTGATGATCTTATCTTGTTTCTTCATGCGAGCCACATATCGTAGATGCGCGCCGATTGCAAGATGAATGCACTGGCGCCCGGGCAGTCAACGGGGCTGGCATCCGGTTTCACGGCGATTCTTCTATGGCGCGCAATTTGCAAACACTTCGTTTGATAAGCGGGTACATTTAAAATAAAAACATCTACAGATGCGCCGCGGCAGCGGCGCATTGCGAATGGTAGGCTGACAGTGGCGCAATCAACAGATCTCGCGGAACCGAGCAAGTACTTTCTTCAGCCCGGCTATATTTATCTGCCGGACACGCCGACCGTCATATCCACGGTGCTGGGCTCCTGTGTCAGTGTGTGCATTTTTGACAGGAAGCGGAAGTCGGGCGGCATGAACCATTTCCGCTTTCCCATCACCCGGGAGCGGGAAAAGGCCACGGCCGACTACGGCAACGTGGCGACCCTGGCGCTGATCAACATGATGACCGGCAACGGGACGGACCCCAAACACCTGGAGGCGCAAATCATCGGCGGAGCCTATAACCCGGACATTTCCAGCGAGGACATCGGACGAAAAAACGTGTGGGTGGCCCGCAAGGTGCTGGTGAGAAACCGCATTCGGATCGTATCCGAGGATACGGGGGGAAGCCGTGGCCGGAAAGTGGTATTTCACACGCTCAACAACGAAGTGGGGATTTTCAAGGTAGAAAACCTGCGCAAGGGCGACTGGGCGCCGTATGCGTCAGAGCGGTAAGGCAGTATCGCAGGGGCTACGGGCAACAGGGACCAAAAGGACCGAAAGGACCAAAGGAAACCGAAGCCGCCGAGATTTGGGGATGCCGGGGCCGGAGGGCCATCGTGAGCTGCCATGAAACCGTCCGGGTTATTTCGCAGTGTCCCCGCTGACCGGATCGATGTCCTTGTTTTCCTTGAGCACCGAGATGATTTCCGGAAGGATGTCCTTTTCGCGGCTTTCCTGAAAGTTGCAGGCGCCGGCCCCCCGGTGCCCTCCGCCCTGAAAACGCTGCATGAGCCTGCCCACGTTCACCCGGCACTGCCGATTGAAGATGCTGTGCCCAACGCTGACGATGAGCCTGTCGGGCTGGGCGTCGTCACGCCTGATTTTGACGTTTACGATGGTTTCCGGAAACAGGCAATACACCAGAAACCGGTTGCCGATCGGCGCCGGCGTCCTATTTCTGAAGTCGATGATGGACACGTGGCCGTCCACCCGGGTGTGGGTGGCCAGCAATTTCTGGTACGCCTCGTTTTGCTGGGTTGCCCGCTGGCAGCGATCGGCCACCCAGGGGTCGTTGTGAACGGCGGGGATGGCGTGTCTGCGCAAAAGCGTCACCAGGTGATCCCAGTACGGGGCGCCCTCGGTGTCCTGTCCGGTGACGGTCATGGACACCAATACGATCGGAAAGCGCTCCGGATGCAGGACTTCCTCCTGGTTCAGTGCGGCCGCGTCAATTTTGTCGGCGGCCGACACCAGCGCGTCAAACCGGGGATGGAGCCGTTCTGAAAAATGATCGTAGATTACACGCGCGGCAGAGGGTTTGATGGCAAAGGCGCCGTCAAATGCGGTGTCCGGGCGATTGGAGATGTGGTGATCAAACCACATCCGGCAGCTCGGATGATAGGGCAGGTTGGCGATCACGTCTCCTGCCTTTATGGCGATGCGCCCATTTTGCAGGTCCCCCGGTTCCACCCAGAACACTGGCTTCTGAATGTCCAGCGCCTCAAAAAGCAGCACGGCGCATACAATTCCGTCAAAATCGGGCCGGGAAACAATTCGCATGGACTGTTCCTTCTGCGGCGGTGCAGCCTCGCAGTGGGTTTTTGTGTCGGGTGCCCCGCAGCGGTGATGGCCACCGGGGTCAATGCCGTAACCGCGGCTGCCGGGCCTGAGTGCACCGACATCTGGGTTCAGAATGCATCTTCCCGTTTATATACGCGTTTTGATAATTTTCGCATCAAGTTTTCTGCCAACATGCCGATGAACGGGGTAAGAACCACCGCACCGGTTGACCGGAAGCTACCGGATACCGCCGGCGCGTGTACCCTGGAAAATGGATTGATTGCCCATGGCAGCCCTTTCTGAAAACGACAAATTGGATCGCCTGGCCGCTGAACTTGAAGGCGATGACAGCAGCCCGGAGACTGGCGGCGCGGTCGATCAGAACGACATCGATGCCTTGCTTGCCGAGTTCCAGAACGCGGCGACGGCAGCTCCCGAACCGAAACCGTCGGCCAAGAAAAGAGCCGATGCGAATGGATCGGGCGATAGTCCCATGGGGCAAAGCGAGATCGACAGGCTCCTGGCCGGGGGGGACAGCGCGGATGAGGCCGAACTGGCCCCGACGCCTTCCGCCGAGGATACTGCCGCCGCGGACATCCCGGCGGCCGAGCTCTCCGACCAGGAAAAAATGGACCGCCTCATCGCCGAATTGCAGGAAGAAAGCCACACGGCGGCTGATCAGGGCACGGGCCCGGCAACCGAGGTCGAAATGACAGCTGAGGAAGCCGTGCCGGCGAGTGACCCCGAACCGGCACCCGGCGTCAATGGCGCATCGGCGCTGATGGCGGAGGCCCCGGTGACCGATACCGATGAAGCCGGCGCCGGGCTGGTGGAAGACCTCGCATCTCAAACTGCTCAGAATCCGCTGGAAGACTTCGATGCGCTTGATGACGACGAGATCGATCTTGACGGGTACGAAGATCGCGCACCGAAACCGGCACTGGCAACCCCGGCAGCGGAGCCTGAAGCGCCTGTCACGGAACCTGTGGCACAGGAAATCTCGGGGCAAGACGAAAATGGCGCCCTCGAGACCGCACCCGAAGCGGTGGTGGCACCGGCGCCTGAAGCCTTGCCGTCCGAGGCCGCCCTGGAATTGCGGCTGGAGCGTCGGAAGGTCCGGCGACGCGCTGTGGCGCTCGATGAGAAGCGCACCACGCGTTTTTGGCCCCGGTATCTCATTAGCGCGGCGGTCCTCATTGCCGCCGCCATCGGCGGGGCGGCGGGATACCGCGCCTTCGACGCCCGGCAGCGGGCCGCCGACCTGCCGTCCGAGGCCGCTAAGTCGGCAGGGGCGCAGCCGCAGCAGTCCGCGAGCGAACCCGCACCGTTGCCGAATAATGCCTCTCAGGTTGCGCCGTCCCTGCAGGAAAGCCTGGATGGCCGATTTGCACGGATAGATGCCGCGCGCCAGGCCATGATAGAGAAACAAAATGAGATTCTTCAACTGCGCGGCGAATACGAAGCCGGGATCCGGGAAATTGAAGCCGATATCGTCCGCGAAGCCCAGGCGCTCGGCGTCAAGCGTTATCCGGAGGCCACAGCGGTGAAAGCCATCGATTACGGCTTGCGCACCATCCAGCGGCGCCTGGATTATATCAAAAAACTGGAGACACCGGTCCAGCGTCTTCACGACGGCAGCGAGGCGATGCTCTATGCCAAACGCCTGGCCTCCGTGAACCTTCTGCTGGTGGGCCTTGCCGAGGGCATCGATTCCACCGTGATCGGCCAGCAGATGGATGCCGCCCTTGCGGCCCATCCTGTGGCAGACGTACTGCAGCTGGAAACGGCCGAAGGCAAGCCGGATGCCTCGCTGGAAACCATTTGGCAGCGTATTGTGGCCAGGATGGGCAGTGCCGGCAGCGCGGCAGCGCCGGCAGCCGCCGGCGCTGTCACCACTGCGAAAACGGGGGCCGATGATGACGCCCGCATCTGGAACGCGCTTTGCGAAGGGGACTTCGGAGACAAATACCAGCTCACCGCCCTGTCTGCTGCGGCAGCCGCGTGTCTGGCCGGCTGGCAGGGATCGGAGCTTTTCTTAAACCGCCTCCGGCAGTTGAACCCCCAGGAAGCCGCCGCGCTGAGCGTTTGGAAGGGGCAGTGGCTCGCCATGAACCGCATTGACACGCTGTCGGTGGCCGCCACGCAAGCCCTTTTCCAGTGGCCGGGCACACGCCTGTCGTTGAACGGGCTTCGGCAACTGCCCGACGGGGCTGCCGAAGCAGTGGCCAACTGGCCCGGAAAAGAGATGGAGCTGATGGGGCTGGAGCGTCTCAACCTGCCCATGGCCAAGGCGATCGCCCACTGGAAGCGCGCCGGCGGCCGGCTGTTCGTGCCGGAAAAATTCTACCGCAAACAGTGATCCCCGCGGAAAGGAGCATGCTTTGAATGACAACGACCTGAGCCAACCGACACCGTATCCGGTATGGATTTTCATCGTGGTGCTGATATTGCTATGCCTGGTACATGAGGCGCTGTCGGCAGAAGGCGCCGGCGATGCGGGCTATCTGCTCCAGCAGAAAATTGACAGTATTCAGATCATGGCCGACAAGGTCGCCCGGCAGCAGCAACAGGCCGACCAACTGCGCCGCCGGTTGACGTCAGAGCGAGAGACCTATGCCGATGAAATCGTCGTCGAAATGCGTCGCATCCATGCCACCTCACTCAAACAGGCGCTGCATTCACCGCGTATCGAGAATAATTTGAAGCTGGTGGGGCGGCTGGATGGCTATCTGGCGGCGCTCAGCGAGCGCGGCGCATTCTACGAGGCCGGTGTCCAGCGTCTGAATTTTCTTTGTGCCAAGGCGACCGATGATTTAAAACTGGTCCGGACCTTCACCGTAACCACTACCGATCAGCTGGTGGCGGAGATCGATGGCGCCCTCAGCCTGTACCACCTTGCCGCCACAGCCCCACTGTTTGATGTGCAAAAAATACCCGTGCCGGACACGGAAGCCGTTTGGAAGGCGGTCATTTCGGCAAAATAGTTGTCACGGCGTCTTAGCGTCTTCAACCGGGCATTATTTGACACCGGTAATCCCACCCTTATATTTTCGCGCCAGATCCCCAGCGAATCCTTGATTCATGGCCTCGTTGGCCGCCGCATCCGGATATGTTGAGACGGAGGAGAGAGGAGCCCATCATGCTGAAGCTTATCACATCGTCCGTAGAAGACATTGACGGCGATCTGCTGGTCATCCCGGTCTGTGAAGACCATGCCCTGTACAGGGCCACAACCGTCATCGCGCTTATCGATGCCGCTCGCGCTACGGGGGATTTCAAGGGAAGCAACAAAGATGCCCTGATGCTTTACGGGAACTCCGGCGTCCGGTTTCCGAGGGTGTTGTTCATCGGTATGGGTAAAGCCGGCGCCTTGAGTGCAGAATCCTTCCGTATCGCCGCAGGCACTGCGGTCAAACAGGCCATGGCCGCCAATCTTTCGACTGCGATAATGGCGGTTTCCGACCAGCCGCCGAATGGCATCGATCGGGATACGGTTTTTGATGCAACGTCCGAAGGGGCTGCGCTGGCAAATCACGTTCTGGACCGTTATAAAAAAGAGAAAAAAACCGCCCCCCTCAGCTCGTTGGGGATCATGGCCGGCGGGGGCGCGGCCGCGCGTCTTCGAAAGCGGCTTGCCCGGATAAGCGCCATCGTCGGCGGCGCCCGGCAGGCCCGGGAATGGGTGAGTCTGCCGTCCAACGACAAGACCCCCGGAGACCTGGCCGATATGATGGCCGACGCTGCCCGGAAAGCGGGCCTCAAAGTGACGACTTTTACTGAAAAAACCCTCAAGAGCAAGGGCTTTGGCGCTATTTTGGCCGTGGGCGCCGGCAGTCACAACCCGTCCCGGCTGCTGGTGCTGGAGTACGCTCCGAAAAAACCCGCCAAAACCATCGCTCTGGTGGGAAAGGGGATCACCTTCGATTCGGGTGGGATCAACCTGAAACCGTCCACAGGGCTTGATGAGATGAAATCGGACATGGCCGGCGCGGCAGCCGTTGCGGGCACCCTGCTGGCGGTGGCCGCGCTCAAGCCTAAGCACCGGGTGGTGGGCGTGATGCCGCTGGTGGAAAACATGCCCTCGGGCAGCGCGCTGCGCCCCGGCGATATCATCCGCACCTATGCCGGCAAGACCGTGGAGGTCGGGAACACCGATGCCGAAGGCCGCCTGGTCCTGGCCGACGCGCTGGCCTGGGCCATTGACACGTACCGCCCCGACGCCGTTATTGATCTTGCAACGCTCACGGGCGCCTGCGTGGTGGCCCTGGGAGAAAAACTGGCCGGTGTCTTTACTCCTGTAGACGATCTGGCCACGCTGCTTCTCGATGCCGCGGCTGCCACGGGAGAACGCTGCTGGCGCATGCCGCTTCCCGAAGACTACGCGGAGCTGCTAAAGAGCGAACTGGCCGATATCAACAACATGAGCAGCACCCGCTATGGCGGGGCCATCACCGCTGCGCTTTTTCTCAAGAGTTTCGTGGGAGAGACCTGCTGGGCCCACGTGGACATCGCCGGCCCGGCCTATTTAAAAAAGCCCTCGGCCTACGGCCCTGCCGGCGGCACCGGGTTCGGTGTGCGGCTGCTGTGCAGCGTTCTGGCGGCGCTGTAGTGATGTCGGTGAAGCCGCCAGTGGTATGGTGGATCTTTCCATGGCCAGTGAAGGTTGGCGCATAGGATAATCATTCTTGGGTTTGTTCACTGCCATAAATATTCATCCCGGGGTAATATTTTTTAGCGCATTCCTGGC
>JBDRRP010000080.1:0-7253 GCA_043825735.1 Pseudomonadota bacterium | reverse complement strand
TTCCGATTGGAGATAATTCCAATAGGCTTTTTCGTCTGGAGTCAACTCGCATCCCCAAATCGCATATATCCCAATGATTCCAGCAAGGTCGTACTCTCCATTCGATAGCTGGTAATTGTGTTTGTACATGTTAAAAAATTTCTGCCTCATCTCTATCATTCTCTGGTCCATTGTTATTCTCCTTTTATTCACTGATATTTCTTAAAACTCGCCCGCCCCAAAAAAGAACGGGCTATAATTCTTATCGAAGCTCTGGTTTGCTCTCGGCTTCAAGATTCCGCTTCATTGCCTCCGACAATCGGTAAAGATTGTACGAGAGAACGGACAGATCGCACCGGTCCAAGAGCTCGTTGAAAATTTCGCAGCCGGACTTGAGACAGTTCTCTCCAAGCAACGGACAGGTTTTCACCTGGGGTGTTTTAGGCGGTATCCTTCTACGCATTATGGCCACCTCCCTTCACAACCGTTGGATAATCCTCACCTGCCATCTGCGCTGCCATCTTGAGGGTGAATCCTTTGTTGAGATACTCGGCAATCTTTTCGATGAGACTGACCTGCTTCAGTGTGTATCGCCGGTACGCGCGGTCACCGCATACCACTCTTTCGACCTCGCCCAGATAACCGCAGTCCTGCCAGTTTCTGAGCTGTCTGGCGGTCACCCCGGCAAACCGGGCTGCATCGCCAATTGAAAATGTTTTCTCACTCGTGTTCATGTGTGAACCTCCTGATATTTGGATTTCGAGACACAAAAAAAATCGGTCTCTACCAGTAAGGGAGGTTAGTTTATTCGTCGGTAGGTGAGACTGAGGAAGGTGCGGAATTAATGGTGGCGCCTGGGTTAAACAAAGAAGCGCCCCCCAGTGTGCCCAGTACTGGGAGGCGCGGACCGCAAGGAGGTGCGGATGAAGCCGTTACGATTCCATTAGATGAGCTCAGGATGCACAGAAAAATGTGCACCGATGGAATGAGTCAGATATTGGTCTATTGAAGCTCGTCGACTGGCATAGACCAATGATAGGCGTTGTCCGCTGGTTATACAACCAATTTTGAACGGATTATTTTCGAGGAATGACTGTCGAAAAGGACTGTATTGAACCGTCAAGGATTGGCATGGTGGGTGTTTCCAGGGTGCCCGAGAGTTGTGCTTAGGATTATGTTTGAGTCTGTTTAACCGCCATAGATGTCCATATCGGGGTAATGTTTCTTGGCACATTCTTGGCAAACACTGTGGCTGAATTCCGCTTCCGAATGCTCATGGATGTAAGACTCAATTTGGTTCCAATATCCTTGGTCATCCCGAATCTTCTTGCAATAAGAGCATATTGGTAAAAGCCCACTCAGTTTTTTCACCTGCCTCATGGCATCGGTCAGTTCGGATATCAGCAACTCCCGTTCCTTCTCCGATCTCTTTCGATCGGTGATGTCGCTCATCACGACGCGGCAAATTGACTCTCCGTCCGCTTCCTGGGCGGCGGTAGCTGCCAAATGCACCCAGAAGAATGTGCCGTCTTGTTGTACCATCCGCAGTTCGCACGCCTGCGGCTCGCCGGTCTCAAAGAGCTGTTTGCGGTGCCGATAGTAGATGTCCTGGTCTTCACTGAGGATGAACCGGGTGAGCGGTTGTTTGACCAGCGCACTCCGGCTCACGCTCAAAAGGGTTGCGGCGGTGAGATTGGCTTCCAAGATCAGCCCCTTTTCGGATATGGTGCAATAGCCCACAGGGGCCAGGTCATAAAGGTCGAAATAGCGCTGCCGCGTAGCTTCCAGATCTACCTGAGCCCTTCGCAATTCCTCGTTTTGCATATCGAGCTCAATCTGATGCACCCTCAGCTCATGGAGCATCTCTCTCATTTTTTCTGGAGAGAGCGCCTCAAGATCTTCCGGCGACTGCGCCGCTTTTTCCCGGATGATCTCTTCGGCACGCCGGCGAAGTTCGACGGCATCATCTGGCCGGTTATTCTTGCGGGTCATTTTGCACCTCCACCGTGGACCCTTTGCGTGGAGCTATCGGCCGTTCGGTTGTCGCAATGGCATACATCTGCCCGTTCTCATTTATTAACGCAGTTGAGATCACAGATACCTCCACGACAGCGCCCTCTTTGGTGATCCGTTGTGTGCGATAAGGCTCTATCACTTCAGCCTGGCTCAGCTGATGGACAATGGCCAACGCGTCCTCGCGCAGCCCTTCCGGGGTCCGGTCGCAGATGTTCATAAGAAGGGCCTCGGCCTCGCTCCAGCCATACATTCTCTCCGCTCCAGGGTTCCAGGCAATGATGCGGCCATCCAGATCCTGCACGGTGATGGCATCATGCGCGTCGCGCACCACCACCGCCAGACGGTTCAGCGCATTGGCCTTTTGCAGCGCTATTTGCGCTTGCTTTACCTCGGTGATGTCCACAAATGTGATCACCGCGCCTTCGATCACGTTGTCGACCGTGCGATAGGGCTGGATGCGCATCGTGTACCACTTGCCCCCCTTGGTCTGCACCTGCGTCTCTTTGGGCAGCAAAGTGTCCAGCACAGATTGCGTGTCCGCCAATAGATTGTCGTAGCCCGCCAGATTGGAAACGATGTGGCCCACGGGCCGGCCGATATCGCTCTGGATCAAATTGATGATACTGGTGGCGGTTGGGGTGAAGCGCAGGATGCGCAGTTGAAAATCCACAAAAACGGTACCGATGCCCGTGCCGCCCAGCAGATTGTTCATGTCGTTATTGGCTCGCGATAAATCCGCGACCTTTGTTTGAAGCTCGGCGTTGACCGTGGCCAGTTCCTCGTTGACCGATTGCAATTCCTCCTTGGAGGTCTCGAGCTCCTCGTTGGTGGACTGCAATTCTTCGTTGACTGACTGCATCTCCTCGTTGGAGGACTTGAGCTCTTCGTTGGAGGTCTCCAGCTCTTCGTTGGTGCTCTGGAGGTATTCCTCCTTGGCCCGCAGTTCCTGCTTTAGTGCTTCGATGCGCGCATCGGCGGCTGTCGAATCGAGGCCGCCCGCGCCTTCGCCGGCATGATAGGCGGCGGCCTCTTGCGCCTGTTCCGGGGCAAAGGGCTGCGCTTCCTCGAGGGTGACCAGATAAAGTGGCGTCTCAGGCATCGCGGCAGGGCCGGCGGCTACCTGGCGGACTGTCAGCTTGACCGTTGTAAAATCGCCGTTGGTTTTGACGAGAAGGCCCGGACGGCAAACGATCTCTTTGCTCGATGCGGCCTTGTGAAGGGCCGTGGTCAGATCGCGCCGCAGCCCTTCGCGGGCCATCTTCAAGATGTTGCTGATTCCAGCCTCACCCGGAGCCGGCTCAAGGTATAGACCGGTGCGGCCGTGGAGATAGAGAATGTCGCCGTGTCCATTGACGAGCGCGCCGGCCGGGGCGACCTGCTGCAGCAGCGCCTGTTCGGTCAGCTCCCGAAGCGGCAGTTTCCCGGCGACGGCCACCTTTTCGGGGGGCCGCGGCAGCGCTTCATCGATCGCCGTTATGGGCGGCAGAAACCGGCCCAGGGCCGCGCGCTGCGCGCTGTGAATATCCTCCTTGCGTTGATAAAGCTTCAATTTTCGGTCCAGCACGGCAAACATATCGCCAAAGTCTCCCACGGTCTCCGAGGTGCCAAGAAAGAGAAAACCGCCCGGTCTCAGCGAGTAGTGAAACAGGGGCATGAGCTTTTTTTGCAGCTCCCCGCCCATATAGATCAACAGGTTGCGGCAACTGATGAGATCGAGTTTGGAAAAAGGCGGGTCTTTGATAACATTTTGCTCGGAAAAGACCAGCATGTCCCGGATGCTTTTGTGGATGCGGTAGGCGCTCGGCCCGCCGTCCTTCCCATTGGGCTCGGCCGAAAAAAAACGCGCCAGACGCTCCGGCGATATATCGGCGGCGATACTGGCCGGATAAATGCCGGCCCGGGCCGTGGCAATCGCCTGGCTGTCAATGTCTGTGGCGAAAACCTGCACCTTGAAATGTCGCTTCAACACATCGAGGCGTTCCTGCAGCAGTATGGCGATGGAATAGGCTTCCTCACCGGTGGAGCATCCCGTTGACCAGGCGCGGATCACTGCGTCTGCGGGCCTGCCGGCAAAGAGCTTGGGAATGGCCTTTTCCTCAAGCGCCTTGAAGGCCTCCGGATCGCGGAAAAAATTGGTGACACCGATCAACAGATCGCGGAAAAGCGCTTCCACCTCCGCAGTCGTCTGCTGCAAATACTTGAGGTAGACCTCGATCGTTTCGATCTGGTGGACGGCCATGCGCCGCTCGATACGGCGGCTGATGGTGTTCGGTTTGTACTGGGAAAAGTCATGGCCGGTCTGGGCGCGCAGTACGATGAAAATCTTTTTCAATGCGTTCTCGGCCTTGGGCGCCTGGGCGGTGGCGGAGCGCTGGGGTTTTCCGAAGGCATGGGCCACGTAGGAAATGATCTGGGCCGGCATCTCGGCCGGCGGCAGCTCGTAGTCGACCATGCCGGTCGCGATGGCGCTTCGCGGCATCCCGTCGTATTCTGTGGAATCCGGGTTTTGGGCCATGACCATGCCCCCCTCGCCCTTGATGGCCCGAACGCCAAGAGTGCCGTCGCTGCCGGTGCCCGAAAGCACGATGCAGATGGCCCGCTCGCGCTGGTCCTGCGCCAACGAGCGGAAAAAGAAGTCAATGGGCAGACGCTGGCCGCGCGGGGCCGATGGTTCCATCAATTGGAGCGTTCCGTTCAAAAGAGCCATGTCACGGTTTGGGGGGATGATGTAGGCACAGTTGGGGCGCACGGCCATCCCGTCTTCGACCTCGAAGACCTGCATGCGGGTGTATCGCTGGATGAGATCGGTGAGGATGCTCTTGTGGTCCGGGGCCAGGTGCTGCACCAGGACAAAGGCCATGCCGGGGTCCTTGTCTGCAGGCATGCCGGAAAAGAAAGCCTCAAAAGCCGCCAGTCCACCGGCCGAGGCGCCGATCCCCACGATGGGAAAACCCCCATCTTCCGGTTTCTTCTCTGGTTCGTCTTTTTTGGACAAATTCTCTTTGACGGGCCGCGGTTTTTTCTTTTTTATCGCCATGATCGTTACCCATTCATTTGAAAGGATAAAAAGAATCAAGAGATTGACTTGAAATCGCCTGCTGGGGGGATGATCGCCGCTGGCATCCTCGAGTGCTATAAAACCGAAGGATACTGATGGTATTTACAACAGTATAAGGCCCAGGTCAGCGGTAATGAATGGCCAGTTCGAGTTACGGTATGAGAGTACGCCACAATGGGCTGTAAACGCAAACATATAGGAAACAGAAGAAGGCAGAGCCGAGGAATGGCACCACTAACCCTCGGTTGATGCAGTGGCCCTGAGGGACCGAGCACTGTTTGCCACTATCGGTAATATTCCTGAATCATATAAATTTTGCACCTTGAAACAGGTATTCTGGTCTTAACAGGCCTGAGCGCCTGCTGTCAAAACTTTTCAAAGCCGAAAGGAGGCTGCCATGAAAATTTTAGAGGCCATCGACCGGTACATGGATTATCAGAGGCTCAATTCTGGAAAAAAATGCGGTCAAGAACAATGAATTGTATCTTCGCAAGTTCGGTGAGCGGTACGGAGGCCGCGGGGTTGAGGTCGTTTCACCGGACGACATTCTGGCCTTTCTGACCTCGGTCACTGAAGGCCTTAAACGATCCACCAAACGCTACAAGTACACCCTCCTCAAATCGTTTTTCAATTTCATCCGCAACAACATCCAGCGCGATCTGCACAATCCCTGCGACACACCCCTGCTCAGGAAAACGTTCCGGCCCTCCAAAGGTCGGCACTGGAACATCCTTGAAAAGGACGTGGTCGATGAGATCATTTTCCGAACCGATAATGTCCGGAACCGGATCATGCTGGAGCTCATGGCCAGGGGCGGTATGCGCATTGGTGAGGTGCTGAAATTGAAGGTGGAGGACGCCGACGACCAGAAGCTGCGCCTCATCAGGCCAAAAAGTGGGAAAAGCTCTGAGGTGGTGTTCATTCCGCAGAAGGTGGCAGACCGGTTGAAACTCTATATCCGGGACAAGAACCTTTCCCGTGATGAAAGGATTTTTCAGATCCAGTATACTGCCGCCCGGGAGGTAGTCAGAAAAGCTGGCAAGAAGGTCGGTATCCATCTGAGGCCCCACGATCTCCGGCGCCATGCAGCCACCTACGCATCCCGTGCCGGCGCTCCCTTAGAGATCGTCAGCAAGGTTATCCTCAGACATGCGAACCTGTCCACGACGCAACGTTATCTGGGCAAGGTGAGCGACAAGGAGGCCATTCGGTGGGTTGAGACCATCTACGGATAAAACATGAAGCCGGGGAAGGGATGGTCCCGGCCCCGGCTTTGAAATGGTATTGCTCGGTTTTACGCTGACAGGAATACTGCCTTTCCATAGGCGCTATATGTGCCCGGTCCAATCATGTCGTTCTGGAATTTTTTTAGAGGAATGACTATCTAAAAAGGCTGTGTAGAAGATCAGTCTATTTTAATCTCTCGAAAAAGACCTCACCGTATCTGCCGCCTCTCTCACCATTGACGAGATGAATCTGGGCGCAGGTTTGGCCGCTATCGTAGTAGTATGTCATGATGCCATTTATCTGCCCGTTCATGTATGGTTCAGTTCTGGCCAAATTCCCGTTCGCGAAAAAATAGTTGGAATCCCCATGCTGGAAGCCATCAACGTACATCTTGCGATATTTCAGCACAGGCTCCCCAGGCACATTCTCAATGCCCGTGACAATGCCGGTATATGGCTTAACGTCCAGTTTCCGGTAAAGGCGACCCTGCCTGAATGTTGTTTCTTCATCGGATACTTCTCGATGATAGCAAACAGCCATGATACCGATAGCGGACACCACGATCGCACAAGCAACCCATCCAAGTATTGATCTCATAACGAAAAAACCCCCTGGACCAGTCATAACGCGACGGGCAGGAGGTCTGCTACCTGGCAACCCGGCGATCATGACCGACTTTCTCGGTGTTAGATCCGTGGCTTTGCGTCACCACCTTTCGATGGCTTTGCCTTTTCGTATCTGTTCAAGACGTATCGGCGCCATGGTTCACTGTTAGCCGGAATTGCTGATTCACACTTTCCCCCCCATCACCTCACGCATCTTGTGGGCAAGACTGCTCAGATCAAAGGGCTTTTGGATGAATCCACCGCAGCCTTGTGCCATGATGTCCTGGGCCTGAGAGTCCAGGCTGTAGCCGCTGGAAAGCAACACCCGTGCGCTCGGATTGATGGCCTTTATCGCCTTGTACACATCG
>JBDRRP010000079.1:0-11942 GCA_043825735.1 Pseudomonadota bacterium | reverse complement strand
TTCCGATTGGAGATAATTCCAATAGGCTTTTTCGTCTGGAGTCAACTCGCATCCCCAAATCGCATATATCCCAATGATTCCAGCAAGGTCGTACTCTCCATTCGATAGCTGGTAATTGTGTTTGTACATGTTAAAAAATTTTTGTCTCATCTCAATCATTCTCTGGTCCACTATTATTCTCCTTTTATTCACTGATATTTCTTAAAACTCGCTCGCCCCAAAAAGGACGGGCTATAATTCTTATCGAAGCTCTGGTTTAACCTCGGCTTCAAGATTATGCTTCATTGCCTCCGACAATCGATACAGGTTGTACGAGAGCACTGATAAATCGCACCGGTCCAAGAGCTCATTGAAAATTTCGCAGCCGGACTTGAGACAATTCTCTCCAAGCAACGGACAGGTTTTCACCTGGGGTGTTTTAGGCGGTATCCTTCTACGCATTCTGGCCACCTCCCTTCACAACCGTTGGATAGTCCTCTCCGGCCTTCTGAGCTGCCGTTTTGAGGGTGAATCCTTTGTTGAGGTACTCGGCGATCTTTTCGATGAGATTAACCTGCTTCAGGGAATACCTGCGGTAGGCGCGGTCACCGCATACCACTCTTTCGACCTCGCCCAGATAACCGCAGTCCTGCCAGTTTCTGAGCTGTCTGGCGGTCACCCCGGCAAACCGGGCTGCATCGCCAATTGAAAATGTTTTCTCACTCATGTTCATGTGTGAACCTCCTGATATTTGGATTTCGAGACACAAAAAAAATCGGTCTCTACCAGTAAGAGAGGTTAGTTTATTCGATGTATATACAGGTATTTATGGATTTACAGGCCATAAATATCAGGAATTTCGTTGGTATCGGCAGTAACCGAAATGAATTTTCCAGATTTCAGCTCAGCAGAAAGCTGTTTTGCTAATTTAGTGCGGGTGAATAATGGCAGGAAAGTAATGAAAAAAATCGGGGTTTTGGTGAGTTATTTTCTCTATTCAAGGGTAGAATTTTGAAAAAATTCTTATTGGGTCAGTAAATCATATTCCTTCGGCAGATATATACGGGAGAACATTGAGATGCTGCCGTCAGGCTTGCTTATACAGGGAAATTAATCGCATAAAATGCCGCTGGCTCCATGTAATAATGCACTCCTCACCTGCTAGTTTGATTTTTATTCCAATACGTTGTGCTTTTCCGCCTCCATCCTCAAATTCAGCGACTTTATCCATAATGTCATCCAGCCATTCAAAACTGGCGTATTTTAGCTTTGCCATAGTGTCGGCACTTACGCAGAGCATATTACCTGCGTCATTGAGATAACAGGCATTGCTGTATGGTAAAAGACTGCAAGCTTCAAAATAGTTTTTCGGAATGCCTTCGGAATTGGCAGCTGCTTTCGGGAAGGTCGTGCCCTTAATCTGACACTGACCATGGTATTCAACGTAGAGAAATTCTCGAGCCTCTTTGTTATCTGGTTTATCGCGTACCGGAGAGAATTGTACAGTATGAGGAATTGTCGTGTGTTCCTCAACCCCATCAGTGACAGCATCATCAAGATTGTTCTGATAACGCTCAGGGTTTCTGACAGGGTGGTCTTGCCCCCCTTCACTATTTTTTATCTTGGAGGAAAGGTTCCCATGTTGACGCCTGCTCATATTGGCAAGTCCCTCTCTAAATGACGGTGCAGGGGTCGGTGGAATTGATCTTGGCACGAGTTTTTCAAACCTTTCAAGCTCATCATCCGATGCATTGGCTATCCGCTCAAGCAACTCTTTTTTTCGAGGATTGCCTTCGGATAAGATATCAGCGGCTTTAACTTTTTCTGTTTTTCTCATTCCGATAAAACCGGCCAGCTTTTCATCTCGTTCGAATTGATCGGGAAGTTCCTCGAGACTAATTTCTGTTGGCTTTTTAAATCCATTTCTCTCAGTTGGCAGCCATGATGAGTTAATCAATAATTTCCCGAATTCTTCAGATACAAACTCCTCTTCTTTATAAGTGCTTGCGTTGGGCGAGAAGTCCTGCCTACTTGATCTTAAAATCTTGCCTTTGATACAACGACTATAGGGCAGACAAATTTTATTCCAGATAATTTGGCTCTTCTCCATTGATGGCTTCAGAAGAGCCTGTGATAGTCCTTCTACGCTAATATCAGGATCGAATCCTCTTAGCCCACGCCTGTATCCTGATTGATATTCAAGCTTGATGTAATCTTGTGAACCAGTCCAAGGTTTGCATTTTACGCGTATTTCTGAAGAAACTCCCAGATTGGCAAAAATCTCCAACGCTGATTCCTGGTAGCTCGAGCTGACAAAGCCAACCTCAGGGTTTTCTGAAAAATAAATTTCCAAGGGTTCGTCCTGAAAATACAAGGAATCCGGTCTTCGATATGCCTCGTCACCGGAGACTAATGATCGTGACAAAATGAAAGGCGTCTCTTGTAAAGCATTCTTCAGTCTTTTTCGGTTTTCTTGAGAGTCGGTCTGAAAAGCTTCCATAATTTTTTCAATATCGCGCTCATGCTCATCAGTTTTGGGAAGGTTCGGTGATGTGTATTTGGGGATCACATGCTCGGTAACCTCGGCAACGATATCGAATTCTGGAACTTTCAAATCAGATAGCAGAAATCGGCGTGCTTCATCATGACTTGCAATCTCAGTTTTTACAGTTGGCAGTCGGGCGTCAATAAGCGTTTTCGTAGTTAAATAGGCATTCGGTTTTTCGTTATCATCAAATGGCCTTACGTGTGAGCCATCTTGTAATCGTACGAATGGCCTTTTTCTAAGTGGACCGTCGGCATCCCAATAGCTGCCCGATCCCTTTTTCCAAAGTGCTTTTTGATTTGGTAGTTGTGTATAAAAGTCGATTATCCACTGATCACTTTGGTTAGATAGAAATGCTAAATCTATTCTTCGGGCAAATCCATCCGGCGTCAGCTCATCGACTTTTAGCCCTTCGCGAAAATACTTCCAAAGCTCATGTCGTCCTTTATCAGTTATATCGCCATGAACCCATTTCAGTTCTTTTTTGTAAAGTAGCTTTAGTTGTTCCTCTCGAAGCAATTTTCTCAACCAGTCTGCACTGGCCAGATTGGCATTCCCGGCGGAAACGAACGAACCATCATCGGCCGGTATAAGTTCCAAAGTGGTAAAAGCTTCTTTTACAGCTTTGGCGATTGGATAATACATATTATTTTCATTTAACAACAAAACAGATTTGGTAAGCGAATGGAGAAAGGAAATAGATAGTTGTTTATTGTCTTTGAGTATGGGTAGGGAGATAGAAACAAGCGCCCCTACACATGGCATCAGCCATTCACGGTTCCATGGCGTATCCTGAATATCTTCTCGGGAGCTAGGAAGAATGAAATCGGCATTAATAATGAACGGAAATCCAGTATCGTAGCGCACAGGCAAGTAAGCAAATAATTTTCCTGCACTGTTTGGCTTTACGCCTACAGGAAATGCAATAGAAACTTCACGTTCTTTTACATCAGTTCTTTTTTCATGATTTATATCTTTCGGTTTATCAAAGATTCTTTTGAATAAAAGGAACTCAAATATTTCATCATACCCATTCTTATTTGTTAGTAGTTGTATGTTCGGTTCGGAGCTATCATCTTTAATCACCGTGAATCCTTCACTGTGATCTGTGACTATTTTGATTTCCTTTAGTTTCGATAAAAATAGAATTGTTTCCGGCTCTATTTCCCAGAGCATTTTCTTAACGACATCGTATCCGAATTCTGGCTGATCCAAAGGTAATACAATTGAGGTTATTGAAGTGTCGATTATCTGTGGAATGTTTTCGGCCCACTCAGGAACGATAAATCCGAGTCCCGTTTTCTTATGATTTTTAGGCAATGAAATCCGATAGCCGTTTGAAAATAGAAATGGAATAGATGTTACTCGGAATATCGATTTAAAACCTATTCCTTTTTCACCTATAAAACCTTCTTGCTTCTTTTTTGTAGATTTCCCGACTGCACAAATTGCATCGATGTTTTCCGGAGAGAAACCTACTTCATTGTTCTCAACTATTATTACACCATCCGCACCAGGGGTTTTAGTTGGATCGTCTCGAAGCAATCTGAACGTTAATGAGGGCTCTATATTATTACCATATGCGTTATCCTCGGCATTTTGAATCAACTCAAATATGAAGTGTGCATTCCTGGTATATAGCCCTTGCGCGAGATGATCAATTGAATCCCTAAGATCGGAGGCAAGAGGATTTACACCATTCAAATTCCCATGCTTATCTAAGCCGTATTTTTCACATCTGATGCGAGTAACATGCTCAAATGCGCTATTTAACATTTTTGCCTCCAACTTCAACTAACAGCACACCATAGGCAACCGGACCTGCGACGATATCCGCTCTCTCCAGAGCGATGTCCAACTCTTGGATTCGCCTTGCGTAGTCCGCTTCTGCGGCGGCGATTTGAGACCGACGCATTTTTTGAATCTTCTCGTTCGTCGCTTGGCTGAGCTGTTCATCCAGAAGGGCGATCCGTGCCCGGTGACTGGTGGATAGGCTCTCCCGCCGGTACCTGGCCAGCTCCTGGGTCTTTTGCCGGTGCCTGCTTCTCGCATCGCTCCACAAGCTGTAGTGCTGAGCATCCAAGGCGTCCCAAACTGAAGCGCCAAGCCCATCCAGTATTGCGTTTGGACAATCCGCCGCACTCTCCAAAAGACGACCAAGATGCTCGGTCACCACGGCATTCGAAGCGATAGGTTTGAGCACCAAGTCCTCCCTGATGCCGTGGAAGCGCCACTGGTAAATGGCGAATTCGTAGCGCCCTGCGGCTATCTCGTTCGACACTACCGTTAGGTTAGTTATAATCCGTTGTTTGGTATCAAATGACAGGGCCGACTGTTTGACCAATGGATGGAGGGGCATGATGAAGGCGGCCTCGGGATGTTGCATGGCGCAATCGGATTCGAACGTGATGGCCAAATGCTGGCTCCCGCCCTTGAGCCAATTTTCCCATTCGCGGTAAGCGGAAGTGTTCTGCCTGGGAAGTTGCTGAAAATCCCTTAAAAGGTGGCCACGGGATTCCTGGGCCAGCCGAAGGGTCTTGAGCGGCTTTTCGCCCAGAATAAACTCCTGGTCCTTGCCGCACACGCGCTGCAGGTAAAGGGTCACCACCCTGCGGAGTGAAGCCGGTGATAGCCAGAAACTCGATGCATCGGCAATTTCGCGGTTCATCTGCTCTTGGGGGAGGCGAATACCAAACAGCTCAGCCTGCTTCCGTTCCAGGTCTTCCTGTTCCTGAATTAGCCGGATTTTATTGTCGGATAGTTGCTGGAGCTTCCCCTTGCGCTCATCCTCACTCAGTTCGTAGTTTTCCGCGATGTTTTTTATCTCGCGAGTGATTTCTCCAAGTATTTCCTCGCTCCCTCCCAGTGCGTTATTGAAGACACCGATGCGCACCAGGCACCGCTCGTAGATATCCGCATCCACGGTTCCAGGCGTGATCAAGTTGACGATGGCGACGCTCTCGCTCTTTTGCCCGTTTCTGTCGATACGGCCAATGCGCTGTTCAACACGCATGGGGTTCCAAGGAAGATCGTAGTTCACGATGCAGTCGCAGAACTGGTAATCGAGACCTTCGCAGCCAATTTCGGAAAATAGCAACAGGTCAAGACAGCCCTCGTCCTCCTTCGGCTTTTCAAAGCGGGTGCGAAGGGTCACACGATCCTCATCCGGCGTCCCCCCATGTACCAATCCGACGCGAAAACCGTCCTTGCTGAGATGGTCGAAGATGTAGCCCAAAGTATGCCGGAAACTGCTGAACAGCATGATCTTATTGTTTCGGAGGCTTTGCTTGTCCCGAATGATGTTTCGCAAAGCTTCGAGCTTGGGGTCGTTCGATTCCAAGGAACGAGCCGCCTTGAGCAGATTTTGAATTTGGCTTTGCATGTGAATGATGGCCTCGCCCTCAGGGACGCCGGTGTCATCGGCTTCTTCCCAGGACAGTTCATCCAGATGGCGGTTGAGGATCTCTTCAAGAAAGGGGGCAAGACCAAAGAGGCAACTGGCCGCCTGTCGCCTGATGGTGGTCATCATGAACTTCACGTTAACCCCATTATGAATCTGGCTGAATATTTCAGCCTGAATTCTCAAAAGTTCGTCGTGCAAATGCTGCTGGGCCGGAGTGAATGGTACGACGACCGTCTCGGGCTTCCTAATCGTGAAATTCCCAATGTCGCGGCGGCGGGTTCTGTTGATGATACCGGCGAAGGTGAGCATTCCCTCCGTATCGGAGATCATCCTTATGCGTTCCTCGTGTGTAACACCGTTTCCCAAGAGCTCGGAGCGGACCCGACCAAAATCTGGATTGTGCCTGAGTATGGCCTGGCCCCAGGGCGTGGACGCCGCCTGATCGAGAGCTTCTACCGCCAGGTTTTGCCACTCCGGCGCTTGAGACCGCATCGCCGATACCGCCTGATTGATAAACGGGTTCGGCTCAGCCATGTGCGAGAAGCTCTCTTGGTCGATGATGAGATCGGGGCGAAGTGTATTCAGAAGAACAAATAGATCATTGCTGCCGAGTTGGATCGGGGTGGCCGTCAAGAAAATTACCGCTTCCGCGTGATCGCAGAAAAACTTCACGGCCTTGTGGCTGAATGTATCCTGGTTTCGGATGTGATGAGCCTCATCGACAATAACCAGATCGAAGCGGGGTGGCGGATCAAGATCCAGAAGGCCTTTATTCCGCTTCCGCTTCCCCTCGGGAGCCGAGCCATACAGGAGTGTTTCATCGAACTGTGAGTACGGAACGATGCTTTTCTGATGTTGCTCCGGCCAGACACCATCTAGATCCATCTCGTTGATGCAATACCGCAAGGTGGCACCATCAAGATGGGTAAAACGCTCTTCGAAGCGTTTCATCTCGTTCAGCCACTTTTTCTCGGTAACCAGCGGGCGTGGGCAGACAATGAGCACGGAACGTATCTCACGCCGAGCCTGGAGCTCCCGCAGGATAAGCCCGGCTTCGATGGTCTTACCTACACCAACGCCGTCGGCAATGAGCAAGCGTGGACGATCAGACCGAATAAACCGTAATACCGGTCTAAATTGATACGGGATAAAGTCAACACGGGCGGCGTTGAGTGAGTAGAGCGTGGATAGCCCCGGATACTTAATCTGTAGCGCAGTGAGATAGGCATGGAATTGGTCACAGGGTAAGGCATCTTCCTTTTCCTCACGCTGGTCTTCGGCTTGCAATTGCGACGCGTAAAACGTTTGGGTCGTCCCTTCTAAGAAGACCTTGAATCGGTTCTCAGGCTTGCCCGGCAGCACGGCAACCACAGCGCCACGGCTTGATGGGTTTGATTTAGCAAAGACGATTTGCCCGGGTACGAATTCGGCCTCAGCGTTTTCCCTTTTCAGATGTGCGGAGGGCGTTTCTGCGCCTCCGTCAGGTTGTGGCAAGGTCTCCGACGCGAGAAGAGCCGATTTTGTCTTCCGTAAATCTTGAATCAGATTGTCATCCGCGCCGATAACAACCGCAAAACGCTGGAGGGTATCCAGATCCCGGTATATGTCGTCAATAGGGAAACCCTCTGTGTCCGCGTGCGCCCAGTGATTACGGACTGTTTGCATTTCCTTTACGAAATGACGGGCTTCGGATGTCAGATATAGGCTGCTGGAAATTTGATACCAGTTCCGGTCCAGAACCCGAAGAAGTCCAGCGAGGTCAAGGCCACCCAGTGACTTGATGTTGCGCTGCTCCAATCTTCTCTTTTGCTGAAAAGATAGAGTGTTCACGACCGCTTTGTTCCACCAGTTGTCAAACAGCGGCGGTAATTCCCTCTCCAGAAAGGTTGCTAATTGTGCTGATAATCTCTGAAGGAAATTGTGAATATTATTATTCATAGTGTCTTCTTGGGGCTAATGGTTGGACAGCGCGGAGCGGCTTTTTGTTTCCAACCAGTAATTTGGTATGCACACCATCATGTCAATTGAATCCATCTGGCGAATCGTGGATTTGTTTGTAACTCTATCTTTATCCGCGTGTTGTCACGACCAAACCTCTGCATCTTCTTCCGAAAATCCGGCACCAGTGTAACCTTCGGATAGCGCATTGTGATATGCTCGAAAAGATCAAGTATTCCGATAACTACATTCCCGATCCACCATAAATGTTGGATGGTAATTAGTTCGTCCGGTTTGTCGAAAAACGTTGAGCCTATCTTGTGGAAATCGAATTGGATATTGTCTGATGCAGGTAATATACTGGCATGGGCATAGGACTCATTGATCTGATCTTTCATATACTTCATGCTTTTCGAATGAGTGGGGTACTCTGACTCAAGCCATTTGTACGCTTTTTTTGCCACTTTTCTGTCTGTGAAAAGGCAGTCGTGGGCATCGGTTCTAGCAAAACCTTCAACATCAGGACTATGAAGTGCATAGCTGGCCAAAGCACCAGCCTCCAGAGCCTGACGAAGCATTAAGTTAAACTGCACTTCATGGTTTCTTAGTGCCGACAGTAAACTTAGAGTAATGCTCTTCTGAAATTGGCTTAGGAATAGGATGAATGCAAAGGCGTCAGGTCTCACACTTTTAAGGCAAACCCAAGAGAAGGCTACTATATCGTGAGCATTGACAAAAGAAGTCCCATACTTGGCTGCAGAACCTACAACAGAATTATGCTCCATCTGTGACATTTCGATGATATCGAGTTTCATCGTATGGGTTCTTTCATAACGCCGATAGGCACCCGCAGCGCTGTTTTCAGCCGGCTGAAGTGGCAAGGGTTATGCTGTGTTATAATTTCGCAAGCCAGCGGCCGAACTCTCTTTTTGTTCGAACGCTTAGAGCCTGAACTCCGCCACGGCGGAAGCCCTTACTGCCATGAATCCACTGATACCCACCAAAGTCAGACGGTAAATAGAACTGGCCATATTTGACCAATACAACTTTCTTTCGTTCTAGTGCCCCCAAGAAATATCCAAACTCGAAAAGGACATTTAGGTTAGGGATTTTCTTTTTGTCCTTTCTTATAGTCGTTTCTGATTCTGGAGAGAAAATCAAGACGGCACCGTCAACTTTTTTATAGATAGAATCAAGTTCGTCCAACAAGAACTGACCCGGGGTGATGCTATCCCACCACGGTATAAACCTTATGGTAGAATTCGAGAGCGTTTCAACAAATTTTTTGGCCTGCGATTTTGCTGCAGATGATGAGCCTATAAAGAGCTTAATTACGGGCACGCTTTTCCTCCTTACCTTGCATAGCATCCATCTTTAATAGACGTCGCGTTTAACATGGATTAGGCCGACGTCAGCCTAATCCCGATTCCTTTACGTGAGCACTGTTTGCCAATATTGGTAATATCTCGTAATCATTTGTTAATAGAGCCTTAGGAATGGCATTCCTCGCAGGAACACCATTCCCATTAGCCCATTTTATCGTTCAGGATTGATCCAGATTAACCCTTTTTCCTGCCTTCGTGCCACTCCTTTTTAAGCAGCCTTCGCCGTTCAGCCTCATCACGGCCCTCCTCGTAAGCCCATCCCACTGCGCTCCCCAGAAAAAAGGCGTCTTCCCCGGTGAATCCATCTGATTCAGTTTCACCAGCGCCGGTCATTTCATCGCCTGGATCGTACATGTCCTCATCGGGCATAGCTTCATCGAACTGATCCTCCATGGAATCATCATCCATGGGGCAGTCATCCATGAAACCGCCGTCGTCGTAATCACCGAAATCATCATCAAAATCACTCATGGTCCTGCCTCCGTTTCTGATTGTAAGTGAGTGCCTGCACAAACTGCAACCGCTTTTTCAAGCACCGGCCGCTGCTCCTCATATTCTCTTCTTTGCCAATGTCAGCCCCGAATGTCTCATACCGTCCGGTATCCACCAGAAACCGCCGGCTGCCGAGCACCCTCAGCAGGATGCTCCAGAGCCTTTCCGGCCGCTGCAACCGCTTCCTTTCCTTGTTGGTCATGGTGTCCTCCAAATATGAAGCCCCGCCGAATTGAACACCGACAGGGCTCCCGTAGATGTTTGCGAATGTGATCACCTCGCGATCAGGTCAATCATCTGCTCGACCTTCCGGGCCGTGATGAAGTGCTGGAACCCATCGATGCGGGACATCTGCCCCAGTTCCCATTTCATGTGCCGGAGGATGTTCCGGAGCACACACTGGGTGGTGACTCCGTGGGTATCGGCCAGGTGGCTGAGCTTCTGCTGATGCGCTTCAGATATTGCGTGCCAGTAATCGTCCATGCTGGGTGCTCCTTTCGCGAAAATGAAAAGCCCCGGCGCGCCAAAGGCACCACTGGGGCTATGAGTTGGTGAATGCTTTGAATCAGCCGATGTAGTGCATCAGCCGGCGGATCATGGTGAACGGTGCCAGGTCCTCACGGGGAAGGACCTCCCTGGCCTGGTCGCCCTGAAAGAACACCTCGCCTGCGGTCTGGTCTCCGTCGAACACCTCCAGACCGACGTAATCGAGATAGAAGTTGACCGTGAGCACGTAGGTCAGACCGTTATCGTGATAGATGTGAAGTCCGTCGTGGTAGCCGGCGGCGATCTTGTGGGTGTGAAGGCCTCGGCTGTCCCTGAAAGTGAGCTCCAGGCTTGGATTGAATCGCCCGGCGGCGATCATGTCCTCTGTCGATTCCTTGCTGATGCGGGTTCGTTTCATTCGTCTCAATGGTTCCTCCTTTAATAAAGAAAGCCCCCACGATCCAATGGACCATGAGGGCTGTTGCAGATGTGGCTGTGCCTATCCCAGCGCTTCGGTGAAAAACTTCATCCAGCCGGCCGTAAACTCCGGCTCTGGGGTCCCGAACAACGATGCCTGGCGCTGCACCCGCTCGACCTTACCGCCTTCCCAGTGAAGAACGATTTCTTTGCCCAAGCGTTTGGCGTACTGGACCTCGTATTTCGTGCCGCCGGTGAGGCCATCAACCTTGCTGATGAAGGCATGAACGATGTGACAGGCCGCGATGAGCTCCCGGTTCCGGCGATAGTAACGCTCCACCATGTCCGCGTGGTTCTGAATGCCGCTGAGATCCGGCGCGTAGATGCGGACTTTGAAGCCCGCCGCTTTGGCAGCCTCTCCTGCCCAGGTACATACGCCGTGACAGGAACTGGTGATGATGATGGAGCCTCGGGGAAGCGTATTGATCAAGTCGATGACTGATTGGCGGTCCTGGTATTTCCTGGCGCCGACAATACCGATGTGAGTCATGGTTTCCTCCTTTAGAAATAGGAAAAGCCCCCGTGATGACGCCGGCAGGGCGCACCACGAGGGCTCTTGGTGAAATGCCGCTGATTCGATTAAGCGGGGATCGGGTGGTTAGTTGCGGACCATGCCGAGGAGGTGACCACCAGCTCTTTCCAGCCGGTAGGCTTCTGTGGCAGATAGGCTGGGAGCCTGGGCTGCCCTCGTGAACGCCTGGATCACATGGAACATGGTGGCGCCGGGCTCATGGAAATAGGCCTGCTTGATAATGGCCGTTTCTTCCTGGGTGATTTGAAACTGCCGGGCGAAGGTCTCGATGGTGCGCTCGGGATTGTCCACCGGCGTCTGGGTGCTGTGAAGGAACCGATCCTGGCCATGGCGGGATTGATGAATCACCCCACGCAGAACATCGGGGAACTCGTCCAGGACCCGCCGGCTAATGTGCTTGTACCGGCTATTGATTGCCGTCTTGGCGATGAGGCCATTGGTGCAGACCAGCCGGTAATAGAAAGCCTCGATGGACAGGGCCAGAATGCCAACCTCGCTATTGGCGATGGAAATGCCTGGCACGATCTTATCCCGCTCAGACACCTGAAACTGCCGGTCATACTCTGGCACCTTCATCACCATGATTTCCTGATCCAGAGAGAAGTGAACCTCACCGGCCGGGTCGAATCCGTATTCCAGCATCTTGGTCAGCACTTCCATATGATCAATGGCGGTGTAACGCTCGGTGAACACGGCACGAAGGGC
>JBDRRP010000078.1:0-5169 GCA_043825735.1 Pseudomonadota bacterium | reverse complement strand
TGCGGATTTGGTTTTCAGACCACTCCTTGGGCTCTATATAATCGATGCCGACGATGAACACATTTGCCCAGTCCAGGCCCTTGGCGCTGTGGATGGTGGATATCGTCACGCGGTCACTGGTGACGTCGTAGCTGTGTTTGGCGCGATAGTCCTCAGAGAGCCAGGTGGACAGGATGCCGCGGGCTTCAAGTGCGGTTTTCATCAGGGCAGGGATGGGGGCATCGAGAAGGTGCCCTGGGTTTTGCATGGCGTAGAGAACGGCCATTTCAGAGTAGGGTTCGCCTTCTGTTTTGTGGAGGGCCTGGATAGTCCCCGCAATGGAGTCGATCAGAAGATTGAAATTCTCATGTTGGGTGATCTCGGGATTTGGGCCGTGAAAACCAGAAAATGATGGGAATAGTGGGAGTTGTTTTTTCTCGGCGGCGGTTCCGCCTTCCCCGGCGTTGCCGGCGAATTGGTCGGCGAAGGTGATGATCTCGTGGGTGTTTCGGTATGAGGTGCCGATGTTGTGGATCCGCCCCTTGGCGTTGATGCCGGCGTCCTTCCAGGTGAAGTCGGCATCATAGATCCGCTGGCGGTTGTCCAGAGCAATCGTCAGGTTGTTGGTTTTTGGATTCAGTACGGAGGTGATGATGCGGAGCATGTCCACTGAGAAATCCTGCCCCTCGTCTACCAGGATCGCATCATAGCTGATTTCGGAGTCCTTTACCTTGGATAAAGTTTCCTCCCGGATGAGATCATAATAGCCGGGCTCCTTGCTGTCGTATTCGACCGGCTCGCCCAGGATATCAGCGCAGAGTTCATAAAAGTGCTTCACCTGAACACCTGCCGGCCCCATGGGGATGCCCTGCTTCATCAAAAGGGCTCGGATGTAGCCGGGCAGGGCGATGTTGTAGCAGACGATCAGAATGGATGTGATCTGTGGGTTGTATCGCTTGAGAAAGCCCGCCTTGTAAACAAGTACGAGGGTTTTTCCGGAGCCGGGCGGCCCCGTTAGGATCCGGTGCCCGCCTTCGTATTTGCGGGCAATCACTTCCTGGTGGTGATCCAGGCAGTGCAAACGCTCGGAGCGCCGGTCATAGGTGATGCCGCCACCTTGCCTTTCAGGCAGCGCGACCCGGATCAAGGGAAAAATGAGGTGCCTGAGGTGGGACGCTTCTCCGGGGCTGAGGTTGCACGGGAACGGTGGCGGGAAGCGGCTGGCGAGGCTGTCACAGAAACACTTGCCGCTGGGGTCCGAGCAGATGTCCGATGCCGGGTGCAAATCATCCCAGAAAAAGATGCGATCGGTGGGAATGACCTGGTCCAGATGTTTTTCAGTATATTCGAGTTTGTTGATGTTGGGGAAAACAACGCCGCAGTTGATGGGCACCTTCACCTTGCCGCGGTACTGCGGGGCCGTATTTAGCAGCCTACCGTCCTTGCGGATCATATCTATAAGCGCGTTTACATAGGCCTTTGCCTGCCGCAGTGGGCTCTCCCGGGATTCAGTCATCTCGCCTATGGATAGCCTGAAACTGATCGGGTCCGCTTCCAGCACCTGATCGAGCGCCCAGTCCTTGACCTCGAAAACGATCAGCCCGAGATCCTTGGAATACAATATGAAATCCGGCTCCCGGTCCTGGACGTCCGGGTTATACCAGCAGATGTGATCCTCGTCAGGGCGTGCCACCGTTTGCATGAAGGTGTAAAATCTACCTTCGCCTTCGGTGGTGAACTCTATGACTTTGTCCGGGATCATGGTTGCCATACGATCCTATCACTCAGCAAATCAAAAAATACAGGCATAGAAAATTGAAATTATGGGGGCCAAAAGCCCTTGGTCTATTTTTAGCACCGTTTCGGGTTAGAGGTGAGGATTACTGCATGCCGATTCACACATTTTTCTTAAAGCGTCAATTTGACACCCAAAAGTGGCCGTTTAAGCGACT
Organism: Pseudomonadota bacterium; assembly: GCA_043825735.1. Classification (GTDB taxonomy): domain Bacteria; phylum Desulfobacterota; class Desulfobacteria; order Desulfobacterales; family JBDRRP01; genus JBDRRP01. The sequence continues at coordinate 3,238 of JBDRRP010000078.1, read as the reverse complement.
ATAACAGGGTAGTATTTGGTGTAGATCCCCTATTGGCAAAGTTGTAGCGTGGCCCGACCCCAAATTTACGCCAAATTTACGCGCCTATCCTCTATCCCTAAGGCAATGCTGGGTGGGTAGCTTTGTCCGAGCCCAAATCACGACCCCAAATCACAAATCAAAATCCAAACTCTACACCAAAAGAAAAACAGGTGGGCATCTAATAAAAAGGCAGAGCCATTTCTGACCCTGCCGAAGACTGCTTCCAAAGGTGCCGTTGTTCAAAGAGAAGATGCACGCACACCCAAGAAGCTTAATAAATGCCACCGCAAATCTTCGTTTTTAAAAAATTACCTTTGGAGGCCATAAGCCATCGCACGGTTTATCAATGATTTGTGAAGTTGGGTGACAATTATATAACTAAACTTAGGTGCGAATTTTATAAAGTCAATAGGCACAGTTGACTTCCTGAAAAGGCTATAACCTATCGTTGAAGCAAACGCCTTGCCCGGCACAGAGACGCTGCTGGCTGTCTGACGACTATCAGTGAGCGCATGCAGCCACAGCGAGATGCTATTCAGGAACTTGAAATTCTAGGGGCGTCCCCAACTCCCCCGTAAAATACGCGTAACACGGGTTTTGCGTGAGGTCAATGCGCCTTCACGTGCGGTATTCTTCTCCATTATGATTGTGAAAAAGGGCGGGCCGGGAGCGGCCTGGCGCAAGTTGGAGGCGCCCGTTGAAGGGCGCCCCCAACACCCCTGACAAAAATCAAAAGCGCTTTATCTGCTATGATAGATAGCCCATCAGCAGCAGCGCTAGTGCGATGATACCGCCGACTGTAGAGATTTTTACCACGGAAACAATCATCTCCCGAGGGGAGTATGTTTTTGGTGAGTAGTCGATTTCTGGATCCGCAGAGGGCCTGCTTTCAATCGATGGAACTGAGGCCTTTGAATATTTTTTCCGCATAAAACCTCCTATACTGAAAGAAGGCGTCGATCCCGTGATCTGCCGGGACGGCCGCAAGGCCGACGGCGGTTCACGCGTATGGCGCCTGATGATCATTTTGTAAAAAGCAGCAAAACCGGTTGCTGCGGTATCGATTGCGGCACGAACAGGCACTGACGCGCAAATCGATTACGGGTGAGCGTTTGGTATCGGGCTTCTTACGGCTTTATTTCGACAGGAAGCCCTTGCGGCAAGGAGGGGCTCTGGCGGTGATGACCCAGCGGTCTGTGCGGATGGGGCTCACGATACCGTGGTCAAAAGAGAAGATTGAAGATTTTCCCGATACAAAGGCCGAGATCTGCGCGGGTATGATCGCCGTCTTGTTCGGGGCATCGAGACCGGTAAACCGGTTTCGCGTTGTTTTGGCAAGGATTGGTGTCGAACCGTTAGCGGCCGAGGGGATAAAGAGTAAATCTTCAACGCCGGTTTTCGGGCTGCAGTCGGCATACGGCCATGGATCAGAAATAAATGACAGGGAAAGGCAGAAGAGTAGGGGGAAAATCAGTATAGACCGACAACGGCCGTTGGTAGATGCTACTGGCATGGATCTCAACCACTGCAGATGCTCGACGCTTCGCTGGCCAAGGATCCGATCCTTGAGTTTTTCACGCGAGGAACGCGAGCCGTAAAATTACCCGGCCCTGTACAAGCGCCGTCCGAAATCGGAAAAGCGTTTTCAGGCCAAGGCGATAATATAGCAGAACCGTTCATATGTCAAAAAAATACAGGGGGATATAAGTCTTGCCCCTCTGTAATAGACCCGGGAAGTACCGGTAAACAGCGATTTCGATTGGAACAACTGAAAAGCCCTTACGGCAATAAACCGTAAGGGCTTGAATTTTTTGGTAGCGGGGGCAGGGTTCAAACCTATGAAGTGTTTTCCGCATGCCCTGCGCCCAATGGGTGACTCGCCTTAAACGGCCCATTTTACCCCCGAAACGTGCGTTTTAAGGCAATCTGGAGGGGGTATTTTCGAGATTATTGCAGGAATGACAGCCGGGTAGCTTGGCCCGACCCCCGACCGACCCCCGAAGAAATTGGAGACAATAAAATAAGTATACATTTGTCAACAACGTCCCCTGAGAACCAACGTCCCCTGAGAACCTTAAACCGCCAATTTTGCCCACGGAAAGTTCATTTTGAGTCAATTTTTTGGGGGGGTGTTTTCAAGATTGTTGTAGGAGTAACAGCCGGATAGCTTGGGTGACCCTCGTCCCGCCCCCGTCCCCGTCCGAGGGGGTGTTTTCGGGATTATTGTTGGAATGCCTGTTGGTTAGCGAGGGCGACCCATTTCAGTTCATAGCCACCCCTACAACATCCCCCAACTTTTTCCTAATCCGGCTCCGCTCGCTGCTCTCAATCGTCGACAGGCGTAGGATCGGCAGCCCGCATTTCTTCAGCACAGAATCCTTCAGAGCATCACGTTCAGCTTGACGCGTTCCTTCACGATGGAATGCATACCCATCGACTTCAATGGCCAGAACAGGGCTTTTATCGACTTTACGATAAACTAGAAAATCTGTTCTAGTCCAAGGATGGGTAGCATAGGCAGATTCCTCGGTGGTCAAGAGCGCTTTATCCTTAACTAACGTTGACACAGGGAACTGGAAAACGACACCGTAGCCCCGATATGTATTTTCTTGAAGAACCTCCATGATTTCGCCGTAGAGGAGGTTTTCGGAGTCGTATTCCGAAATTCGTTTTCGCTTTTTCAATACACCCAAGCGAGCTGCTGAGTATTCACCATAAAGGAGGTCGAAAATGGAACGGATCTTACTATGCGTGACATCACAATTACAGTATCTGATATAACGGACAAGATCCGCAACGTTGCCATTACTCTCGGCCATTTCTTTCGAGACGACCAACCGCAGTTTCTCCTGCGCGCGCGATACCGCGACGTTCAGTAAATTCGGGTTATCAACGAATTCGTTGGCTTCGTTTGATACCGTAGTTATGACCATGACACGTTTTTCTCTGCCCTGATACTTGTGCACAGTGTCGATTTCAATCTCCATGGAGCCGACAGAGGCCTGCATCCGGGTAGCCTGTTCCCTATATGGTGAAACAATGCCTATTTCGGTGGGATCGATTGGGGCCAGCTCGGGCTGTTAGTGATCGCCGCTATAGTGCCATTCCGTGATCGCCGTAAACGAGCCACCCTGTGATCGCCGCAATGAGGCCACCCTGTGATCGGCGCAATCGAGCCACCCTGTGATCGCCGTAATGAGGCCACCTTGTGATCGCC
>JBDRRP010000077.1:0-18568 GCA_043825735.1 Pseudomonadota bacterium | reverse complement strand
TCATCGGAAATGATATTCTCTATACGACGGCTTACGGAATTCTGAAAGAAGCTTATGTGGAAAAATATTTCAACCTTCAGCAAAAAGTCCTTGATGAATCCGGATTAACCGCCAAAGGATATTACTATCGTATACTCAACTGGGAAAATTTCGAGAAAAGCGCCGGCAAAGCCAGAAAAAAGAAAAAAACCGCCCCCCATACTATTTACCGAAGAACAGATCAGAGAATACTCCCAGGAATTGCTGCAAGTCATGGGAACCATCAACTGGGATCAACAAGGAATTTTATCAGACCATATCAGCGATTCCCATCCATTCAAGGCTGTTTTTGACGCTATCGCCATCATCAAAGGAGATGTCGACGATTTCTTGGATGAACGCCTGCAGGCCGAGGAAACCTTGCGGGCGAGCGAGGAAAAATATCGAACCATCCTTGAAAGTATCGAACAGGGATATTACGAATATGACCTTGCCGGGAACTTTACGTTTTTCAATGACGCCATGTGTAAAATCTTCGGTTATTCCAGAGACGAATTAATGGGTATGAACAACCGGCAGTATATGGATAAAGAAAATGCTGCCCGGGCCTATAAAACGTTCAACAAGGTTTACAGAACAGGAGAGCCTGAAAAAGGACTTATTTGTGAGTTCATCAGAAAAGACGGGGTTAAACGGCAGATAGGGTTTTCCATATCTTTAATGAAAGATAATAGAGGCCGCAGAATCGGGTTCAGGGGTATCGCCAGCGATATCACCGAGCGCAGGATTTTACAGGAGCAACTGGCGCAGGCCCAGAAACTGGAATCCATCGGACAGTTGGCCTCAGGCATCGCGCATGAAATCAACACGCCCACCCAATACGTGAGTGACAACATCCATTTCCTTCGGGATTCATTTGATGAGATCACTAACGTGCTTGAAAAATATGACAAATTGTTTCAGGCAATCAAAACCGGCGAGGTTCCGAAAGATCTTGTTAGAGAGGTGGAGATTGCCAGAAGTGAATCTGATATGGATTATCTTTTGCGAGATATTCCCCTGGCGATCCAGCAATCCATAGAAGGCGTCAACCGCACGGCCGGTATCGTCAGAGCCATGAAGGAGTTTTCGCATCCTGGAACGACAAGAAAAGCGCCCGTTGACATCAATGCAGCCATCCAGAGCACGATTTCGGTAGCACGCAACGAATGGAAGTATGTAGCGGCGATGAAAACCGATTTCGATTCAACCCTTACGGCGGTTCCGTGCCTTGCTGGTGAATTTAACCAGGTGATACTGAATTTGATCATTAATGCTTGCCATGCCATTGCCGCGGCCGCCGGTGACGGCTCCGGGGAAAAAGGCACGATTCGAGTATGTACTCGCCGAGACGGTCATTGGGCCGAGATTCGTGTTAGCGATACCGGAACAGGCATGCCGGAGTCCATCAGAACCAGAATTTTCGACCCGTTTTTTACGACCAAAGAGGTGGGCAAAGGTACGGGGCAGGGGTTGGCCCTTTCACATGCGGTCATTGTAAAAAAACACAGCGGGACCATCAGATTCGAAACGGAAATCGGCAAGGGTACCACGTTCATCATTCGTCTCCCTCTGGATGACGCTCCGGAAATCAAAGCAGAAACACAGGATGACGAAATGGATCTATTATTCCAGGCCGTTTAGAACCTCTTGCACGACCTCCCGAATTTCTTCCGGAGTAAACGGCTTGCTTAGCGTATACGAGGCGCCAAGCTTTTCAGCAACATCTAGAAAGTCGATGGTTCCATTTCTGCCACCGCCGGATATGGCAATAATCTTGACAGCGGGAAAACATTTGCGCACCTCCATGATGGTTTCCAACCCTTCCTTTTCCGGCATCAGCAAATCGGTGATGATAAGATCGATGGGGGTGCTCTGCATCAGTTTCAGGGCTTCGACCCCGTTTCCGGCTGTGAAAAAGACGCATCCATCACGCAGATTGCGCAATGTCCGTTGCAAAGAATCACGGATGGAGGGCTCGTCGTCCACAATTAAAATGTTCTTCTTCATAATGATCCCCCGCCTTAAAATGTTTAATGAATTATTTGCGTTAGTAAAGCCCTCTAATATGTTTTGGTACATAAGTATTCAAAAATGGTCAAGCATAATAAGCTTTCTGCATCATTCAACGATTTTGAAAAAGATTTCAAAGCATCCTGATTTGTGATATTTTAATGCAAGCCCAAAAGACAAAGTTTTCAACAGTAGGATAGAAAAGATGCTTTTAGAACGCTTACAAAAAGCGCTCCGGTTTTACTTCATCACCGACGACGGCGCCCCTGACTTGCCGCCGGTCGAACAGGTGCGCATCGCCATTGCCGCCGGGGCAACCGTCATCCAGTACCGCAACAAAGCGTTCTCTGCTCGTTTCCTACAGGAAGTTACGGCCATCAGGGACATATGCAAATGCAACGCCGTCCCGTTTCTTGTCAACGATAACATTCTGCTGGCCAAAGCACTCGGGGCCGACGGCGTCCACCTCGGCCAAGATGATGATGACCCGGCTTTGGCCAGAGACATTTTAGGGCCTCAAGCCGCTGTAGGGCTGTCGGTGTCCAGTGTCTCGGAACTGGAAAAAAGCGATCTTTCACCCTGTGATTACATCGGCGCAGGCCCTGTTTTTGACACCCGCACAAAAGCGGATGCCAAAGCAGCGATCGGCCTTGCGGGCCTCGAAGTTCTGATTAAATCCTCGCTGCGGCCTGTTGTCGCCATCGGCGGAATTGACCCTGCCAACGCCAAAGCCTGTTTCATCCGGGGGGCCGCCGGTGTTGCCGTGATCAGTGCCCTTACTCGCGCTGAAAATCCTTTGCAAATTGCGCTAAAGCTCTCATCCGCCTGCGGGTGCCAGCCCCGCACCTCCCTGGCTTCCCCGTGGCAGGATGAATTCGTGCTGATCGATAAATTGATCAAACACACACCGACCGGCCCCTATCTTAAGATTGGGCCTGGAGACGACGCCTGTCTTCTTGAAGCTGTAACCAACCCGGTGATCACCACGGATACCCAGCGAGAAGGGGTCCATTTCAGGTTTGACTGGCAAACACCCGCAGAAGTCGGGGAAAAGGCGGTTGAAATAACCTTCAGTGACCTCGCCGCTTCCTATGCCGTCCCCGTTGCCCTCTTTGTCAATTTGGCACTCCCTGCGTATATTTCCGACAACACCGTTGCGGCGCTTTACAAAGGGATCAACAAAGCCCTTGAAAAATACGGCGCCGCCTTGGGCGGCGGCAATATTTCCGCTGCCGACCAACTGTCGCTGGACCTGTTTGCCGTCGGCCGGGGTCACGATGCTGTTTTCCCGGCCCGATCAGGTGCCCTTCCCGGCTACGGACTGTATTGTACCGGACCTCTCGGCCTGGCCCGTGCCGGCCTTGAGTCGCTGCTTAGAAACGATCCGGCCTTTAAATCCCTGATTGCAAAATTCAAGTTCCCGTCAGCACGGTTTGATGCCGCCCGGATTCTGGCTCAAAACAATGTAGGATGCGTCATCGATATCAGCGACGGGCTGGCTGGAGACGCCCGGCATATTGCTGCGGCCTCCGGACTTTCCATCGAATTCGACTTGAGCGGCTGCGTGCTTGATCCCGGCCTGATATCCTTCTGTAAAAAATATCACCTGAAACCCGAAAAGATGGTTCTTGCCGGCGGTGAGGATTACGAGCTGTTATTTGCATGCCCGCCGGAAACCTTCGAACACGTTAAAAACGCTCTGCCGGAGGCATATCCGGTGGGACGCTGCCTATCCTTTCAGGGGGAGCATCTAATCAACCTGCCTGCCGGTGTTGCATCGTTTCAGCACGGCAAGAGATAACCGGAAGATTAGCCCGGACATTTCATGAAAATTTTTCAGAAACTATCGGCTAATGTAAAGAATTTTTCTCAATGCAAATTGAAATAAATAAGTCCAGCAAGCTTGCGATTTGCAAACGAAATCATCTATGATATTAATCTGATAATGCGAGTTGATATAGCCGCAAGAAATCCTCACCCGAAGCCTCGATTGGTTCGGAACAAAATTATACAATATATAGCGTGCGGGAGATGATCGCGGTTTTCCAATGATGTTCCATCTGGGATGCGACTATGTTAATCGTATCACATTTTGTTGGAATCATTTGATATATGACTTTCTGGCAAGATGTACACAAGTTTCCTTTCTAACACATTTATTTTAAAGACAAAATTTCAAGATTTGTCACGTCTTCTTCAACCTTTCGTCCACATACTTGATTGTAAGTAGGACATAAGATTGGTGTCGCTATTGGCAATCTTGAGCTTCCGGCGGACATGTTCCCGGTGACGGTTAATTGTAGCCGCGGATACACCTCTAATCTGAGCGATTTCTTTGGTCCGCAATCCACTTCGAATCATATTACAAATATTAATCTCGGTCGGTGTCAGAGAAAGGTGGGTTTTTGACAAATGGCTGACAAACGGAGACGCTATCTCCTCCAGGTTGGTCTTTAACATCTCTGCATATTTCCTCTGAGTTTGGGGTAAATTCAGAATCAATTCATGCAAAATCGGCATCAAAATCTTATCAATGTTCGTACGTATATTCATATATATTTCTTGCTTTTCTTCTTCGATCCTTGCCAAAACCGACCGAAGCGCTGCGTTCGCCTCCTGCAATGCCTTTCGTTCCAAGGTCAACTGCTTGTTAATCTCCTGCAATTCCAGTTCAGCAGAAATCCGCATTGCGGCAGTGCCGATTCTCTTGGCCAGTTCATCCAGTAAGGCGCGTTCCTCTCTTAGAAATGGTCCCTCGTCCGCTGGCGGACGCTCTTCCAGATAGAAGATGGTGACTTCACCCTTGGGTTCGTTATACACAAAAATACGCGAGGATTGCCGCCACTTCGCAACTTTAAATCCCTTACTTTGGTATGTTTTTCCTTGGAAAATAATCCGGGCGCACGTAATTTCCGGATACTGCCACGAAAAGGGCAAAAAATTAACAAGATCTCGCAGCAGATCTTCAACCGAATCAGAATGACGTTCTGCCAGCTGTGCTATCCCATACAAGCAGTTCAATTCCTTGATCCGCTCGCGAAGCGCAATCACAAGTTTTGAAGGCTCTTTTTCATCGTTAAATGGAATTCGCCACAGATGAAAAAAGTCTGAGGGCTGGTTTTGAAAATCCTTTCCGGTAGTCTGCGATAAAGAATTTTTTTTTCTATCCATAAATCCTACCTATTATAGATATGCAGTATATGGGTATTAATTTGGCATATTTAATGCCCATACTTTATAGGCAATATAAGTGCATTTTAATCGTATTTACTTAATTCATGCCGGCTTATATTGTCAATCAAAAACAATACCAACCTAAGGAGGTTCTTATGCTGCATGCCACACTTGATTCAATCTTAGAAGGACGTCGGAGCCAACCTCATCAACTCATAGAGGTGCTGCAGGACACACAGGAACATTATGGTTATATCCCTGAAGAATCCATGAAGATCATATCAAGTGAACTGGGCGTACCAATCATGGAAGTATACAGCGTTGCTTCTTTTTACAAGGCTTTTGCATTGAAACCGCGTGGAAAAAACGTAATCACCGTATGCACGGGCACAGCATGTCATGTGCGCGGCGCAAAAATGATTCTCAACCAGGCAGTCGGTCAACTCGGGGTTGCGCCCAAAGAAATAACCCAAGACGGACTTTTTACGATTGAACATGTGAACTGCCTTGGCGCTTGTGCACTTGCACCAATCGTTACTGAAAACGGATCATGCCATCACCACATGACACCCGGAAAGATACGCAAACTAATTACGTCACTTAGTAAACGCGGAACGGAGGAAACTTCAGATGACTAAGATCAACACGATCAGAAAGCTGGAAGCCCTTCGGACGAAGCTTCAAAATAACCGCAAAAAATTCCAGACAACACTTGTTTTATGCGGCGGGACCGGGTGTCAAGCATCACGCTGCCAAATCCTAATCGATACAGTCAAAAACGAACTGGTTAAACAGGGGTTGGAAAAGAGGGTCCAAGTGCGCACCACCGGATGCCACGGTTTCTGTGAGCAGGGCCCTATTGTTATCGTAGACCCGGGCAATACATTCTATTGTCATGTTTTGCCTGACGACGCCCACGATATCATTACCAAAACCGTCTGTGAAGGCGAAATTATCGAACGATTGCTTTACAAGAATCCGGTATCCGGCAAAACGATTCAGACCGAGGCGGAAATTCCCTTCTACCGTGCCCAGGACCGTCAGCTACTGGCCCTAAATCGACAGGTTGATCCATGCGCTATCGAAGACTACATTGCTATCGGCGGATATTCGGCGCTTGCGAAAACCCTTTTTGGGATGACACCACAGTCGGTTGTCGACGAGATCAAGGCCTCTGGTTTAAGAGGACGGGGCGGGGGCGGCTTTCCCACCGGCCGCAAGTGGGCTGCCTGCCAGGAGGCGCCCGGCGATGAAAAGTATGTTATATGCAACGCAGACGAAGGAGATCCCGGTGCCTACATGGATCGTTGTGTACTGGAGGGTAATCCGCACCTGGTTCTCGAAGGAATGATGATCGGTGCATGGGCAATTGGTGCTGGTCAAGGCTATGTTTACGTTCGAAACGAATACCCTTTGGCGGTAAAACATGCGCAAGTGGCTGTTCAGCAAGCTCGCGAACGGGGGCTTCTGGGTGAGAATATATTGGGATCTTCATTCTCTTTTGACGTTGATATCGCCCGGGGCGGAGGCGCTTTTGTTTGTGGTGAATCGACTGCGCTCATGGCTTCTCTGGAAGGTAAAGTCGGTGAACCGCGGCCAAAAGACATCCATACCGTGGTTGACGGTCTTTGGCACAAACCAACCACACTGAATAATGTCGAAACATGGGCCAATGTTCCTTCTATAATCCTAAACGGTTCAGCCTGGTATGCTTCTAAAGGATCCAAAACCAGCAAAGGAACCAAAATCCTCGCACTGACCGGTCGTATCAAAAACACAGGGTTGGTCGAGATCGCAATGGGGACTCTGCTTAAGACCGTTGTGTTCGATATCGGCGGTGGAAGTGCAACAGGCAAGCCTGTTAAAGCGGTTCAGACCGGCGGGCCCTCCGGAGGATGCCTTCCTGTAGATAAATTTGATCTTCCTGTGGAGTTTGATGCACTTGCCGAAGCAGGTTCGATGATAGGCTCCGGCGGCATTGTGGTGATGGATGAAGAGACCTGCATGGTAGATATAGCCAAGTATTTTCTCACTTTTTTGCAGGACGAATCATGCGGCAAGTGTGTGCCCTGTCGCTTGGGCATCAGCCGCATGTTGGAAATCATCACTGATATCACCGAAGGTCGGGGCAACCCCGAACAAATACGTCTCTTGGAAGAGTTGGCGTACACGGTCAGTGAAACAGCGCTGTGCGCGTTAGGCAAGACGGCAGCGAATCCCGTGCTCTCCACCTTGCGCTATTTCCGCAAGGAATACGATGCACACATTAACCAAAACCACTGCCCAGCCGGCGTGTGCCAGGCGTTGATCACATACACAATTGATCCTGAAAAGTGCACAGGTTGCGGGATTTGCAAGCGCGAATGTCCTTACAATTCTATTAAAGGTGCAAGAAAGAAAGTTCATAAAATTGAACTGCAGATCTGCCAGAAATGCGGGATCTGTAGAAGTGAATGCACTTTTGAAGCCATTCAAGTTAACTAACGAGGTATAATATGACTCCACATGTGACGATAACTATTGATGGTGCCAACATTCGAGCGGCCAAAGGATCAAGCGTGCTTGATGCGGCTCTTGGATACGGCATCTGCATCCCTCATCTGTGTCATCTCCAATATGTTTCAGATATTGGTGCATGTCGCCTTTGCATCGTAGAGCATGCTGACAATGGCAGGTCTAAAATTACGACGTCCTGCACCCTGCTCGTGAAAGAAGGTATGGTAATCTGGAGCCATACCGAAAAAATCAGGAAACTGCGACGCAATATTGCAGAGCTGCTCGTTGCCGAAGCGCCTAACTCCCGTGCGATTCAGGACATTGCCGTGCGTTGTGGCGTGAAGGAAGTTCGCTATCCGTTCAGAAACAATGACTGTGTTTTATGCGGCCGTTGTGTTCGCGCATGCACGGGACACTATGGGGTAAAGGCAATTGGCTTTGTCGGGCGCGGCAAGGATCGTCGCGTGGATTCTCCTTTTGGCGTGCGTTCCGAACTCTGCAGGCAATGCGGTACATGTCTCGATGTCTGCCCCATGACCATCGTTCCTTGTAGCGGACCGATGAAGCGCGGGCAAGAACGTCTGTGCGGGCAATGCGAAGCAAAAATGCCATTCGCAGAAAAAACACCGGGTTTCTGTGTAGCGTGTGATTTGGGCGAAGGTTTTCAATGCGTGCGCAGTTCTTAGATTTTTAGGATAGGAACAAATAAATCTGAGCATGTTGTGAAAATTATTTTGAGTTAGGCCTTGTATCCAAACATATCCGGTGCCTTTAGTGGTGTTACCTGCTATGTTGGTCAGGTGCTGTAAAATTCTTTAACTTCAACGATACGTAATGTGTATCTCATTTGGCTTACCATCAGATACAGGTCTGGTCTAAAGTCGTAAAATCCCATATCTTGCGATCTGGCCTCTGGAACGATAATTTGCGATACCTGCTTTTGATCAATTGTTTTATGGCAGCGGTTAAAAGTTCAAAATTACGTTAGCCAATCGCAACTCTTACAGCTTCAGAAAATATCAGAATACGATACGGATTCTTCAGTCTCGACATACTGAAGCCATCTACGGCTATCCATCTTCACTGGCATCAAAAACTTAGAATTGAGGAATATCAAAACGATACTTCAAACTTTTCTGTTAATGGTTAAAATCATGCCGACTTTATTTTACTCATACCCAAAGTCGTGTTATGGTGATTTTACCATGATAAAAATTTATGAGTGGATTTCCGGAACCGTTTTTTTACAGAAGAAGAAAGATTTTGGAGGAAACCAAAGGATACAATCATGAAAGTTGCGCTGACCATTGCCGGCTCGGATTCTTCCGGCGGCGCCGGAATTCAGGCGGATTTAAAAACTTTTCAGGCCCACGGCGTTTACGGCATGAGCGCTATTACTGCCGTTACCGTACAGAACACCCGCAAAGTCTATGATGTTTTTGAGCTACCGCCCAAGATCGTTTACGACCAGATACGCTGTCTGTTCGATGATATCGATATCCATGCCGTCAAAATCGGCATGGTTTCAAATATTGAACTAATTGAATGCATTGCCGCTGCGCTCAAGAGTGTAAATCCTCCGGCAGTGGTGCTCGATCCGGTAATGATTTCCAAAAGCGGCTATCGATTGTTGAACCAAAACGCCCAGGACGCTCTGGTCAACTACCTTTTCCCCCTGTCTGAAATCGTCACTCCCAACATCTATGAAGCCGAAGCGCTCACCGGCAGGTCCATCAGAAATCTTGGCGACATGGAAGCCGCGGCCGTTGAGATTTTACAGTTAGGTGCCCCTAAAGTCGTTATCAAGGGCGGTCATCTGGGAGAAGACACTGCCACGGATGTTCTCTGCGACGGCATCGAATCCAGAAGGCTGCAACACCGCCGGGTAAAAACTAAAAATACCCATGGTACCGGCTGCACCTTTTCTGCGGCCATCGCGGCGAATCTGGCCTTAGGTAACACTTTCTTCGAAGCCGTAACGCTTGCCAAAACCTATATCAGCGGTGCCATAGAACATGCCCTCGACATCGGCAAAGGTTATGGCCCGACCCACCACTTTTTCGATTTGTACGCCAAGGCAGGCATAACCTATAACCCAAACATTTCATGAAAAATCGAAAATATACTGTAACCACGATAGTAAAAAAAGCCGGGTCCAAAGGACCCGGCTTGGCTCTTTTTAACCACTTATCGTTATTATAGGGTTGAGGCTATTTTTTCGTTGCTCTCGTCGTTCCAGGAGGTTGTATGTTTGTGGATAAAGTGTACGGGACATGACGGGCGGTATTTACAGTAAATCTCCGGATCACGGCAGCGAAGGCATTCAACGCACATGTATGTGTTGTATTTGGCGCAAACAAATGGGGTCTCCGTTTCCGGATGATTGGCACATGTTTCCATAGAGTGATCTCCTGTGATATTTCTTTTTAGCAATGCCTCAAGGTAATTTAAAATATACCCTGAAAAAAAGCAAAAAAGGTGTTTAATTGATTTTCACTAAAATGTAAAGACAAAAAATAAAATGGCACGATATCATCGTTAAGGAAGATTTGGAAAATGCAAAGAAACGTTTTATTCAAACCTTAAAAACAGACAAGTCATCCCGTTTATGCACACTGCAAGGCCGGGGACCCTGCCAGACGCCGTAAAAAGATCTTGACCAATTCTAATTATTACTTTAAATAGATATTTGACTTAATTCAAACGGAGATCCTTGATGAGAAAGCAACGCATCGATGGGCAGGAAACACGCCGGCACCTGCTGATGGCCGCGTGTGAAGTTTTTGCCAAAAGGGGCTTCCGGGATGCCACCATCGCGGAGATTTGCCGCCAGGCCAAGGCCAACGTGGCGGCCGCAAATTATCACTTTGGCGGCAAGGAATCCCTTTACGTGGAAAGTTGGCGCTTTGCCTTTGAAAAGTCCTTGCAGGCCTATCCGCCGGACGGAGGCGTGGCTGCGGATGCCCCGGTCCAAGAGCGGCTGCGGGGGCGGATTCTGGCCATCATGCGGCGGATCATCGATCCCCAAAGCCACGAGTTGGACATTTTTTACAAAGAAATGGCCACCCCGACGGGCTTGCTGGCCGGCGCTATGCAGCAGTCGATAGAGCCGATTTTTCGAGACTTTGCCGCCATCGTCCGGGAGCTGTTGGGGCAACAGGCCGACGAACAACCGGTTCGGCTTTGCCTCATGAGTATCCGCGCCCAGTGTTTCGGTCCGCTGATGCACGAGCGGCGTCGCAAGATGGCTTCGCCGGATCCGCTGCCATCGGGCCCTGAATGGATCTTAGAGGATTTGGAAACGCTGGTGGACCACGTGACACGCTTCAGTTTGGCAGGCATCCGCGCGGTCCGAAACCGGATGGAAACCGCGGCAAGCACTGAACACGCCTAACTTTGGATGGAGGCAGCATCCTGTCATGAACAGAGGGCAGTCATGAAACCTGTGATCAAAAAAGCCATCGCGGCGCTGATCGTCCTGGGACTGATCGGCGCAACAACCGCCTGGTATCAGAAAGGCGGCAACGGAGGTACGGACGTCTTTCGCACGGTACAGGTAACCCGCGGCGACTTGCGTGTCACCATCAGCGCCACCGGCACGGTGGAACCGGAAGAAGTGATCGATGTGGGTGCCCAGGTTGCCGGTCAGATTCTGTCTTTCGGCCAGGATGTCAACGGAAAGACTGTGGATTATGGCTCCGTGGTAGCCGCAGGAACCGTCCTGGCCCGCATCGACAACTCGCTCTATTCAGCCGAGGCCGCCGGTGCCGGAGCCCAGGTCCAGTCCGCCAAAGCCGGCCTGCAACGCGCCGAAGCCGACCTGGACCAGTTGAAGGCCAGACTCCGCCAGGCCGAACGCGACTGGCAACGCGCCCAAAAGATAGGCCCTTCCGAGGCCTTGGCCCAGGCCAGCTACGATGCCTATCAGTCGACCTATGAGATCGCCAAGGCCAACGTTGCTGTGGGCGAAGGGGCCATCCTGCAGGCCAGGGCCGGCCGCCCAGACCCAGGCAGTGCTGCAACGCGCCCTGCGTAACCTGGGCTACTGTACGATCATCTCACCGGTCAAAGGGGTCATCATCGACCGGCGTGTCAACATCGGTCAGACCGTAGTGGCGAGCCTCAACGCTCCCAGTCTGTTTTTGATTGCCAAGGATCTGACCCGCATGCAGGTCTGGGTTGCGGTCAATGAAGCCGATATCGGCAAGATTCATCCCGGCCAGCCGGTGACCTTCACCGTGGATGCCTTCCCCGGTGAAACCTTCCAGGGTACGGTGGGCAAAGTGCGGCTGAATGCTGCCATGACCCAGAACGTGGTCACCTACACCGTGGAAATCGTCACCGACAACACGGACAAACGTCTGCTGCCTTACCTGACTGCCAATGTGCAGTTCGAGTTGCAGCACCTCAGCAATGTCCTGCTGGTACCCAACGCCGCCTTGCACTGGGAGCCCAAGACCGAGCAGATTGCGCCCGTTTTCCGCAAAGCGCTCCAACAGCCCGATCAAAACAGACCGAAAGTCGATCAAGGCCGGCAGCCCGGAGTAAAGGCTGACCAGGCGCCCGCTGGAATCGACCGTGGCGTCATCTGGTCGCTGGAGGGACAATACGTGCGCCCTGTAACGGTGCGCGTCGGGTTGAGCGACGGCGCAGTGACCCAGGTCCAAGGCCAGGACCTGACCGATGGTCGGACGGTCGTTACCGGCATCCAGAGCCAAAAAGCCGCGCCGGCCGATGCCAAAAATCCATTCACGCCGCAGTTCCTGCGACGCAGCCGAAGTGAAGGATCGCGCTGATGCATTCGGACCAGGTCGGAACAATATAGCTATGGAACCTATCGTCAAGCTGCACGACATTTACAAAACCTATCAAATGGGCGACATCGCCGTACCCGTGCTCAAGGGCGTCTCGCTGACGGTGGCCCGCGGTGAAATGGTCGCTCTGATGGGTACGTCCGGATCGGGTAAAAGCACCCTGATGAACATTCTGGGGTGCCTTGATCGACCCGATTCGGGAACCTATCGGCTCGACGGGGAAGAAGTGTCGCGGCTCCCCGCCGACCAGCGCGCCCTGCTGCGCAACCGCAAGTTGGGATTTGTTTTTCAGAACTTCAACCTGCTGCCGCGTACCAGCGCCCTGGATAACGTGGCCATGCCGTTGTCGTACGCCGCCGGCAATATTTCCGAGCGTGATGCCCGGCAGCGGGCCGCAGAGATTCTTGGCCGCGTCGGGCTGCAGGACCGCCTAAATTATGAACCTTCGCGGCTTTCCGGCGGCCAGCAGCAGCGGGTGGCCATCGCCCGGGCCCTGATCAACCGCCCGTCATTGCTGTTCGCCGACGAGCCTACCGGCAACCTCGACTCGCGCACCAGCAAAGAAGTTCTAGACATGTTCCAGCAGCTCAATCAAACAGAAGCTATCACCATCATCGTGGTCACCCACGACGCCATGGTGGCCCGGTGTGCCGGTCGCGTCATCCACATCCACGACGGTGTGATCGTTGACGGTGCTTTGGGCGACCCTGGGGGGCTGCTTGCTTCTCAGCTAGCGTGCGAGCAGCCATCGGCAAAAAGGGAAGACGCAAAATGAAGATCTATCGCACGGTTCGAACGGCCATGAAGGCTCTGCGACGCAACCCGATGCGGGCTATGCTGACGACATTGGGCATCGTGATCGGTGTCGGTGCCGTCATCGCTATGATGGAGATTGGCGCCGGCTCCTCGGGGGCCATCCGCAAGGCGATTTCCAGCATGGGGGCCAATGTCCTGAATCTGAGTCCCGGTGCGGCCTCAAGCGGCGGTGTGACCTTCGGATCGGGCAGCGCCACGACCCTCACGCCCGAAGACTGCGAGGCCATTCTGCGGGAATGCCCGTCCATTCGCAACGCCGCTCCCCTCGTCCATACCAGGGCCCAGGTGGTTTACGGCAGCCGCAACTGGGTCCCGACGTTTATTTACGGCGTCACGCCGGCATTTCTGGACGTGCAGAACTGGACCATGGGCGCGGGAACTCTTTACCGATCGGGACGTCCTAAACGCCAACAAGGTCTGCCTGTTGGGACAGACTCTGGTGCGTGAGCTGTTTCAAGGAGAATCGCCGGTAGGAAGGGAGATCCGCATCAAGAACGTAGCCTTCCGGGTTGTGGGCGTGCTCGGCCGCAAAGGCGCCAACATGATGGGTATGGACCAGGACGACGTCATCCTGGCGCCATGGTCCACGATCAAGTACCGGGTGACGGGCTCCACGCTCGAAAACACCAACCAGAGCGCTGCCGGCAGTTCCTCAAGCAGCTCGGTGAACACGCTGAGCAATCTCTACCCAGGCGGCCAGCCCAGCCTCTACCCGGAAAGGTCGGAGATCCAGGCCGCCGACAATCCCATGCCGGTGCGCTTCGCCAATATCGATCATATTCTGGCGGCGGCGCGAAGCACCGATGAAATTCCCGCCGCCATACGGCAGATCACCACGGCGCTGCGCGAGCGACATCGCATTCGCCCGGGCGAACCGGACGATTTCAGTCTCCGCGACATGACGGAGATATCCAACACCCTTTCAGCGACCACGACCTTGATGACCAATCTTTTGCTCTGCGTGGCCATGATCTCTCTGGTGGTGGGCGGGGTGGGAATCATGAACATCATGCTGGTTTCGGTCACGGAACGGACCCGCGAGATCGGCCTGCGCATGGCGGTCGGGGCCCGCAGCCGTGACATCCTGCGGCAGTTCCTGGTGGAAGCCGTGGTCCTCTGCCTGGTAGGCGGGGCCTTGGGCATCCTGCTGGGCCACGGTGGCTCGCACTTGGTGCGCCTGTTGCTGCGTTGGCCGGTAGAAACCTCTTTTACGGCCATTGTCGCTGCCGTGCTGGTCTCGGCCGCCGTCGGCATTGTCTTCGGATTCTATCCGGCTTGGAAAGCCTCGCTGCTGGATCCCATTGAGGCCTTGCGTTACGAATGATCACTTTTTGCGACATGGATATTTCGATTACCCTTGATCCGGCTGCAAAAAACATCAAACCAGTTTAAAAGGACAAAAACCTTGTTTGACATTGGTCATTGGCCATCGGCCATCGGCCATTTTTAAAAACTCGTCGAAAAAGTCTCTCAGCACATTTCCAGGAAGCCTGCGGTTATGGCACGCTGCGAGACCTTCTCTGGCCCTGATGGCCGGGCTCAGCCTGGCCTTGTTATCCGGCTGTATGATGGGTCCTGACTTCCAGCGCCCACAGGTGACGGTGCCCGCCGACTGGGCCGCTTCCACTGCGGAATCCTCACGCCTGGCGTCGGCATCTGATGATAATAAATTGGCAGACTGGTGGACCGTTTTTCAAGATCCGATTTTAACGTCACTGGTAGAAAGGGCGGCCGCCTCCAATCTTGATCTTAAACTGGCCGAGGCCCGCATTCGCCAGGCCCGTGCAGCCAAAAGCGTGGCCGCAGGGGGCCTGGGCCCGACGCTCGACGCCTCGGGTGCTTATCAACGCAACCGCTCTTCCGCCGGAAATCGAACCGGTGCGGCTACCGATAATCAATACCAGGCCGGCTTTGACGCCGGCTGGGAAATCGATCTTTTCGGCGGACAGCGGCGCAATCTGGAAGCCGCCGAAGCCGATCTGCAAGCCGCCGTCGAAACGCATCGGGACGTCCTTGTGACCTTGACGGCCGAGGTGGCACGCAACTACATCAACCTGCGCACCTTTCAGCAGCAAATCGCCATTACCCGGCAGAACCTGGCGACCCAGGAACACAGCGCTCTATTGACCCGCCAACGCTTCGAGGGCGGATTTGTCAGCGGACTGGACGTGGCCAACGCCGAGGCCCAAACCGCCACCACTTCCGCCCAGATCCCCCTGCTGGAGTCTTCAACCCAACAGGCGATCCACAGCCTCAGTGTCCTTTTGGGCGCCCCGCCGGCGGCTTTGAGAGCGGAATTATCTCCGGTCGGAACCATTCCGGGATCCCCGCCGCAGGTGCCTGCCGGTGTGCCGTCGGAACTGCTGCGCCGTCGACCGGACATCCGCAGGGTCGAAGCCCGGATCCATGCGGCCACGGCGCGCATCGGCGTAGCTGCGGCCGAGCTGTTCCCCAAGTTCACCATCGCCGGTTCCACCGGCTTTCAATCCAGCGATTTCAGTTCGTGGTTCGACTGGGCCAACCGCTTTTGGTCTTTCGGTCCATCGGTGCGCTGGCGTCTGTTTGAGACCGGCCGGATCCGCGCCGGTGTGGAGCTGCAAAAGGCCTTGCAGGAGCAGGAGATCATTGCCTATCAGCAGACCGTATTAACCGCCCTGCAGGAAGTCGAAAATGCACTGATCGCCTCAGCCAAAGAACAGGCCCATCGCAACGCGCTCATGGCGGCCGTGGCCGCCAATCGCAAAGCCGTGACGCTATCCGAAACGCTATATACCGAGGGGCAAACCGACTTTTTGAACGTGCTGCAGGCCCAGCGCGCACTTTATACCACCGAAGACGCTCTGGTGCAAAGCACCCGCACTGTCTCCACCAACCTGGTGGCCCTTTACAAAGCCCTCGGCGGCGGCTGGCAGGATAAGCCGGCAGAAAGTGCGGACGCGCATTACGAATGAAGGCAATGGCCCGGCGGCTTGCTATACTTGTTTCAGGTATGACAATCCGGGGCCAAATCAGGTGCCGTGGTAGCGATAGTATGCTGCGCAGGTTCCTTCGCTGGAGACCATGCAGGGACCTACCGGTTCCATGGGAGTGCAGGCTTTTTTATAGAGCGGACAGTCGCTCGGAACGCTTATGCCGGTGAGAACTTGGCCGCAAATACAGCCCTTGAATTCCTTTGCCTCGGGAACAATGACGTTGAATACGTTGCGGGCGTCAAAGGCAGCAAATTTGCTTCTAATCTTAAGACCGCTTCCCGGAATCGTCCCGATGCCGCGCCAGTTCGCATCCGCAGTTTCAAATACATCCTGCATGATCTTTCGGGCCTTTGGGTTGCCCTCAAATGTTACCGCCCGCTGGTAGGCGTTGGAAAGTTCCGGTCTGCCGGTTTCGATCTGCTGGACCAGCGTCAGGATGGCTTGCAGGATATCGACCGGCTCGAATCCCGCCACGACACACGGGACTTGAAACTGTTCGAAAAAAGGCTGATAGGCCTTTGTACCGATTATTACGGAAACATGGCCGGGGAGGACAAAACCGTCGATGTTGGTGCGCTTGGCTTCACATAGAGCGACCAGGGCCGGCGGGACCAATTTGTGGGCGCAAAAAACAAAGAAGTTGTCGATATTCATCTGTTGCGCAGTCAGGATGGAGGCCGCGACTGTCGGTGCGGTGGTCTCAAAGCCCACGCCCAAAAAAACGATGTTTTTTCCGGGGTTCTTTCTGGCAATCTCAAGGGCATCAAACGTTGAATAAACGATGCGGATATCATGACCCTTGGCACGTTCCAGATAGAGGGAAGAATCGGTTCCCGGGACCCTCACAAGATCGCCGAAGGTTGTTACAATGACATCCTCAATTCCGGATAGGGCGATAAAAGCGTCGATTTCGTTCTGGGCGGTAACGCACACAGGACACCCCGGGCCGGAAAGCAGCGCAATCGTCTTTGGCAAAAGTTCCCGGATCCCGCTTTTGAAAATTGCCACGGTATGCGTTCCGCAGACCTCCATCAAACGGACCGGTTTTCGACTGGCCGCGTCAATCCGTTTTGCGATGTTGCGCGAGATCCCGGGGTCGCGGTATTCTTCCGAATGTTTGATGGCCATGGTATTTGTCCAAGTATATTATTAAATTGGCAGTTTAACATACCAACTTCAATTAACCGTCTCGTCATTCCCGCGAAGGCGGGAATCCAGTATTTTCATAGGTTTTCTGGATTCCGGCTCTCCGCTTCGCTTCGGCCGGAATGACATGTTTAATTGCCGAATTAATATTAAAAATTCAAACCGGCCAACAGTGCTGGTATTCGTATTTTGAGCGCAATCGCCGGTTTTCGCTCATCACTACTTTTTGGCAACTGCGGCTGCAACCAGGGCCTGACCGAGGCAGATGCCCCCGTCATTGGTCGGGACCTGGGTGTGTGAAAAAACTTTAAACTTATTCAGTTCGAGGGTACGGATCAGCCCGGTTAACAGGAGCGAATTCTGGAACACACCGCCGCTGAGCAGCACGCGGTTCAATCCGCTCTGCTTACGAATAACCTCGCACAGTTCGGAAAACATCCGGATCAGGGTCTGGTGGAACTTGCCGCTGATCACCGACGAATGCACGCCCTGCAGCATGTCTTGGACCACGCCCTTGATAATCGGCCGGGTTAAAATAATGTGCCTGTCCGCAACGGTCCATTCGTAGTCGTAAATGTCGGTTTCTTTGTTATCGGCCAGCATTTCCAGCTCCATGGCAGCCTGTCCTTCGAAAGCAACCCGGTATCGTATTCCTGCGATGGCGGCGACACCGTCAAACAGGCGCCCCAAGCTGGAGGTTAGGGGCGCGTTGAGTCTCTTTTTAATCAGATCCGCCATGATCGTTATCTTTTTGCTATCGATGGCTTTAAGCAAAGGAAGCTCGAGGTTCCGGAATTCATCACCAAAGGCATCATCAAGGTAGCTTACGGCCATGCGCCAGGGTTCCTTGATGGCGGCGGAACTACCGGGCATGGGCACATAGGCAAAATGCGCGGCTCGTGTAAATGTTTCGCTGTCTGCAATCAGAATTTCCCCTCCCCAAATATTGCCGTCGCTTCCGAAACCGGTGCCGTCAAGCGCCAGTCCGATGACTGGGCCGTCGATCCGGTTTTCGGCCATGACACTGATAATGTGGGCGTGATGGTGCTGGACCCGGATCTTTAGAATTCCCTCCTGCTGCTCGGCATACCGGGTGCTCAAATAATCCGGATGAAGGTC
>JBDRRP010000076.1:0-9623 GCA_043825735.1 Pseudomonadota bacterium | reverse complement strand
AATTTTGTCAATCTTTCACCAACGTCCCCCAAACCCTTAATTGGTGTCATTTTATCAAAAAATTTCTTCATATCAATC
Source organism: Pseudomonadota bacterium (assembly GCA_043825735.1). Lineage (GTDB taxonomy): Bacteria > Desulfobacterota > Desulfobacteria > Desulfobacterales > JBDRRP01 > JBDRRP01. The sequence goes on along the minus strand of JBDRRP010000076.1, from coordinate 9,545 downwards.
ACCTAACAAATTGTGATGGGAAGCATTAAACTCAATAATCCATCTTCTCCAGTTCGGACATTCCTTGAATCAAGTACTGAGATCGGCGGTGTTCATTTGACACCTCCCTTCCTTGATGCCTGACCTACTTCACGCAGCATCATCAGATCCTCATCCAAACCATGTCGTAGTAAGTCCAGACGAGGCGATAAAGATGCCAAGTGCTCTGCAGAGACGTGCGCCAGGCGAAAGGGAAATATACTTGGGCCATCGAGTAAGTCTTTAATGGCAGCGGAACTGTTTGCGCGGGCGTGCAAAGACGCCTCCACCATCCAGGCGATGAGTCTGGAGTCCTGAATCGAATAGCGATTACCTTGAGCGTATACGCCCTTATCCTCCGTCTCATTCAGAACGTTCCAGTCGATGAATGACCTTAAGACACGCCGGGCTGCCCGAGAGGCGGTTTCGCGCTCTCCGTATTGTTCTTTAACCCTACGCTGAACATGGGCTGCCGCAGCCGTTCCCTGAAGTCGCAGCAGACGACCGGTGTGTGCGGCGACCGCACCCCAGAATGGATAAGCGGCCAATGCCATGCCCCAGTGAACGGCAATACGGTCTTTACGAGGTAGTTCCTGGAGTATCTGCAAGCCTCCGTCGCGGAGCGCTTCCAGGCCGCGGGGTACGGTGAGCCATGTCTTCATCAGGATAGTGATGGCCTTCTCTCGATTGCCCCGGATGGCTTGACCGCCGATGGAGACCTTATCCTTCAGCAGTTCCTGGAGAGCATCGTTGACTGCGGCTTTATCGTTTCCAGCCAATACAAGGTTGGCTGTCTGTTCAAGCCATTCAAGGCGGATACGTTGGCTGAAACCGATTTGGCTTGCCCGTCCGTTCATACGCCCCCCCTTTCGATTTGAACGAGAGGGACGACGACCTCTTCCAGGGAAATACCGCCGTGTCCGACAAGGCGTTCTGTTTCACGAACAAATGCGGAGCGGCCTGGAGCAAGCAAGGGCAGATAGTTTTCCGGAAGGCCGACCGGGGGCCATTCCAGAGCATCCGGAAAGCGATCCTTGATTTGAGCACGAAGGATGGAATCGGAATAAATCCGGACGCGCTCACCGCGCAAATCCGCAACCGCTCCTTCAGCAGGACGCCCGCATCCGACAGCCTCCACATTTCCGTGGTCCGAGGTCAGGTAAATCCGGTACCCATTGTTTAAAAGCAGTTCGATGAGATTCGTCATGAAAGGCTGTAAAGCCCATTGTCGAATCTGATTATGCATTCCCGCGGCACCGAGTTCCATGCCGTGCATGATCTTATCCACCTTGTCTATAATCAGACCGGCAACCCGTATCTTTGGGTTTGTAATCAGCTCTTCCACGTTGTTAAGGGAGCCGTCGCCTAATCCCTTAGCATATATGACTTCATGTTGTGTCAGGCCCTGGTCTGCCCAGAATTGCGTCCATAGGGCGGATTCCTTATTTGTAGTATGGATGCTGTTAGGATAGTAAATAGGCGGTCTGCCGGCAAAGGCAGCTTGGCGTGAGACGGATGTGATTGTCGGTATCCAGGCGAAGACCGCGTTTTCGCGGAATCGGTATCTTTGGTGTTGTTTAGTAAGCGCCTTGCGGATGACGATCCACTGATCGAGCGAAAGCCCATCCACCAAAATGAATGCGACCCTGTTTCCCTTGGCATTACCGATGTATCGGGCGAGAAAACGAGGGATATGGTGGAGCATGACCGGCGGTACAGGCGGCAGATTGATCAACCCCGCGTAACGCTTTATCAGCCAACCCGCAAACGCGGCGTCAATTTTGGTTTGTAGGGATTGGATCCTCTGATGAGCCGGTTCGGGCAACCCCGCATCTGGTTCCAAAGCAAGCGCCATAAGCTCAGCCCATGTTTTGGCGAAATGGAACCAGTCGTCGTGCCGCGTATCCTCTGTCGGGATTGCGGATGCTATGGTGTCGAGCAGGCCGTCCACACGACGCGTCCGGTCTGCCTGCTCATCGGTACGGATGCCAATGGCGAGCCAGGTTTTGGACAGAGCACCGGCTCGCTCATGGGAAACGGCTTGAAGTAGCCCTTCAAGGAACAGATTGTCGATGTAGACACGGATATCATCGTGGTCGAAAGGTAAGTCCGAGGGGCCCGAAAATTCAAACCCATAGGCTCCCTTGTTATCGCTGATCTTTAAACCATCTTTTTTGGCCGACCGGTCGAGAAAAATGGGCCAGCGTTCCTGGAGGAAGGCGAAAAACGCTTCTCGGTCCGGGATAATGGAATCGAGGGGCCAGCCTTCAAAGTCGTCGTTCTGGCGAAGGACCTGGATGAAACGTTCATCCAGAATCGTCGGGATGCGCTGTTCACGGTAATGGCGGCGCAGTAGCACGCGAAGCAGATCAGACGGCTTTCTGATCAGTTCGGGCGCGATCTCGAATACGTGCCGAAGAATGAACTCTTTGGTCGCATTGTCGCCCAAGACACTGGGTGCATATCTTTTTTGAGCATCAAAAAGCGCCTCAAGATCTCCGCGGTCCAAGGCGGCTATCACCGGATAGCTCAAGTTTGGGAATATCTCTCCAAGGTTGAAAGATAACCGGCGACCAGCTTGGAACAGATCGTACGGCAAGGAACCAAGATCGCTGGCTCCGGAGCGAAGTGCGACGACCAGATCCGTCTGCTCTCCCTTGTCCCAGCGGGAACGGAACTTGGTTTCATAGGCATAGCGGAAGGCAACATGATCCTCGAATGGGATTAGTTCAAATCCCCGCTCGCGTATGCCTTCAAGAATCCCTTCCTCCAGGAGAAGCCCATCAGGATCTGCAACCAGGGTCAAACGAGCCACCTTTGGTGTGAACTCCTTGAGAATCTGGTCGCGCCAGCTACTCATGCGCACCTCCCTCCACATAGATGATGATAAGAGGCACCATTTCCGGATATACTTGGGCTTTCCGCTTAAGATCCTCGTTCCACGATAGCTCTTCCTGCCGCAGGAGGTTCAATCGATGGTCGCGGACCTGGGGAAGGCCGACTCGTTCGATGACACTACGCCTGGCAGCGAAGGCATATTCCCCTTTTTCTCTTTCTCGGGTCAGACGCGACCGGTGTTCTTGAACAAGCTCATCATACATGGTTCGTCCTTTCTCTTCTGCAATCCCCGCCAGCCTATCAAAGGCTTCCTTGGATTCTTCCATGTCAAGATGCGTCCGGACATTAGGCGCCACACCCAGAAGCTTGTCCCATAGATGCCTGGCGGTTGGTGCAAACAACTTCCCGCCATCAGCTATGAACAGAGGCATGATCCGGTGACGATCCCATTCCATCGTTGTGATGCCGATCCGCCAGAGAGACCATAGGCCCGTAACTTCGTTGCTGATCCCTGGGATTGTGACAACGGAGATCGGCTGCCCTGGAACAAATCGAGGCAATCTCATGACCAGCCCCCAAACCCTGGAATCCTCCAATGTCAAGTGGCGGGCTGTGGGGGATTGGTATGCCTCCTTGCCGCTAAAGACGACGTTGGCAATTATTTCCCCGTCCGGCCACGTCAAATCCCAGGTTCGTCGTTTCCGCTCAGCCTTGCCGCCGTGAGCATTCAAATAGCTCACCGTCATCCGTTCAACCCAGTATGGTAAGGGGTGGGTCATAAGTCGCTGCGCTTCGGTTGGTTCCAGGTCCTCTGTGGCTCCAAGAACAGATGAACTTGCCTTTGCATCCCGGGCTTGCTCATGCAAACAAGCAATGACCTTGTCCACAGATGTGTCGATCTCATCTGGATTGAGGATGGCCTCCACATGTAAGTCATCAAAGATCTGTCCAGCCTGGGCCGAGTCGAGTACGTCACCAGTTTTGTCGATACCGAACTCCTTGAAAATAACTGCAAGCTTCTCCTCCAACACTTCCCGAACACGGTGCTCGACCGAAGCTTCAAAAACGAAATTAATGGCGCGCACCACATGGTTTTGGCCGATACGGTCCACACGGCCGATGCGTTGTTCGAGCCGCATGGGATTCCAGGGGATGTCATAGTTGATCACCACGTGGCAAAACTGAAGATTCAGGCCCTCGCCGCCTGCATCGGTGGAAATGAGAATGCGCGCCTCCCCGGCAAAGCTATCTTGGGCCTTTTTTCGCTCATCCATGTCCATCGAGCCGTTGAGGCAAGCAACCGGAAAGCCTCGCTCAGAAAGGAATTGCTGCAACATCTGCTGAGTCGATACAAATTCGGTGAATACCAGAACTTTCAGCTCAGGGTCGTTTTCATCGGCCTGCAGTCGGTAGAGCCAGTCGAGCAGGGCCTCTGCCTTGGCATCGGACCCGGCTTGTATGCAGCGGGTGGCGGCCTCAAGGAGCAACTTCACCTCGGCGCGTTCATTTTTGAGCGCCTTCAAACGTGTGGTCAGAAGCGTTTCGACTTGCTCCTGGCCATCAAGGTCGGTCCATTCCTCATTCGAGAAAGCTGGGAATAGACTCAACTGCTCCTGCGGTGCTTCGATCGCCTCCAGCCTGCGTTCCAGCGTCGTACGGATAGCGCTCGTGCTGGAAACCACAAGGCGCTGCATCAAGATCATGAGGAATCCGATGTAGCTGCGTTTCTCACGCATGGCCTGGTTGTAACCTTCCCGGACATACTCTGTGACCGCATCGTAGAGCTGCCGCTGATCCTGATGCGTCTCTCCCCAGGAGACAGGCGCAAGCTCGGTCTTACGCGGTTTGAAGAGCGGTTTGCCTTCGGCGGTGATGGCATGGCGTTTTTCGGTCCGGATCACATAGGGTTGGACCCGGTCCCGCGTGACGCTGCCAACGTCTGGAAACGCCTGGGTATCGATCAGGGAGACCAAGCGGTGAAAGGCGTCGGTTTTTCCCTGGTGCGGGGTGGCCGAGAGCAAGAGCAGGTATGGCGCAGCCTCGGACAACCCCTGGCCCAATTTGAACCGGGCAACCTGGTCGGTACTGCCGCCAAGCCGGTGGGCTTCGTCCACAACGATCAGATCCCAACCGGCGGAGATTAGATCTTCAAACCGCTCCTGGTTGTATTCGGCCATCTGCTTGTCCGACCATCCACGACGACTTTCCAGCGGCTTGACAGAATCCATGGGGCAGACCACCTGCGGATGGCTCTGCCAGATGTTGTCCTCTTTGGCGATACGTCGATAGGCCGAAAAATCGCTGGGAATGAGCAGCCGAAAGTCCTCGTTAAAGTGGGTACGCATCTCGGCTACCCATTGGGTCACAAGACCTTTCGGAGCGACGACCAGGGCTCGCTTGACCAACCCGCGCAGCTTGAGCTCACGCAGGATCAACCCGGCCTCGATGGTCTTGCCCAAACCGACTTCATCGGCAAGCAGGTAACGCACACGGTTGCCTGCAATAGCGCGGGACAGGGCCCGGATTTGGTGTGGCAGCGGAATGACAGATGATTCAATGGGTGCGAGAAGCATATCCTGGGTCAGGACATCGGCTACCCGTGCGGCGGCAGCGACATAGGCGATACCGTCATCGGTACCGGTTCCGGAATCTCCCAATGGAGCGAGTCTGGATGCAGGCACGCGGGTCACCGAATCGCGGCCTGGCAGCCACACCCGGCAAGTCGTCTCGCCCCAAAGCGTCTGGGACTCGATGACCTGACAGAGTTGCCCATGGTCCGGGCTGTAATACCATGAGCCAACCGCGATCAATCTGATTCCTTTTCATTGGGGGGCTTTGCAGCAAAAATGGTTAATTTCAGCTCTGCATCATCTATCAACTGATATTCCGGCTTACGCCCTGACAGTTTTTCGCTTTCGGTGATGATGATCGGCACACCCTCGCCTCGCTTATCCATGATATAACTGCGCTTGCTGCCGATGGCATTGACATTCATCGGGCAACGCGCCAGCAGGGTACTCAACAACTCGTTGCGCGCCGATTGCCGTTCCGAAAGGCTGTCAATGGTCATGGAATTGGGGATCGTTCCCGGTGAAAAGATTTCAAGCCTGTCGGCAAAAAGATGCAGGCGGATTCTCGATCCATAGACGGAGTAATCGCGATGCACAACCGCATTGACAACGGCTTCGAACACCGCATTCATCGAAAACTGCGGCGTTTCAATACGATTTGGTGCCTTGACGGCATAAACGCGCATATTGCGCTCGACGAATTTGCACGCTTCCCGCACCTGCATATCCAACGGCCCCGTGATATCCTTTGCATCGAGTTGATAGGATGCGTTTCGTTCAGCGCCACGATAGCAAACCGCCTGAATATAAGCGGTCCTGATGAATTCTTGCGGGTGTTCCGCAGCCATCAGCACACCGCTGACGGTCGGTCGCAAAACACCGTCTTCATCCACTGCAACGAGCTGGATTTTCTGCAGAAATTCCTGATCATTAACCGGCGATATAACGGTTCTGAATCGCTTCCATAAGCTGGGGACGAGCACATCAGGATCGGCATTGGCGATCGGCTGTTCATCAAAGCGTATCAAGCGGGTTTGACTACGCTGCTGAAACAGTCGGGCCAGCACATCCGGTTTCATCTGACGCTTTGAACTGCCGATCCGACGAAAATATCCGCCCGGGCTTTGATGCACGAACAGACTTCTGGGCACATCAACACGAATAATGACTTTTTCGCTATTGTCGTCGGCCATAACCGGGGTCTTGCGAATAACGCAGTCTAAGGGGGGTTCAATCAGGTCATTGCAAATTCCGCTCAGCCAGGTTTCAACAACATCCAACTTATCCATGGGAATGCCGATAATGGATTTTGATTTATCATCCACGCCGAGCAAAATAACGCCTGTAGCCGTGTTCGCCATAGCCGCCAGCTCATCGGCCATGCTGTTGCGATGCGGACCTGCGACCTGATCGCCTTTAAACTCAATGGTTTTCAACTCAAGAACAGAGTCTTCGCCGATGGCGATTTGCTTCAATAAATCCGCTATATTGTTAAACATTATCTTCCTCCATTCGCGTCACTTTGTGTCCAGCCATGTTTCAATCCTTCCCCGTGCGAGTGAGCGCCTGATCATACCACATTAGGAGCTTGGGGTCTTCCTGAAGAATTTTCTCCGGAATCTTTCGGGCTACGGCGATGATGGTGGCGTAGTCGCGCTCTTGCCATGCCTTCTTGAATCCGGCGCGAACCGCTTCCAGGCGGAACACCTTCAGGCGCTTTTGTTTTGATTCGCGGTACTCCTCGAACTCTCGCAACAGTGCTCGTTCACGCAGCTTCTCCAGGTCGCCGGCTTTGTTCGGATCGGGCACATACCAGCGGTCCTTGGCTCTGGCCTTGAGCGCAGGATCGTCCTTGGCCAAGTTACGCAGTTCCTTGAAGTTCGATGAGAGGTAGCTGTGAATCTGGCTGGGCACCTCACCCATGCTGTCGTAACGCAAGAAGTTCTGTTCCAATAGTTCATCAAGCTCAAGCATCTTTTCATTCTTTTGCCAACCACCTATCTCTTGCATGAATTGCGGCTTCAGGTCTCCTGCTGTTTGTGAGTTCTTCGTGAGCTGTTGTTTGAGCCACTGGATGGCTGTTGATTCATCAGTGACAAATAGCTCTAGTTGGAGAACCTCTCTAACGGTCATTCGTTTTTTATCATATTCAGCCGCTTGGTCGGACAGGAAATACATGCCATCACGCGAAAGGAAGCGTTGCTCCAGTCCCGCATAGAATTCGGCAGCAGATAAAGGCACCCTGGTTCCTCGTTGAACATGGAAGGCAACCATGCGATCAAAGAGCAAGTGACTCTGGCGCTCCGGTATCATTTCCGCCATTCCGTTGGCTGATACAAATACTGGAAGATGCTTAAGATGAGTACGGACAAAATCCCAAACACCGTCTTCGGTACCGGCTGTAAGTTTGAAGCACTCCTCCAACCCGCCGTTTGGCTTATAGGCAGAAATGACCAAATCTTTGTTAACAGCGTTTGCATTGAGCTGCTTCTTCGTCAGCATTCCTTTGTCGAGAACACGGACATCAGCAATAATAAAACCCGCTTGACCCAAAGCTTCTTGGATAGCCGTCCAAACGGAGTTCTTTGAATTATGGAACTCGATTGTCACCCATCGACCGGGTTTCAGTAGTCGATACACCTCCTTGAGACAAGAGGTCATCATCTGCGTATAAACTTCTAAATCCTTGTCCTGCTTTCCGCTCACCACGGCATCTTGCGCTGCGTTTGTGAACACTTGAAGCCATGCTTCCCACAAAAAATTCAGTTCAGCATAAGGTAGGTTGTCTCCAAATGGCGGATCGATGAAAACATAGTCAACCGAGTTGTCTGGAACGAGAACAGATGCCAATGACTGAGTTGTAATCAACGTCCCGAATTCTGAAGGTGGAATAGCCTTGTTGAAGCGCTTAAGTTTTCCGGTCAGGACATATGTTGGACTCGGCTCACTGACAGTCGAACCGATATACAACGTACCGCTAAGTGCTCGGTTAACCTGGGAATATGCATTCTTCAAAAATCTATTGCGTCGAGTGAAGCTCACTACAATGCTTTGAAGTGTGAACCGCCAGAGACGTTTTGCCTCTTCTGATGGAAGGTCATAAGCACTATGCCAGAGAATGGAGAAAGCAACAAGTTGACGTGTAAGATGAAAATCGTGAACCCGACTGATGCCTTCGTGGTAGCCTCGATAAAGATCGCCCCATTCTTCGCCTTCGGGCGTGAACATCATTAATTCAGTAGGGTAATCAATATCTTCCAACATCTGCTCGATCTTCGACAGAACTTGAAGATCTTTTTCGTCCGGAAGCTTTTTCTTTTTGGCACCTCGGTGGCGATAACAAATTTCAACCGGCTTAAGAATTTGTTTAGTGCGGGTAGCCCCAACAGCCTTGTCGTAGTACTTTGTTGTTCGGCGGATAAGATTTCGCTTGGAAACCTTGGCAGAGCAGTGTGGGCAAGTGGGATTTTCAACAATCTTGCCGGTTGAGGTGTCATATGCCAGTGTCCAAAATTCCAACTCCCCTGAGCAATGAGGACAACTAAACACCTCTGACCAAACGGTAAAGTCGATATCGCAGACATCTCCTGACTTAGGGTCCGCAGTCTGGTACATCCATCCGTATTCTCTATTGAACTTCTTGAGCAATTCTCCGGCAAGTTCTGAAAAAGATTCGGGGCTTCTCGTCAGGTTATATCCAGCAGCGATAAGCGTTGCTGCCGGAGAGAGGTCATTTAGAATAGCCTTTCGGCACCCTTTTCTTCCGATGCTTTGGCCGTTCTCGTCGTAAAGCTTATCATCTGATTTGGGCGTGTATCCAAGCGCTAAGAGAGTGCTTGGATCATCACATAGTTGTGCGGCTACGCCGGTCATTCCGGTCCCGCAGAACCCGTCAAATACTACGTTACCCGGCTCGGTGTAATGAAGAATGTACCGCATGATGGCCTTGTGGGGCACCTTTGTGTGGTAGGAGTGGGCGTTGTAGATCGGGTCGTTCTTGCCCTCGCTCACATCCGCCGCAAACGTCTCCCGTCGATAGTTATCAGTTTCCGGGTCGTACGGTTTCCCGTAATGCTTAATAAAATCCTCAATGAATGGGTTCGGGCAGGCCGTGTAGTA
>JBDRRP010000075.1:0-79945 GCA_043825735.1 Pseudomonadota bacterium | reverse complement strand
TTTAGCCTTTATGATGCCCATCGCGCCTTGCTTCAGTCCTCATGAGGTAAAACCGCCGACCGGAGAGCCGGATGCGGGAGATCCGCATGTCCGGTTCGGAGGGGGGAGAGCCCGGGTAACCGGGTTTTCCCACCCCTATAGATCGCGTCAGGCTTGACAACTGAAGGACCGTTTGCGAGGCCACCCATGCCCACCTGACCCGTTTTTATGGAACCGGTCACTTATTTCTTGACTTCAATCTGTCGGAGTGCCCTGATTAGGGGCATGGTTGTCCCCAAACGCATATTTCCGTTGATTGTTCTGTTGGCAGCGGCCTGGATACTTGCCGCTCCCATCCAGGCCGAAGAACACCGCAAGACCGTGCTGGTGCTGCACTCCTACCACAAGGCGGACTGGACTGACGGGCTCATGGCCGGCATTACTTCGGTGCTGGACACCGTGCCCAGTCTGGATTTGGTCGTCGAATACATGGACACTAAACGGATCACATCAGAGCCCTACTACCGGGCGCTGGATGAGATCTACAGGCTCAAGTACAGCGGAATCGGCTTTGACGCCATTCTCACTTCGGACGACAATGCCTACCGTTTCGCCTTGGCGCGGCAAGCAGGGTTTTTCAAGGCCGCGCCCATCGTATTTTGTGGGGTGAACCGGTTCGACCCCCAGGAAATCGCCGGCCACCGGCGCGTCACCGGTGTTGTGGAAAAAGGCGACTTTAAAGATACCCTGGCGTTTGCCGTCAAGGTCCGGCCACGCGCCGCGGCGGTTCATGTCATCCTCGACAACACCCATACCGGGCAGATCAACAAGGACGAGTTTCTGGCGGTGATGAAGCGTGACCATCCGCAGATGATGGTTCGGTTTCTGATGGGTATCTCTCTTATGGATCTTGCCGAGCGCCTGGCCACTCTGCCCCAGGAGGACTTCGCTTTTTTCATCTCCTTCTGGCAAGAGGGCGACGGCAGCCCTGTATCGCCTGAGAGCCTGTCAAAGGCCTTCTATGGGAGTGCTGTCCCTGTTTTTGGACGTTCCGAGTGGATGATCAACAAGGGGTTGACCGGCGGCAAGTGTGTCAGTGGGTTTTACCAGGGGGAAGCGGCTGCGCGGTTGGTCGAACGCATCCTCCAGGGCGAGGATGCAGCGGCCATACCGGTGAACCTGGACAGCCCCAACCGCTTCATGTTCGATTATCGGCTGCTGAAGCGCTTCGGCATTCCGCTTTCCGCGCTGCCCGCCGGCAATATTCTTTTCAACGAACCAGATCCCGGTTTTTACGAACGTTACAGCGTACTGATCTGGTCGGTGGCCTCGATTCTCGCAGTGCTGACTGTGCTGGTGGTATCCCTTGCGCTCAACATGGGCATTCGCCGCCGGACCGAGAAGGCGCTGCGGGTCAGCGAGACACGGTACCGCACCCTGGTGGAACACGCGGCGGACGCCATTTTCCTCAGCGATGCCAAAGGCCAACTGGTGGACGTCAATCGGAGGGCCTGCGAAATCCTGGGGTACCACCGGGAGGAGCTGTTGACGATGCATGTGTCCGATGTGGATGCCAGTTTTGAATCCATGGCGGACATCAACGCCCTCTGGGCAGGCCTGCAGCCAGGGGCGCCCGTGGCCATTGAGAGCGTTCATCGGCGAAAGGATGGGTCGGTTTTCCACGTTGATTTGAGGATCGGGCTGCTTGAAATCGACAATGAACGTTTCATCCTTGGGCTGGCTCACGACATCACCGCGCGCAAGCAGATGGAGGCGGAACTGCGTGAAAGCGAATCCCGTTACCGGCAACTGGTTCAATATGCGCCGGCCGGTATCTACCAGTTTGACATGCAGCGGCGGTGTTTTCTGAGCGTCAACGATGTGATGTGTGAATACACAGGTTACAGCGAGCAAGAGTTTCTGGCGCTCGACCCGGTCAGCCTGTTGACCGAGGACAGCATCCCCACCCTGACCCGAATGTTGGAAAATCTCGACCCGGACGACCCGACGCCGCCCCCGCAGGAATACCGCATCCGGGGAAAAGACGGACGGGTGTTCTGGGTGCTGGTCAATACCAGATTCACGTTCAAGGACAACCGGCCCATAGAAGCCACTGCGGTGGTACATGACCTCACGGCCCTGCGCCAGGCCGAGGAAGAGAAAAAACGGTTGGAGGCCAAACTGGTCCAGGTCCAGAAAATGGAGTCACTGGGCACCCTGGCCGGCGGCATCGCCCACGACTTCAACAATCTGCTCATGGGCATCCAGGGCAACGCCTCGCTGATGCTGCTCGATGATGATCGCCAGCGCGAAGATGTCGAACGGCTGCGTCACATTGAAAGCCAGGTCCAGCGCGGCGTGAGTCTGACCCGGCAACTGTTGGGCCTGGCCCGTGGGGGCAAGTATGAAGTGACGCCCACCGACCTCAATGTTTTGGTTCACGGCGCCGCCACCATGTTCAGTCGCACGAAAAAGGAAATCCGTCTCCACCACCAACAGCAAGCCGATATCTGGGCGGTCTCCTGCGACCGGGGGCAGCTCGACCAGGTGCTGCTGAACATCTTCGTCAACGCATGGCAGGCCATGCCCGGTGGTGGTGACTTGTTTGTCCGAACGGAGAATACGGTTCTGCATGCCGATATGGTCCAGGCGCATTCGCTTGCGCCCGGCCGCTACGTGAAGATCTCTGTCACCGACACCGGCACCGGCATGCCGCCTGACATCGTGGCCAAGATTTTCGACCCCTTTTTCACCACCAAGGAGCGGGAGCGCGGCACCGGTCTAGGGCTGGCGTCTGCCTATGGGATCATCAAGAACCATGAAGGCTTCATCGATGTGTCGAGCCGCTTTGGAGAAGGCAGCACTTTCGACATCTATCTTCCGGCAGTGGACGAGCAGGTCGTCGGCGAAGCCGCGGCCGAGAACATTCTGGTGCGGGGCACCGGACGGATTTTGCTGGTGGATGATGAAGCGATGGTTCTGGATATCGGCAGGCAGATGCTCGAACGGCTGGGTTACACGGTGCTCACCGCTGGCTCGGGGGCGGCGGCGCTTGACGCGGTTCGCAGTGATCCATCCGGGTTCGATCTGGTGGTGCTCGACATGATCATGCCGGCCATGAGCGGTGAAGACACGTTTTTAAACCTACAGGTCATGAATCCGGATATTCGCGTGCTGCTGTCCAGCGGTTACAGCATCGACGGCCATGCCTCCAGCATCCTGGAGAAGGGCTGCCGCGGTTTTATCCAAAAACCCTTCAACCTCAGCGAGCTTTCCCAGAAGGTGCGTACGGTTTTGGACGGTGGATCCTCGGCGCTCCGTGAGCCAGAACCGCCAAGTGGCCAAGATCCGCGGTTTTCTCGAGCTTTCCAAAATTCTTGAAAAAATCAACGCCAAAGAGGTCTGAACGGTGTCGCTACGCCCCGGTGTTTACGATGAGTGACGTTGGGATCGTTCGGGAGAGGGGGGGCTACGACTTGGTCCAGTTTTCAACCATCAGGCCTTCGATACGCTGAAAGTAAAGAGTTTTTCAGGCGGCTGCCGGGATAGGCGATGGATGAGATGGGGGTTGGGGCGTTTTTTGACGAGTTCGCTCAAGATATTGGTGTCGAGCAGATACATTACCGGGTTCCGGGATCGGTCAGTATCCGTGGCACGTGGTTGGCCCTGTCGGCGACGATATTGTCAATCGCTTCGAAGAAAGGGTCTGCATCACCGAGCCACCCTCGGGCGTCCGCCAGATGGTGTTCCTGGTCTTCCACAGGCACCAATCGGGCCATAGGTTTGCCGCGCTTGGTGATCAGCAGACGTTTTTTTGCATAGGCCACCTGGCCGATCAGTTCGGAAAAATGTTTCTTTGCCTCTGCGATGTTGATGATTTCCTCTGCCATACCTGTTGCCCCTTTGTATTTATGGTCAAGATGACTCGTTTCAGTGCCGCTTTAAAGAGTGCTGGCATTTTGGACGCTGATACCCAGGGTGTCGGCGTTTGGAAATCACGCGTCTGGGAGCCAATTTTGATACCGACCGTAAAAGTGTGTTTCTCGTAATGCTGGCGGCTTGTCGGGCTTAGCTCTCAGAGCGAGAAGTAAAGGCCGGCATCCAGAAATGTATTACACCCCTGGTCTTGGCTGGGGTGACATGGCAATGGCCTCCCCATTTCCTCAATCCCCGTTTATGGCAAATTAGGAGTGTAACTCCTAATTTGTCATGGGTAAGCACGGCTCCATCGTCAAATAAGGCCAGTTTTGTTCAACATATCATCGTGGACTCGGCCTTGGTTCACCGATTGAGCCCTGGATTATCCCAAAAGAGCGGCAAGACTTTTAGTATTGACACCGAGCTGCTTTGGCAACTAATGAAAATCATCATCATTTTCCTGCTGACTGCGTTGTTGAAGGCTATGGGGCCAAGAGACCGTTAATCCCGCTGTGACGGGTGTGATGGTTGACGGAACCGGCTTACTGTTATCTCCTTGCTTTGATGTTGCGGCAACAATTCATCGCAACGGTAGCAGTGACCGGCCTTTCAGGCCATACCCATGCGGGACTGGCGCAGCCAACCCCACATCGCCAAGCACATAGGGCGTGGATTTCTACTTCGTATTATAAATTGAGGTCTTTCACTTTGAATCTTTTATTGTGGAGTGTGTTTGGAGTTTTTTCGCAACTCGCTTTTGTTCGGACTTTTACCACTCTTGCAGGAGGCACTTCCTATTACAGCAACCTTTTTCTGCTGATCGGCGTAGTGTCGCTTGGCGCGGGGTATTTTATAAGAAAAATATCTAAATATTTCTGGATTGTGCCTTATGGTATTTTGTATTCATATTTCTCAGCGAAGTGGATTGGCAGTCATAATCTGATTTCAACGATGCATGGAGAGTTTTTATGGTCATCAGTTGCCAATTTATATCCAAAACATGCAGATTTTGATCTCCAGTTGGCGATCCTTGTGCTTTCAGTACCTATTATACCTGTAATGATGCTGATAGGAAGTCAGCAGGCAGCATATCTATTAAAATTTAAAGATGGGTTTGTCGGTTATGTAGTTATCGGGTTGGGCGGGATATCGGGAGCGGTCTTGTTCGTAAGCCAGAATCAATTTTTCCCAGAATTTATATGGTTGATTATTCTTTGGTCAATTATTGCGTCCCTGCCTTTGTTTTTGTCTGCAAAAAAATTATTAATAAAAATCTTTTGTTTAGTGCCATTGATTATCCTGATTTCATACGGATCTGTTACTTCTGTATCGCATCTATGGAGCCCCTATCAGAGAATTGACATTGCCAAATCTGATGATCCAGATACTATTGCAGTACTTTCAAACGGTTTTTATATTTCTTCCATATCTACAAAGCCAATTAGGGAAATTGCAATAGATAAACGTGTGCTGCAATCTGCTGTTTTCAGTGCGGTAAAGCCCGAAGATAATGTCCTGATTCTAGGCTCATGCGCTGGAACAAACGATGTCCGAGAAGCTTTGTTTGCAGGCGCAAAACATGTGACAGCCGTTGAGATTGATTCAGAATTTGTTAGATTGGGGACAGTATTTGATCCTGACAAAACCTATTATAATAATCGAGTAAAAACAGTCATTGCGGATGCCAGGCAATATCTGAATAACGATTCAAAGAAATACGGAGTGATCTATTCAGCATTTTTAGACTCCCAGACCAATGCTTCCAATAAGTCCCGTTTCAGGTTGGATAGTTTTCTCTATACACGTGAAGGAATAGACTTGATTGTTTCTCACCTTGAAAAAGACGGGGTTCTCTTTATCAATTTTGCGACTGCTAACAAATGGATTAGGGATCGAATGTTTTATCTTCTGAAAGGAGCAGCAGGGGACAAAGTCAAGGTTTTTCAAAGGCAAAACCAGATACAGACACTATATGTTGTTTCAAATTCAAGAGACATAGATTTCTTGACTAATTATTATGAAGAAACAACGCCGCAGTTTAATGCTATGTCACCAATCCGAATACCCACAGATGACTGGCCTTTTTTTTACAGTTTTGGAAACCAGATTCCCATGGCGCATATACGGCTGCTTTTAATAATGCTGATATTAATGATTGCAATTATCAGTATTGCCCAGAATCTGGCAGAGTCTGAGTTCTTTGAAAATGATGGGTGCCTCAATCTTTCTCGGCTGTCTATTTTCCGTTTCTTAAGTTATGCATTTTTTTCCGGCGCAGCATTTTTCTTTATAGAACTGCGTGCCATTTCTGCATTGACACCGATATTAGGTTCAACCTATATGGGGCAGGCATATGTGGTGATAGGAATAATTATCTCATCGCTTCTAGGGAGCCTGCTGGCTTTAATTTATTCCAGAGTACAATTTAGATGGATATGGATGTTACTGTTTTCAAGCTTGGCATTGACTTTTTTTTCAAGGCAGTTGTTTCATCCTCTGAGTGGTGCTATTTTGCCATCGAGCATATTGTATATCGGCTTTTTTATTCTACCAACATTCATATCTGGGTATCTATATCTTTTATACATAAAGAGACTGAGTACAGATATGGTCCTGAGGATGCAGAAATGGAATTATATCGGAGGCGCGATTGGTGGTCTATGTGAGGTTGTTGTAATAATTACAGGCTTTCATAAGTCTCTCTGGTTTTGCGTTCTCTTGTATTTTATTTCATGGGGGATTATCAGCCTCAGTAACGTTGGCCGATTTTCATTATGGCGTGATAGTAGTCTGGTTGTCCAAAAAGGGGGCATTCCATAACATTGTACCCATAACCACAATGATTCAGATTGCAGGGCCGATACGCATCAATTCCGCCGTTTGATTGCGCCGCCGCCGTCTCTATCTGTAAATTGGCTAAATTGGGTTCGGGCCAAGCAATAAGTTATCATGCCGGAGGTTAATCGAAAATTGTAAGTCTTTTCAGGTCTTAACATGATGATTTTGAGGGCAAAAAGACGAGTTTAAGGAAGAACGCTTTAGAGCTGGATTGGCATGGATGGCTAAGAATTCGATAGCATTTGAAAACAACCTTGTGGTTTTTTGAGAAGTAAATGAGCCAAGATCGATTTTTTAGGCATCCAGCACTGCCATTTGCGGAATGTCGCTATTCAAGAGACAGCCGGCGGCACTTCAAGCCTCATATGCATAAGAGATTCTGTGTCGGCGCCATCGATCAGGGAGCGGTGATCTATGAGGTTGAAGGGAAGGCGGTTAAATTAAAGCCTGGGAGCATTGCACTGATCAATCCGGAAACACTTCACTCGTGCAACCCCACCGGACATAGCCAACGAAGCTATTACATGCTCTATCTCGATGTCGAGTGGTGTCTGAAGTTGCAGCGATCCATGTGGCCACTCAAGGTATTTTGTCCGGTGAGCATCGTTATATTGGAAGACGATTCAATTTGCCGGCAATACATCAGCGCCGTGGAATCGTTAACGGGGGAATGGGATCCTCGGGAAAAAGAACAAACGCTGGCGGCGCTTGTAAAAAATATCTTTTCACGTGCTTGTGAGCCGCCGGCAGTTGAAATAGCGCCTTCTAATCAGATAGCGCGACTGAAACTTCAATTGGGTATGAATCTGGATATGAACACCAGCCTGAAACAGCTGTCCGCGATGCTGCAGGCCAACCCATACACGCTGCTCAGGCAGTTCAAGGCAACCACCGGCATAACCCCGCATGCGTATCGATTGAACTGTAGAATCGAGCTGGCCAGAAAGCTGCTGCAAAAAGGGGGTGATTTGTCTCAGGTTGCCCTGGCATGCGGTTTTTTCGACCAAAGCCACTTCCAACGACATTTCAAAGCAATGACCACAGTCACCCCCAAAGCGTACCAAGTCAATTTTATACAATAATTTGATTTTCAAATTGGCGATTATGACGGAAGCCAACGTTGATGGCTTCGTAAAAAGTCAGAATCCCTCGCAAAGCCGCAGCGGCCGCAAAGATAAGGCATTGATATGAATTAAAATTACTTGGCGTACTTGGCGTCTCTGCGAGAAAATTGCTTTTTTACGGGTTCATCCTAAATGAGAGCTACATGGCATGGAACCACACGTATATCTTGCATTCGTTGTCGCCACTGCAATCATGATCGCGCTGCCCGGACCGAGCGTGCTGTTGACGGTTGCTCACAGCATTTCGTTCGGTTGGCAACGTGCCCTTGCCACCGTCGCCGGGGAGACGATGGGAATCGCCGTCCAGCTCCTTGTTGCGGCCATCGGCTTGACCTCACTGCTGAACGTTGTTGCCGAAGGGTTCCAATGGCTGCGCTGGGTTGGGGCCGTATATCTCGTTTATCTCGGCATCAAACAGTGGCAGGGCGCAGGGGAGCCGCTATCGCTTGACACGTCGACGGTTTCCAGAACCAATCTGTTCGTTCAAGGACTGGTTGTCACGATTCCAAACCCGAAGAGTTTGATCTTCATCGCGGCGTTTTTGCCGCAGTTCATCGATGTGACGTGTCCTGCCGGAGTCCAATTTGCCGTCATCGTCCCAACGTTTTTAGCGATCACCTTTTCCGTGACATCGGTTTGGGCGCTGCTGGCCGGAAACGTCAGGGGGTTTTTGCAGAGCCGGCGCGCCTTCCAATCCGTCTTGCGGACGGCCGGTGGATTGATGATCATATCCGGGATCGGTCTGGCCCTGGCGCGTCGAGGCAGTTGAGACAACAAGATGAAGTTGGCTTCGGTTCCGTACCAGGCAATGGGATTCGTGACAGGATTCCAGAATCCTTCCCGGAACACCGGTTCGGTTTCAATTATCGATACGTACCCGGTTCGACGGTCTGTTGTCGCACCTCTTTTCCAGCCCACCCCGCATTTTTCGAAATCCGACCTTCTTCCTTGACAATGTTCGACGAAGTCCTACCGTTTCAGTAACCATTAATAGCGGAGAGCGGCGTGAGTGTAGATTATCGCGCTATGGCGTTGATCCATCGTCACCGAAACGAATCACCCGTTTCAACGCGAAATGGCGCCACCCACCTCTTAAATATCCCCGCTGCAATTTGGGCCTGGCTGCTTGTGGGGTAACTGTCGCGGGTGCTTTCAACCCGATCCTGCCGGAGGCGCCGATGCCGACCGGCGAAACGGAATCATTGAATACCGATACCGCGTTCGCCGCATGTGTGGCTGATATTTTCAATTTAGGCAAAAGGGCGTATTCCCGATGAAAATTCTAAAAAATAAATATATCAGAGTGCTGGCTGCCTTCTGGTTGGTTTCCGAAGCCTTGTTCGCCTCCCCCCGGGCCATGGCCGCCGTTCAGAATTGGAATGTGGGTACGGGCGACTGGTTTGCGGGCGGATCCTGGGCCATCGGCGGCGTCCCCAACATCGCTACCAACGATTTCACCAGTATCAACAACGGCGGCACTGCGCAGATTCTGAGCGGCGCTGCCACGACAAACCTTCTGAATATCGGCAATAACGCCGGCAATACCGGCACGGTCACCATTCAAAACAATGCTTCGACGCTCACAGCGAATACAATCGTCGCTGGTAGCAACAATGCAACGGCTGCGGGCACGCTCAACATATTAGGCGGCGCCAGGGTTACCAGCGGCAACTTATCTATCGGCCTCAACGCCGCCACCGGAACGCTCAACATCGCCAACGGCGGGATTGTCACCGTAACAAACGCAATTTTAGTCGGCAATAGTGCCGGCAGTACGGCGGCATTCAATATCGGCACCGGCGGCGCCGCCGGGGTGGTGAATGCGCCCAGTCTGAACAGCATTACTGGCACCAACGACGCTGTCAATTTCAACCACACGGATACGAATTATTATCTCACCAACGACGGTACGTCAGGGGGCGCGGCGGTTCTAATCACCGGGAATCTTAAGGTCAATCACCTGGGTTCCGGGACGACGATTTTGTCGGGTGCCAACACTTACAGCGGCCCCACAACCGTCAACGCCGGCACCTTGTTTGTGAACGGTTCGATTGCCAGCTCGACGACGACAGTCAATACCGGCGCCACGTTGGGGGGCACCGGTACGGTCGGCGCCGTCACGATCAATGGCGGGACGCTGGCACCCGGCAATTCGATCGGCACCCTCAATGTCACCGGCAATGTCGATTTCACCGGTGGTGGCAACTACAGCGTCGAAGTCGATGCGGCCGGCGGCAGCGACAAGATTGTTGCAACCGGTACGGCAACCCTGACCAGCGGGATTGTCAGCGTGCAACCCACATCCGGCACCTATGCGGTTTCTACTGACTATACGATTCTGACGGCAACCGGAGGATTGATCGGCACCTTCGGCACTACGAGTATCAATTCCAGCTTTGCTTTCCTGACGCCGACCCTGAGTTACGATGCCAACAATGTCTATTTGAATCTGCTCCGTAACAATGTGAGTTATTCGAGTGTGGCCGCAACGCCCAATCAACAAGCGGTTGCTTCTGTGTTGAGCAGCAACAGCACGGCCCTGGCCGATATCAATAACAACATCCTCGCCCTGAGTACCACCGGCGCCCGGCAGGCGTTCGATAGCTTAACGGGTGTGCAGCATACGCAGGGCCAAGCCGTGATCAATAACCTCAGCCGACAGTTTCAACAGTTGTTGCTCAGTCACAGTAGTCAAAGCGCGAATGGTGCGTTGGCGTTTACTGCTGAGCACTTTAATCCGATGCAAGGCGTTCTGCTGGCGGACAACAGCGATTATCTGAATAGTGATGCCGCAGACAGTACGCGCCGGATCGCGCGCCAACGCGGCTGGTGGATGCAAGGCTTTGGCGGGTTTGGTAAAATCAAGGACACGGCCAATGCCGGCGGCGCGGATTACCAAACCAACGGGGTTGCCGCCGGCATCGATACAGACTGGCGTAACGTTGTCGCGGGCCTGGCCGGCAGTTATGCCAGAAGCAATGCTGACCCGGTTGCCGGTGACAGTGACATCGAGAGCTTTCAAGTCGCGCCTTATGGCAGTTGGAAGCGCGATGCGGTCTATATGAATGCTGCCGTGGGGTTGGGTCTTCATAAAAACCATGACACGCGAACCGTCACCGTCGGCGCATCAACGGGAACTGCACGCGCCGACTATGACAGTGTCAATGTCGGCGCGGCAGTGGAAGGCGGCAAAGATTTCAAGCTCGATGTTGCTACCGTGCTGACACCATTTGTCGGCGTCACCTACAACCACAACACCCGTGAGGACTTTGTCGAGACCGGTGCGGGAACCGCGAACTTGAGTGTCGAGAAACAGGACGATAACAGCCTGCGCACGCGATTAGGGATGCGGTTAAGCCGCGACTTCACCATACAAGAAGACCGGCGCTTGACGCCATCGGCCATGATTGCCTATGTGCATGAGTATCTGGACACCGTGTCACGCATGGACGCCGGTTTTAGCGCGGCACCCGGCAGCACCTTTCGCGTCGAAGGGCCGGAATTAGACCGAGACAGACTGCAGCTTGGCCTTGGTGTCGCCGGTCAGTTGAGTGAGAACGCGACACTCAATGTCGGTTACAACGGTGAGCTGGCCGGCTCGGACGATAGCCACAGCTTTGCTGCGACCGTTAAGTTTGGCTGGTAGGACATAATCGATGAGCCCGTAAAACAAACAACACGCTTCTCTATGAACCTTCAGCGAGGACCTGTAACGCCAATATAACATTGAATACCCCCCACCCTTGACAACGATCCGACAAATCCCTACCATTTACGTCACCATAATTCATGGAGAGCGGCGTGAGGGAACTGGCCCTGAGATCGCCCGGCAACCTGACCACAAGGTGCCAAATCCAGACCCCCGGCAGCGGGAGACATGAGGTCAACCGGACAAATGGTTTGCATGCCTCTCGTGAATTATCGCGAGAGGTTTTTTGTTTAGAGGGTTCGAGGAAAAGGGCAGGGTTCAAGGGGTCGAGGGTTGCGCCTATACGGCTTAACAGCGACAAGGGTTCGAGTGAACGGCGAACCCCCAAACCCATCAACCGGCAACTCGGCGCCCTGCTGTGATGCATGGCGCTGAAAAGTTGACGAACACATGAACAGTTTTCAGCCGTGTCACTCCTGCGAAGGCGGGAGCCCGGAACTGCTTAAAGAACCTGGATCCCGGCCTTCGCCGGGATGACGAAAAAGGAAATAAATTGACTTTTTAGATGGCTGCCAGGTTTTTTTCTGTCGTTTTACCCTTGACCCCTTGACCCCTCGACCCCTTGAACCCTTTGCCTAAACCGGCCAAAGAGCGCGGCAGGAAAACGGAGGTACCTTATATGACCGATCAATTCACCGGCTTTGCCACCCAGGCCATCCATGCCGGGCACACCCCGGACAGCGACACCCATTCCCGGGCCGTGCCCCTCTATCAGACCACATCGTTTACTTTCGAAGACACCGCCCATGCCGCCGATCTGTTCGGGCTCAAGCGGTTTGGAAACATCTACACTCGGATCATGAACCCCACCACCGATGCCTTTGAAAAGCGCATGGCGGTGCTGGAGGGCGGGGTAGGGGCACTGGCCGTGGCATCGGGTCAGGCGGCCGAGACCCTCGCCGTGCTCACGCTGGCACAGGCCGGTGACGAGATCGTTGCATCAACCGATCTTTACGGTGGCACCGTGAGTCTGTTTGCCCATACCCTGAAGCGCCTGGGGATTACGACCCGCTTTGTGCCGCCCCACGATTTCGATGCCTGGGAAAAGGCCGTCACCCCGGCCACACGTGCGTTTTTCGTTGAGACCATCGGCAACCCGAAGCTGGAGATTCTCGACATCGAACGCATTGCCGAAATCGGACGGCGCCACGGGGTGCCGCTCATTGTTGATAGCACCGTGACCAGTCCCTACCTGCTCAAACCATTCGACTTCGGCGCGGCCATCGTCGTTCACTCGGCCACCAAGTTCATCGGCGGCCACGGCACCTCCATCGGCGGCGTTATCGTGGATTCGGGCACTTTCGACTGGTCAGGCTCCGGGCGGTTTTCATCCTTCGTCGACCCCGAGCCAGCCTATCACGGGCTCAAGTTCGTGGAAACCTTCGGCAACATGGCCTTTATTCTGCGCGCTCGTGTCATCGGTCTGCGGGACATGGGGGCGGCCATGAGCCCGTTCAACGCCTGGCTCTTTCTCCAGGGGCTGGAAACCCTGCATCTGCGCATGGCCCGGCACTCTGAAAACGCCCTGGCCGTGGCCCGGTATCTGGAGAAGCACTCCTGCGTATCGTGGGTGCGATATCCCGGTCTAACTTCTTCGCCCACGGCGCACCTGACAGAGAAGTACCTGCCCCGGGGGCAGGGCGCACTAGTGGGTTATGGCATCCGCGGCGGGCGGGCGGCGGCCGTGAAGTTTATCGAGAGTGTACGCCTTTTCAGCCACCTGGCCAATATCGGCGACGCCAAAAGCCTGGTCATCCATCCGGCCTCCACGACCCACGAGCAGCTCAGCGCCACCGAGCAGGAGGCCGCCGGGGTGACGCCGGACTTTATCCGGCTTTCCATCGGCATCGAGGATGTGGCCGATATCATCGCCGATTTGGATTATGCGCTGGAGACGGGGGTGGCGTGCACGGTCTGACGTGTGGCGACGCCGCATTTAGTATCGGATCTTGATGCCCGGAAAAGTGATTTTGAACCACAGAGAGCGCAGAGGGCCGCAGAGAATATTTCAAAATACGTTATCTCTGCGCTCTCTGTGCCCTCTGTGGTGATTTCAGGTTTCTAATCGGAGCGCTTCGATTCACTTGAGCAGAGTGTATTTCTATAAAAGTATTATGAGGCATCGATGGACCAACACAGTGTAGGGCGTGTTACGACGCAGCATGTTCAGGTGGCCACGCAAGCCGAGCCCCTGGTGCTGGAGTCCGGCGAAACGCTGGGCCCGGTGGACGTGGCCTTCGAGACCTACGGGGAGCCCAACGCGGACCGCTCCAATGCGGTCCTGGTCTGCCATGCCCTGTCCGGTGACGCGCATGCCGCCGGTTTTCACGGCACGCATGACAAACGTTTCGGTTGGTGGGACGCCATGATCGGGCCGGGAAAAGCATTTGACACGCGGCGCTATTGGGTCATCTGCTCCAACATCATCGGCGGGTGCAAGGGCTCCACCGGGCCGGGAAGCGATAATCCGGCCACCGGCCGTCCCTACGGCATCGATTTTCCCATCATCACCATCGGCGACATGGTGAGGGTGCAAAGACGACTGATGGATCATCTGGGTGTCGGCCGCCTGCTGTGCGTCGCCGGAGGCTCCATGGGCGGTTTTCAGGTGCTGGAGTGGACACTGCGCTACCCGGAGGCAGTGGCCTCGGCGGTGTGCATCGCTTCGGCGCCGCGGCTCTCGGCCCAAGGAATCGGCTTCAATGCCGTGGGCAGAAATGCAATTACCCAGGACCTTCGGTGGCAAAACGGCCAGTACTACGACGGGGAAGGCCCGGTGCAGGGCCTGGCCGTGGCCCGGATGGTGGCTCACATCACCTACCTCTCGGAGCATCATATGGACGCCAAGTTCGGCCGTCGTCTTCAGTCGGCGGACCGGTTGAGCTATGATTTTTCCAACGAATTCGCCGTGGAATCCTATCTCAAGCACCAGGGCAGCAGCTTCACCCAGCGCTTCGACGCCAACAGCTATCTCTACATCACCAAGGCCATGGACTACTTCGATCTCACCCGTACCTACGGTCCGCTGAAGCAGGCCTTCGCCGCTGCCGAGGCCCGGTATCTGTTCGTCACCTACAGCTCCGACTGGCTGTTTCCCACGGCGGCCACCAAGGACGTCGTGCGTGCGCTGCTCACCAACCGCAAAGGGGTGAGCTTTATCGAGATCGACAGCCCCCACGGCCATGACGCGTTTCTCATAGAGGTGGCGCGGCTGGCCCGGATCGTGACACATTTTCTCGACGGGGCGGCGGCAAGCGCCCCCGGACCGGAAGGCGGCGCGTTATGAACCGACACTACATCGATACACTCAACCGCACCGACAGCGATCTCATTTTTTCCATGGTCCCGCCGGGAGCCCGTGTGCTGGATCTGGGCTGCGGGGACTGCCGCCTTTTGGGTGACCTGGTGCGCCGAAAATCCGTGGTGGGCCTGGGGGTTGACATCGACGGGCGTGCGCTGACGGACGGTCTGGCCCATGGGCTGTCCATCTATCACGCCGACCTGGACGAAGGGCTCGTCGACTTCCCGGATAGTTCTTACGATTATGTCATCCTTAACCAGACACTCCAGGTCGTCAAAAAGCCGCTGATGGTGATCCGCGAAATGCTTCGGATCGGGCGTTTCGGCATCGTCGGCTTCCCCAATTTCGGCTTCTGGAGCCTTCGGGCCGAATTGTTCTTCAAGGGGCGGGCCCCCAAATCGCCGGCACTGCCTTTCGACTGGCACGACACCCCCAATATCCGCGTTCTCACCATCCGCGATTTCACGGCCACCTGCGAGCGGGAAGGCATCCGTATCGTCAAGGAGGAATACCTCATGTTTTCCGGTTGGCGCCGGTTTCCCGCGGCCCGTCTTTTCGCCAACGCCTTCGCCCACATCGGGCTTTTTGTTATTACGCGGCGTTAGACGGCTCAGCTATGCAAGATTCTCAAGATAACATTACGGCTGTTTCGTAGGAGAAGGGTTCATCCCCTCCCGCAACTCGCAAAGATTACCCCAAGCGTTTGTGTTCACCCGATCACGGGCGGGGATCAGCCTTCGCCAAGGCTACTGCGGACAGGTAAACCCCGCACCCTACGCGATTTCATGATTCCCGGTGCCCATTTGAGATGCCCCGACGGGCGCTTTGTTGCACGTTGAATATTGAGCCTTGGCAATCCATACGCATTGCTACGACTACGCGCGCTGCTGGAGGATTCGCATCGGAGTGTTCGGCTTCTTAAGGAAGGAAGGGGGCCATGCCCGTGGGAGAGGGAGGGATCCCTTGGGCACGGCCCCCGGTCAGGGAGAGGGCCTTGGTGTAATATCAGCTTGTTTCCATGCCCGGAAAGGCGCTCATGGATGTCACCGGGCTCGTGCCGCTCATGCCGCCGCCGAAACCGCCGGGGCCGGCCGAGGTGCTGGAGATTTCGAAATCCGGATAGGCGCTGCCGCCATGCTCCACGATATCCAGGCCTTCCATTTCCTCTTCAGGGGAGACCCGCAGACCGATGGTCGCATTGATCGCCTTGAAAAGAAGGTAGGCCATGGGAAAGACAAACAGAAAGCAGGCGCCGATGCCTAAGAGCTGCACGCCCACCACCTTTATGGAGAACCCGCCCATGTCGAAGATGCCGGCGGCCAGGGTGCCCCAGGCGCCGCAGACGCCGTGTACGCTGACGGCACCGACCGGATCGTCGATCTTGATTTTATCGAAAAAGAGCACCGAGTAGACCACGATCACGCCGGCGATGGCGCCGAGGATGATGGAACTGGTGGGAGTTACATTGGCGCAGCCCGCCGTGACGGCCACCAGGCCGGCCAGGGCGCCGTTGAGGCTCATGCCCACTTCAGGCTTTCCGAACATGAGCCAGGAGACGGCCATGGCCATGACGCAGCCGGCGGCGGCGGACAGGTTGGTGTTTACGAAAATCATGGCGATGGATTTGTCAGCCGTGGTCGTGGAGCCGGGATTGAACCCGAACCAGCCCAGCCACAGGATGAAGACGCCCAGGGCGGCCAGCGGGATGTTGTGGCCTAAGATGGGGCGAATTTTGCCGTCTTTGGTGTACTTGCCGATGCGGGGCCCCAGCACGATGGCGCCGGCCAGTGCGCACCAGCCGCCCACGGAGTGAACCACGGTGGAACCGGCAAAATCGATGAAGCCGAAGCCTTCCAGCCAGCCGCCACCGTTGAGCAGACTCCCCCAGGCCCAGCTGCCGAAGATGGGGTAGATGAAGGCGCTGATAAAGAAACTGTAGATCAGGTAGCCGCTGAATTTGGTCCGCTCGGCCATGGCGCCGGAGACGATGGTGGCGGCCGTGGCGGCAAAGACGACCTGGAACATCCAGAAGGCCAGAACCCACTCGGTCCCCTCGCCTGTGAAACCGCTGAGAAAAAAGTCCGTCGTGCCGAACCATCCGGTGGTGGTGGCCCCGAACATGAGGCCGAAACCGATGGCCCAGTAGGCCAGCGAGCCCATGGAAAAATCCATGAGGTTTTTCATCATGATGTTGACGGCGTTCTTGGCGCGGGTGAAGCCGGCCTCTACCATGGCGAATCCGGCTTGCATGAAGAACACCAGTGCCGCCGCGACCAGGGTCCACAAAAAGTTGGCATGGGTCTGAACGAGATCGATGGCTTCCTTGTTGGAGATCGCCGTGGGCGGCTCGTCGCCGGCAAAACAGATTCCCGTGCTGATCAGCACAATCAACAGTGTCGCAATAACGCTTTTCATTTTGTCACCTCGCCTCTACCTGAATGCAGTTAATATGATGGATTCAAGCCGTAACCTGTTGTACTCTCAAGTCTGCCGTTCAAATGGCAGCGCCGTGTTTCTGGTTTGGGTTATGAGCAATGGGTGTGCCATCGTCAGCGAATCGCTGCCGAAATGATGATAAGCTTCAGGAATAACTGATGAAAATATTTCAGCTCCGGGGCGCCGAACTCAGTATCTGGAGTGCAATGGAGCATACAAATTTGTATGACGATATTTTTTACAATACAATTATGTAATTAAAATGGCGGTAATGATGCGACCCTACCCGGCGATGCGCCAGATTATCAGATCCGCGCTGCGGCCTTGGGCGTTGGGACTGGTCGTTGCCGTACTGATAGCGGGCAGTGCACCATCGGTATCTGCGGCAACCGGTGACGAAGCGGCGATTCAGAGTACCCTGGATATCGTCCTCGAGCCCGCCAAGTCGCGACTGGATGGCACGGCTGTCATCGCTTTGCCGGCCGCGGCCACGGCGGTATTTAGACTTTCCGTCGGGGCCGTTGTCTCCCGGGTCACCCTCAATGACCGGCCGGCGGCCTATCGATTTGAAGATGGGCGGCTCACGGTGACCGATAAGCCACCGCTGTTGCCGGGCGGCAGCCTTGCCAGAATCACCATCGACTATGCCGCCGTGTTTGACGATCCGGTTCCGGTGATGCCGCTTAACACGGACAACCCGGGCTATGGTGTCAGCGCTGCGATCGGCGCCGATGGGGTGTTTCTGATGGGCGGGGCCGGGTGGTACCCGGTGCTGGACACCTCCCATCCCCAGATCATCCATCTGACGGTGACCGGGCCCGAGGGGCTTTTGGCCGTCACCGCCGGCCGTCGGATCGGCCACCTTACGGACGGCGGCCGGACCCGCTCGCAGTGGGAGATCACCGCACCGGTGGGGCCGATAAGCCTTTCGGCAGCCCACTATCAGATCGCTGAAGGCCGTACCGGAGCAGTGGCGCTGTATGCGTATCTGTTGCCACAGAGTGCACACTTGGCCGAGACCTACCTTGCGGCCTCCCGGCGCTTTATCGAACTTTACCAGAACCGGTTCGGACCTTACCCTTTCGAGAAATTCGCCGTTGTGGAAAATTTCTTTCCCACCGGCTACGGATTTCCTTCCTGGACGCTGATGGGAACCCGGGTGCTGAATCTACCCTTTATTCCATCCACCAGTCTGGGGCACGAAATCGCCCATTGCTGGTGGGGGAACGGGGTTTTCGTCGCTCCGGACTCGGGTAACTGGAGCGAAGGGTTGACCACCTATGTGGCTGAGCATCTTTATAAGGAACTGGTCGACGGGG
This sequence comes from Pseudomonadota bacterium, assembly GCA_043825735.1. GTDB lineage: Bacteria > Desulfobacterota > Desulfobacteria > Desulfobacterales > JBDRRP01 > JBDRRP01. The sequence continues at coordinate 61,321 of JBDRRP010000075.1, read as the reverse complement.
CAGAGGCGCGGGACTATCGGCGCGAGTGGCTGCGCAACTACGCCGCGTTGGTTCCCCCTGAAGCGGATTTTCCCCTGAGCCGGTTCCACCGCCGGACCGACAACATTTCCAAGGTGATCGGCTACGACAAGGGCGCCATGGTATTTCACATGCTCAGAGAACAGGTCGGGGAAACGCATTTTTGGAACGGGCTGCGGCGCTTCTATGCGGAGATGCGCTTTCGGCCGGCGTCCTGGGATGATATCCGGCACATATTCGCCCACGAATCCGGTCAGGACCTGGACGGCTTTTTTGATCAATGGGTGAACCGGTCGGGCGCGCCGACTTTTGCGTTCGGAGCGGTTACGGTGCGTCCGGAAGGGGGCGCCTACCGGGTCGACGGCAGTATTCTCCAATCTCGCCCCGCCTATGGACTCACCATGGAGATGACGATCTTAACCGAGGGGGGGGAGCGCATCCAGCGGTCAATGGCGGTAGCCGGTGCCGAGACACCGTTTCACGCCGTGACGGCGCAGATACCCGGCAAGATCGTCATGGACCCTGGCGTTGATGTGTTCCGCCGTCTAGTGTGGGCCGAAGTGCCGCCGACGGTGAATACCGTCAAGGCCAGCGGGGACCTTTTGGTGGTGGTAGCCGCGCGGTGGCGGACAGCGGCTGCGAAGATTATCGGGACGCTGTTGACTTCGCTGGGAGTGGCCGCGGGTGAGGTTATTGAGGAAACGCGGATCGGGGAGGTCGGGCTTGCCGGAAAAGATGTTCTTTTTTTGGGTGTGCCTTCACAGAAGCATTTGATCAGCGTGCTGCCGGAAACCATCACGCTGGCGAAAGACGGGTTTACGGTCGAGGGCGAGTCTTTTGACCAGAGCGGAGATGCCATGTTTTGTGTGTTTCAGCATCCCGTTACGGAAGGCAAGATCGCCGCCTTGTTTTTCCCGCTCTCGAAAGCCGCGGCAGATGCGGCTCTGCCCAAGATTACCCACTACGGCAAGTACTCTACCCTAGTGTTCGAAAACGGCGTCAACCGAATCAAAACCACCTGGCCGGTCGACTTCTCCCCCATGGTGTACTACTTCCCGGTTTCCGGCGATCAATAAAAATCAACTGCTGAACCGCATTCTCGCGCAGAGACCCAGAGGCGCTGAGATTTTGATAGGGCGCTTTCGCGCCGTGAGTGTAATGCAAATGCTTTTCTCCGCGCCTCAGCGTCTCTGCGCGAGTCACTTTTGGCTTTCGATAGCGGTCAGAAAACCCTGAGGCCGTTTAGTACCTATCGGTATTATCAACGAAATTATTGTTTTTTAGCTGTCTTTGGCGTCGCAGGCATCCTCTTTTTCGGCCCCGCCACCAAAAGGCGCCTACATACTGCCGCCGGCGCAGGGATAAAGGATTTGATCGCTGTTAGTCGACACTCATCGCCGTTTATGCCGCCATTTCGTTGCGCCGGGGCCAATCACACTGCCACGGCTGGGTGCTCCAGGCAATCATCGGAAGAAGGCGGGGCCGAAAAAGAGAATACCTGCGCCACCGTTTCATTGCACACCACAGCCCTGGCCCGAAACATTGAAATGGTAGATCGTCCGCTACCACGCCCCGGTCAGGTAGAATGCGGCCCAGTGGTAGGGGGCCGAAGTGTCTTCGGTGTGCATGAGGTCCACCTGGGCCGCCCGCAAGGCGGCATCCCGGGGCATGGTTTTGAGGTTCTGGTAGAACCGCTCCATGAGGATCGCCGTCGACGCGTCGTCCACGCTCCACAGACTGGCCACCACACTCGGCGTGCCGGCGTAGAGAAACGCCCGCGTGAGACCGATGATCTCGCCGCCTTCGGTCACCTGTCCGAGGCCGGTCTGGCAGGCGCTCAGCACCACCAGGGCGGCGTCAAGATCGATGGAAAAGATTTCTGCGGCCTGCAGATGCCCGTCGTTTTTGGCGTCCTTTGCCAGCCGCAGTCCGGAGTACAGCGGATCGCTGCTGCTGTATTCGCCGTGAGTGGCCAGATGAAGGATGCGGTAGTTTTTAGCCTGATCCCGGAACAGCGATTCGGTGGCCTCTGATCTGACATAAGCGCGCGATCCTGCAAACTGTGCCGCCGCCGTGCGGGCTTCCTGGCCGGCGTGGGGCAGATCCAATGCCGTGTCGCCCAGATCGGGATTGCCCAGTGCCAGCATCGGGCCACTGCGGCCGCCGTTTTTCTTCAGCGCATATCCCAGCACCCCGGCGCTGGGAGTGAATGTGAGGCTGTAGCGCGACGTCAGATACTGCCCATCCTTTTGCAGTACGCCAAAGGGCAGGTAAAAGAGGACCCCGTCCGGCGAAATGATGAGCCGGTTGGCTTTCAGGTGGCCCGCCACGGGGGCGATGAGCACCTCGTAAAGCGCGCCTGCCGCCGACGAAACGGTGTCCGGGTCCATGTCAACGATGGCCTGACGAAGCCCAGCCACAGCCGGCGTCAGGCCGTTTTTGCCCATTTTGAGTGTTTCTGCCATCACCGCCTCAGGGGTGACTGTAAAGACGATCCCGTCGCGGTCGCTCAGATGATAGGCCACCAGCGCACTGCCTTGGGGGAGCATGCGCCGGACGTCATCGACGCGCGGATAGGTCACGGTGAGAAAGGAAGCCAGCTCCGGGGAGCGATCACGGGCGCTCACGACAAGGGCGCGATAGCGACGTGTCTGCGCCGCCAGCGTATCGCCGCCGCTTCCGGATCCCTCCCCCGAGGGCGGCACGGTGTCCGTTGCGGCAGTTACCGCCTGGCGGATATCGGCCAATTCCTGCGTTTGGGCAGACGGTTTGAAAGCCACGGTCCGTGTGGCCAAAAGATCCAGCAGGTTGCGCGCTTTGGCCCGTTCCAGCGCCTCAAAACCGGCGGCCGCGCCATGAAGTTCCGTGCTCAGGCGGATGTATCCGTCGTATAAAATGGATTTGTCTGCTCTGAAGGCGCGCTTGTTGAGATCGGTCTCCAGCATCGAACGAATCGATTCAACGTGGTCGATGGCCGCCTCGTAATTGGACAGGGCCACCAGTTGTATGTCCTTGAAAAGCGATGTGCCGGTGCGCATGAGATCGCTGCCGGTGGCGGCCTTCTCAAACAGGGTCGCCGAACTGCCGGCGTTGTCCAACTGGCCGGGCGGCAGCAGCGGTGAAACGGCCGTGAGGCTCTCTCGCACCACCCGGGTGGTTTCCTGCCGCCATCGCAGCTGATTCGCTGTCAGCGCCGCCGGCGACGGGGTGCCAAGCGTCGGCAGCAGCTGAGCATTGAGCTCACGGGAATGGATGTCGAAATAATAGGCGAATCGGCTGCGGGAGCGCCACATAATGTCGTCATAGCCGTCCTTTTCCAGCTGTGACCAGATGGCAGCCAGCTCTTTGGCGCCATCCCGATAGCGTTTTTCGCGCAGATAGGTGCAGGCATGAAGCGCCTGGGCCGCAAACATGCCGAACCTGGAGCCGGACAGCTTGAATGCGTCCTGTGCGCTTTTGAGCATCGAGCGCCCCTGTTCGGCCTTGCCCAGAAACGCCATGGCATCGCCGGTGGCCATGGCCGTGTAGCCCATGCCGTCATGAAAGTCGCGTTGTTCCCGACGGCCAGCGATGCCCACGGCGGTTTGGGCCGCCGTAAAGTGCGCCAGGGCGCGGGCGCCCGCAGCAGCGGTGCGGGGATAATCGCCCATGAAATAGTAGGTAACGGTGCGTGCCGCTTCGCTTCCGAGGATCGCCTTGAGCAGCAGGACGTCCGGCGGAAGACCCGGGTTCTTGACGAACCGGTCGATGGCCGCTTCCCGGTCCTGGTCTTGGAACAGCCGGGGTCTGGCGTCGGTGACGACGGTCATGGCCTGATCGGCTTCGGCCAGCGCCTTTTCGATGTTGCCGAGACGGGCCTGAATGGCGGCCGTGCGGGTGTGGCTCATGGCCGTCTCGTCACTTCTCGGGTCAACGGCGATACTCCGGGCAAGGGATTTAAGGGCGTCGGCGTAGCGTCCCTGCTCGGCCTGGATCCAGCCGGCCTGACTGAGGGCCCGGATCTGTTCGGCGCGGCGGCCGCTGTTTTCAGCGGTATCCGCCACGGCGGTGAAGGCCTCCTGTGCCGCGCTCAGCCGCCCGTCGTTCCATAACGCCATGGCCGCTTCATAGGCCTCGGAAAACCGCTCTCCCCCAGTGGTTTTGCCGGGCTGGGCCGCGTACCCGCCGGAGGCCATGTACGCACCCAGCAGGTCGTCACCGGTGACCGTGACGCCGATCCGGGCAAATGCCTTGCGTCCGGTTTCCAGAAATGCCTCGGCAGCCGTGTGGTCGCCGCTGCTTTCCGCCGCAGCGCGGGCGACGCCGGCCGCCACCCCGGTGCCCTGGAAAAAGGCCTGCTGGTCTTCTGCCGGGGCCATGTTCATGATGAAACCGAGCGACTCGCCATGGGCGAGGGCCCGTGCGGCCCAGGTGCGCGCCGATGCCATGTCGCCTTGCGTGTGGTAAAGGACGGCAAGCGCGGTCTCGGACATGATCACCGATCGTATCATCTCCTCATCGGGAGGCAGCCCGGCGTGGGCCGCGGCGTAGTCGATCACCGCCTCGCGGGTGCCGCCGCCAGCACGCTCCCGCCACCGGGCAGCGGTGAGATCAAGAGATTTTTCCGCCGCCGCTATTCCGGTTTCCGCGTCCTGGCTTTTAGCGTCCACAACGGCCAGCCGTCCGTACATCACGGATGGATCGACGCCGTTGGCTTCGGCCAGGGCAATGGCTTCCTCGAGACGGGTGCGGGCGCCGCCAAAGTCCCCGGTTTCGGCCAGGGCCCATCCCAGTATGGACAGCATCTGGGCGGTTTCTTCCTTATCTCCCTTTGCGCCAGCTTCGGCCACGGCAGCGGAAAATGATGACACCGCGGCGGCTGGCTGACGCCTGGCCAGGGATTCCATGCCATCTTTATGGTGCGCCGACCGGTAGCGTCCAGGTCCACAGGCAGTGAGGGCGAATGTGCCCATTATGGTCAGAACGATGATCCCTTTGAGAATGGTTGCGCGTCGATGTCGAAAAATCATATCCGCCTCTTTAGAGAAGAGCGTGAAAGATTATGCCCAATTCTCATGTTGACGTTACACGCACCATTGCGTGTGAACCACGAAGGCCACGAAGTGCACGAAGAAAACAAAAAACAAGTGGGTTAGAAAACCTTCGAGTCCTTCGTGAACTTCGTGGTGATCAAAAACATCGCGGGTTACGCCTGGCCGTCACTGTTTCTTGAGTTTTGTGCATAACCAGATGTAGCGTTTGAGGCCCAAAATTTCAACGGTTTTGACCTGTTAACCGGATTGGGATATAGTGGCCCTACCTGATTGGTGCCGGTTTCCGGCAGATTCAGAAGTGCCCGCTGACACCATTCGAAGGCTTTCAATGGCGGAGTTATGATGCCCCCGCGCGCACCATCCACGAAGAATCGACACCCCCCCGCCGGCCATTGCCTGAGCCGGCGGCAGTTTCTCGGTACCGGTATTCGAGGGGTGGCCGCCATGGCTGTGGGCGCGATGCTGCCGGTGGGCTCGGCCGCGGCAGCCAATGCCTTCGATCTGGCCTTAAAGGGTCAGGATCTGATCCAGAAAAAATCCTTCGCTGAAGCGGCAACCGTTTTAGAGCAGGCTGTTGCGCTGGATCCTTCCAGCGACTGGGCTCAAGGGCTGCTGGGGCGGGCATACTTCGGCATGGGGCGCCTTCCGGCTTCAGTGAACGCATTTCGAGCGGCCCTGCGGATCAACCCGGAGGACACCTTCTCGCGGATGATGATTGACATGATCACCCAGCGCCCGTTGCCGGCGCCGCTTCCGTCCCAGCGCAGTCTTACCGAACTGGAAACCGCAGCTCAGGTCGAGGCCGAGCAATGGGAGCGCCGATTAAAGGACGACGGCGGTTTGGGCTACCGAGTGTCGCGGGTTGTGATCGACGCCGGGCACGGCGGGTTCGACAGCGGTGCGGTCGGTGCCCGGGGATTGCAGGAAAAGGCCGTCACCCTGGCACTGGCCCAGCGCGTTCACCAGCGTTTGACCCGGGAAGGCAGGGTGACCGCGTTTTTGACGCGAACCGGTGATTATTACCTGCCGCTCAGCGCGCGTACGGTAATCGCCAACCAGTACCGGGCGGATCTGTTTCTGAGCATCCATATCAACGCCAGCACCAACCGCTCGGCCGGTGGGGTGGAGACCTTTTTCTGCGCTGAAAAAGCTTCCAGCGCCGAGGCGGAGAAAGTGGCTGCCTACGAAAACGAAGTCCTGCGTTTCGATGCGGAAAAGCCCCGGGCGCCTGGGCAAATCGATATCGAGGACATTCTCTTTCGGCTGGAGCAAAAGAACAACTGGCGACAGAGCGGCACCTTTGCCGATATTTTCCAGAGTCGGATGAATAGCGCGCTGCCGCTGCGGCACCGGGGGGTGCAGTCGGCCAATTTTTTTGTCTTGCGAAAAGCCAAAATGCCTTCCATACTGCTGGAAACCGGTTTCATTTCGAACCTTGAGGAAGAGGCCATGCTTTCACGGCCCGATTTTCTGGACGGCATCGCCAATGCCATTGTCAAGGGGGTGGCGTGAGTCGGTTTTTGAGCGCGTGCCGCTGTGGCGTGATCGTCTGGGCAGCCTTGGTGATGCTGACGTCGGCGCCCCGGGCCATGGGCGCCGGCGACGCCCGTGATCTGATTTTTCAGGGGGCCGACGCCCACTATAAAGGGCAGCTCGAGTTGGCCGTCACCCGGTTTCAGGAAGCGCTGCAGCTTGCGCCGGACGATACATTCGCCCTCAACCAACTGGGGCTTTTATACGCCAAGACGGGGCGCCCAAAAGAGGCCGCCGGCGTATTCGAGCGCGTTACGCGGCAGGAGCCGGACAATACGTTTGCGCCACTGTGGCTGGGGATTCTGTTCCTGGAGCAGGGTGATCTGGAGGCCGCCTTCAGCCAATTTCAACGGGTCGTGGCACTGGATGATCGCAACGCGGATGCGCACTACTTTATCGGTGCCGTCTACAACATCCGGCACAACCCGGTAAAGGCCATCACCCACTTGAAAAAGGCCAGGGATGCCGATTCCGGGGAGGCCGATACCCATTATCGCCTGGCGCGCGCATTCCATGACGTGGGGATGCTCGTGAACGCGCTCAACGAATACGAAAAAACCCTGGCGCTCAATCCCCGGCACGTGGGGGCGATCAATGCCAAGGGGTGGATTTTTTATAACCGGGGCGATATCACGCAGGCCATCGAGCAATGGCGTGAGACACTGCGGATCAGCCCCCGCGACAGTGACGCGGTGTTCAATCTGGCCAACGCCTACAATGGTCTGGCCATGACAGCCCACCGCGGCGGTCGTCGCGACGACGCCCGGCGCTGGTGGGCGCAGACGTTGGCGGTCAATGCTTCCAACAAGGAAGCGCTCTACCACCTGAACCGGTTGAAGGATGGCAAATAAGGCGTTCGGCGCCCCCTGGCAGTGCAGTGCAGGGGGTGCTGGCACAGCGGACATCATCGGAATACGGGAGGAAACATGAGAAGAGGGTTTGTGGCAATCACGGCACTGGCAGTGACACTAATAGTGGTGGGCGCCTTGGGCGGCGTGGGTGTTTATGCCTCCGATTACGTTCAGCAAATCGGCGAGGGCAGTGTGAACTGGACCAAGGGCACCATCCAGAGCAAAGGGATCGGTGCACCGCCCCAGCAGTTTTACGGCAAACCCAATGCGCGCCCCATGGCCTTAAGGGCCGCACGGGTGGTGGCGCTCAGAAACATTCTTGAAACCGTCAACGGCGTGCGCATCGATTCCGAAACGGTGGTCAAGGACTTTGCGGTTTCCAGTGACGTGGTCAGCTCTCGCGTGCAGGGCTTTGTGCGCGGCGCCCGGCAGGTGAGCGAGGAGTACATGTCGGACGGCACCGTTGAAGTGATCATGGAGATCAATATGTACGGTGAACTCACCGACACGATGCTGCCACAGACAGTGATGGCCCCCGCGCCGCCGCCCCCGGCGGCGAGTCCTGGTCCATCGACGTCCAACGTGATCTATACGGGACTCGTTGTCGATGCCAGAGGACTTGGGGTGCGTCCTGCAATGGCGCCCAAGGTCCTGGATGAAAACGGCCAGGAAGTTTATGGCTCTGCTTTCGTCAGTCGTGAATACGCCGTGCAGCAGGGAATGAGCGGTTATGCCAAGGAGCTCGGCGGGGCCAAGGAGAACGAGCGGGTGACCAACAATCCGTTGGTGGTCAAGGCGCTGCGTGTTGAGGGACCCGGTAAGTGCGATCTGATCATCGGCAACATGGATGCGTCCATGCTCCGCGGCGCTGCAGATACGTTGTCGTTTCTGCAAAAATGCCGGGTCATGATCGTCGTGGATTGACGACCCTCTGGCCTTAAGTCCACTTTTTTTGAATTCTTACAGCCCTCCGCTGCCGGGAGGCCTGCGCTACAGAGATCAAGGAGGCTCCATGGGTTTTCGAAATACCGCCATCGTGACGACCATTTTTTGCATGTTGATACTGGCCGCCTGCGGCCCCCAGCCGGTAAAGCCCCAGGCCGAAATGGACACGCCCGAGCACCACGTGACCAGCGGGTACAAATATCTTAAGGCTGGAAAATATGATGATGCCCTGCGCGAATTCGACCGGGCCCGGCAACTGGACCCCAAGTACGGACCGGCCTACCTGGGGCTGGGCCTGACCAGTGCCCATCAGCAGGATTATGAAAAGGCGCTTGATTTCGTGGGCACCGCCAAAAAGTACGCCAAGGGCGACGAGCAGACCTACGATGTGCAGGTCGGTTATATGCAGGTCTACTATTTGGGGCGAGAGACGATCGATGCCAACTGGCTTGGCGAGATGCGCGGCGCTTACAGCAACGCCCTTCGCATCACCGAGGAGCGCCCTGACGCTTTTTATTATATGGGGCTCGGTTACAAGGTGTCCTATGAATTTCGCAAGTCAGTCATGGAGTTCACCCGTGTTTTGGATTTGAAAAAGGGTTTTGTGGCAGAAGCGGACCGGGAGTACACCCTGGTGCAGAAAATCGAACGCGCCATGCCCGGCTCAACAGTGGGCAAGAAGATCGCCCTGCTCGAGCAGATCACACGCGCCGATCTGGCCGCACTGTTCATTGAGGAGCTCAAAATCGACGATCTATACCGGCGCAAGGCCAAGCGCACCTTCGACACGGGCTTCAAGGCGCCAGGCCAGTCCGCCGTCCCCACGGCCGGTCCCCGTCTGCCCCCGGACATCAGCACCCATGTGCTCAAAGCCGACATCGAGGCGGTGATCGCCATGGGCATCAAGGGCCTGCAGCCCTTTCCGGATGGTAATTTCAATCCGGACGCCAACATCACCCGTGCCGAGTATGCCATGATCGTGGAAGACATCCTCATTACGATCACCGGAGATACGTCGCTGGCCACCATGTTCATCGGCAACAAATCGCCTTTTCCCGACCTGAGAAGCGATTTGCCCTACTTCAATGCCGCCATGGTGTGCACCTCGCGCGGGATTCTCGAGGCCGTTGACCTGGGCACCGGTGAGTTTCGGCCCACCGGTGTCATTTCCGGTGCGGACGCGCTGCTGAGCATCCGCGCCCTGAAGAGTCAGCTGAACCAATATTGATGGCACCATAGAAAGTCATCAACGCCGTCACTCCGGCGAAGGCCGGAGTCAGGAATGAAGAAGGAAGAAAATTTTATATGACCATCAATATTAAGGAGTGTCCTTCCAGAAATGGTGGATTTTGGTTTCCGGCAAGGCCCGAGCGAGTCTTCAACCGAAGGAATAGCCTGCTATTTCGAGGATTGAAGACGAGTGAGAACGCCGCCGGGGGCCGAAAGACGCCGTTTATGGATGGACACTAAGGAGCGTGAGCTTATGCACAAACCACAACAGCAACCGTTCTTCTGGCTGCTGGCCGCTGTCGTGGTCCTGTGGGCGGGGGCGGCTGTGGCCGCCCAGCCTTCAGCGACAGTGGCCGTGGGCGGCGATGCGGCGCTGGTCAATTATCTCAAGGGGAATGCTTCGGTGGCACGGGTAAAAGCCGCCCCCACCCCGCTGTCCGTCGGCGACCGGCTGGTGAGCGGCGACCGGGTGATCACCGGAACCGGGGCGCGCATCGAACTGCGGCTTCCAGACGGCAGCTTTCTGCGGTTCGACGAGCGCACCACCTTCGAAGTGGTGGCCGCCGCCGCCGATCAGGCGGCCAAGACGCGGGACGTGAGTGTGAACGTCATCGCGGGTAAGACCTGGGCCAAGGTGGCGCGGCTATTTGGCCGTAGCGGCCGTTTCGAGCTGTCCACGCCGACGGCCGTGGCCGGCGTGCGGGGAACCACCTACCGGATGGATGTCAACGATGACAAGTCGGCGGTGGTCAAGGTCTACGAAGGAGAGGTGGCGGTGAGCAAACGCACGGAATCGGCGGCTGCCGCGGCGCCACCGGTGCTCTCCAAGCCGACCCCCGTCAAAGGCCCCCATCCGGTCAGCATGGAAGAGTGGGTGTATCTGGTGGGCGCGCTGCAACAGATAAACATCAATGCGGACGGATCCGCCGCCAAACCGTTTCGATTCGACATCGCAGCGGACCTGAACGAATGGGTCCAGTGGAACAAACTGCGCGATGGCGCGGCGGGCGAATAACCTGAAGGGTCCAGGGATTGCGCCGATGCGGCTTAACAGCGACGAGGGGCCAAGGGTGACGCCGACGTAAAAAGTCTGAAGTTATCACCAAAGAAACGGGCACAGGCGGTGGCGAAGGCCGCTTCTGTGCCCGTTTGGTTTTTTGGGGAATGAGAGACCTCAACGTTCAATGGTTATTGCGGCCCGCGGATATGGCCCCGGGACCGGCGGCGTAGCCCTGATAGGTATGGTGCCATTCAAAAAGAGGGCGGTAATTATGACGGTCATTAAGAATAGTGCTTATAACCGTTGACATATTGTAAAAACCCTTGCTACTATCCATGCAAAATACAAATAGAGATTATTAATATGCATGGTTATCTGGCGAGGATGGTTGAAGAAAGGTTGACTAGGGCGCTTGCCCGTTCACCTGTTACCGCGATTCTTGGTCCGAGACAGTCAGGAAAGTCAACAACAGCGAAAGAGTTCCTTGGCGGTATCCCCTCTATCTATCTTGATTTACAGGACCGTAGTGACCGGAATAAGCTGTCGGAACCGGAGCTTTTTTTCGACCGTTATAGGAATAAACTCATCTGCCTTGATGAGATTCAACTCCTGCCCGAGTTTTTTTCCGTATTGCGCTCGGAAATTGATAAAGATCGACGGCCCGGTAGGTTTTTGATTCTGGGCTCAGCCTCTCGTGACCTTATAAGGCAATCCACCGAATCTCTCGCCGGTCGAATTGCCTATATAGACTTGACGCCGTTTTTGCTGAAAGAAGTCGTTGATGTTACCCCGTGGTCTTATGCATGGCTCCGGGGCGGTTTTCCGGAAAGTGTGCTGGCTGAAAGTGATGCCGACAGTTTTGACTGGCGCCTGGATTTCATCAGGACATACATGGCGCGGGATATACCGGGGTTGGGGTTCAATATTCCGGTACCGGTAATTGAACGTCTGTGGCTGCTTTTGGCACATTATCATGGCCAGACGATTAATTATAGCAAATTGGCCGCCGCTGCCGATATCTCCATTCCCACCCTGAAAAAATACCTGGCTATCCTCGAACAAACATATATGGTCCGCCTGTTGCTTCCGGCTGAAACAAACCTGAAAAAAAGACTGGTAAAATCGCCCAAAATATATGTGCGGGACAGTGGGATTCTGCACGCGCTCCTTGATATCGAAAGCTATGATTCCCTTCTGGCAAATCCGATCGCAGGTGCCTCCTGGGAAGGATTTGTCATCGAAAATCTACTCGCTGAGCATGATCGCTGGAAACCCTCTTTTCTGCGGACAACCAATGGCGCGGAAATAGATGTGGTGTTGGAACGGGCGGGGGCGCGGCATCTTTTTGAATGCAAGCTTTCAAAAGCCCCCAAACCTTCTCGCGGCTTTTATGAACTGTTCACTGCAATGCAACCCCAATCAGCATGGGTGGTTGCGCCGGTGGATGCGACTTATGAGATAAAGCCGGGAATTTTTGTCTGTCCGCCGGCAGCTTTGCAGTTGGACTGACTCCCCCCTGTGGGCTGCGACGGATTGCGGATTGGGGTCGCCCAAGTCAAGTAGCAGTAATCATGAGGAAAGTAGGGGGCGCGCCCCCTGAAATCGGGCTGAAAACACCCGGTTTTGGGATAAAGTTTAGAGCAATTATGGAAGGGCACAAACAAAAAGAGGGTACCGGCTGCGGAGGATGGTTCCGTGCCGATACCCGTTGGTTTTTTTGTCTTCAGCAGGCCGCCGTTGCGGTCGTTTCCAGTCTCTTAAGCCTGTTTGTCGGGGTCCTTGTCATCGATCTGCTTTTCTGCCGGCTTGGCCTCGATGTCTTCTGATGAACCTTTGAAATTTCGAATGGCCTTACCCAATCCTGAACCGATCTCCGGGAGTTTTCCGGCCCCGAAAATGATCAGAATGATCACCAGGATGACGATCAATTCGGGCATTCCAATTCCACCAATCATACACTCCTCCTATTCCTCAGGCCGGTTTGATCTCAAGTCATCGAGTAGTGCTTTAAACGCGCTGGATTTCAGATACCGATCGACGGTACCCTGGTAGTCGATCCACCGTGTCCAGGCCTGCAACCATTCGTCCTGCTGCCAGAAATGGGACGGGTTCGCGTCGCCTTTGAGGCACTCGATGTAATCCGTATATTCTTCGCTGCAACCGCGGCAAAAACGGTACGGTACGCGAAGCCCAAAGCTCTCGGGAACCGATTCGCCCGCTGTCTTGATCAGGACGCCGCACTTTTCACACCGTGGCGCATTCCGGGTGTGCAATATCACCGACTGCACGGCCCGGATCTTTCGCTCCCGAAGTTTGGCGGCTTTTGTTTCTTCCACCGACTGCCGTTTGTTGTCCAATGGGATAATATCGGCCACGATGGCGTCCGCGCAATTAGTAAGGAGCATCCAGAAAGACGGTGAACTTATAGCACCGGGCCCCGGGGGTGTCAATTGGCCCCGGCTTGATCGTCCGGGAGGGCTATGGTAAGCGATGACACTAAATTACCAGAGACGGAGAGTTCAATGACTCATGCGTTTACGGGGTACTGTCGGCCCGTGCTCATCGGCAGCATGCCGCTCACCGATCACGAAGAAGCCCAGCGGCTGGTTCAATCCACCACGCCCGAGGTGCCTGTGTGGGCGCAGTTGCCCCGGCTGGCAGGCGAAGGCATGGTCGAGCAGTTTCTTCCGGGCATGCCCGGTCTGAAACAGGAAACCGGCCGCTATTATATCGACACGGCGGATGAGGCCTTCGGCGATGCACTGGTGGCTTTTTATGAACGCTACCTGTCCATGGAAGACGGCGCGCTCGACGCCCGGTCCGCCGGATTTGGTCTCGACCCCGGTGTCGCCGGCGGGTTTTATGTGCTCGAGCGCGCGCTGGCCGACAGGTCCGCGCCGCTGGCAGCGATCAAGGGGCAGGTGACCGGCCCCATCACTTTCACCACCGGGCTGAAGGATTCTACCGGACAGGCCATTTTCTACGATCCGCAGCTCAGGGACGTGGCGGTCAAACAGCTGGCCGGCAACGCCCGCTGGCAGGTGGAGCGACTGTCGCCCTTCGGCGTTCCGGTGATCATCTTCATCGATGAGCCGGCCCTGGCGGGCTTTGGTTCCAGTGAGTTTATCAGTATGACCCGGGAGGCCGTGGCCGCGGCGCTGGCCGAAGTCATTGCCACCGTTCATGGCGCGGGCGGACTGGCCGGTATCCATGTCTGCGCCAATACCGACTGGTCCCTGGTGCTCGAGTCTGCGGTGGATATCGTCAATTTTGACGCTTTTGCCTATTTTGATCGGTTCATTCTCTATCCGGATGCCGTGCGCGGCTTTTTGCAATCAGGCCGTTATCTGGCCTGGGGCATCGTGCCCACGCTGGACGCGGCGGATATCCTGGGGGAAACCGTGGATTCGCTGGTTGCCCGGTTTGTTGCGGGAGTGGATCGCCTGGTGGCGCTGGGGCTGAACCGGCAGCAGGTGATGCGCCAATCGCTAATCTCGCCCAGTTGCGGCGTCGGCGCCTTGAGCCCCGAGCTGGCCCTTCGCGTGCTCTCACTGACGCGGGAGGTGTCCGATGTGCTGCGGGGCATGATTGCGTCGTCATGATAGATCCAGCGGGGTCCTTGCCGACGCCGCTGAATCGGGAATCACAAAGAACACGGAGTGCACGAAGAAAAACTTTAAAAGAGTGGGTGATAAAACCGTCGTGTCCTTCGTGAACTTCTTGGTGATCAAAAAGAGGCTATGAGAAAGTGGCCGTTGAGACGATACTGGCGCTTCATAGCAAAGCGAAGTAATTTTTACTACGGAGAGCGCACGCCACGCTGTTGAACTATAATGATGAACCGGTAAAAAGTGCTTTTGAACCGCAGAGATCGCAGAGGGCCACAGAGAATATTTTATATTATTAATGAGTTATCTCTGTGCTCTCTGCGTCCTCTGTGGTGATTTCTGGTTTTTCACGAAACTATCAATGATGACACACCGAAAGAGGATATTATGACCGAGTCACCGCAAGCCGGGCGCTTTTCCGGCGCCACCCGATACGTACTCGACGATGAACTGGCGCGCATCGTCAATATCTCCATGGCACTGGAGATGCCCCTGCTGCTCAAAGGCGAGCCGGGCACCGGAAAAACCATGCTGGCCCACGCGATTGCCGAAAATCTGGAAATGCCGCTGATCATTCTCAACGTCAAATCGAGCATGAAACTGGTGGAAGCGCTCTACCAGTACGATACCCTCACCCGCCTCAATGACAGCCGCTTCGGCGACTCCAGCCGCGACGTGAGCAACATCGAAGACTACATCCGCATGGGCAAGATCGGCCAGGCATTCACCGCCGAGCGGCGCACTGTGCTGCTCATCGACGAGATCGACAAGGCCGACACCGATTTCCAGGACGACATGCTCGACGTGCTTGACCAGATGGAATTTGACATCATCGAAATCGACCGGACCATCGGCGCCAAAAACCGGCCGGTCATCATCATCACCTCCAACGCCAAGAAAGACCTCTCCGATCCGTTCCTGGGCCGGTGCAATTTTCACCACATCGCCTTCCCGGAGCCGACCATGATGCGGCGGATTATCGCCGTGCATTTCCCGGATCTGGCGGGCGAGTTGATGGAGAACGCCGTCACCGCCTTCTACCGGCTGCGGGAGCTGGACGCCATCGAGAAAAAACCGGCCACCCGGGAGCTCATCAACTGGATCCGTGCCCTGAAGGCAGATCCGGACTTTTCTCCCAAACAACTGGCCAAGGGTACGGTCCCCTACCTGGGGGTGCTTTTTAAAAAGAGCCAGGATTACGAGCGGGTGGTCAACCAGGTGAGCCGGCGGCGCCTGCTGTAACAACAGATGCGCATGGCTTAATTCTCAATTGACGTTGCCGGTGGCTTTGAATGTGAACCACGAAGGCCACGAAGTGCACGAAGAAAGCCTTAAACACGCTTGAGATGGAAAATCTTCGTGCCCTTCGTGAACTTCGTGGTTCAAAATAACTTTTTACGATTTTACCAATCTTGTGCATAACCAGAATTGAGCGGTTCCCGAGGTCAGGCACTATTTATGTTCGTTCCTTTTTTCTACACCCTGCGCGAGCAGGGCATACAGGTCAGCCCCACGGCGTTTTTGACGCTCCAGCGAGCGCTGCGCTCAGGACTGGTGAGCAGTCTGGAAGACTTCTACACGGCATCGCGCACCATTCTGGTTAAAAGCGAACGGTATTTCGACGTCTACGACCGGGTGTTCGCCCACTATTTCGAGGGGGCGGCGCTGCCCGATGTGGCCGATGAGGAACTCGACGACATTGCCCGGGCGATGCTGGCCGAATGGCTCAAGGACCCCAAAAGCCTGGCCAATGCACTGGGGATGGACGAAGAAGAACTCAGCAAATACACGCAGGAAGAACTTCTCCAGTATTTCAAGGACCGCCTTCGGGATCAGGACGGGCGCCACGACGGCGGCAGCCGCTGGATCGGCACCGGCGGGACCTCCCCGGTGGGGCATTCCGGCCACCACCCGGGGGGCATGCGCGTGGGCGGCGTCTCCCGGAACAAGTCGGCCGTCTCGGTGGCGCTCGAGCGCCGCTACAAGGACTACTCTCGTCAGGGGCCCCTTACCGAGGCGCTGGTGGGCGAAGCCCTCAAACGGCTCAGGCACCTCAGACCCGCCGGTCCCAAGGATGTGGTGGATGTGGACGCCACCATCTACCGGACTCTCAAAAACGCCGGCGAGATCGAGATCGTCTTTTCCCGCGCGCTCAAGGACCGGCTCAAGATCGTTTTGGCCATCGACAACGGCGGCTGGTCCATGGACCCCTACATCTCCGTGGTTCAGACGCTCTTCGACTATGCCCGGGCCCAGTTCAAGGACATCAAAACCTACTTTTTCCACAACACGATCTACGATTTCGTTTACGGCGATCCGGCCCGCCACCGCAAACCCAAGCGGGTGGCTGAGTTCTCGCGCTTCGACCCGGAGACCCGCTTTATCGCCGTGGGCGATGCCAGCATGGCCCCTTATGAACTCATGGCTGCCGACGGCTCCATCTACGCCTATGAGCGCAGCGGCCGGGCCAGCATCGAGCAGCTCCGGTTCATCGCGGACACATTTCCCCGCTGCGCCTGGCTCAACCCGGTGCCCGCCCGCATGTGGCCGCACACCCACAGTATCGGCGCCATCGGCGGGGTTTTCCCCATGTTCGAGCTGACCCTGGACGGTCTGGAAAAGGCCGTCACCCATTTGATGAAGAAATAGCGGCGATACGCCTCGGGCGCCGCACGCAAGCACGCGCGTGTTGTGGCGCATCGATAATTCCGCTATAGTGCGGGTAGCGGTTTCAATGATCTGCTTGAGAGGATTGATAATGGAAGGCAGTGGCTGCATTGCTTCAAAATTTCCGGAGATCACCGATCGGTTGAGAGAAAAGCTCGAAGGCCTTTCCGATGAGGCGGAATCGGCTTACTACACGTTTCGCAGCAACGGCGACCCTGCGATGCTGGATCGTGCGATCATCGGCGCAATCCGGTTTTTCATGCCGGCAGGCGGAGAAGCGGGCGCCATCCCCGATTCGGCCCACCTTATCAATGACCTCGGGTTCGATTCCATCGCGATGACCGAGCTGGTGTTTCTTTCGGAGGACATTTTTGGCATCATCATTGCCGACGACGAAGTGATGACGCTCACGACCGTCGCTGAAGTCAAAGCATTCATGCGCCAGAAACTCAATCTGGAGGCCTGAATCCGGCGCTAGGAGATTTATGGCCGATCAGATCAGCGGGGTGTCCATCACAGGTCTCGGCTTTGTCACCAGTATCGGCAATGACAAGGCCTCAGTGCTCGATAGCCTCATCCACCTGCGGCACGGCTTTGAAAAAGTCGCCTTTCTGGAAAACCCGCTATCGGTGGCCGGCACCATCAAAGGATTCGATACCCGCTCCGAATTCTTTTACAAGTGGGTCTATCCCGCCGGCTATGACATACCCAAACTGGCGTTGCGCGCTTTTTCACCGCACGTTCTTTACGCCGCCTGCGCCCTTCGTCAGGCAATCGACGATGCCCGATTGGACCCGGCACGGATCAGTGGCGACGATACGGGGTTGTTTTGTGCATCGGGCGGGTCACCTTCTCTGCTCCGTGCCAATCTCAATGAAATGCATGAAAACCGCGGGCTCCGGGGGGACCCGCTGGGGGTCGTGAAATCAGTTTGCGGTACACTGAACTTCAATCTCGGGGCCATGTTAGGTATCCGTGGCGCCAACTGTGGTTTTGTCTCGGCCTGCGCTTCCAGCAGCCACGCCATCGGATATGCCTGTGACGAAATCATGCTTGGAAGGCACCGGAGAATGCTGGTGGTCGGTGCTGAGGAAATGACAGCCGACAACTTGCTGCCGTTTTGGGCGATGCGGACCCTTTCCGGCAATCCGGATCCGGATACGGCCTCCCGGCCTTTTGACCGCTGGCGGGATGGGTTTGTGGGCACCGGCGGTGCGGTGGCGCTCGTTTTGGAGCGGACATGCGAGGCTCTGGCGCGAAACGCCGCCATCTATGCGGATATCGCCGGTTGGGGACAGGCCTCCGACGGCTATCACGTGGCCATACCCCATCCCGAGGGCTCCGGGCTGGCAACGGCCATGAAACGCGCGCTAGGTGCCGCCGGCATCCGTGCCGGCCAGGTCGATTATATCAACGCCCATGCCACCTCCACCCAGATCGGCGACAAGGCGGAAGCGCTGGCCATCGATACCGTATTTTCCGCCGCGGGCGCCTTTCCTGCCGTTAGCAGCACCAAGGCCCTCACCGGTCATGCCCTGTCCATGGCCGGTGCGATGGAGGCGGCATTTTGCGCCCTGTCGCTCAAGGCGGGAATCATTCCGGGCGCTGCCCATCTGGCCAAACCGGATCCTTGCTGCGAAAGGTTGAATCTGCCCACGGAAACGCTGCGCCGACCGCTGGAGGTCGCCGTGAGCAACAGCAGTGGCTTTGGCGGGAGCAACGTGTGCCTGGTCTTTCGAAATGCGAAACGGTAACGGGTGACGGCAGTGGGTGACGGGCGCCGGAAAGTATGGTTCACCGTGGACGTGGAGCCGGACTGCCCGCCATATCTTTCAGGATACCGGGGTGTCGTGCGGGGGATCCACCGGTTGCTTGCAGTGCTGGACGCCGCGCAGATTCCGGCCACGTTTTTTGTCACGGGCGACGTGGCCCGGCGCTTTCCCAGCCAGGTGCGCGACATCGTGGCGGCCGGTCATGAACTGGGGTGCCACGGGGATTTGCATGGGAGCTACGCTGCGATGGGGCGGGCCGAGGCAGAAGCGGACATCCGAAAAGCGGCGGCCGCTCTCAGGGCGTTCGCTCCGGTGACGGTTTTCAGGGCCCCGTATCTGCGGTTTCCTCCCGACTATTACGATTTGCTGGCGGAAAACGGTTTCCGGGTCGATGCGTCACAGGCGGTCTACAAACGCAGCTTTCGGGCGAATCGTGCACCTTTGCCCCTGACGTGCGTTGCCACATCGGTGACCTCTTCGGTGCTGCGTCTGCCGCGGTGGATCCGTTTTTTCTGGCTGTCCAGTCTTTCCAGCCCGCTGGTGCTGTTTGTCCATCCATGGGAGTTCGTTGATCTGAGACGGGAAAAGCTGCGCCTGGATTGCCGTTTCCGCACCGGACCGGCGGCCTTGGTGTGTGTCCGGGAAGTGATCGACTATTTGAAACATCGCCATGCCGTGTTTTTCACCGGAAAGGATCTCAATTGCGTAGACCCTGCGTAAGAAGGCTCCTGAGAGCAGAGGGGAGGGGTGTCATATGAATGGGAAGGCACGGGGTAATCATATTTGGGTCGCCGCCGTTTTGGGAATCCTCCTTGTCGCAGGACCGGCCGTTCATTGCAGGGCGGCGAATGCACCGGCGACGGATACCCTGGTGACGCTTGGCGAGGCGGTTTACAGCACCCTGTCCGCAAACCCCGGCGTGCAGATCGAAAAAGAGGCGGTCGTCGTAACGGACGGCGTTGTCCAGACGGCCCGCGGGCAGTTCGACTGGTTGTTTTTTTCAGCCGCCCGGTACGGGACCGAGACCCTGCCGGTGAGCGAGTCCACACAGCGGGCCCAAAGCAAGGCTCAGGCCGACAACAATGCCATCATTGATTTTATGAACACCCTGCCGGGGGCCAATTTTCCTAAAAACACCGGGGCTATCGCCGAAGAGATCGATGAGCGGCATACCACGATCTCCGCCGGGGTGATGCGGCAGTTTATGAACGGCATCACCGTTTCCCCGTCCGCCGCCGTGGTGGATTACGAAAACAGCTATGACCACAAGGACCCTGCGAGCCGCTCAGATGTTTATGTGACGATGGTGATCCCGATGCTTCGGGGGCTTGGGGAGAAGGCCACGGGGGCCGATTACCTGGCGGCGGAATCCAGCCGGCGCGCCACGGTGCAGATCTCGGCGCACAATATCTCCCAACAGGTCTACGGCACGGTGTCGGCGTTCTGGAATTGCCTGGCAGCGCAGCAAAGTTATGCGCTGGCCAAGGACTCGTTCGAGCGGGCCGACTTTCTGCTGACCCATGTGAGTCGGATGGTCGATGCAGGACTCGTGGAACCGGCCTTCATGAACCAGGCCCGGGCCAACCTGTATGCCAACCGGGCCGATCTTACCAAGGGGGAGCTGGCATTCCGGCAGCGGCGCCAGGAGCTGGCCTTGACCATGGGCTACGGTCCCGATCAGATGGTCGTCCCACCGGCGCCCAGCGGAGAATTTCCGATTGCGCCCACAGGCGACGCGGCGTCGGCACCGGCCCCGGAGGCGCTGATCGTGCGGGCCAAGGCCAAGCGCCAGGATTACCTGGCCGCCCTTACCAGCATCGATACCCAGACGATCCTCTTTGACAAGGCACAAAACAACACCAAGCCCCGAATGGATTTTTCCATCCAGGTCGGCTACGCCGGTATCGCTGAAAACGATGACTACAGCCGCTACTACCGATCTTTCAATAATCGTTTGAAGGGACCCAATGGTTATGCCGGAGTGACCCTGGAGCTTCCCATTTACAATGATGCGGCGCGAGGGCAGCTGGTGTCCCAGCGCGCAGTAGTCCGTCAGTCAAAGCTTTCGGCGGCGTTGTTGCTCAATCAGATTGCTGCCGATGTCATGCTTGCCGTCAATGCGGAGAACAGCGCCCGAAGCGAGTATGCACTGGCGGTTCAGTCGGCAAAGGCCTACCAGAAGGCTGTTGCCTTTGAGAAGAAAAAATACGATGCTGGCGAATCGAGTCTGAACGCACTCATAGACATCGAGGATCGTTTCATCAAATCGCGACTCACCGTTATCGAAGCCGTCCGCAAGTACGCCGTGGCAAGAACCCAACTGCTGTTTGCCACCGGCGCGCTGCTCGAAGAAAACAACGGTGAGTTTTCTTTTGATCCCGACCGCATCACAAAAGCATTTCCGTGAATGGCGCCTTCAGTAATTTGGACCGTTAAACACAGGGGTGACCCACGATGAAAAAACGCAGTTGGATATGGGTAACCGGTTTTATTTTGACATTGCTCCCATGGGCGCACGCCGGGGAGAATATCGGGGCGTTGGGCCGGATCGCGCCGGCCGGGGGCATCGTCCATCTCGCCGGCCCGCCGGGTGTCACCATCGAGCGGATTCTTGTCGATGTGGATGAACAGGTGGTGCGCGGGGCGCCCCTGGTGGCGTTCGCCTCCAAGCAGATGCTGGACCTGGAAGTGGCCATCGCGCAGCAGAATCTTCGCGAGGCCGATGTGGCCAGCGCCAAGGCCATCGACATCCAGACCCTGCGCGTCCAGAAGATCGACGCCGCCGCTGCCAGCGCCATTGCCCTTCAGCAGGCCAAGCTGAAGGCGGTTACAGCCACCCATGCATTCACCGACAGCTCCCTGGCGCGGCTGCTGGAGGCCGGCTCGGAGTCTTACTCCGCGCAGCAGAAAGAGCTTCGCGAATACGAGGTGAACAGCGCCCGCATCAACATGGAGATCGCACAAAAGGAACTGGCCCAACTCGAGGTCAACCGTAAAAGCGACCTGGCCCTGGCCACGCTTGAACTGGAGCGCCTTCGGCTGGACCGGGACGTGAAACTGGCCCAGACGCGCCAGCAGCTTGACGCTGCCGAGCAGAAGCAGGTCCAGTCGACGCTTTCTGCGCCCTTTGCCGGGACGATTCTCGACATCCTTCAGCACGCGGGTGAAAAAACCGGTGGATCGCCCATCATACAGATCGCCGATCTGTCCAAAATGGTCGTTATCGCAGAGGTGTTCCAGGGGGATGTGTTGCGCGTGCGCAAAGGGATGGCGGCGACCATAACGAGCAAATCGATGCCGGGCGCGCTGAAAGGCACCGTGACGGGGATCAGCCGGATCATCCAGGGGCGATCCAAGGTGGCGGAGGTGACCATCGCCCTGGAAATACAGGATACCGCCGCCCGGCTGATCAATCTGGAAGTAGAAGTGAGCCTGGCCGACATTGGGAAATGACGCCGCGGCCTGAAGGGGTTCGCGGCGAAGAGGTGAGGGCATGCAGCGGGAAGAAACGGCGGTTGGACGATGAGGATCTTTCTTTCCTGGCACAATACGGTGCACAACAAGAAGCGATCGCTGGCCGCCGTTGCCGGCATATCGTTCTCGATCCTGTTGATGTTTATGCAGGTGGGCTTTCTGGACACCGTCAAAAGGGCATCCACGCTGGTCTACGAGGATTTGGATTTTGACCTGCTGATGGTGTTCTACGATTACGAGTACATGAACGAGGCCGGCCGTTTCGATAAGGTCCAACTGATTCAAGCCAACGTCGTGGATGGGGTTGACAAGGTGGCCCCGCTCAATATCAGCATCGGCGAGTGGGAAGATCCGGACACCGAGGTTGAATCTTCCGTGATGATCATCGGCATCGATCTCGACCCGGCGTTCATCCGCAACGCGGCGATCCGTGACGGGTTGCCGAGTTTGGAGCGGACCTACGCCGTGATGATCGACACGCTTTCAAACCCCGCCTACGGCCGTCTTTCGGTGCCGCGCGAAGCAAGGATCAACCGATTGGATGTGAGGGCGGAGGCGCCTTTTTCCCTGGGCATGGGGTTTTATGCCGACGGCGCGGTGATCGTCAACAACCAGACTTTTTACGCGCTCACGCGCCAGGACCCGCGGGAGATCAGTTTCGGCATGATCAAGGTATCGCCGGGGGCTGACCCGGCGGTGGTGGCGACTGCCGTGAGATCGACGCTTTCACATGAAATCGTCGTGTTCGAGCGCAGTCAGCTGATCACGCTGGAACAGGACAATTTCGTCTCCGTCATGCCCATCGGCATCATGGTACAGGCCGGCGTGTTCGTTTCCTTCTGCGTCGGCGCGGTGATCCTGTTTCAGGTGCTCAGCACGGAGATCGCCAACCACCTAAATGAATTTGCCACCTTGAAGGCGGCGGGATTTACCACCGGGTACATTTACGGCGTCGGATTTCAGCAGGCGGCGCTGTTCGCGGTTTTGAGCTATCTGCCGGCCATGGCGATCACCGCCGGTTTGTTTTACATCATCCATCGGGTGACCCGGCTGCCCATTTTGCTGACGCTGCCGCTGGCCGCACTGATTCTGGCCATGTCAATGATGATGTGCCTGATATCCGGATTCCTGGCGCTCAGAAAAGTCAAGAAGGCCGACCCGGCCGATCTGTTCTGATGATGAAAATGAAATACAGCACAGTTATCGCGTTCCGCATGCTGGTGCACAACAAGGCACGCTGTATGCTGGCTCTTTGCGCCATCGCCTTTGCCGTTTTGGTGCTTTTCATGGCCATCGGCTTTTTCAATGGCCTGAACGACAGCCAGGCCAACATCGCCGCCCATCTCAATGCCGACCTGGTCATGCTCAACAAAAAGACCCGTTCCATCAACAGTTTTAGGCGGATGGACCGGGCCCGACTCTACCAGGCCCTGGCCTTTCCCGAAATCCGCGAGGTGGTCCCGGTCTATGAAGGCCAGGTGGGCATGATCACGCCCGCCAGCGGCATGGGCAAGCGGGTGGGGTATCGTGCGTTTCCGGTGGGCAGCGCGCCGTTTCTGATCAACGGGCGCCCCCTTGAAACCGACCTGCTCAAGGAAAAGGGCGCCATCCTTTTCGACACCCTGTCACGGTCCATCTACGGGGATGTCCGCACGGGCATGTCGGTGGAAATCATCGGCCTGAAACACCGGGTGGTGGGCAGTGTTCGGATGGGGCCCAATTTTTCCCAGAACGGGTACGTACTCATGAGTGACACCACCTATGCGGCGCCGCGCGATCCCTGGGTGATGGACCAGATCAGCTACGGATTGCTGCGAGTGGCCAAAGGGACCGATATCCCTGCATTGAGGCAAAGAGTGCTGGCGCAGCTGCCCGACGACATCCTGATCATGACGCCAGAAGAGCTCAGAGTCCGCGAGATTTTTTTCACCACGCGCACCACACCCGTCGGCGCCCTGCTCGGGATCGGCCTGATCGTCGGTTTTATCATCGGTATCATCATCTGCTATCAGATCCTTT
The DNA here is from genome assembly GCA_043825735.1 of Pseudomonadota bacterium. Lineage (GTDB taxonomy): Bacteria > Desulfobacterota > Desulfobacteria > Desulfobacterales > JBDRRP01 > JBDRRP01. The sequence goes on along the minus strand of JBDRRP010000075.1, from coordinate 37,171 downwards.
TTAACGAAGTCACCGATCACATGCCGCAGTTCGCCACGCTGAAAGCCGTTGGCTTTTCCACCCGGTTTCTGGTCGGGGTGGTGATGAAAGAAGCGCTTTTGCTCTCGGTCATCGGCTACCTGCCCGGTCTGCTGGCCGGCCATGTGCTGTACACGGTCATCGAGCAGACGACCCGGATTATCATGATTCTGACGCCTGGGCGGGGACTGTCCGTGTTTTTGCTCACGATATTTATGTGCTGCATCGCCGGGTTCATCGCCGTTAGAAAAGTGCTGGCGGCGGATCCCGCGGAACTTTTTTAGAAAACCGCCGCACCGGCGGTGCCAGGGGACATCATGTCGCTTAAGCAACCCATTATCAAAATCCAGGGGGTCGGACACTCATTTGGCCAGGGAGAAAGCCGTGTCAAGGTGCTCTTTGACAACAACCTGACCATGTATCCCGGTGAGATCGTCATCATGACCGGGCCTTCCGGATCGGGCAAGACCACTCTGCTCACGCTGATCGGCGCCCTGCGATCGATCCAGGAGGGCCACTTGGAAATTACGGGGCGCGAACTCCAGGGGCTCAAGGCCAGAGAGCAGGTCGAGGTCCGCAAGAACATCGGTTTCATTTTTCAGGCGCACAACCTGTTCGATTCGCTCACAGCCTTTCAAAACGTCAAGCTGGCCACCGAACTGCATCCGTACCAACCCGGAGAGGCCGCCCGGCGTGCCGAAGGCATCCTCCGGCGTCTTGAACTGGGAGAGCACATGCACAAAAAACCCCAGGGGCTGTCCGGAGGGCAGCGGCAGCGGGTCGCCATTGCCCGGGCGCTGGTCAACGAACCCCGGCTGATTCTGGCCGATGAACCCACCGCCGCCCTGGACAAAGACACGGGGCGCCTGGTGGTGACGATTTTTCAGGAAATGGCCAAAGCCAATGACTGCACGATCCTCATCGTCACCCACGACAACCGGATCCTCGATGTGGCCGACCGCATTATCAAAATGGTGGACGGGTACGTGGTCTCCGACGTGGATGTCGCAGAGTCCATCACCGTGGCCGGATTCCTTAAGAAGTGCCCTGTTTTCAAGGCATCGACTCCCACCCTCATCGCCGACATCGCCAACCAGATGCAGCGTGAGTCCCATCCGCCCGGGACCGCCGTGATCCGCGAAGGCGATGCCGGAGATAAATTTTATATCGTGTTCTCCGGCAACATGTCGGTGACCCGGCGCATCGACGGGAAAGAAAAAGAGCTGGTGCGGCTCAAGGCCGGTGACTTCTTCGGGGAACTGGCGCTGCTGGAAGACAAGCCGCGGGCCGCCACCGTCACCACCCTGGACGACGTGGACCTGCTCACGCTCGATAAAGAGACCTTCAATCGGGTCGCCAAGTCAAGCTCCACCTTCGAGGAACAGTTGAAGAAAGTCTACTTCACCGGATGATCCGAATCGGCACCCTTGCGGCCGGCCATCGGCCGGCCCGCTGGCGCTGGGCCCTTGGCTGGGCGATGGCGACGGGGTTGATCTTTTTGTGCCTGCGCCATGTCGCCTGGGGGCGTTTTGCGGCCGATATGCGGACCCTGCGGCCGGGGTGGGCCCTGCTGGCGGCGGCCTTCAACGGTGCGGTCCTGCTCATCTGGCCGTTGCAGTGGCGGCTGTTTCTCCCGGCAGACCGGCGCATCCCCTATCCACGCATGTTTCGGATCACCAGCCTAGCCGCCATGGTGATGAACACGGTGCCCTTCATGGCCGGGCACGTCCTGGGCGGGATTTTGCTCAGCCGGCACCCGCGCATCGACACCGGGACCGCCGTCTCGGTGCTGACCATCGATCAGCTTTGCAAAGGCCTTGTCAAGGCGGGGATGCTCCTGGCGGCGCTGCTGTTGGCGCCGCTGCCGCAGTGGATGCACGGCGGCGGGCGCATCGTCGCTGCCGCTGCGGTGGTGCTGACTGCCGTGTTTGCCGGGGTGCGCCACTGGGGCAAGGCGGCGCCCGCCGGGGCCCTCGAAGGCTTCGCACTGCGGCGATGGGCGGTGAGGCTAAGGGCGGCCGGGACACCCGCGGCTGTGGGGGCGGGGGTTTTTCTGGCCGTGGCGATGAAAGGGCTCGAACTGGCGGCGATCTGCGCCGTGGTGGCGGCATTCGGCAAATCGCCCGATATCCGCGAGGCGCTCCTGGTGCTCGTGGCGGTCAACATGGCCACGCTGTTGTCGGTGGCCCCAGGGAACCTGGGTATGTACGAGACCGCCGCGGTGCTGACCTACACGTGGCTGGGCGTCGATGCGGGCACGGCGTTTTCAATGGCGCTCCTGCAGCACCTGTGTTTCCTGTTGCCATGGATCGGCACGGGGTATGCCGTGAGCATTGCAGCGGCGCTGCGTTCAGCGCGCAGGGCCGGGGGCGGCGCGGCCGATGGCGGCACGGTAGAGGCTCAGGTGACGGGCAACGACCCGGTCCCATGAAAACGGCAGCGCCTGACAGCGGTTGTGACGGCGTATCGATTCACGTAGGCGGACATCCATCACCAGTCGGCTGAGACAGTCGATCATGTGGGCATCGTCGTCGGCGATCAGGCCGTTGAGACCGTCAGTCAGCCATTCGGCGATACCCGATGCCGACATGGCCACGACCGGAAGACCCGCACAGCAGGCCTCCAGCGCGGCAATCCCGAAGGACTCCAGCCGGCTGGGCATGACGAAGATGTCCGAGCGGGAAAAAATGCGGCGGATTTCTTCGCGCGAACGGTAACCGGCAAGGTGGATCACCGACTGGAGGCCGCGGCGCATGATGGCCTGCGCCAGTTTTCTGCGTTGAAGGCCGTCACCGATAATGGTCAGCGTCACCGGTGGCACCGCCGGCCGGGCGACCAGCCGGTCCATCATGTCCACCAGGGCAAGCGCCCGCTTGCGGGGACTCAGGCGCATGACGGTGACCAGCTTTACCGGATCCTTCGGCGAGGTTTCCGGGCGATTTGCGGCCTGCCACCAACCGGGGTCGATGCCGTTGGGGGCAGGATGCAGTTCGACCGGTATGCCCCGCCCGGTCAGGTCCGCGGCCACCCGTCGACTCACGGTCGAGAAAACCAGCGGCCACCGGGACCAGCCGGCCAGGCGATCGGCCGCGGCCAGCACTGCGGCGAACCGGTCAAGGATGGAGTGAAAGGTGACCACGGCCGGGATTCGCTGCCGCCGGCAGAAAGCGGCGGCGGCAAATGCCGCCGGCGCCACGTAGCTGAGGTGGATATGCACCACATCGGGGGCGGTTTTTCTGAGGTGCTCGGCCAGCCGGCGGAACCCTGCCGGTGTGCACATGAATCCGAAAAACGGAAATCGCCCGGTGCGCAGGCGGATCACCGGGATGCCGCTTTCCTCCGCCGGGCCGGGGGTCGGGGTCAGCACCGACACGCGGTGCCCGCGATGCTGAAGCTGACACGCCAGATCGCGCACCTGCCATTCGATGCCGCCGGTTTTGGGAAAGAACCAGTCGCTGACCATGAGCACGCGAAGCGGTGAGTCGGCGGCCGGCGTGTTACGGCGCTCCCGGTCAGGCGGCAGCCCTCGATTCATTGGCAGAAATGGCATGTTTATGTGTTAGAAGAAAGGTTGCTGAAATCGTCTCCGCCCATGGCTTGCTGCGGTTGGGACGGCCGCCGGTCGTTGCCGGCACGTTGTGCCACTGACGAATGTTAAAAGTCAACCCGCCGGACGCCTGGCAGGGAAACGCCATGACCCGTTTGCATACATCTTCCCGCGGTGCCGGAAAGGCTTCGGTGCCTCAGGGGACGCATGCCTGGCGCCGGTGGTGGGTGCGGCGGCATCCCCGGCAGAAGTGGGCTTGCGCCGGGATCGCTGCCGGTTTTCTGTGCTTTCACGCTGCGCTCGGTGGGCTCCGGGCGGATCATGTGCTGTTGGCGGCGGTATACACCGGTTTGTACTACGGCGGGCCGAAGCTGCGGCCGGCCTATCGCCTGCTGCTTCCGCTGGTGCTGATGCTGGCGGCTTTCGACGCCCAGCGGTATATCGCCGCCGACTGGCGGCTTGCGATCCATGTGGCGGCACCGTACCGGTTCGATGAACGGTTTTTCGGGATTTCCACCACGGACGGTGTGCTGCTGCCCAGCCAGTGGCTCCAACTGCACACCGGCCCGATCCTCGATGGGGTCACCAGCGTCGCCTACATCGCGTTCGTGCCCTTTTATATCGCTGTGGCGGGGTATTTTTACTGGCGACCGGCGGCCGATGGTGCGCGCGCCGAGCGGCAGGCGGGTGCCGTGGGGATGATGTGGGCGATGCTGTGGCTGAATCTGGCCGGCTCCGTCACGTATTACCTCTACCCGGCGGCACCCCCCTGGTACGTGGATCTTTACGGGCTGGGGCCGGCCCGTCCGGACGCGCTGCCCAGCGCGGCGGGCGCAGCCCGGTTCGATGCCCTGTTCGGGGTATCCTGGTTCAGGGATTACTACGCGCTGACGCCCAACGTGTTCGGGGCGATCCCCTCACTGCATGTGGCCATCCCGCTTCTGGCGGTCATCTATGCCTTCCGTTTCGGGGCGCTGCGGCTGGCCACGACCGGATACTTTCTGCTGGTCTGTTTTTCCGCGCTCTATCTGAACCACCACTACGTCGTTGATCTGCTGTGGGGGGCGTTCTACGCCGTTGCCGTGGGAATGGTCATGATCATGCGCGTGCCGCGGTCCCCGCGACCGCAGTCCCGGCCGTGACGGCGGCGCCGGCTACCAGAACCGCGGCAGCCGGTTTCGTTCGATCCAGCGGCGATTGAGGGAGATGGGCCCCGACGGGGTTTTCCACGTTCCGGCGCAGTGGTGGCGGGCGTACACCTTCCGGTTGAACGGGAAGCGGTCTGGATAACAGGTGGGGGCCATGAGGTGGATCTGGGGCAGCAGGCGGATTTGGCTTCTTACATTTTCATCGAGACTGAAGTATACCCGCGTGAGCATCCGGGGGCCTGTGGCGTCCTCGACGTCGCGGTCCGAGACGGCCTGCGTCCGGGCATGATGCCGCACCTTTTCCAGAACCTGGCTGAAGAAGGGATGCCCCGGCGCTGCGGCAAAGATGCAGTTGGCCACCTGCAACGGCTTGCGGTAGCCGAGTTCGCGCTGGTAGGCCCGAGTCAGGAGGGCCTCGACGGAAAGCACGCAGGTGCTGCCGCCGAGCAGTGCATCGACGGGGCGAAAGCACGCCATGTCCATGTCGGCGTAAAGGCCGCCGTGGTGGTACACGATCAGGTAGCGAAACAGATCCACCCGTTGAATGGGCCGCCGGTAGGCATCGTAGATGCCGGTCCAGTCGGGAAAGTGCCGCCGGACAACGTCGCGGCAGTCGGCGTCGGTGTAGAACCGGTAAGACCAGTGCGGATGCCGGCGGCGCCACCCGTCGCGCAACGCGGCCATTTCCGGCGGCAGGCGGTTGTCTTTCCAGGTTTGATGGATGATTTTCGGGATGTCCGGTGAGGGCATGGTCGGTTCAGTCGTGGTGAATGTGACATTCTTTTTGATGTGCGCGGGGGCCGGTGCCGGTATCGCATGGTGCATCCTGGCTAGATATGCGACAGTGCCATATCTTTTCTGGTATCTGCGGATGCGGCACGCCCGCCACCGACTGCTCCGCCCGGGGGCTGCCGGTGTGGGGGGCGGCCGGCGGGTGGTCGTCAGCCTGTCGGCGATTCCCAGCCGGTTGCCGGGCATCCGGGCCACGCTCAACAGCCTGTTGGCGCAAAGCCGCGCGCCGGACTGCATTTATTTGAATATTCCCCATCGATCGCGCCGGGAGCAGCGCGGTTACCGGCTTCCCCCCGACATTGTAAATGACCCGCGCATCGTCGTCCAGCGTTGGCCCGTGGACCTGGGCCCCATTTTGAAACTGCTGCCCACCCTTGATCGTGAAACCGACCCGGCCACGCTCATCGTCACCGTCGATGACGACGCCGTTTACCCGCGCCACCTGCTGCGAACCCTGCTGGATCACCACGCGCGCCTGCCGGCCGCCGCACTGGGTTTTCGCGGGTGGCGGGTGCCGCGGTGTGGGCGGTTTCTGGCTCGCCGGGTGCGATATGCCAATCAGGTGGACCGCCCCTGGCGGGTCCATGTGCTTTCGGGCGTGTGCGGCGTTTTGTACCGGCGCGATCTCTTCGGTCCGGACTTCATGGATCGCCGGGGCATGCCCGCCGAGGCGTTTTTCGTCGACGACATCTGCATCAGCGGTTATCTCGAAGCGCGGGGCGTTGCGCGGTATCTGATCCCCTATCCCATGCGTGAGCCGTTTGCCCGGTATCTGCTCACGGTCCGAACAAACCCCCTGTGGCGTATCAACCGCGACGGTCACAACGATCAGGTCATGGTGAACCGCTATTTCGGCCACTGCTACGCGCGTCCCCGCGAAGACTGCTGAAGACGTGAACGATCCGCTGGATCATGGAAAAGTAGCTTGCCACGGCCAGTGCCGTCAGGACACCGGACATGAGCACATCGCCCACCGCCGGCAGCGCGCCGGCAAGAGAACCGGCAATCAGCAAGGCCATGCGCTCCGGGCGCTGCATCCAGCCGACACGGCACGTGACGCCGAGCCCTTCGGCCCGCGCCCGGGTATAGCTCACCATCAGCGATCCGGTGAGCGCCAGCATGCACATCAGCGCTGCGGCGCGGCTGATGGGGGCGAAGTGCCACATGAGGCCGCAAAACAGGCAGATCTCTCCCAGCCGATCCAATGAGCTGTCCAGAAAGGCACCGAAACGGCTTTCCCGGCCGGTGCGCCGAGCCAGCATGCCGTCGGCGGCGTCGCACACACCGGCGAAAAGCACCACCAGCCCGGCGGCCAGTAGCCATCCGCGGGCATAGCAGGCGCCGGCCGCCGCGCTGAGCAAAAAGCCGGAAACGGTGACCGCGTTGGGGGTCAGGCCACCGGCCGCCATGGCGTTGCAGGCGACGGCGACAATCGACAAAAACCACTTTTCGGCGCGGCGGCGCCACCGTTGATAACCGCTCATGGCTGCGTTTTATCGTTTTGGGCAATGAAGGCTTCCGTCATCCGGAACGCCGTCTCGTCATCGTGGTAGACGGGCGGGTGTTTCATGAATGCGGCGCAGGCCGCCTCCAGCGGGCCGCCGATGCCGCGGTCCAGCGCCAGCCGGCAGCAGCGGATGGCGTCGATAACCACCCCGGCGCTGTTGGGAGAGTCCTCCACGGACAGCTTGAGGTCCAGGGTCATGGGCACGTTGCCGAAGGTGCGGCCTTCCATCCGGATGTGGCAGACTTTGTTGTCCTTGAGCCACGGCACGTAGTCGCTGGGGCCGATATGGATGTCGGCCGCAGCCAGGGGGGCCGTCAGGGAGGCCTGGACGGCCTCGGTCTTGGAGGTCTTTTTGTACTGCAGCCGGTCCCGGTTGAGCATGTTACGAAAATCCGTGTTCCCGCCGACATTGAGCTGGTAGGTACGATCGAGCGTGACGCCGCGCTGCTTGAAGAGCCGCCCCAGGGCCCGGTGGATGATGGTGGCGCCTATTTGTGACTTGATGTCGTCTCCGACGACCGGCAGCCGCTTTTCGGCAAAACGCGCAGCCCATTGCGGATCGCTGGCGATGAAAACCGGTATGTTGTTTACGAATCCGGCGCCGGCTTCCAGGGCGCATTCGGCGTAAAAACGGGTAGCGGCCACCGCGCCCACGGGCAGATAATTTAAAAGGATGTCGACCTTGGAGCGATTGAAAAGGGCGACGACTTCGTCCTTTGTCGGCTCGGGCGCCCTCGCCGGTGCAAACCCGCATTCGTCGCCTGCGCTCGTCATGTGCTCGGACACCCCGTCAAGGATGCGGCCCATGTGCACGATGACCCCGGACGCTGGAATGTCTTTATTGAACACCGCCGTGCAGTTGGGCTGAGCAAAAACGGCTTCGCCCAGATCCCGGCCCACTTTTCTCTCGTCGATGTCCAGGGCCGCCACCACCGATATGTCTCCGGGACCGTACCCGCCGATCTCTTTACGCAGCAAGCCCGGCGCTGACGAATTTTCCGGGGTCCGGTAGTAGTGAATTCCCTGGATCAACGCACTGGCACAGTTCCCGATGCCGACGATCGCAACGCGGATATTACCCATATTCCCCTCTTTTGGTCGAATCTTTACAGCACCGAAAATTTCTTTTTTACTCAAGACAAAAATTCAGGGCAAGAAAATAATGGCTTTTCCGGCATGAGATCGCATGGCCGGGTACCGGTTGTCATTAAAATCACACCTGTGGTAGGGATGTGTGCCCGATGACCGGGCAGCCGGCCATCCATCACAAAGAAGCGACTCGATGAGATATCTGCGCGTATTGTATCTGGCATCACGCAAACAACTGCTCGCGTGCGCCGCCTTCAGTCTGTGCACGGGCGCGGCCAGCGGCCTGATGATGCTCGTGGTCTCGGGGGTCATTGCGACCCGCGACTACTTCTCTTTTCACCGGGCGGCGTCGTTTTTTCTTTTGCTGGCGCTCTATCTTGTTTTTCGTTTCTGCATGTCGGTGAGCATCAACAAGGTGGTCGAAGAACTGACCATGAAAGCCCGGCTCGACATTCTGGAGGGGCTGCAGGAATGCGCCCTGGAGGACTTCGAGCGGATCGGTCACGAGCAGATCCACACCGTACTGACCGATGACTGCGCCGCCATATCCCGTTTTGTCCCCGATGTCGTGGAAATGATATCCGGAGCGGTGACCCTCATGGTGTGCATGGCCTATCTGCTGTGGCTGGCGCCGCAGGTTTTTTTCGCCACATTGGCCATTATTGCCGGTGGGGTCGGTATGTACCTCTTCCGGCAGCAGGCTGCAAAGAGGCGGCTTTCGGCAGCCAGAACCCACGCCGACCGGCTCTATCGGTTCATTGTCGATTTCCTCGGCGGATTCAAGGAATTGAAACTCAATCAGGGCAAGCGGGGCGTGTTTTTCAACGACCACCTCCGCCCCGGCTTCCGGCAGACCATGGCACTGCGTATCGCTGCCCACCGCGCCATCCAGTTCAACTACTCATTGGGGCTGGGAATGTTTTTTGTGTTTCTCGGCTTCGTGCTGTTCGGTATGCCGCATCGATATCCCGGACAGCCGGAGCTCGTTTCCCGGATTGCGGTGGTGCTGCTCTACATGATAATGCCGGGCGGCCAATTTTTTTATTGTGCGTTGCAGCTGCTGTCTCTCAAGGTGGCGTTGGAACACTTGGGCGCACTATGGGAAAGAGCCTCTTTTGAAAACACCCGGGCCGGCATGCCGGCCGACCGTCGTTTGCCGGCGGACCCTGACCGGTTCAATCGCATCGTGCTGGCCGGCGTCGGCTTCAGCTATCCCCTGGAAACCGACGGCGCGCATGCCTTCGGCGTTTCGGAAATCGATCTGGAGATCGAAAAAGGGCAGGTGGTCTTCATTACCGGTGGAAACGGCAGCGGGAAAACGACCTTGAGCAAGATCATCGCCGGCCTCTATCAACCCCAAAGCGGCTGCGTTCTAAGGGATGGTCAGCCCGTTGATGCAGGCGGCGCCGACAGCTACCGGGGTCTTTTTTCTTTCGTTTTCAGCGATTTTTACCTTTTCGAGCGGATTTACAGCAGCTCTGCCCTCGATATGGAGCGGTGTGCCGGCTGGCTTCAACAGTTGGGGCTGGCGCACAAAGTTTCCATAACGGGGGGGAAACTGTCCACCACAACCCTGTCCGCCGGTCAGCGGCGGCGGCTGGCGCTGCTGGTCGCGCTTGTCGACGATCGCCCGGTTCTGGTGGTGGATGAAATGACGGCCGACCAGGAAGCCGATTTCAGGGATTATTTTTACGGCGCGTTTCTTGAGCAGATGAAGCGCGAGGGTAAAACCCTCATCGTCATTACCCATGACGACCGTTATTTCCATCTGGCGGACCGGTTGGTCTGGATGGACGGCGGCCGTGTCAGAAAGCGGTGATTTCCCGTGATTCCGAACATCATTCACCAGACCTGGAAAGACGAGCACCCGCCCCGACGGTTTGAACGCTCGATGCTGTCATGGCAGGCGTATCATCCTCAGTGGGAATACCGGTTCTGGACCGATGCCGATCTGGCCGGGTTTGTGAAACGCCGCTATCGGCACCTGTGGCCGCTGTATCAGTCTTATCCGGACGACATCCAGCGGGTGGACGCCGCGCGCTACATGCTGCTTCATCACTACGGCGGGCTCTACAGTGATCTGGACCTGCTGTGTATTCACCCGCTGGACGCCTACCGCAAGTATCCGGTCGTGCTGGCACCGACATCGCTGTCCACTTTTTCAAACGATCTGATGATGAGCGTTCCCGGCCATCCCCTGTTTCGCATGCTGGTCGACTCGCTGCCAGCGGCAAGCCACCGGTGGCAGCGCCCCCTCGTTTCGCGGCATTTCCGTATTCTGCTGACGACCGGGTCGCTGTATTTAACGATGACGGTGCGCCGATCCGCCTACCGGCGCAAGGTCATCGCTTTCCACGATGCCCACTACCACTCCCACGATGCCGAGCGAGCCTACGTCTTTCATCTGCGAGGCGACACGTGGATGGGCTGGGACTCCTTTGTTTTCAAGGCCGCCGAGCGGTCATGGAAGCGACTGTTTGTCGCCGCGGCCGGCGCCGCGGCGCTCATCGGATATCTGCGCTGACGCCGGATCGCTCTTTTCCGGTTTCCGGACCATCACCGGCGGGGAACCGGACGGCCCGTCTGTCGACAGCGAACATCATCGACGGCGAAAGCGTGAGACCGCCTTGACCCAAAGACGGTTCAAGGCGCCGGGCCATCCGCCCGAATACCACGTGCCCGCCCAATGGTGGACGGCCAGGGACTCGGCCGGGTAGGCCTGCCTCCGGCGCATGCCGGTGAAATGCTCGCGCTCGGTGGGGGTCAGGTTCAGGGCGCTGTTGGCCAGATCCACCAACGGACTCCAGACGGCACTGGGAAGAAGGCGGACATCGGCCGCCGGAAAGGAATCCACGGCGCTTGTCAGCATCATGGGGCCCGTGGCCGAAAGGACATCTTTTTCCCTGCAGCAAGATTCCATGACGCCGATGACGTGGGTCCAGAAAGGATGTCCTGCCGCCGAGGCCAGCACCGCGTTGGAGACCAGGCGGGCGCGACCGTAGAGCCGTTGGGCGTGCAGCTCCGGCTCCAGCCCGAGGATGCAGGTGCGGCCGGTATCCAGCAGCGGCTGCATCGGCGCCAGGCACTCGACATCGAGGTCGGCGTAAACGCCGCCGATGCCGAGCATGACCAGGTACCGGAACATGTCCACCCGCTTGATATTTGCATCGTAGGCGTCGTAAAGGGGCAAGAGGGCAGGGTAGCGGCCCCGAACGTATTGCCGGCTGGAACGGTCGGTCCACAGGATGTGCCGCCAGCCGGGGTGGTGGTGCACCCAACCGTGGACAAATGACGCGAAACGCTTTGGAACACGATTCGTTTTCCATGTTTGGTGAATGATTCGTGGGATCCGGGGCACAGCGGACGCTTCCTTTCACTGCCGCAGCGGCTGCGGCCGGGTCAACGGTATCGACTGCTTCCGTCCGGGGTGGCGATGGCGCCAGCGGCGGGTATCCGTCCTTTTCCGGCATTTGACACCAACTGGCCGCCGTTAGTCAACGCCGGGGAGCGAAGGTGCGGCTACGGCCGTTTCAAAAGAGGGCGCCAGGAGATGGGCTCACCGCAATGAGAAAATGGCGATCAATCCTGCAATATCCGTTTGCCGTCGGCGCGCTGGTGCTGCCGGCGTGGGTATTTCGGGTGATACTGATGCTGGAAAAGGGCGTCTTGATGAGCGCCCGGTCGCTGACGGGGTTTTGGGCCGACGCCGCGGTGGCGTTTGTGATCAGCCTGCCGCTGGTGGCCATCGGCCGGCGCAGCCGGTGGGCGGCGGTGAGCGCTGCCGTTTTGTGGTGTCTTGCCCAGAGCGCCGTCTACGAGCACATACGGGCATTGAATGTTCTGCCGCTGTTTACCCACGCCGGCTACCTGCTGGAGCGCACTTTCCTCTTCGGGTCGTTTCTGCGGGTAACCCATGCGGCCGTGCTGACCGGGTTGGTTTTTCTCAGCGGTGTCATGATGTTTTCGGCGACGCGTCCGTGCACCCGGACGCCGCGAACTGCCTGGCAGGTGCTTTCATGGGCCGCCGCTTTGTTTTTTCTGATGGCCGGATACCCCGGTGATGCAGCCGACCGGTGGCAGCGCACCCATGCCCTGGCGGCAAACCTGCATGTCGCCGCAGGAAAACGGCACCGGCCGGTCACGGCCGAAACCACGCTCACCGCGTCGGAATCCGCCGCGGTGGAGAAGGTTTTCTCAAGGGACCTGTCAGGCGACAGCGTCTTCCAGGCCGCTTTGGGACCGCCTCCGAACGTGTTGCTGATCATCCTGGAGTCGGTCTCGTCCCTGTATTTGAGTCCAGTGCCGCGGGGCCCCGGCGTGCCCGCCGGCCAAGCGCTCATGCCCAAGCTCAAACGGTTTTCCGAGATGGCCGTATACGCACCCCGGCTCATCACCCAGCAGCGCCAGACCAATCGTGGGGAATACGCCATTTTGTGCGGCGATCTGCCCGCCCTGATTACCGACACACCGAAGATGTCGACCTACCAGCCCTCAGGGGAAAATGCCTGCCTGCCGGCCGTTCTCAGCGGCAGCGGCTACCGCACCGCCTACCTACAGGCCGCGCCGCTCTCTTTCATGATGAAGGATGTCTTCATGGCGCGCGCCGGATTCCAGTCGGTGCACGGGCGAGAGTGGTTTTCCCGTGCCTATGCCGAGGGAAAATGGGGCGTGGACGACAGGGCGTTCTTTGAGCAGAGCGTCAACATGATCGATGATCTGAACGCCGGCGGCCGCCCCTGGTTTTTAGCGCTGCTCAATGTGGGCACCCATCATCCCTTCTATCTGCCCGAGACCTATCCGCAAAACGGCGATCGACAGGCGGCGGCGTTCAGGCATCTGGATGACGCGCTGTCGACATTTCTTTCCACCCTGGCCCAGCGGGGGGTGCTCGACGATACGCTGGTCGTCATCACCTCGGATGAATCCGCCGGTCCCCTCGGCCCTGCTGCCAGCGCGGTGGACACCCTGCTGGGGCCCAATATCGGGCTGTTTATCGCACACCTGCCCTCCGGCGAGCATCTGAAAGTCACCGAGCGTTTCATGCAAAGCGACATCGCGCTGAGCATTCTCGACGCAGTGGGGGTGGCCGATCGTGCACCGGCCCTGAACGGCCGAAGCCTTTTCAGACGATACGGCACTCCTCGGCCGATCGTTTTCGGCAATACCTACCGCCGCATCGTGGGGGCGCTCGGCACCGACGATAAATACCACATCTGTGACGAATCGTTTGTGAACTGTGCGACCTATCGGCTGACCGTCGGCGCACCGGTTCGCACCGGATTGACCCGGGAAGCCATGCCCGATGCCGAGCGCCGGTTCCTGCGGGCCGTGGCCGTGCGGAGCCGTTCGGCGCATTCGGATCAGGCCGTGCCGAAAGACTACTTGCTGACCTCGGCACGCACCGTGCCGTTGCAACCTAAGTCTCCCCGTCAGATCATCTACGCCGGCCAGTATCTGAGCCTTGCCGCCGGATCCAGGGTGGCGGTGTCTGTGGAAATGCGTCTCATCGGAAAGCAGGGCGAGATCACACTCGAGAACAAACTGACCAGCGGGCGTGGTACGCGGGAGCACTTCAGGAAGCCGGTGGCGTTGTCCGCCGGCGAGCGGCTTCGGCTGTCTTATCTGTTTTCGCCGGAAACGGATATGGAAGGCGTCGAATGCGGTGCCTATGTGGACTGCCGCCCACCAGACGGTTTGTCGCTTTTCATCGAGAGGGCCACCATGCGGATCACGCCGCCGGCGTCCGGGCCGATGTCGGCGGGTCCGTCCCTGACGGTGTTGGAGGCCTCCGTCACCCGTCCGTGACGGTCCGGGGCCTGAGGGTCCGGCTTTATGCGGTACCTTGCGGCCATGGCGCTGATCCCGGAACAGGCCCGCTTCAGGAAGACCGCCGAACGCTATTCTTGCAGGGGCGACAGTTCCTTTTTTACCACGATGTAGCGCTTGTTCAACTGTGCGCCCAGATAGTCCATCCCGCGGCACATCAAATAATTGTCGGCCAGGATCCACGTCGTTTCCAGATAGTCGTAGTGGTTCTGTTTGAGCGCATCGCGCATGAGCCGGTCGAACATGATCAGCTCCAGCCCCTGCAGCCGGTATTCGGGCATGACCCCCATCAGCAGGATGCTGCCGGTGCGGATATAACGCTTGTGACGCAGGAGTTTCAAGAAACCGGTCGGAAACAGGCGTCCGTCCGGAATTTTGAAGAAAACCTCGTTGATATCGGGCATTGGCAGCAAAAATGCGGCGGGCCGGTTCTTTTTGAAAACGAGGGTGATGAACGGCAGCTCGGCAAAGAATTTCAACTGTTTGGCCATATCGTTCATCTCGTCGATTTCCATGGGGATAAACCCCCAGTTGCCATCCCAGGCGGAGTTGTAGATCCTCCGCATGGTTTCGACGTCTTCATAAAAGCGCGTCATATCGATGGCCCGGATGGTGATGTCCCCGCCGTGTTTTTCCATGAGGCGGTTGACCATTCTCGGAAGATTTTCCGGAAGGGGTGTGCGCCGGTCCAGACGGTAGGCCACCAGCTCTTTTTCGACGCGGTACCCGAGATCGGCCATCTGCCTGGGATAATACGCTTTGGTATATGGCATCAGTATGGTCGGCGGATACTGGAACCCTTCGGTGAGAAACCCCAGTTCGTGCTTGGTGGTGAAATTCATGGGCCCGATGACCGATGTCATCCGCCTCTCCCGCACCCATCGCTCCACGGCCTGCATCAATAGCGGGGCGACGGCGGGTTCGTCCAACGCTTCGTAAAACCCGAAAAATCCCTGGCGCGTCTTATAGTGACGATTGTGCCCTTCATCTGTGTGGGCCGTCACCCGGCCGATCGGCCGCTCGCCGTCGTAGGCGACGAAGTAGGCGACTTCCATGTTGGCCATGGACGGGTTTTGAGGGCTGAAAAACTGCTTGCGTTCAAATCGGGGCAAAGGGCACCAGTTGGGGTCTACCCGGTAGATCGTGTAAGGAAAGTCGATAAAGTCTTTCATCCCTTTTCGGGCGCCGGTTACCTGTTTGACGATGGCCATGGACTAGTCTCCGCTCGTATGTGGTTCAACGGTGTGACCTCCGGGCATTTTTATATTCAACACCCGGCTTATCCCGGGGTGCGGGAAACGCGGGAGGGTGGCGGGGCGACACTGTCGCGCCGGCTGCCTGTCCTATAGCATCGATGGGAATCGTTGTTCAACGGGCCCGGCCGGTAAAAGCGATGTCTTCGGGGGCTCCGGCCCCCGCATCTAACCTGTTTTCCGCGGCCCGGGAAAAGAGCGCCATTCACCTTTTCACGGGCGCCTTTTTCCCATCCGTCAGAAACGACTTGAAAAATAGCCTCAGGGTGGTCATCATATGGCATAACCCGCCACACAGCAGCGAGGCCGGGAGCACAGCCCGGGGGGAGCTCATGAAGGCACTGGCGCTGGATTTCGACGGTGTGATTTGCGACAGCGGTCGGGAGGTGTATGTCACGGCGCTTCGCGCTTTCACGGCCCTGCATCCGCGTTCCCGGTGGCGGCACAAGCTGTCGGCCATCGCCGAAAAGGGGGGGGCGGGCGCCTTCGATTTTCTCTCAGATCCGGAATATCAGGAATTCACCCAGCTTCAGCCACTGGGAAACCGCGCCGAAGACTTTGGCGTGGCCCTGAAAATCTGCGAAGAAGGGGCGGATATCGGCGATCAGGAGAGCTATTATGCCTATTTCAAAGCCCAGGAAGCCGGTTGGTTGAGAAGATATCACCGCTCGTTCTACTTTGAACGCAATGCTTTGAAAAAAACCAACCAGAATGCATGGCTCGCCCTTCACCGGGCTTACGATGAATTTGTCGATCTGCTGCGGCGCCATGCCGGCTCGATAATCCTGGCCATCGTGACCGCCAAGGACAGGGATTCGGTGCGGCGGCTATTGAACCACATGGGCATCGGCGATCTTTTTCCTACCGGGTGCATCCTCGATAAGGAAACCGGGCGCCACAAGACCGCCCACCTCAGGGCCTTGTCCGAGCGGACGGGGCTGCCGCTGGAAGCCATTACGTTTGTCGATGACAAGGTCAACCATCTTCAGGGGGTCGCCCCGTTGGGGGTGCGCTGCGTGCTGGCCGGTTGGGGCTACAATTCTTCGCGGGAATGGCGCATTGCCGAGGCCGAACAGTTTCCCGTGGCCACCCTGGAAACCGCCGAACAGATCCTATTCAATCCGTGAGGCCGGCGATGCACCAGATCACCCGCATTGGCTGTGTAAAAAGTCTGCAGTCACCACAGAGGACGCAGAGAGCGCAGAGATTATTCATCATATTCTCTGTGGCCTCCGTGGTCTCTGTGGTTCAAAATCGCCTTTTTACGGATTCACCGAAGTTTGATCTTCGATCAACCGGCCTGGCTGTGCGACGGCCATCATCCATTTCGATATGTTGAATGAAATTAAAAATGTAAGCCAGGCGCCCGGCGAATACCGGCGTCGCTGGTTCTTCGACAAGGATATGGATCTGACGGTCTGGTTCGATCCGGGGGGCGCCATCGTGGGGTTCCAGATCGTCTACGACCGTCCCATGGACCCCCACGCCATGACCTGGTGGCGGGATTCCGGCTTCTACCACCACCGGGTGGACGACGGTGAGCGGCCCGATAAGTTTGCCCGAAAAGGAACCCCCATTCTGCTGCCCGACGGCTGTTTCGACCCTTGTGCCCTCGGCGCCGCTTTCGAGGCGCTCAGCAAGGACATCGATCCCGCCGTCGCCGCTTTTGTGCGCGACACCCTTTCTGACTATCCGGGATAACCGCCGAACAGCCCACAGGTATTTTCCCAAATGACGGCCGCCAGGGCCTCTGCCGATTCTCCCCGGACCTCGGCCACTTTCAGCAGGACCGTTTTGACAAAAGCCGGTTCGTTGCGCCGGTGCGTGTTGCGCTCGGGCGTGGGGGTGAGGTAGGGGGCATCGGTTTCCACCAGGATGCGGTCGGCAGGGATGTGCGGCAGTTGCTCGCGAAGCTGGGCGCCCCGCTGCTTGTGGGTGATGATGCCGGTGATGCCGATATGAAACCCCATGCCCAGATAGGTGTCCATTTCATGGCGGGTACCGCTGAAGCAGTGGATCACTCCGCGCCGGCCCGGTTTGGGATGGGTCTCGAGCAGGGCGATGAGGCGCCCGTCGCTGTCACGTTCGTGAAAGATCAGCGGCAGATTCAGTGCATCAGCCAGATCAAGCTGCGCGATGAGCATCCGCTCCTGGACATCGCGCGGGGAATACATGCGGTTGAAATCAAGACCGATTTCTCCCCAGGCCCGCACCTTGGGATGGGCCGCCGTCGCGGCCATCGCGGTCAAGTCCGTCTCAGTGCAGTTGGCGACATCGTGCGGGTGGATGCCAACCGACACGACGAGTCCGGGGTGGCGCTCGGCCAGTGCAAGCGCCCGCGCCACGCTCGTGCGGTTGATGCCGGCGATCATGGCCGCCTGAACGCCGTTTTCGCGCATGCGGCTGAGGACCGAAGTCATATCTTTTTCGTAGGACACATCGTCCAGATGGCAATGGCTGTCATAGATTTGCATGGATCGTCCTGTGCAATGTGTTGCCTTTAGCGGGTTTGCAGGCGGATCTACCATTCATTACCGCAGATGGCAACATACCGCTTGATAAAATAATGAGTATATGCTTATTGCGACAACTTACGCCGCTCAACAGCCGCGCCTGGGAAGCACAGTGAATAACGCTGCGATAGAATAGGGGACGAAAGGTTCTTTCGGCCCCAATGGCATATCATCAACCTGTCTGGAGGTATCAATGTTCACAATCGTTAAACGGGAGGAGATGGCTGAAGGGACGGTGATCCTCAATGAAATCGAGGCGCCGTTGATCGCCAAAAAGGCCAAGCCCGGCCAGTTCGTCATCCTGAAGGCCACCGAGGATGGGGAGCGCATCCCCCTGACCATGGCCGACACCGATGCCGAAAAGGGGACCATCACCATCATTTACATGGTGGTGGGCAAATCCACGGCACTGTTCAGGGATCTGAAGGTGGGAGACGGCTATCAGGACGTGATCGGCCCGCTGGGCAAAGCCACCCATCTGGAGAAGGTCGGCAAGGTGGTCTGTGTGGGCGGCGGCACCGGCGTGGCTGTGCTTCACCCCATCACCCGGGCCTTAAAGGAGATTGGAAACGAGGTCGTGGCCATTATCGGCGCTCGCAACAAAGGGCTGCTGATTTTGGAGGACCAGATGAAAGGGGCGTCAACCGAACTTCACGTGTGCACCGATGACGGCTCTTACGGCCATCACGGATTTGTCACGGAAGTGCTTAAAAAGGTTCTGGAAGCCGGCGACGTGAAGCTGGCGGTGGCCATCGGGCCCGTACCCATGATGAAGTTCTGCTCCAAGATGACCAAGGAGTTCAATGTGCCGACGATGGTGAGCCTCAACCCCATCATGGTGGACGGCACCGGCATGTGCGGCGGCTGCCGTGTGTCGGTGGGCGGTGAGACCAAGTTCGCCTGCGTGGACGGCCCCGAGTTCGACGGCCATGCGGTGGATTACGACGAGCTGATGCTTCGGCTTCAGGCCTACTGCGAAGACGAGAAGAAATGCTTCAACGACTACTGCACGATCCGGGACGCCGTGTGATGTCCAACCAGAAACGGCATCTTTCGGCCCCTGGCGGCGTTCTCGCTCTTTGCAATCCTCGACATAGGAAAACTATGCCTGCGGTTGCAAAATCGCTCGGGCCTTCCGCCGTCGCCAAGACCAAGGCTATGGCGGACAAGTGCCAGGAACCGAAACCTACCCTTTCTGGATGGACATTTCGCTAATATTGCGGCCGATTGATTCAAGACGAACGATGCGGGGCAACTTTGTACTGATTTCATCCATTTGGAGGACATATGACGGACAAACCCAAAAAAAAGAAAGAAGACGCCCGGGTGCCCATGCCCGAGCAGGCACCCGAGGTGCGGCGGCGCAATTTTCTCGAAGTGCCCACCGGTCTCACTGTGGCGATGGCCCAGCAGGAGGCCGCCCGCTGCCTGCAGTGCCGCAAGCCCGGCTGTGTGGAGGGCTGCCCGGTGAACGTGGACATCCCCGGATTCATCAATCTGATCACCCAGGGCGATTTCACCGGCGCCATCCGGAACCTGTGGAGCAGAAACGCGCTGCCCGCCGTCTGCGGTCGCGTGTGTCCCCAGGAGATCCAGTGTGAAGGCAAATGCATCGTCGGCAAAAAGGGCGAGCCCGTGGCTATCGGCAACCTGGAGCGGTTCTGCGCGGACTACGAGCGCGAGCACGGCACCGGAGAACTGCCCCCGGTGAAGGCCAAGACCGGCAAGAAGGTTGCGGTGGTGGGATCCGGTCCATCCGGGCTCACTGTGGCCGGCGATCTCATCCAGAAAGGCCACGACGTGACGGTGCTGGAAGCCTTCCACAAAGCCGGCGGCGTGCTGGTCTATGGCATTCCCGAGTTTAGGCTGCCCAAGGCCATCGTGGCCCAGGAAGTCAATTTCCTCGAGCGTCTCGGCGCGGAAGTGAAGGTCAATCAGGTGGTGGGCCGCACCGTGACACTGGATGAGCTCTTCGAAGCGGGCTACGATGCCATCTACGTGGGCGTCGGCGCCGGGTTGCCGCGGTTCATGAACATCCCCGGTGAGAACCTGGTGGGGATCCTCTCGGCCAACGAATACCTTACCCGGGCCAACCTCATGAAGGCCTACAAGTTCCCCGACGTGGACACGCCCATTCCCATGGGAAAAAACGTGGTGGTTCTGGGCGCGGGCAACGTGGCCATGGACTCCGCGCGAACCGCCATGCGGCTGGGCGCAGAGAGCGTGAAGATCGTCTACCGCCGCTCGCGCACCGAAATGCCCGCACGCGGCGCGGAAATCCATCACGCCGAGGAGGAGGGGATCGAATTTTTCCTGCTCACCAATCCCGTCAAATACATCGGCAACGACAAGGGACGGCTCACCGGCATGCAGTGCCTCAAGATGGAACTCGGCGAGCCGGATGCCTCGGGCCGCCGACGGCCTGTGCCGATCAAGGGCTCCGAGTTCGAACTGACGTGCGATCTGTGCATCGTGGCCGTGGGCTCCGGCGCCAACCCGCTGCTCACCAGTGACACCCCGGACATGCAGCTCAACAAGTGGGGCTACATCGTTGCCGACGAGAAAAACGGCAAGACCACGAAAAAGGGCGTGTGGGCCGGTGGTGATATCGTCACGGGCGCTGCCACCGTTATCCTGGCCATGGGCGCCGGCCGCAAGGCCGCCGATTCCATCCACGAGTATTTGACGCTGGGCTGGTAGGGCTTTCGACTTCAGTCTCAGAATAAAGAAAGGGGCACCCGCAGCGGCGGGTGCCCCTTTTTTCTGGAATTGACAGGCATGGGGGCAGACGCGTTACACGGCATCAAGAAATCAAAATCCAATGCTTTTTCAGGCATAGCGCCATGGTCATAAAAACGTTCCGTTTTAAACAACGCCGCCGGGTGTTAATCGAAATCGCTATCGGTCGTAAAAACAATCGATATCGATCCCGACCCCGAGAGGGTCCCGGGATGAAACGAAACATTATTCTGACAAATGCTATAAGTGCCGATGTCTTTATGCCCTGCAGCTACGGACCAATCGCTGCGTCTGGCCGATCATGGTCAACGGAATCGACAGGATTTGGTCATAATATGACAGCTCATGCATGGAATATCTAATGCCAAGCGGTGTTTGGGGATATTCCCTTAAAAAAAGCCTCATGCTTTTGAGAGAACCCCTGGCTCCGGATTTCACCTCGACAGGTATCGGCATGCTGTCGATGTCGATGAGAAAGTCTACCTCGGCATTACTGCCTCGTGCTTCACGAGCCCAGAAATGGAGTTTTTTATCCACGTAAGGGTCTGCAGCCGCGAGGAGTTCCTGGGCGACGACTTGTTCCGCAATACCGCCGGCGTTGATCTGCATGACGACGTCATCGGTAACAATCGCTGACTGAATGTCCAGCGCATTTTGCATCAGGCCGACATCGAGGAACGCAATTTTGAACCTGCGTTCGTTCGTCGTTGATAGCAGCGGCACTCCCGCACCGGATGCATGGCATATTTTGAGCAAAATTCTTGCATCGCTCAGCAGTTCGAGTGCTTCTTTGAGAAATTTGGATTCAATGCTGGGATTGACCTGCGAATACTTATACCGTTTGCCGACCATCCGCGGCGCATTGGCATACACTTCTTTCAGATACTTATGCTTGGCAGTGGCCGCATATTTGGCGAAATCATCCGAGCATGTCCGCATGAGTCCGGATTGCAGTCTCTGCAATTCGTCTATCAGCACTTTTCTTCGAAAAGCATCAACAACCCTGGGCATCCCGCCGACAAGCAGGTACTGCCGAAACAACTGATCGAGTCTTTCCGAAATGACAGGTTCAATACCCGTGTTCAGATCAACGGTGCCAAGATGCTCAGCTATACGCCCTTCACCGATGGCGATGAGGAATTCTTCAAATGACATCGGAACCATGTACACGCTTTGCACACGGCCGACAGGCATTCGGAAACCTTCGGCGCGCAGAGCGAATTCAACCAGAGATCCCGCACCGATCACATGCAGCTCGTGCAGTTTTTCATCAAAATAGCGCAAGGCGGTAATCGCACGCGGACACTCCTGGATTTCATCCAGAAACAGCAGCGTTTGCCCTGGCCGGATGGTTTCACGCGTCAAAATGGACAGGCGGTCAATGATGGCCTTGGGATCAAAATCTGAAAAGCAGCGACTCAATTCGGGGCGCTCTTCAAAATTTACCGTTACGATATTTCCGAACGCACGATTTCCAAAATCCGTGACCGAGCGGGTCTTGCCGACTTGCCGAGCACCCCTGATCAGGAGCGGCTGGCGGATGCGGCTGCTTTTCCATTGATCTAAAATCGGATCGATGGTTCGTTTCATGCTACATAGGATATCTTTATGTT
This sequence comes from Pseudomonadota bacterium, assembly GCA_043825735.1. Classification (GTDB taxonomy): domain Bacteria; phylum Desulfobacterota; class Desulfobacteria; order Desulfobacterales; family JBDRRP01; genus JBDRRP01. The sequence continues at coordinate 15,126 of JBDRRP010000075.1, read as the reverse complement.
CCGAAAAGTCAAATGTGTTTTTAGATGAAATTTCATTTATAACAAGGTTGTTTTATTAAAAATTTTCATAAAATACAGATATCAGTGGAAAATCGGCGCGTTTATGATTCATTACGCTAAAACCTATCTCAAAAAAAAGATACCGCTTATCCAGGAAGCTCAAGCTATAGCCGGGAGCCATTGGAATCAGGAAAAATGACATCACAGAGGCGTCCACGGAGCACACGGATGTTTTTTAACCCAAAAAGATGTTCTCGCGCAGAGGCGCGGAGACGCTAAGTACTACGTAAATTTTTAAATCGAATTGCTTTTAGGGTTTTCTTCGTGAACTTCGTGGTTCAACATCACATTGGGCAGAGACCCACTGGAGCGCCCGCCCCGAGGATACACGCCCCTTCGATAGAAGCCCCTGTCTCATACGCAGAAGGTTATCAACGTCAGACCAGCCCGGATGACATGATCTGCGATCCGATCTATCTTGTCGGGTCTGCAGATTTCGAGAAATGGGTCAAGAAAGCGTTTTTATGGTTAGCAGAAAAATCGTCGCCCGGTTAAACACCGAAAAAAGGCTTAATCGTGAGGTTGAACAACTTCGCCGCTCAATATTTAATGGGTGACCCCATTGCTTTCGCATTGCTTTCGGTTTGCCGACCGTCTCCTTCGGATCACTCCGGCATCAACTCGGTCGTCCGGAACGCTTGCGGTGTTCCGGGCGTGACCGAGTAGCGCTTTTCCAACGGCCGGTATCCGGCGGCCAGGATCGTCAGCGAGTAGTCTCCGGCCGGCAGCCCGAAAAAGCCGAAGCACTGATTGTAGCAGAAATCGTTTCGGGCGATGAGGTAGTCGTAATCGGTGATCTCTTCTCCGGTCACCGGATCCGGCCGTCGGCGGATCCCCTCGCCGGCGAGCGCGACGGATTTTATAACGATGCTTCGATCCACCGCCCGGTATCGGTAATCGGGCATGCCGATGGAGCGATCTTCGGGGCTCAGCGGCGCCGTCACACAGCCGATGATCTCCCCGTCGGGTACGACGATGAATTCCAGCGCCGCCGTCTCTCCGTCCGTCACCGTGACCGGGACGCCGTTTCGCCGGGTCTTGCCGCCCGAAACGGCCATGTCGGCCAGATAGTCGCCGGCCGGGAACGGGCCCACGATGCCCCCGTTGTCGTCGGCGCTGAACAGGGTGAGGATTTGGGCATCCGGCTGATCGGCGGGACGAAGGATGAGCGCCTGCCCGGGCCGGACGCCGTCGACATCGTAGGTATATGCGCAGTGCACCCGGACGTGGCCTTCCGGCCGGCGACGGGCGTCGGTCCCGGGGCCGCTGCCCGCATTCAGGACGGCGTTGTACTGGACCGCCACCCTGGGGCTGGACAGCAGGCTGGTATGGTCCTCGGCAAAGGCGTAATTCATCTTGGCCTCCGACTGCGGCCGGTCGTCCAGCAGGCTGTTCAGGACGATGGTGCCGTCGTTGTTGGATCGAAAGGGGCTGCGGTCGCCCCGGTATCCGTAGAACATATAGAAGCTGACCGATTCGGGAAGTTTTCTTCGGTACAGGGATTTGATGAAATCACTGCCCGGTTGCATGTCGATCCAGCTGGGGATGACCACCGGCGACTGCCGGACCCCGTATTCGGCCATGGGATCGCCGCCCCAGGGCGTGGCCAGCGATATGAACAGATCTGTGACGGGCATCTGGGGGCCGTAGTTGACGATAAACGATCGGGCCACCAGCCCGCCCATGCTGTGCGCCGTCACATCGATGCGGCCGAAATGGTATTTCCGCTGCAGGCTGAACAGCTTCCAGAACAACAGGTTGGCCATGCTGTCGATCCGGGCCCCGCTGGGGTAGTAATAGAACCAGGGCTGGAACCGCGTGCGGTCCATGTGCTCGACGAGATACCGCCACCCCCGGGGCGTTCCTCCGGCGCCGTGAATGAACAACACCGGCGTCTTGTCAGGATCGTAGGGTTCGAGGAAAAAGATGTTGCCGCCAAATTCCCGGAAGAATGCCATAGGCGCCCAAAAGCCCTTGGCGCCGTTGTCTTCGGAAAACCGCGGGTCATCCAGGTCCGTAACGGCGCCCGCCTGCCGGCTGGAAAGCCGCAGGGGGCGGTCCGGGGATATCGTCGTCCCGGGGGGCACCGCTATCGGGTTTCCGGATTCGGTGACAACGATATCGATGTCGGGCACGACGCCCACGTCGGGGGTATGGACCACGGACGATCCGCCGAACTGGCCGGCCGCCTCACCGGCATCCAAAATCAGGTTTTGGTTGCCGTCCACAAACGCGAAGACCTCGTAATTGCCGCTGGGCACCACGAGCTCGTACTCGCCGGACTCGTGGAGTACCGTGTAATGGGCGATGGGCCGGCCCGGGCGTTGGGCGCGGGCCGCGACGATGATCGGCCCATCCGCCGGGCACCGGACATCGACCCAGCCGACGATCACCGTGGTGTCGATGATGGCGTCGAATTCCTGTTTCAGGTGTATCAGGGTGCAGCCGGAAAAGGCCGCAACGAAGAGAATGAGCGCTGCGATCCGTCGCCGGTGCTGACGCACTAAGTGTACCATTGCCTCTCCTAAGATGCCGCGGTCGATCAGCGTATTCTGCTTTGTTCACAGCACCGGTCCGAGCATGGCAACGGCGTTGTTACCCAGTCGATGCTGCCATGTCCAGCTGGCCACCATTTCGCGGCTGACCGGTCTGGCGCTGGCGATGTAGACTTCCTGCCGCGCTTTCATGGCGGCCGTGAGCGCCCGATCGCAGAGCAGGATGTTGTTCTCGTAGTTGAGTTCGAAACTTCGGCGGTCCATGTTGGCCGAACCGATCAGGGTGATATCGTCGTCGAGAGTGAGCGATTTGGTGTGCAGCAATCCGCCGATGTATTCGAAGATCTTGACGCCGGCCGCGAGCAGATCGGCATAATAGCTGCGGCTGGCCGCACCGACGATCCATGAGTCGTTTTTCGCCGGAAAAATGATGGTCGTATCGACCCCGCGGCGGGCACTCGCACACAACCCGGCTTGCATGGCCTCGTCGGGAACATAATAAGGGGTCGAGATCACAAGCTTGCGCCGGGCGGTGTACATGAGTGTCTCGAAAATCTCGGGCATGGCGGAATACCGTATGGTCGGTCCGGTTCCGATAACCTGGGCGGCAAATCCGGACTGCGTCTGCGGAAGCGGCTGCCTCAGCAACGCGCTGATTTCTTCTCCGGTTTCTGCCGTCCAATCACCAATGAACAGGTGCTGGTTCTGACGGGCGATCGGCCCTTCGAAGCGCATCACGGCATCCACCCAGGGGGCATACTTGGCTTTGACCCGGAACTCAGGGTCTGCGCAGTTCTGGCTTCCGCAATAAGTGATGAAATTGTCGATGACGACGATCTTGCGGTGGTTGCGCAGGTCGATGCGACCCTTTAGCGGCCGCAGCAATGGATTGCCGATGGGCAAGGCTACGGCCAGGCGGACGCCCGCCTGGCGCATTGCTTTCCAGTGTTGCGAACGGATCATGGCGTGCGAGCCCAGGCTGTCGGCCATGGCCCGGCAGGTGACGCCGCGGGCAGCCGCCCGCTTGAACGCCTCGACCACCTTGCGGCCGTTGTTGTCCGGCAGCCAGATGTAGAACAGTAGGTGGACGTGCTCTTTCGCGGCATCGATGTCGGCCACCAACCTGTCGATGGTCGCATTCGAATCGGGCAATAATTGTGCCCTGTTGCCGCCGACAGGGTCGAACCCGTTAATGGATTTGGCGGCCTCAAACAGATGCATATACCGTTGCGGCACATCGGCCTTTAGGTCGGTGGCGTCCCACCCCGGCGCTGCAGCCACATCCGGCAGCCGCGCGAGCACTTCGCGCGATCGTGCCACGCGTCGCCGGCCGAGGTTGGTTTCACCCAGCAGCAGGTAGGCCAGGATGCCGAGCACCGGGAGGGCCGTGATGACCACAATCCAGGCAATGCGCGATGCCGCTTCCCGATGGGGCCGCAGCAGCACCCGTACGATCAGCGCGCCCACAATGAGGATGTGCAGGATCATTAACATAAACGCTGAAATGCTGCCGCCAATCATAACCCACCTTTTTTTCGTCTCCGTAATGGTTGCCCCCGCAGGCGTAGCGGAGCTACGTTGAGGAAGGCAAAAAGTGCGGGCCGGCTCAGCGAGCATGGCGAGCGCATACAAATAGCATAACGCCTTACCGGTAAGCCCCGCGATGTTTGGGGCTTAAAAACGCCGCCAGGGGCCAAAAGACGCCGCTTCTGAGCGGACACTAGTGGGTGGCGCATGCGATACACGGATCAAACGCCCGCACCACCCGGCCCACCGCATGCTCCAGTTCCATGTTGACCCCATCGCCGGTGATGTAGCGCCGGGCCGCCACCTTTAAGGCGTGCTCGATGGCCCCCACGTTGAACACCGTGGGGATGATGAACCGGGCTTTGGCGATCAGGCCCTTTTCGATCACATAGTGGTGAATCAGAGGGCCTCGGGGGGCTTCCACGAGACCGAAGGCCTCTCCGTCCCGCGGGGTGTAGCTGGTCTTGGTGTCATTGTCGTCGAGAGGTTCGGCGAGGATCTCAAGGGCGCGCTCCAGGCCGTAGACCAGTTCGATGCCGCGGGCCTGGTCAAAGAGCAGGATCGCGTGGGCGGGGTTTCCAAAGGTATTCCGAAAATGCGCCAGGTAGCCGTCGGCCAGTGGTGTGCCAATGCTTTTGGCCAGGTTGATGCGCGCCAGGGAATTGGCGCGCATGAGGCCGCCCCGGAAGGTCATCCGCCCGGCATAGCTGTAATCTGTGTCTTCGAGCGTCAGGTAGGCGGCGTAATCCCGCGCTGCAAAAGCGGCCGCCTCGGCGCCGTCCACGCCCATCACGCGGAGCGATTTTCCGGTGTAGTCGGGCCGATGGTCGGCCACCGCGGAAATATAGGCCGCCGGCGTGTCGTCGCCCCAGGTGCCGATACGCTCTCTGAGCGCCATGGCCTGCTCGATGTATTCGTCGAACAGGGCGCAGGCCGTAGGAAGGGTGGCCTGGATCCGTGCGTGCATTGCGGCCGCGTCACCGGGGGCAATGCCGTGGGTGACGCCGCCGATGACGGCGTTGACCGGGTGGATGAACTGGCCGCCGGCCAGTTCGATGAGCGCGGTGCCGATTTTGCGAATCCTGAGGGCGTGCTGGGCCAGGTCGGCCGCTGCGCGATCTGCCGGCGTAGACGCCTCGGCAGGCATCATGCTCTCGGTGCCAAGCTCGTCGGGCATGGTGAAGAGAAACAGCGAGGTGGCCTGGCTTTGGATCATCTGCCCCAGCATGAGCAGCTCGCGGATCTTCAGCGCCAGCGGCGGCGGCGTCACTGCGTACAGACCCTCCAGCGCCTTCACCGCCGCCAGGTGGTGGGCCGTGGCGCAGACGCCGCAGATGCGCGGTACGATGACGATGACTTCCTCCGCAGGCGTACCCTGAATGAATCGCTCGAATCCGCGAAATTCGGTTGCTTGAAAATAGGCCTTGGCCGCCAAACCCTTGCGGATCTCGATGACGGCCTGGGCGTGCCCTTCGATACGGCTGATGGGGAACGTCATGGTGGGCATGTCACAGAATCCTTTCCTTGGGTCGGGGCGCTTTGGCACCGGGCGAGTCGGCATCGGAAAACTGGAACAGGAAGAGTGCATATTGCGGTGACCGCAGGCCGGCATCCACCGTATCGGGCGGGATATCGGTGAGCGCATGAAATACCTTGTTCATCGTTTCAAACCATGCGCCGGATTGCTTTTCGATGAGGATGTCCGAGGGGCCGCGGCAGCCAACACAGGGGAACCCGGCGCGTGTACAGGGGGCGCCGCAACCGTTTCGGGTCGAGGTGCCCACACACAAAAAACCCTGCTTGATGAGGCAGATGTCCGGCATCACCCGGCTCTCCCGGAAGCCTTCCAGGCGGGCGGGGCGAAGCTCTTTTGCTTTTTTACGGCCACACTCCGTGCAGACGGTTTTGCCGAAATGGAGGGTCTCATCGCCGGAAAGTACGGCCATGAAGAGCTCCGGTGTCGGCGGGCAGCCGGGAAGGTAGCGGTCCACCGTGACAAAATCATCGATGGGGCTGTTTTGAGGCAGCAGATGCGGCAGGTGATGACGCTCCTCGTGCTCGGCGAAGTGCCGGCGCACCGCCGCCCGGTTGCCCAGGGAGGCCACGCCGCCGGCGATGGCGCAGGTGCCCACGGCAATCACCGTTTTTGCCTTGAGAACGGCCCGGCGCAGCCGGTGGCGGTCTTCGTCGGTGCGCACCCCGCCGCTGACCAGCAGCATATCCACCGCCGGGATTTCCTGAACGGAGGAGACCAGCGGCATGTAGGCCAGCCGGTGCGTTCCGATCCACGCATCGGCGTCCAGCAGCGAGACCTCGCAGCCGGCGCAGCCGGCCAGTTGCAGAACCGCAAAGTTTTTCATCGTCGGGACCTCCAATGGAATGGCGATACAGGATTCAGGCCGCTGCGATGATGATAGCATTGTGGGGCGTGAGTGCAACCACGACGGCGCATTCAGCGAAAACCACCGGCGCCACCGCCTTGATGCGGCGTGGGAGGACAGCGGTTTAGGTGATAAACGGTGTCGCATCCGTGACGCGTTGATTCTGGGCGGCATCAGGCTTTCAGACCGCTCGCGCCCTGCCGGTGCCGCCCTTAAGACCGGTCCCATCCGCCAGCGTCTCTGAGCCCGGCGATGATGGCTTCGGCCCGATTCATGAGGGCCAGCTTGTCCACTTTGGCCGAGCGGGTGAGAGGAAACGCTTCGCCGGCTGGCCAAAAGGCCACGTGCTGCGGGCGCTTGTAGGCGGCGATCTGCTTGCAGTGGGCCATGACCGCTTCGTGCGTGACGGCGGCGCCTTGCATCGGCTGGACAAAGGCAAAGATGCCTTCATCGAACACTTCGTGCGGCATCCCCACGACTTCGGCTGAGGCCACGCCGTCCATTCGGGCAATGTGGTCTTCGACTTCGTCAGGGAAAACGTTGTAGCCTTTCTGCTTGATCATGAATTTTCTTCGGCCGCTCAAGTAAAGGGCCCGGTAGGTTCCCTTGTTTTCAAACCGGCCCAAATCGCCGGTGTAGAGGATGCCTTCGGTGGAGACGGCGCGGGCCGTTTCCTCGGGCATGTTGTAATAGCCGGCAAACACGATGGGGGGGTGGTAGCAGATCTCTCCGATCTCGCCGTCGGGCATCTCGGCGCCGGCGCTGCCGTCGGGTTCCATGGGCTTTCGGATGGTCACTTCTGCCAAATCCGGAAAGGCCCGGCCCACCTGCCCCACCATTTCCTCGGGGGCGATGCCCGGCGGTGTGAACGTGGCGAAACCGGCGTTTTCGGTCATGCCGATGCCGGTGAAGATTTCCGGCGCCATATTTTTTAGCCGGCTAAGAAAGGGCAGATCCGCTGCCGCGCCGGCATAGGCGGCTTTTTGAATACTGGTCAGATCGTAGCTGTCGTAATCGGGCAGGTTCCAGAGCATCCGGTACTGGGTGGGAATCATGCCCAGTGCGGTGACCCGGTGGGCCTGGATGGCTTCCAGGGACTGTTTGGGATCGAAAATGCGCAGCATCACCGCTGTGCCGGCCACTGCCATGCTGGTCATGAAGCACTCGGTGACGCAGCCCACATGGCTGGGCGGCAGATTCACCAGGATCCGCATGTCATCGCCGGGCACGGCTCCGAGCCCCCTGGCCAAGACTTCGTTTTGGACGATGATGTTTCGGTGGGTGAGCAGCGCCGGCTTGGGCGCACCGGTGGTGCCGGTGGTGAAGATGATTAGGGCCGGGGTGTCGGCGTCGGTCCGGGCGTATGTTTTTTTGAGCCGGCCGGTGAACAGATCGCCGATTTTCAGCGCCAGCAGGTGTTTTTTATCCATGAGCCGGGTGACGCCTACGGCCCCTTCGAGGATGTCACCGGGTTTGGGATCCGGGGTGAACTGCACCAGATGCGCCACAGACGGGCATCCCTTGTTCACGGCCGCGGCCGCCGTGCGGAAATCACGCACCGGCGTATTTCCCAGAAAGAAGAATGCCCGCGGACTGATCTTGTTGATTTCCCGCACCACTTCGTCGTCCTTGAGACGGACGTCCAGCGGGGCGAAAATGGCGCCGATGCGAAAACAGGCGTACATGAGCGCCATGTGCTCGGGAACCAGCACCAGCAGGCTCGCCACGCGGTCTTTCGGCCCGATTCCCATAGACAGCAGGCGCAGTGCGAAAAAATCGATGAGCGTCCGAAACCGGGCGTAGGAAACGACCTTGCCGTCTTCGTGCTGGATCATGGCCGCACGCTCGGGCAGTTCCGCGGCCCAGTGGTCCACATAGTCGGTAAGGCGTTGCAGGCGGATGAATTGCTCGTTCATAGCATTTCCTTTTACGCTTATGCAGAAAGCGCCAGTTGGTCTTTTCCAAAATGATGTTGAACCACGGAGTCACGGAGGACACGGAGATTTTATATTTAAAATCAACTGCTTTTGAATTTCTCCGTGCCCTCCGTGACTCTGTGGTGATCACAATGTCATCGGAGACACTGGTCTTTGCCGCTAAACTTGAGTTTCATAGGTAAGCGAGATTCCTTTTTCAGTGTTCGGTCGGGGGCCGGTAGGCCAGCCGGCCGTTCCGCAGCACGGGCCGGTCCGTTTCGTCGGTGACGTCGAAATCCAGGTTTACGCGGTCATTTGCTTCGGATCTCTGGTGAAGGCGCACGGTGATGCGGTTGCCGGGAAAGACCATGCCGGTGAAGCGACAGGCCACATCGGTGACCGCAGCCGGACCGGCGCCGGATTCGTGGGCGAGCACCTCCCGCACGGCCAGCGCCAGAGTGGCGGTTCCCTGGAGGATGATGCCGGGCAGTCCCACGGCCCGGGCAAACGCCGGTGACGTATGAATGGGAAACACGATGTCGCTGCAGCCGTCATAGATATAGGGCAGGGCCGGGTCGATAGCCACCGCCCGCTGCCACAGCGGGGTCTGAGCCTGCTCCGATGGCGGTTCAGGGGGCATTCCGGAAAGACTTCTTCCGGCATCGGTGCACGTCACGCCCCGCAGCAGGGCGCCGATGTGTTCGGTGAACACCGGCCCGTCGTCGCCGGCGGCCTCGTAGCGCATCACCACACGGGTGCCGGCCCGGTGAGGCAAAATGGCGGCCACGGTGCCTGCCACCGTGAGCGCCTGGCCCGGGCGGATGGGCCGGTGAATTGCGATGTGCTCGGTGTGGTGGACCTGCGTGGCCATCAGCTCCAGGGGAAACCGCCGGTCCTGCAGATAGCGATCCATGTGCAGGGTGATGGGCCAGGTCACGGCCACGGGAAACACCGGGTGGGCGATGACGCCGCCCGAAGCGGTATCGTCAAAATAGCAGGCGGCGGTTTCGCCCACGGCGGCGGCATAGTTGGCGGTCTGCCGGGCGTTCACCTCGGTCGTGTAGGGCAAGAGCCTTGTCCCGACAGTTGATGAATCGATGTGCATGGGAAATCCCCATTTATGAAAACGATGTCTCCATCACCCGGATGATTTGCAGGATCGTTTCATTGACCGGCGTCGGGATCTTGAGTTCTCTGCCAATGGATACTACTTTGCCGGCGAAGATTTCCACTTCTGTTTTTCTCCCGGCCTCAATGTCCTGGAGCATCGACGTTTTTCCCGCCGGCGACAGGGTGGGAAGAATGGCGCGCCAGTCGTCGATGGCTTTTTCGTCCAGGGCGATACCGATCGCCTGTGCCAGCGCGACGACCTCGCGCATTAGCGCCGTCATCAGCGCCGCGGCATCGGGGACGCGCTGAAAGACGCCGTAGGGGGCTCGAAGCACGGCGGAGGCCTGGTTGATGCCCACGTTGATCATGAATTTCCACCACAGGGTGCGCTGCATATGGGCCGGGATCTCGTTGGCGATGCCCGCCTGATTCAGGGCCGCCTGAAGTCGTGCCAGCCGGCTTGGATCCTTGCCCCCGCCCGGACCAGCGCCGAAAAGAATTTTCCCCGGGCTTGCGAAGGTGAACCGGCCCGCTTCCCGGACGGCATCGATGCCCACGGCGATGGCGGTGACCATCTTGTCCATACCGCAGGCGGCGCCGATGATCTCTTCGCTCTCCAGTCCGTTCATGACTGAAAGGATGATGGATTCAGGACCCGCCAGTGCCTTGATATCGTTCAGGGCGCCGGCCATGTGGTGGTGCTTGAGGGCGACGATGATGAGATGGGCCGGCGACGGTGCTTTTTTCGGATCGACGACAGGAATGCGGTAGGGTTTGCCGTTCACTGTCATGGGGCTCTGCGTGAGCCGGCGATATCGTTCACCGCTGGCGATGAAGGATACGGAAAACCCTCCTGCGTCAATAAACATGGCGGCGTAGGCAGCCCCCATGGCCCCGGCCCCGATGATCGCAATCGACTTGATATCCATGGCGTTTCCTCTTTTTGGCATCGACCTTAGCGCAAAGCACCGGTTTTGTCACAGGCTACTGCCCCAACGCATGCCGCCTGGAAGCGAAATCCTGGTGGTGGCAGTGACCCTGTGGTTCAACATCACAGTGGAATGGGACCCACTGGCGCTTTCTGAATAAGCGGAAATAAAAATGGCTAAAGTGATCGCGGCAGATGGCGATAATAAAATCTTGTTTGAGAGGGCATTGTGCCTCGACCCATCATTACCACTATCACTAAATACTGGAGGTCTCATATGAAAAAAGTTGTCGTTTGTTTAAGTGTACTGTGTATCCTGGCGATGTGCATAGCGGCGTCGGCCGCCGATCTGAGCGGGAAAAAAGTGTTGTTTATAGACTCTTACCACGAAGGGTACGCCTGGAGTGACGGTATTACAGAAGGGATCCAGAGCACCCTGGCCGGTACCGGTGCCGAGCTCAAAGTCCACCGCATGGACACCAAGCGAAACGGCAGCGATGAGTTCAAGACGGCGGCCGCCGAAAAGGCCAAGGCCGTCATCGAGAGCTACAAGCCCGATGTGGTCATCGCCGCCGACGACAACGCCTCCAAATACCTGGTCGAAAAATACTACAAGAACGCCGCCCTGCCGTTCGTATTCTGCGGCGTGAACTGGGATGCCACCATTTACGGCTATCCCTACAAAAACGCCACCGGCATGGTTGAAGTCACCCCCATTCCCCAACTCCTGGAGCAACTCAAACTGTATGCCAAGGGCGACAAAGTTGGCTTCCTGGGGCCGGATACGCTGACAGCGAAAAAAGAAGTCGAAAACTACAAAACGGTTTTCGGGTTGGATGTGAAGGCGTTCTATGCCACCAGCTTTGAAGACTGGGAAAAAGGGTTCCAGGAAATGCAGTCCACCGTTGATATGCTCATCATCGAAAGCGACGGCGGACTTTACGCCGAACACGCCGCTCAGATGAAATCCTTTGTCGAGACCAATACCCGCATTCCCACCGGGTCCGCCTACGATTTCATGGCCCCCTACGCCATGGTCAACTTTGCCAAGGTGGCCTCCGAGCAGGGCGCCTGGGCTGCCGACGCCGCCATTCAGATCCTCAGCGGCACATCACCTGCCGCCATCGCCATCGTCCAGAACAAGATGGGCGAGCTTATCATCAACACCCGTATCGCCAAAGCGCTGGGCGCAGAGATGCCCTTTGATCTGCTGGCCTCCGCAAATAAGGTGATCGAATAACAAATTGCGTTCTATCTTCCAACGGCTGTGCAGCGGCGGGTTCGGCAATCGCTCCCGTCGCTGCTCCGTACCAACGGGGCGCAGCGGCCTGTCCAGGCGTTGAGAAAGGAATACCCATGAGATTGAGTTTGAAAAATCGATTTCTGCTACCTACCGTGGCACTGATCGTGGTCGGGATGGGACTGTCGTCGATACTGTCCTACACCATGTCCAGGTCTGCATTGACCCGCACGATCACCGGCCAGTTGGAACAGCAGGCCAAATCGACCACCATCTATCTCGGCAACTGGATGCGAGATCGTACGCTCGACATCGGCACCTGGAGCAAGGACAAGACTTACCGGGCATCCGTCCAGGATTCTTTCATCGGCAAGGCGGCGCGTAAAAGCGCTTCGGACCAGCTCGCCGAATTGAAGAAATTGTATCCTTTTTACGAAAATATCTGTGTCGCCACTACTACGGGTGACATCGTCGCGGCGGCTGATGATGTGGTTGTCGGCAAGGTCAACGTCAAGGATCGGGGCTACTTCACGGCGGCGTTGAAAGGGGCGCCGGCGATTTCCGATGTTATCACCAGCCGCGGAACGGGAAACGCCATCATCGTCACCGCCGAACCGATTTTCGAAAAAGAGACTGTCAGCGGTGTGTTCTTCGGCGTCGTGAACCTGACCTACTTCAGCAACCAGTTTGTCGCTCCCATAAAGGTTGGTGACACCGGGTATGCCTATATCGTTAACGGCAAGGGCATGGTCATCGCTCACCCGGATCCGGCGCTGATTATGAAGCTCAACATATCAGAGAACGATTTCGGACGACGGATTCTTTCCCAGGACCGTGGGATGCTGGAATACACGTTTGGGGACGTCGAAAAACTCGCTGCCTTTGAGCGTGAAAACAGATTCGGATGGACGGTAGTGGTCACTGCCCCCAGTGATGAGATCATGGCCCCGGTGCGAACCATCGGCCTGATGAATCTCGGTGTGGGGCTGGCGGTGGTCGTTGTGGCCATCATCCTGATGATGCTTCTGGTGCGCAGCGTCGTCACCCCCATCAACCGCACCGTCAAAGGGCTCAATGAGAGCGCCCAGCAGGTGGGAACCGCTTCGGCTCAGGTGGCTTCCGCCAGTCAGACACTGGCCTCCGGCGCCAGCGAGCAGGCGGCGTCACTGGAAGAAAGCTCCGCATCGCTTGAAGAGATGGCCACCATGACCCGGCAGAATGCCGACAACGCCGCCCAGGCCGACAACCTGATGCAAGAGACTCGGGCGATTGTCGACGCCGCCAACGAGGCCATGACCCGGTTGACGGCATCGATGGCCGAGATCTCCAACGCCAGTGATGAGACCAGCAAAATCATCAAGACCATCGATGAAATTGCCTTCCAGACCAATTTGCTGGCGCTCAATGCCGCGGTGGAAGCCGCACGGGCCGGCGAGGCCGGGGCCGGGTTTGCCGTCGTGGCCGATGAAGTCCGCAATCTGGCCATGCGCGCTGCCGAGGCGGCAAGAAACACATCGGCCCTGATCGCGTCAACCGGTAAAAAGGTGGACGCCGGATCGGATCTGGTGGGACGCACCAACGGTGCCTTCGTGCAGGTCGCCGACAGCGCCGGTAAGGTGGGTGAACTGGTGGCCGAAATTGCCGCGGCTTCCCGTGAACAGGCCGAAGGCATCACTCAGGTCAATCGAGCCGTCGTTGAAATGGATAAGCTGACGCAGCAAAATGCGGCCAGTGCCGAAGAATCCGCCAGCGCTTCAGAAGAAATGAGCGCTCAGGCAGAGCAGATGACCGACCTCATCGGCAAGCTGAAATACCTGGTAGACGGTCAGCGCGATGAGATGAGAACAGCGCTAAAGACCACTCGAAAGAGGTCGCTAAGCGCCACGGCGGTACGGGTATCCCGCCGGCGATCCGCAGCAAGAAGCGAGGTATCACCGGCCAAGGTGCTGCCGCTGGATGATGACGAGGCTTTTCATGACTTCTAGTTAGTGCCCGCCCGTAAACGGCATCTTTTGTCCCAGAGCCGCTTTTTCGCGAGAGATGCCGGCTTTTTGAAAGACCATTGAAGAAAAGGCCGCAACCGTTTCGGTTGCGGCCTTTTTTGCTTCAAAATTCCTGGTGCAAAGCGTGGGCCGGCCTCTCGCTGCTGGGGTGGTTAGGTGATCTCATCGACGGACAGCGGAAACTTGGAGAGTTCCTCACATCCGTCGGCGCTCAGAACGATTGGGTTTTCGTAGCGAAACCCGATGTTCTCCTCCGGGCAGGCGTACTGCATGGCGCAGATCAGAAGCTCGCCGGCCCGGTAGACGTGGTCGGGGTTGGTCCAGTAGGGGAATGGGCCATCGTTGAGACCGATCCGCCACTCGTCGCCCACAAGACCGATACCGTGCTCGAATCCGGGGACCATGTAGTCGGCAAAGCCGCGCTCGTCGGCAAAACCGATCATTTGCTCGGCCAGCTCCGAGGGCGTGATGCCCGCGCGGTAGGTCTTCAGCGTGAGTGCGACGATGTCGACGAAATTGCCCGCGTGCCAGCGCTGGCGATCGGTGACCGGGCCGATGAGATAGTTGTGGCTGTGGTCGCCCAGGCCCAGCTTGTACATTGCGTGGATGTCCACCATGAGGGGCTCGCCCGCCTGAAGCGCCCGGCGCGAGGCCGGGGTGCACGCCCCGCCCACCAGGCCGGTACGGTAGCCCGATGCGATTTCGTTGCCGCCGGTGAATGACCACTCCCACTCGCTGCCCGCCTTTCGCATGGCATAGGCCGCCAGACCGGCGATTTCGGTTTCGGTCATCCCTTTCCAGCCGCCGTCTTTCAGTGCATCGAAAATGGCCTGGTGGCCGATGTCCACGATCCGGGAGGCTTCGCGGAACCGGTTGACGGTGCCTGCGTCCTTGATTACGGCCAGGGCGTCCACGATGGTGTGGGCGTTGACCAGTTCACAGCCCGAAAGGGCTTCGGAAAACCGCTGGTATTCGTAGTGGGTGAGGTTGCCCTCCGGCAGATAGTTGGACATGCCGCTTTCGATGCCCACCCGCCCCTTACCTCCCGTGAGCAGCTCCTTGATGTAATCGCTGATCAGCTCGATCTGATCCTGGCCGCCCATGGGGGCGAACCCGAACACGTGATCTTCGTCGAGCCAGGAGTCATCGAGCACCCGGGCGGCGTCGATGACAAAGGTGAAGGCCGCCGGCATCCCCTCGGCCGGAATCACCACGAAGCTGCGCCACGGGCAGAAGGCGTCCAGGGTCCAGGACAGGGTCCGCAGGCGCGAGCCCAGGTAGACGTCGATGCCGTCGGCAGCCATCTGCTTCTGGATGGACGCGATGCGGCCGGGAAAATCAATGTAGTATGGATCGGTTGCTGTTGTCATGAGTGATGCCTCTATTCGTGTTTCGGGTTGCCATATGATTTCTTCGGCAGGCGGGGATAAACCCCGCCCCTACGTTCAAAGTGACCTAGTAGTGTA
>JBDRRP010000074.1:0-17015 GCA_043825735.1 Pseudomonadota bacterium | reverse complement strand
CGCGCCCGGTTCTCAGTCCATGAACTGGCCGCCGTTGACGTCGATGATCTCGCCGGTCAGGTAATCGCTGTCCCCGCCGGCCAGAAAGACCGCCACCCGGCCCACATCCTCGGCCCGACCGATGCGGCCCAGGGGGATGGTCGACAGGTAGTGGGTCCAGTCTCCGCCGGTGATGCCGCGGGTCATGTCGCTCTCGATCACCCCCGGGGCGATGGCGTTGACGTTGACGCCATAAGGGGCCAGTTCCCGGGCCAGGGACTTGGTAAAGCACATCACCGCCGCCTTGGAGGCCGAGTAGTGGGCGCCCACCGAAATGCCGCCCACCTTTCCGGCCACCGATCCCAGGTTGATGATCCGGCCCGACCGCTGCCGTTTCATGGCGCCCATGACCGCGCGGCAGCAGAGAAAGGTCCCCTTGAGGTTGACACCGAGCACCCGGTCCCAGTCAGCCGCGGAAGTCTCCTCAATGGAGGCCACCTGGCAGATGCCGGCGTTGTTGATCAGGATGTCGATGACCCCCCAGGCCTCCAAGACCTGTGCGACCGCAGCACCCACCGCCGCCTCGTCCGTGACGTCCACGGCCATGGACATGGCACGGCGCCCCATGCCCTCCACAGCCCGGCACGTCTCTTCGGAGGCCGCCAGCCGGATATCCCAAACGGCTACATCGGCCCCTTCCCGGGCCAGTTCCAGGGCCATGGCGCTCCCCAGCCCCCCACCGGCGCCGGTGATCACGGCCTTCTTTCCGCTCAGCTTCATCGGTGTTCACCCCTGCTTATCGTATTGCACCAGTTCGACCGTGTTGCCCTCGGGATCCTTCAGGTATGTGGCCCAGACGCCGGGCCTCAGGTTCTGAGGCGGGCAGTTGAAGCGCACCCCGGCGGCGGCCAGCCGCTGGTAGATGTCGTGGATCCCCTGCACCTGCAGAGCGAAATGGGTCAGCCCGAAGTCGCACTGGCGCAGGGGGGGGGGCATCGGCCCCTTGGGGTTGGTAGTAGTGAAACAGCTCGATACGCATCCCGTATCCCTTGAGCATGACCATGTGCGCCGCGGCGCTGGGCATGTCCACCACCGCGGAAAACCCCTCGCCGCCGCGGTGGTCCATGTCCCAGTCGACGGTAAACCCCAGCAGATCCCGGTAAAACCGGACCGCCGGCTCCATTTCTCTGACCGATATGGCAACGTGGTGCCAGGTAGCGTCCATGGGATGGCTCCTTGCGACGGATCTCCGTTTCGTCGAAAGCGGGAAGGCGCCCCCCGATCCGGATTCCGCC
This sequence comes from Pseudomonadota bacterium, assembly GCA_043825735.1. GTDB lineage: Bacteria > Desulfobacterota > Desulfobacteria > Desulfobacterales > JBDRRP01 > JBDRRP01. The sequence goes on along the minus strand of JBDRRP010000074.1, from coordinate 15,741 downwards.
TTCCGGCGGAATCCGGATCGGGGATCGCACTATTCCTTGTAAGGCTTCCAGCCGCTCTCCTCCAGGCTCACGGAAATCTCGCTGGCCGGGATGGTCATGATCGGCTTGAGGTAGGGGAAATCATAGTACTTGGTCTTGGACGCATATTCGGCGATGACCGCCGGCATCTGGGCCTGGTGATCCTCGGGCCGCATGGTGATCGGTCCGATGGGCCCGTCCCAGGTCATGCCCTCGAAGGCCTTGATGATTTTATCGGTGTCGAAGGAGCCGGCCTTTCGGACCGCCTCGATGAACATCTTGGTGCCGATGTAGGCCTCCATGATCACGAATGAGGGCCACTTGCCGCCGGAGTATTTGTGGAACGTGTCCTCGAAGGCGCGGGCCTTGTCCGAATCGATGCCCAGGATGTACATGTTGGCCTGGATGCACCCTTCGGCCGCTTCCCGGGCGATGTTCATCACCCCGTCGTCGTCCAGGAAGGTGGCGCCGATGGGAATCTTCATGCCCAGTTTGCGGCTCTGGACGACGAGCTGGGTCAAGTCGGTACCCCAGTTGCCGCTGATCACGTAGTCGGCGCCCGATGCGGTGATCTTGCTCACGTAGGGAGCAAAGTCCTTGTTGAAGACCTGGTGGAATTCCTTGCCCACGACCTGGGTGTTCGGGGCGAACTGTTTGATGGCCGCTTCATAGTATTTGGCCACGTCGTAGCCCCAGGAGTAATCCTGGTTGATCAGAAACACCTTGCGGTACTGGGTCTTCTTGCCGAAATAGTGGGCCAGGGCCTTGACGTGCATGCCGGCGTTCAGGCACGTACGGAAGACATAGGGGTTGAAATTTTTCCCGGTGATGTCCATGGCCTCGGCGTTGGTGTCCAGATAGATCCGCTTGAGCCGGGGCATGGCCTGGCCGATGGCCCCGCCCACGCCGCTGGAGGATCCCTGGATCACCACCACGCAGTTGTCCTGCATCACCAGTTTCTTGGCCTTCTGGACGCCGATCTCGCCCTTGCCCTGGTTGTCCTCGATCACCAGCTCGATCTTCTTTCCGAGCAGGCCGCCCTTGCTGTTGGCCTCGTTCACCGCGGCCTCGATGCCCCAGATGGTCCGGTCCCCATTGTCCTTGAACGCGCCGGAGCGAATCTCGCAGACCCCGAAATTGACCGTATCCGCGCTCCAGACCACGGTGCCCAGAAGAAGACAAATGCCCATCATGCCAACAATGCCGCCAAATATCGTTCGTTTCATCATTTCCTCCCTTCTACTGTTGCATGGTTTTGTATCGCTGCCCGGCTTCACCTTCCGATGGGGTGGCGCCCCGGGTCAGACCTCCAGATAGGATTTGCGAATGGCCTCGTTGTTGCGCAGTTCGCCGGGGGTGCCGTGCCACTGGATCATCCCCTTGCTGATGACGTAGATCCGCTCGGCCAGTTCCATGACGATGGAAAGCTTCTGCTCCACCAGCAGCACGGTCATGCCCTGGCGGCCGATGTCCCGAATGATCCCGGCCACCATGTCGACGATCTTGGGGGCCAGACCTTCGGTGGGCTCGTCGATGAGGATCAGCTCCGGGTTTCCCACCAGCGTCCGGGCGATGGCGAGCATCTGCTGCTCGCCCCCGGACAGGGTCCGCCCCTTGGCGTGCTGTCGCTTCTTGAGGAGCGGAAACGCCTCGTAGCACCGCTCCAGGGTCCAGAGCCCGGGCCCTTGGGTGTGGGCATCGGCCTCGCTCTTGAGCCCGATCAGCAGGTTCTGATGAACGGTCAGCGAGGGAAATATCCACCGCTCCTCGGGAACGAAACCGATGCCGGCCCGGGCGACCTGGTAAGGTTTCCAGCGGACGATGTCCGTTCCCTTGAAGCGGATCTGTCCCCGCCGGGCCGGAGTCAAGCCCATGATCGTACGCATGGTGGTGGTCTTGCCGACCCCGTTTCGGCCCAGCAGCGCCACGGTCTCCCCGGCTTCGAGCCGGAGCGACACGTCGTGAAGCACGTGGCTGTTGCCGTAGTAGGTGTTGACGCCGTTCAGTTCTAGCATGGCTTGCCCTCGCCCAGATATGCCTCCTGGACCCTGGTATCGTTGCGGATGGCGTCCGGGGGGCCGGACGCCAGCACGGTTCCGTAGTGGATGACCGTTATGGTGTCGGCCAGGGAGAAGACCACGTCCATGTCGTGCTCAATGATCATCAGAGCCTTTCCCCGGGTGGTCCGGTCCACCAGGGAGACGATGCCCCGGGTTTCCTCGATGGACATGCCCGCGGTGGGTTCGTCGAGCATGATCAGTTCCGGGTCGGTGGCCATGGAAATGCCGATTTCCATGGCCCGTTGGGCCCCGTAGTCGAGGGAACCGGCCAGCAGATGGCGCTGCGCGTCGAGTCCGATCAATGCCAGGATCTCGAGGGTTTCCCGGTTGACCTCCGCCATCCGGCTCACCCGGCGGCTGAAGGACCAGCGGATCCCCTTCTTGGACAGGATGGCCGAACGGATGTTTTCGAACACGCTCAGGCCGGGAAAAATATTGGTGATCTGGAACGACCGGGAAACGCCCATCCGGTTGATCCGATGGGGCGCCATTCCGGAGATGCGCCGGCCCTTGAAGAGGATGGATCCCCGGCTCGGCGTGTAGCGGCCGGTGATCAGGTTGAACAAGGTGGTCTTCCCCGCTCCATTGGGTCCGATGATGGCATGCCGTTCGCCCTCTCGAACGCAGAGGGTCAAGTCCTTGATCACCTCCACCCCCCGGAAATCCTTGAACAGCCCCTGAATGTCGAGCAGAACACCCGCTGTGCTCATGGCTGCGTTGCTCCCGTCTTCTGTTTGGCCCAGCGCTCCCGGATGCTCCGGTAGAGCCCCGACAACCCGTTGGGGGCGTAAAGCACCAGCAGGATGAACAGCAGCCCCTGGACGATGGCCCAACGCTCCATCCAGGTGCTGAGCAGGTCGTTTATCAGGATCAGGGCGCAGCTGCCGATCACCGGGCCGAAGAAGGTTCCCCCGCCGCCGATAAAGGTCATCATGAGCACGTCGGTGGCCTTGTCTAAATTGATGAAGGTGGTGGTGACGAATTCCTGGAAAGCGGCGGCCAGCCCGCCGGCGACCCCCGCGAAAAAACCCGACAGGATATAGATGATCAGCCGGCTGGCGTAGGTGTTGTACCCGATGAAGCGGGCCCGATCCTCGTTTTCACGCATGCACAGGTTCAGGCGGCCCAGGGGGGTCAGGGTCAGGTACCAGAGGCAGCCGACGCAGATCAAGGTCACCAGCAGAACGAAGTAGTACCAGTTGAGGGTCCCCCACAGATCGATTTCCCATCCGCCCAGATTCAGGTTGGGCCGTATGAAGGCGATCCCGTCCTCTCCACCGGTGACCGCCCGCCATTTCTCGGCGGTCACGTAAATCAGCTGGTTGAAGGCTAGGGTGAGCAGCGCGAAGGGAACCCCGCGCATGCGCACCACGAACACACCGAAGGCCAGTCCCAGAAAGGCCCCGGCCAGGCCTCCCAGCAGGATCCCCAGCGGCAGGGGCATGGCGAGTTGTTTGACCAGGATCACGGTGGCGTAAGCCCCGAAGCCGAAATAGGCCGCGTGGCCGAAGGAGAGCAGCCCCCCCTGTCCGAAGAGCAGATTGTAGCTCAAGGCAAAGATCGAATAGATCATCATGGTGATCACCAGGTTCAACCGATACTCGGAAATGAGCTTCGGCAGCACCAGCAGCACCAGGATGACCAAAGCGATCCTTATCCATCCGAAACGGGACCCGCGCATCAGGCTTTATCTCCCAGCAGTCCTTCGGGTTTGACGATGAGCACCACGGCCATGAGCAGAAACTCCAGCGCGACGGCCATCTGGGGCACCAGCAGGATGCCGAACGACTGGAGTTCTCCGATCAGAAACGAGGCCAGCAGGGCGCCTTGCAGCGATCCCATCCCGCCCACGACAATGACCACGAACAGGTCGATGATGATGGTGGCGGCCATGCCCGGATTGGTGATCAGGTAGGGCCCGCCGATCACCCCGGCCAAGCCGGCCAGGGCGCCGCCCACGCCGAACAGGAGCATGAAGACCAGCGGCACGTTGATTCCCAGGGCGTTGACCATCTCGGACCGGGTGACGGCGGCCGTGACGATGATCCCGGCCCGGGTTTTGTAAAGGATCAGAAAGAGTACAGTGAACACGGCCACAGAGATCAACAGGATGAACAGCCGATAGGTGGGATAGGTGATGTCCAGAAACTGGATCGAACCGGAGAGCATCGCCGGGATTTCCACGTGCAGCGGTTGATTGCCCCAGATCCACTTGACCAGTTCCTCGATGATGTAGGCCAGTCCGAAGGTGAGCAGCAGTTCGTGGGCGTGGCCGAACCGGTGCACCTTGCGCAGCAGGAACCGTTCGATCAGGATGCCCATGGCGCCCACCAGCACGGGGGCCACGATCATGCTCAGCCAGAACTGCCCGGTCCAGCGCAGGATGCTGTAGGAAAAATAGGCCCCGAGCATGTAAAGGGCGCCGTGGGCAAAATTGAGCACCCCCATCATTCCAAAAATGAGGGTCAGGCCCGAGGCCACCAGAAACAGCAGCATCCCGTAGACCAAGCCGTGAAGAAACTGAATGGGAATGACCGATAGAAGTTCCATGGATCCTATCTCCTCGGCTTTTTCGGGGCGTGGACGGCCAGCCCGTTCCAGTCCATAGCCGCTTCCATGAGGGTCTCGCTCAGTGTCGGATGGGGCATGACGGCCCGGGCCAGATCTTCCACAACCCCTTCCATGGTCATGACCGCCACCGCCTGGCCGACCAGTTCGGTGGCATGTTCGCCCACGATATGCACCCCCAGCACCTCGCCGGTATCCGCATCCCCGACGACTTTGGCGAAGCCGACCGGGTGTCCCATGGTCTGGGCCGCCCCGCTGGCCGCCAGGTGAAACCGGCCCAACCGGACCGGCCGGCCGGCGGCGCGAGCTTCGTCCTCGCTCATGCCCACGGCGCCGATTTCCGTCGGGCCCCAGATGCACCGCGGAATGGGGCGCGGGCCGCTCGGACCGTGCACGCCGGCCATGTGCTCCACCGCGGTCTCGGCCTCAGCCGAGGCCTTGTGGGCCAGCATGAGGCCGCCCACCAGGTCCCCGACGGCATAGACGCCTGTCAGGTTGGTTTGCAGATGGGAATCGACCCGCACAAACCGGCCATCCATGGCCAGGCCAAGCCCCGGAGCGTCGATCCCGGTCAGAACCGGCGCCCGACCGGTTGCCACCAGCACCCGGTCGCCGGCCGCGGTCTGCCGACGGTCATGGGCGTCGGCAAAGACCACCTCGGTGCGGTTCCCTGTGACGTGGACGGCCTCGACCCGCGACTGCACGTGCAGAACCGCCCCGCGCTGTTTGAGCAGGCGGCCCACGACCGCACGCACATCCCGGTCCTCGGTGGCCAGAATATCCTCGATCAGTTCGATGATCGTCACCCGGCAACCCAGGTTCAGATAGATGGTGGCCATTTCGATACCGATCACCCCCCCGCCGATGATGGTGACCGCATCGGGAATCGCTTCGGTGTCCAGGGCCTCGTCGGTGGTCTGCACCCGACGGCCGTCCACGGCGATAAAGGGCGGTACCGCCGGTCGGGATCCGGTGGCCAGCAGAACGTTCCGGGTGTCCGCCTCCCGGGTCTCGCCGCTTTCCGAGCGCAGCACGACCTTTCCGGCCCCGGCCAGATGCCCCAAGCCGCGGAACACTTCCACGCCGTGGCTTTTCATCAGGGACTCGATGCCGTTGACCAGCCCGCCGACCACCTGGCGTTTGCGCGCCAGCAGCTTGGCCGGGTCCACGGCGAGCCGGTCGTTTCCGGTCAGAACGGCTGCCGAACGGGCTGCCTGGAGCAGCCGGGTGTCGTAAACCAGGCTCTTGGTCGGAATGCATCCGCGGTTGAGGCAGGTTCCGCCCAGGGCGTCCTTTTCGGCCAGCAGCACCTTGAATCCCTGTTGGGCCCCCCGGATGGCGGCCACGTACCCGCCGGGTCCGCCGCCGATGATTGTCAGATCGTACATGATCGTGCCTCTTTTCCCTACACTCGGGTGAAGGTGAACAGCGGATTTTCCAGCCTTCGCTTGAGGTTCTGAAGAAAATCGGCGGCCACCTTGCCGTCGACGATCCGGTGGTCCACGGACAGGCCCAGGGTGACGATCTTGCGGCTTTTGACCGTCCCGGCGTCCAGGTAGAGTTCATCCCGGACGCTTCCCACGGACAGGATGCCGCTCTGGGGCGGATTGAGAATGGCCGTGAAGTGGGTGATGTCGTACTGGGCCATGCTCGAGATGGTAAAAGTCCCGCGCTCAATCTCGTCCATGGTCAGGCGGCCGCGGCGCGCCCGATCCACCAGGTCGGCGCGCTGCCGGGCGATGTCGGCCAGTCCGGCGGTATCGGCGCCGGCCACCGCGGGCACGATCAGACCGTCGTCCAGGGCCACGGCCAGGCCGATGTTAACCTCGGGACAGATATGGATTTCGGCATTCTTCATCGATGCATTGAGCAGCGGAAAATCCAGGATGTTCAGCGCCACGGCCTTGATCAGCAGGTCGTTGACCGAAAGCCGAATGGCGAACCGCGCCTCGAAGTCCGTCTGGATCCGGCGCCGGTAGTCGAGCAGCGCGTCCATGCCTACGTCGGCGAAAAAATAGATGTGGGGCGCAGTAAAGGCGCTCTCGGCCATCCGCCGGGCGATGGTCTGGCGCATGGCGCCCATGGAAATCGTCTTGCCCAGTCCCGGCGCCGATGCCGCCCGGGCCGCCGTTCCCACGTCGCTGCGCACGATCCTCCCCCGGACTCCCGTGCCGGTGACTTGCCCCAGCGGCACCGAGAGGGCTTCTGCCGCCTTCCGTGCCAGGGGCGAGGCCTTGGGGCCGGCCGGAGCTGCGGCCAGGGCCCTTTCCACATCCGCAAGACAGATGACCCCGTCCGGTCCGGTCCCGCGGAGGCTCTCCAGGGCGATGCCCGCCTCGCGGGCCTGTTTACGGGCCGCGGGCACGGCCCGCAACGGTCCTTTGGGCTCCGCCGGGGCCGGAGCGGGCGTTGAAACCGGCGGAGCGGTCTCGGCCGCCGGGGCCGCCGCCAACTGCGACGGCTCTCCCGGAGTGTCGGCCCGGTAATCGTCCGGCAATACCTCGCCCGGCGCGGTAATGATCCCGACCACCGTGAGAACCGGCACCTCGCGGCCGGCCTCCAGCAGAATTCTGGCCAGGATCCCGGAGGCCGGCGCCTCCACTTCGGTGGTCACCTTGTCGGCCTCCACCACGAATATGCTCTCTCCTTTTTCGACCGGGTCCCCTTCTTTTTTGAGCCACTCGAGGATTTTTCCCTTTTCGACCGTTACGCCGAGCATGGGGATGACAACTTCAGTAGCCACGGAACCTCCTCTATGCGTAGGCCATCAGGCGGTTGATCGAACTGAGCAACTGCTCCTTGCCGAAGATGTAACGCTTCTCCAGGGGCGGTGAAAACGGTACCGGGGTGTCCGGGGAGCATGCCCGCAGGATCGGCGCCTTGAGGTACTCGATGGTTTCTTCGGCCGCGATGGCTGCGATTTCGGCCCCGAACCCGCAGGTCTTGTTGTCTTCGTCGGCCACCAGCAGGCGCCCGGTCTTCCGGACCGATGCAAGAATCGTCTCCTTGTCCAGGGGCGTGAGGGTGCGCGGATCCACCACCTCTACATCGATGCCGGAAACGGCGGCCTCATCGGCCGCTTCCAGGGCGCTGAGCACCAGGGCATGGGTGGCCACCACCGTCACGTCCGCGCCGCTGCGCTTGACCTCGGCCTTGCCGAAGGGGATGGTGTACATTTCCTCGGGCACCGGTCCTTTGGTGTTGTAGAGCCGCTTGTGCTCGACGAAAATGACCGGATTGTCGTTGCGAATGGCCTCGATCAGCAGTCCCTTGGCGTCATGGGGCGTGGCCGGGGCGGCCACCAGAAGACCGGGCACGTGCATGAAGAGGGAATGGAAGCTCTGGGAGTGCTGGGCGGCCGTTCCCCTGCCGGCGCCGATATTGGTGCGCAGCACCATGGGAACCTTCCCCTTGCCGCCGAACATATAATGCATCTTGGCCATCTGGTTGATGATCATGTCCATGCACACGGTGGTAAAATCGATGAACATGATTTCGGTCACCGGCCGCATGCCGGTCAGGGCCGCCCCCACGCTGGCGCCGACGAATCCGGCCTCGGAAATGGGGGTGTCCACCACCCGATCGGGCCCGAACCGCTCCTGCAGGCCCTTGGTTACCTGGAAGATGCCGCCGTAGCAGCCGACGTCTTCACCGAGCACCACCACCCGCTCGTCGGCCTCCATACACTGCCGCAATGCCTCATTCAGCGCTTCGCTATAGGTTATTTCTCTCATCTCGAATCACACCTTCCTTTATACGTAGACGTCTTCGAACATTTCCTCGTAGGCGGGAAACTCGCTCGTTTCGGCGTAGGCCACCGCGGCATCGATCCGGCCGGTGATCTCCCGGTCGATGGCTTCGATCTTCTTGGCCGTGGCGGTGCGGTTGCTGACCATCTGCCGTGCGAACCGCTCGATGGGGCACTTGTTCTTCCAGACATCGATTTCCTCTCTGGTGCGGTAACGGGCGCCCTGGTTTGGATCTCCTTCGTGGTGCCCGCGCCAGCGGTAGGTTTTGCATTCGACAAGGGTGGGGCCTTCCCCGGCCCGGGCCCTTTTCACCGCTTTTTCCGCTGCCTGGAAGACCGCGGTAACGTCGTTTCCGTCGACCACCACCCCGGGCATGTCGTAGGCGGTGGCGCGCACGGCCACGTCCGTGATCGCCTGGTGCTTCGCCTGGCAAACGGAGATTCCGTACAGGTTGTTCTCACAGACGAAAATGACCGGAAGCCGATGCACCGAGGCCAGATTGAGGCTTTCATGGAAGGTGCCGTTGTTGGAGGATCCGTCTCCGAAAAAACAGACCGCCACCTGGTCGGTGCCCCGCCACTTGGCCGACCATCCGGCGCCCACCGCGATGGGCAGACCGCCGCCGGCAATACCGTTGGCGCCCAGGATGCCCACGGTCATGTCGGCGATGTGCATGGATCCCCCCTTGCCCTTGCAGTAGCCCGTCTTTTTTCCGTAAAGTTCGGCCATCATCGGATTGAGCTCGGCACCCTTGGCGATCACGTGGCCGTGGCCCCGGTGGGTGCTGGTAATGTAGTCGTCCTCCCGCAATGCCGCACAGACGCCGGCCGCCACCGCCTCCTCGCCGATGTAAAGATGCACCAGGCCGGGAATCTGGCCGCGCGCGTACAGATCGGAGATCCGCTCTTCGAAGAGCCGGATCGTTTTCATGGTGGTGTAGAGGGCAAGCTGCTTGTCTTTCGAGAGCTTCATTCGAAACCTCCTCATCCTTGTCAAAGCTTGAATATGGCGGATCTTCGGAACCGCCACGGGTATCCGGGAAAAGAACGTAACGTTGGGACGGGCGCGACCGAACGGCAACCGTCGGATTGATCAGAATATAATCAAAACAAACACTGCAACGGAAATGCCAAACCCGGATCGATATATCTAACAAGTTGATTTGGCATTATTATTTTATTGCATCCGCGCCTGCAACCGGCTTCGATAGCTGCATCGAATCTGTTTCAGAAAACAACAATTGGCCGATTTTGATACAACATGTCCGAATGGCACAGGGGCCTCGGCCGGTCCGGATCGGATGTTGCCGGCCCCTCTGACAGCGGCCGCGGCCAGACTTTCCCCCGGGGCTTGACATTCGGCGCCGTTCTGCTAATCTGGCCGCAAAGTTGCTTTCAGAGGTTTTGCGCCTCCGTCAGTCTCCAAGTCTCGGCGAACAGGCCTTACCGGAAGCCATCTCATCGACACCGATTTGGGATCGCTTCGATCCTCTATCGTGAAGAGCGCCGCCATGAACCGACATCCGCCCAAGCCGCCATGGCTCAGGACCCGCATCAGCGGATCGGCCGACTGCCCGGCGGTGATGACCACCGTGCGCCAGCATGCCCTGCACACGGTCTGCGCCGAGGCCCGCTGTCCCAATCAGATGACCTGCTTCCGGCGGGGCACGGCCACCTTCCTGCTGCTGGGCCCTTCCTGTACGCGGCGATGCCGGTTCTGCGCGGTGGACAAATCCCCGGTCCGCCCCCCCGACCCCGACGAGCCGCAGCGCACCGCCCGGGCCATCCGGAAGATGGGGCTCGATTTTTGTGTGTTGACCATGGTGGCCCGGGACGATCTGCCCGACGGTGGCGCCGGCCACGTGGCCCGGACCATCGCGGCGATCCGGCGGAAGAACCCCGATATCGGCGTCGAAGTGCTCATCTCGGACCTCCGGGGCGATGCCCGGGCCCTGGAAACGGTGCTGGCCGCCGGCCCCCGGGTTCTCAACCACAACCTGGAAACGGTGCCGCGACTCTATCCGGCGGTGCGGCCGGGCGCCGACTACCACCGATCTCTCGAGTTGCTGGCCCGGGCCGCGGCCCGGCGCCCAGCGCCCGTCACCAAGTCGGGCCTCATGTTCGGACTGGGGGAACGGCGCACCGAACTGCTCGACACCCTCGAGGACCTCCGACGGGCCGGCTGCCGACTGCTGACCCTGGGCCAGTACCTGCCCCCCTCGGAGGCGCATCACCCGGTGCGGCGGTACGTTCCGCCCGAGGAATTCGAGCGATACGGCCGGATCGCCCTGGATATGGGCTTTTCGGCCGTTGCCAGCGCACCGCTGGTGCGCAGCTCCTTTCGCGCCGGCGAGCTTTACCGCCGGGCCGTAGGTCCATCTTGTCCGCCCCTTGGTGAAATTTTCGCAAAAGACGGTTTAAGCGATAATGATTGAGTAAGGAGAAATAAATTATGAGTAATATGACTGCTTCAAACGCCAAAAGATTAGCGATGGCGTTAAAAAAGAACGGTGTTACAAATATATTCGCCCAGAGCAATCCTTTTCCTATAGTTTTGGCATGCAATGATTTAGGCATAAGGCAGATAGGATTCAGGCAGGAAAACGCGGGGGCTTATATGGCGCAAGCTTACGGAATGTGTTCGGGAACCGTGCCGGTTGTTGCAGCGCAGTGCGGACCAGCGGCAGCTCTGCTGGTGGCGGGTTTGGCGGAATGCTTTAAAGCGGGGCATCCGGTAGTTGCCATCGTACAGGATATAGCGACACCTACATTAAACAAAAATGCTTTTCAGGAGCTTGATCATTTTAAACTATTTTCAGGTGTATCCAAATGGGTTGACAAGATCCCATGCCAGGAGCGGATAGAAGACTATGTTGACATGGCATTTGTCGCTGCCGCCAGCGGAAGGCCGGGTCCTGCCGTATTGCTCTGTCCTACGGATATGTTCATGAATACCGCGGAATATCCCGTTGACGATAAAAGAAAAGCCTGTCTCGGCCGATATCCTTTGGACAGGAATATTGCGGATCCCGCAAAAATCGAAGAGGCCGCGGTGCTTCTCGCAAATGCCGAAAGGCCATTTATCTATGCGGGCGGAGGCCTAATTTCTTCCGGCGGGCAGGAAGAAATTAGGCAGATTCAGGAAGAATGCGCAATCCCCGTGGCAACTACAAGTATGGGAAAAGGCTCGATAGACGAAGGCCATCCGCTTTCAATGGGACCGATAGGCTATTATATGGGTAAAAGAGGATACGCGAAGTTTTTAAAACCCATGGTCAAGGAAGCCGATGTCATACTGCTTGTGGGAAACAGGACAAACCAAAACGGCACGGATGTATGGACATTGCTGCCTTACGGAGCGACGTACATACAAATTGACGTTGAGCCTCTTGAAGTGGGGCGGAATTATGAAGCTTTAAGGCTGATTGGAGATGCGAAATTAACTCTCGCGGCTTTGAAGGATGCTTTGTTGAAAAAAGATCTGAAAAAGAGGATAGAAAAACGCGCTGCTCTTGAGGCCCATATCGCGGAAGCAAAGGAAGCGCATATAAAAGAGGCCTCTGATGTAACCGAATCAAATCAATCTCCTGTCAGAATTGAAAGATTTTTGGCGGAATTGGATAGACAGCTGACCAAAGATCATATAATCGTATCCGATGCGAGCTTCTCTTCCGTATGGCTGTCAAATTATATAAGCGCAAAAGATAACAGAAAATTTGTGTTTCCGAGAGGGATAGCGGGTATCGGCTGGGGGCTTCCGCTCGCTATAGGGGCCAAGGTCGCACAGCCCGGCAGAAAAGTTTTCTGTCTTGCCGGTGACGGCGGATTCGCACACGTCTGGAGTGAATTGGAGACATGCAGGAGAGAAAAAGTAAATGTAGTTATTGCGATAATCAACAATTCCGTATTGGGGTATCAAAAATGGTATGAAAAAGTGCTGGTAGGAAGATATACAAATGTTTGTGATTTAACCTATGTGGATCATGTGACGATTGCGGAGGCATGCGGAGTAAAAGGCATAAGAGTCGGCAGAACGGAAGAGATAGCGGGAGCTATAAAAAAAGCTTTTGCCACAGACGGACCCGTTCTGATTGACGTAATGACGGATCCGAAATGTGTGCCGCCTATCGATCTTTTGGAAAAATTAGATTAAGTCACGGTTGTCAGGTTAAAGTTCGCTGACCGGCATGTAATATTTTGATATTGGATAGAAAATGAGCCATTTTAATTTTTTCGATTTGAATTTACATTGCAATCTTTATTTTTTTGCTTGCATTCGTGAGGGGGATATATTACTCGCCAGTCAATTGTGGTTCCATGGTGGGGCTACCTGAGTAGTTACATCGATCTCCTTTACAAACATCTCCATCTCCGATAGAGAGGAAACCGTTTCTCCGGAGCCGCCTCCGGCGGCCGTTGCCCGAACCCCGAGGAGCTTGTCCCCCGATCATGGAGCCACTGCCCATCGAACCGGACGCACCCGAACGGATCCGCCTGATCGAAGATCCCAAGGGCGCCTGGGAGGACGTGGTCATCAAGGGCCGCCCGCCCCGGGTGCCGGTTCGGCCCCGGGTGCTCGAGTCCTGGATCCGGTGCCGGGAGGCCGGGGTCGATCCCTACACAGAGACGCCGCCTCCGGTCATTCCCGCCGCGGAACTGGCACGCCTGAAACACCGGAACCGGGATCTGATCGACATCTCCAAGCCGGTCATGGAAATGATCGAAATCTCGGTGCGGGGTACCGGGTTCATCGTGACCCTGGCCGACCGCCAGGCACTGGTCCTTGAAACCATGGGTGACCGGGAAATTCTCGAGATGGCCGGCCGACGCAAATATGTCCCGGGCTGCCTGCGCGACAGCCGTCACTCGGGCACCAACGCCATCGCCCTGGCCCTGGAGGAGGGCCAGCCGGTTCAGCTCACCGGCGCCGAGCACTACAACATCCACTACCATTTCTGGACCTGTTCGTCGGCGCCGATCCGCGACCCCGAGGAGCGGATCATCGGGCTGATCACCCTTTCCGGATGCTCCATCGGTCGCCACAAGCACACCTTGGCCCTGGTCACCGCGTCGGCCAAGACCATCGAGACCCAGCTTCGGGAGCGCGCCCTCATCGAGAAGGAGCGGCGGCTCAACACCATGCTGACCCGTATCTACGATTCGCTCACCGACGGGTTCATGGCGGTGGACAATACCCTGGAAATCACCCATCTGAACAGCACGGCGGCCAAGATGCTTGGCATGGAGGCCCCGGAAACCGTCGTGGGACGCCGCCTCGACGAAGTGGCCCTTCTGGACGAAACGCTCATCGAAACCTTCGAATCCCGGGAACGCTTTGATCCCGGGGAAATTCCCTTCAAGACTCCGGGCGGTTTCAAAACCTACATGTGCCGGGTCGACCCCATCCAGAACCCGTCCTACAAGCTGATGGGCGTGATCATCACCATGTCCGAAAAGCGGCAGATGTTCGATATGGTGCGAAAAATCAGCGGCAACTATGCCAAGTACGAGTTCGGCGACATCAAGGGAGAGGATCCGGAACTCAAGCGCCAGATCGAACTGGCGCGCATTGCGGCGAAAACCGCGAGCCGGGTGCTGTTGATCGGAGAAAGCGGCACTGGAAAGGAGCTATTCGCCCATGCCATCCACAGTCACAGCACCCGGCGCAACGAACCCTTCGTGGCCATTTCCTGTGCCGCCATTCCCCGGGACCTGATCGAATCGGAGCTGTTCGGCTACATCGGCGGGGCCTTTACCGGAGCGCGCCAGAAGGGCATGGTGGGCAAGTTCGAACTGGCCCACCGGGGCACCCTGTTTCTGGACGAGATCAACGGGCTACCCCTGGAGCTTCAGGGCAAGCTGCTCCGAGTGCTCCAGCAGAACGAAATCCTGCGGCTGGGCGACAGCCGGCCCATCGCAGTGGATGTCCGGGTGATCGCCGCCTCGAACAAGGACCTGCTCGACGAGGTGGAAAACGGCAATTTCCGGGAGGCTCTTTACTATCGGCTCAATGTGGTGGAAATCTTCATCCCGCCCCTGCGCCGACGGCAGAAGGATATCGAACGGCTCGCCCGGCACATCCTCGAACGGCACTGTCGCGAGACCGCGACCTGCCTCCCCGAAATCACCAGGGAGGCCATGGAAAAGCTGACCGCCTACGACTGGCCAGGCAATGTCCGGGAGTTGGAAAACATCTGTGAACGGGCCTTGCTGCTGTCCCAGGGCGAGCCCATCGGCCCGCAACACCTGCCCCTTCGACCCCGGCGCCGCACCGAGACGGGCGCCTACCGCGCCCTCTCGCTGCGCCAGAATTCCCGGGAGACCATCGAAGCGACCCTGGAGCAGTGCGGCGGTAACATCTCCCGGGCCGCCCGGGTGCTCAAAATCGCCCGCAGCACCCTCTATCGGAAGATGGACGAATTCGGAATTCCGCGGTGAACCCCTCGGCCTCGCCCCATAGGGCGCCCGTGGACGCCCGCCTGCTGGATGTCCCCAGCCTTGCCTACCGGGAGGGCCTGGAACTGATGCGGGGCCTGGTTGAGGCCAAGAGCGGCGCCGGGCTTCCCGAGGTTCTGATCCTGACCGAACACGAACCGGTGTTGACCCTGGGACGCCGGTCCGAACCGACCGATGTTCGGGTATCATCGGCATGCCTGTCCGAAAAGGGCATTTTGGTCCACCGCGTCGAGCGGGGGGGGCTGGCGACCTACCACGGCCCGGGCCAACTGGTGGCCTATCCCATCTTTGACATTCGTTCCATGCACCTCGGGGTGGGTGATCTGGTGACCCGGCTCGAAGAAGTGCTCCTGCGGACCCTGGCCGACTTCGGACTGACCGGCAACCGCCGGCCGGGCTACCGGGGGGTCTGGACCGGAGATGAAAAGATCGCCTCCATCGGCATTGCCGTGCGCCGGGGAATCACCTTTCACGGCCTTGCCCTGAACTGCGATCCGGATCTGAGCCATTTCGACCTAATCACGCCCTGCGGCATCCAGGGGGTTCGAATGACGTCCATGGCACGCCGGCTGGGCACGCCGGTGGCAGCGTCCGCCATCCGCCGGACCATGGCGGAACACGTCGCCGACCTCTTCGGGCTGGATTTCTCTCCTTGGTCCCTGGATGAGGTCCGCCGGGCCGCGGCGCTCCGCCGATAACGGGTCACCGATGCGCCCGCCGCGTCTCCTCGGGTGCCATCTCCACGTGCGACCTTAATCCACCACCAACATTTTATGATGATTGAATTTACTGTAGAAATTATTATTTTTTGCTTACAACAAGGTGAAAGCAAATCGGCGGCAAGCTCCCGTCTTTTCAGGATTTGATTAAATTAGTTATTCCTTTCAAAGT
>JBDRRP010000073.1:0-102612 GCA_043825735.1 Pseudomonadota bacterium | reverse complement strand
CGGTTCGCGAGTTAGGCGAGAGCATGGCCGCCATGGGCCGGCGGCTGGGGATCTCGACCGTTGCCATCAGTAAGTCGGTCCGGCGAGGGGCTGAAATTGCGGAGCGGTTGAACGTTAAGTTAATAAGATAAGGGCGTCCCCAAAGGTTTTTTAAGATAAGGGCGTCCCCAATTGTTTTTTTTGCTACAGCATCCTATTTAACAAAGGGTGGAAAACTACATGGGAAGCGATCGCGCCTCTTTAACAATCGACGCCAAGCAGGAATTACGGCTGGCTATGTTTTGCCTGGATAATGCATCAGTCTGTGCATTACGGCTGGACCAAGAAGGATGCATCCGATACGCCAACCGTAAGGCTTGCGATTCCCTTGGCTATTCACGGGGAGAACTCTTGGAAATGTCGGTCTTTGACATCGATCCCGCCACCAAAAGGGAAATGTGGCCGCATATCTGGAAAATGTTATGCGATGACGGCACCGCCTCCTTCGAGAGCGAGCATCGTCGGAAGGATGGCACGATTTTTCCGGTGGAAGTTACCGCGACGCTGATTGAATTTGAGGGCCATCGCTATTCAATGGCCCTCATCAGCGACATCACGGAACGAAAGCGTGTTGATGAATCGTTGCGCGTTACTCAGTTTGTTTTCGACAATGCCCCACTCGGTATTTTCCTGATTCGGGACGGCGGCGATATCACCAACGTCAACGATCATGCCTGCCGATATCTCGGATATACCAAGGAAGAGCTTTGTCAGATGAATGTCCTTGAATTTGACCGGGGCTTTTCTCCACAGGAAATCGATCAGATATGGCTCCAGCAGAAGCAGCTCAAAGGCATAGACACCTTTGAAACCGTCCACCGCCGAAAGGGCGGCATCGATATTCCCGTGGAGATTAGCGGAATCCTATTGGAATTTAACAACGTGCCCTATAGTGTCTCTTTCGTTAAAGACATTTCCGAACGAAAAGAAGCCGAAAAACAACGAATCGAAATGGAATACCAGATACGCCAATCTCAGAAAATGGAATCGTTGGGGACACTTGCCGGCGGGATTGCACACGATTTTAACAATATTCTGGGCGCTATTTTAGGGTATGCCGAACTTGCACAAATTGAATCCCATGCTGATATCAAACTTGGTAATTATGTTACCCAGATCATCAAGGCTGGTCATCGTGCAAAGGAACTGGTTCAACAAATACTTTTGTTCAGCCGTCAAGACCGTTCGGAAAAGGGCCCGATTGATATCAGCCGGGTTGTGGATGAGGCTTTAAAACTCATCAAAGCGTCTTTGCCTGCTAATATTGAAATCCAGACAAATATTTCACATAATCTGGCTCCTGTATTCGCTAATGAAATTCACATTCACCAGATCGTCATGAATCTGTGCACCAATGCCTACCACGCAATGAAATCCGCCAACGGTTTACTTGATGTAAGTTTGGAGGCTATTAACATTCAAGATCATGATTTAAGGAGCTTTCCTGGGATGAATTCGGGGAACTACCTCAAGCTTTCCATTACCGATAACGGCTGTGGGATTCCACCGAAAACGATCGACCGAATTTTCGACCCCTATTTTACCACCAAATCCACCGGGGAGGGCACCGGCTTGGGGCTTGCAACCGTACACGGCATTGTCAAGGACCACGGTGGTAACATTAAGGTTTATAGCGAGGTGGGGACCGGCACGACTTTCCATGTATTTCTTCCCACAGCCGAGGCTACCGCCGAAACCGCTGTCGAGGAAGCGAACCCACTGCCCACCGGCAGTGGGTGCATCCTCTTTGTTGATGACGAAGAATCATTGATCGACATCGGCCGGGATTTTTTGGAACGTCTGGGCTACCGGGTTGAAACCAGGGTAAGTGCCATAGATGCTATTGAAGCCTTCCGAACCGCTCCCAAAAAATTCGACCTTGTCATCAGCGATCTAACCATGCCGAAGATGACCGGTGATGAAATGGCTCGAAGAATGAGGACAATCCGGCCCGATATCCCGATAATACTTTGCAGCGGATTCAGCGAACGAATTCACCCCCAGGCAACGGAAGCCATCGGTATAAGCGCCATGCTCATGAAACCAATAATCTATGCGGACTTGGCCCATACCGTTCACAGGGTGCTGAAAATCGATTCGTGAATTACCATGATAGAAAAAACAGGATTAAACTCGACAGCGACCTGGTCGCCTTTTACAGGGTGCTCCAATACCACTTGGAGGAGTTTTTAACGCAGTTTAAATGGCTACTTGCCAGCCGGGAATGGTTTGAGAATTCTAAACGCCAGCAGGACGCCGGCGGTCTCACAGATATCCAGCGCGCAGCGCGATATTATTACTTGCAACGGATGTGTTTTGGTGGAAGGGTAAAAGGCAGAAAATTCTGAACGGCGCCCATGAGCCGTCCAAGGATCAATCTGATCCGAATGGAGGAGGAACTTTCTGAGGTTCACCTCCGACTTTCCGGGGTCACAATCGAAAACCTGGCCTGGCAGGATTTTTTAGCCCGCTACGATCGCCCAGGCACCTTCTTTTATTCGGATGCGAGCTTCTGGTCACAAATTTCTGAACGGTTGCCTCTTTTCGAATTGAAAAGGTTTTGACACCAAGAAGTCAGGCCTGCAAATGCCACAATGTCTTTTGTATTGTTCGAAACCAAAATAAATTTGGAATATTAGAGAAGCAAATATTCCGCGTCCCGCCCCAACCTTCCTTCAACCACAGATTGACCGCAGTTTATTGGCAATATTCCGCATTCCAGATACTCTTATCATATCACAACCTCGTCGAACCCCCTAAAATTGTAAATATCACAAGTTTTTGGTAAGAGTGATATATTGGTTTCGTGGCAATTTATCTGTAATTTGCCTACTGCTACCAATGTGATGACAGAGCAACCCATCCGATACTCTGTTGAAAAAAAGGGCAGTTTTTTAAAAGTGCCTCAGAGACTATGGAAACAGAATTATTTAATAGATGACTGTACATTTAAACCACTCTGTACCTGAGTTGAGCAGTTTTTGAAGTGTCAAAAAGATAAGCACAGGAGGAAAGGGCATTATGGAATCCCTGGACAGCCAGAAACTGTTTCAGAAAAATATGATCGAGGTCATCATCAAAGTAGCGCTTCTCGGGATTCTGGTGGTATGGGCCTTCCAGCTTATAAAACCATTTCTCATCCCGGTTATCTGGGGCATGATCCTGGCCGTGGCAGCGGAGCCTTTTATTGCCTGGGTTTCCAAAAAAGCAGGCGGCCGGCGGACCCTGTCCGCGGGACTTTTGGTCCTGACAATTATAGCCGTGCTCATTATCCCCACGGTCATGCTGTTTTTATCTTCTATTGAGACCATCCAGACAGTGGCGGAACAGATGCAAAACGGCACCCTGGCGGTTCCCCCGCCGCCCGAAGCCGTTGCGGGTTGGCCCGTGGTCGGTAAATCACTTCACGAAGTGTGGCTCTTGGCATCTACCAATCTAACCGCGGCCCTCAAACAATACACACCGCAAATTAAATCGGCTTTAGAAGCGGTACTGAGTTCTGTGGGCGGCGGCTTGTCCGGTATCTTTATGATCGTGATTTCAACCATTATTGCGGGCGTGTTCCTTGCAAAATCAGAACCAAGCGCAGGCCTGGCCCGCAAGGTGTTCACGCGTTTTACGGGTGACAGAGGTTCGGAGATTGCCGATCTGGCAGTCGCGACGATAAGGGGTGTGATGCAGGGAGTCGTGGGGGTGGCGGTCATTCAAGCGGTGCTTTCAGCGATCGGTATGCTGGTAGCCGGCGTGCCCGCAGCGGGTCTCTGGGCGGTACTCGTTTTGATTTGTGCTGTCAGCCAATTGCCGCCCATTCTCGTATTGGGCCCGGTGGCCGCCTATATGTTTTCGGCCGCAAGCACAACGACCGCGGTTCTTTTCCTTATCTGTGCGTTAATTATCAGCGCCAGCGATGGAATTTTAAAACCGCTGCTCATGGGCCGCGGGGTGGACATACCGATGCTCGTAATTTTAATCGGCTCCCTGGGGGGGATGATTTTATCCGGCATTCTGGGACTGTTTGTGGGCGCGGTTGTCCTGGCTATCCTGTACACTCTCTTTACAGCCTGGCTCGATGAAGAAACGCAAGCGGAGGGGGCGGCCGAGTGACCAAAATGAGCACTTGCCAAATGATCATAAAACGCCACCGGCAATTATGGTTTGGCCTGATCCTGGCCTGCGGACTGTTTACTTTGAGTAGTTGCACCACCCTGGGACCGGACTACCAGGAACCGGAAGTCGGCTGGCTGGACAAATGGGAACCCGTGGGGCCGGGCCAGGTCAGCACCACGGCCGCGCCGGACCAGGTGGATTTACGCTTCTGGTGGCATCAGTTCAATGACCCGGTTTTGAACGGGCTCATCGCAGAGGCCCGCCGGGAAAACTACTCCCTGCGGATCGCCGGATTGCGTATATTCGAAAGCCGCGCCCTGCTCGGCATTGCCGGCAGCAGCCGGTATCCGCAGGTTCAGCAGGCCACGGGGGCCATCAATTACGTGAACGCCCAGGGCCCCGGGGGCGGCAGCAACCAGGGTTTTGCCAGTTACAGTGCGGGCTTCAATATGGCCTGGGAACTGGATTTCTGGGGCCGTTTCAAACGGGGTATCGAATCCGCCGACGCGGCCTTTTTTGCCTCGGTGGCCAATCAGCAGGCCATGCAGGTCCTGATCAGTGCCCAGGTGACCGATCTCTATTATGCCTACCGGACCACGGCCGCCCGCATTGCTATTGCCCTGAAAAACGCAGCTATCCAAAAACGCAGCTACGATATTACGGAAAAGATCTTCAAAAGCGGCGATAATTCGGAGCTCGACGTACAGCAGGCCCGGACCCAGTACCTGGCCACCCTGTCCACTGTTCCCAGCCTGGAAATAACATTGGCCGCAACCCGCAACGCCCTGGGGGTTTTACTGGGGAGGCCGCCCGGAGATATCCCGGAGCTTGCCGCTGCGGGTGACACCCTGCCCGACCAGTCGGTTGACAGTGTTCGCGACATTCCGGCCAACCTGCTCTTGCGCCGGCCCGATGTGCGGGCGGCCGCCTGGCAGGTAGCCGCGCAATCCGCCCAGATCGGGATCGCCGAAGCCGAATATTATCCGGCCATATCGCTGCTGGGGGGTCTCGGCTGGACGGGCAGCAGCCTGAGCGGCACCTCGGATTCAGGCAGTTTCACCCTCGGCCCGGCCCTGCGCTGGAACATTTTCGACTACGGCCGTATTAAAAACAATGTGCGGCTCCAGGATGCCCGCCTCCAGCAGTTGATCGAAGCCTACCAGCAGGCGGTATTAGAGGCCGCCCGGGAAATAGACACTGCGGTGTTCAGTGTTGTTAAAACCAAAGAACAGCAGGCAGTGATCGATGGATCCGTGCAAGCGGCCGAACGGGCCCTGCAGATTGCGAATACACGCTATCGTGAAGGTTACGCTGATTTTCAGCGGGTGATCGAGGCCCAGCGTTCCCTGTTTGCCCAGTCCGAACGCCAGCTTGTCAACCAGGGCAGCCACATCAGCGCTGTCATCAGCCTGTATAAGGGGTTGGGGGGCGGCTGGGTGGCCACACCGGTCGACCAGTTGATCCCTGCCGACATCCGGGAAACCATGAAAGAACGCAGTAACTGGGGCGACTTGCTGACCGCCCCCATTGCGGAGCCTTTGCCCAAACCACCCTCAAACGACAAGGCAGTGCAAGATGAGTGATCAAGAACAAAGACCAGAAACTGCGGCCGAACCGGTAGATGAGGTTGCACCGGTATCCGAGCCGGGACCGGCAGCTGAAAACAAGGCCGCCAAGACCGTAAAAACAGGCGCCGCCGGCATTCTCCTGCTGATCCTGTTGAGCATGACCTGGTACCTGGCCTCGGACCGCTTTACCCCGTATACCCGGCAGGCGCGGGTGCAGGGCTTTGTCATCGGGGTTGCGCCCAAGGTTGCCGGGGTGGTGACCCAGGTGCACGTCAAAAACAACCTGCGGGTTGTCACCGGGCAGCCGCTGTTCGAAATCGATCGCGCGCAATACGAGATCGCCCTGAAAAGGGCGCGTTCGGATCTGGAAAATGTACAGCGCCAGATCAGTGCCGGCAGTGCCGGGGTCGAGTCGGCCCAGGCCGGCTTGCGGGTGGCCCGGGCCAAATTTACAAAGGCCCGGCAGGATGCCGAACGCCAGGAACGGTTGTACCGGGAGGATCCGGGAACCATCTCGGTACGGCGTCTGGAGATTGCCCGCGCTACCCTGGAGCAGTCCCGCGCCCAGGTGACGGCGGCCGAGGCGGAGATCCAGCGCGCCATTGAACAAAAGGGCGGCGAAGGCGAGGATAACGCCAAGCTGCAAAGTGCGCAAAGCGTGGTGGCAAAGGCCCAGCTCGATCTGGAAAACACGGTGGTAAGGGCATCTGCCAGCGGCGTCGTGACCGATCTGCGGGCGGATGTGGGCCAGTTTGCCGGCACCGGTGCTGCGGTCCTGACCCTGATTGCCATCCATGATGTCTGGATCAGGGCTGAATATACCGAGAACAACCTGGGGCATATGCAGGCCGGCACGCCGGTGGAAATTGTGGTGGACGCCGTGCCGGGCCGGGTGTTTGCAGGCCGGGTACACAGCATCGGCCTGGGGGTGGCCGCCGGCCAGCCGCCGCCGCCGGGCAATCTGCCCACGATCCAGAACAGCCGCGACTGGCTGCGGCAGTCCCAGCGTTTTCCCGTGGTGATCAAGTTTGAGTCTGGCCAGAATGCGCATCTGGAGAACAATGTCCGGATCGGCGGCCAGGCCGAAGTCATTGCCTACACCCGCGAGCGCGGGCTGCTCAGGGGGTTGGGTAAGATCTATATTCGTTTCATGAGCTGGCTTTCTTATGCTTACTAAAGTGATGAAAAATCCGGCAGGTTCTCAAGGCGAACGCCGCAAATCCGAATATCGAAATACGAAACAATAAGGCAAATCCAAATGACCGAAAAATAAAACAGAACCGATCATTAGAGTTATTAAGCACCTGTTTCTGTCATTGGGTCATTTGAATTTGTTTCGAATTTCGTGCTTCCTATTTCGGATTTAGGTGTCCCATGAATCCATGATAGAGTTGTAAATCTTTATTCTCCTTATTTGTGGGGCGCAAAACGATAAGTTATCTCAAAAGACTATTATGAGATAGCTTTTAACGGCATCGCGGGGTAAGACTTTGCATATTCAGGCACGGCGAATATTTCGTTTGAGCATGGTCGTGGCGCTGACGCTGGCGCTGGCCTACGCCCTGGTGCTGCCGCTGCCGTTTATTGCGCCCCTGTTCGCCCTGATCCTGACCGCCGCGCCGGCGCCTCCCATGGGGCCCAAAAGCCTGCTGGGGCTGGTGCTGGTCGTGCTCATCACCCTGGGCATCGGGCTGCTGCTGATCCCGCTGCTTCTACACCAGCCCATCACGGCCGTACTGGTGGTCCTCATCGGCCTCTATTTCTGTTTCTATCTGAGTGTCAACCTGGGCAAGGGGCTGGTCGGTTCACTGCTCACTGTCGGGTTCACGCTGATTTCCGCAGCCGGCACCGTGGACTTCAGCCTCGCGGTCCTGGTTATCCAGGCGCTGGTGCTGGGCATCAGCCTGGCGGTCGTATGCCAGTGGCTGGTGTATCCCTGGTTTCCGGAGGACCCGGCCCCGCCGGCCGCCCAGGCCGCACCCAAAAGTACGGCGGCCCAATCCAACTGGCTGGCCTTGCGGGGCGTGCTGATTGTGTTTCCTGTATATTTCCTGGTCTTGACCAACCCGGCCGCCTACATGGCGATCGTCATGAAAGCGGTTGCCCTGGCCAAACAGAGCTCACTGGTCGATGCCCGGAGCGCGGGCCGGGAACTGGTGGGCTCCACTTTCATGGGCGGCTGTTTCGCCATCGGGTTCTGGGCCTTGCTGGGGCTGTTTACCCATTTATGGATGTTCTTTCTACTGATGCTGCTGTTCGGGATCTATTTCGCCAGTAAGATTTACCTACTCAGCCCCTCCCGTTATCCGGCATCTTTCTGGCTCAATACGGTGATGACCCTGCTTATCCTGCTGGGCCCGGCAGTTGAAGACAGCGCCAATGGAAAAGATGTGTATGCTGCTTTTGCCGTCCGCTTCGGGTTATTTGTTGCGGTGACCCTTTACGCGTGGCTTGCGGTGTTCTTGCTGGAATCTCTGCACACCCGCCGGCAGCGCCGAATGGCCGTGTCCAAACCTGATAAGGCGCCGGTCCCATGCTGACCAATTTACTGCTCGGACTGCCGACCATGATACTGTGGCTGTCTCTGCAGACCATTTTGCTGGTGGCGGCAATACGTTATTACCTCAATCATCGACGCATGGTGAACAATACTTCGCCATGGTCCAGCCTGGCCGTACTCAACGGCGTGATGCTTCTGCTGGTAATCGGCAACCTGGCACAAATTGCCGTCTGGGCGCTGATGTTCCTGGTTTTAGGAGAATTCCAGCAATTCAGCACCGCGTTTTACCACTCGGCGGTAAATTTTGGTTCGCTCGGGTATGGGGATATTGTCATGTCCGACACCTATAAACTGCTGGCGCCCTCGAAGCCCTCAATGGGGTGCTGATGATCGGGGTGTCTACAGCGGCCTTAATGGGCCCCTTTAAAGAAGCCCTGCAAAGGGCCATGGAGAAGCGGGCCGGTTGAGGCAGGCGCCCCTTCCGGCGCCATACCTGGTTGCGATAAGCGCAAAAATTCCCAACCCTGAAGAAAGTTCGGTCTGGGTGTACGGCCTGCGGGCGAGACTGACTTTTTGATGACGCCCATAAGTTTGTGCTTTTCACAACTGTAGTGGCTAATTGAACACTGGTCTTTTTTCTATCCTGACGTCGCGGACTTCGACCATAATTCCTTCGGTCGAGTTGAATAAAATTTTGCACCTTTACACCACCCTATACGCCTACCATTGGCCGGTGGCCATAACGGCGCAGACATCAGAGAATGCCTGACTCATTCCAAGTGTGATCTATCTCCACATTCTGAAAGATGGGAAAGCGACCCAGGGGGGACTCAGAGGGGGATTTGCCCACTAAGTGGCGAATTTCCGCCGCGAGTTTAGCGTGGTTCCAAACCTCTCGGCGCGTTACAGTACCACGGCCGGGAGACCATGAGCAAAAAAAGAGGCACCCGCGTTAGTGGGTGCCTCTTTTTTGTGTCGAATGGCTCCCCAGCACGGATTCGAATCCCGCCTTCGGCGGGACGAGGCCGCGGATTTGATAGCACCACGGCGCTATTAATCCCACCGCAGGCGTGGCACTACCGACGAAACATCCTCAAGGTAACGGTGGATCCCGCGTTTTTTAATTTTTCTCTCAAGCACAACCGCCTCCCCACGGCTTTCGGTTTCGGAGGACCAGATCAGTTGCCACGGGCCTTTGAACACTTTTGTGGTGCGGCTGCCATGGTATTCGGGATCGTTATGCTGGGATAAGCGGCGGGTTAGATCCTCGGTATGGCCGCAATAGTATCGGCCGCTGGTTTCACTTTTAAGAATGTATACCCAATAGGCCATGTGCGGTTTGCCTATAAAAAAAAAAGGGCCCGATCCTGATTGGACCGGGCCCCTTAAAGATGGCTCCCCAGCACGGATTCGAACCGCGGACAAGATGGTTAACAGCAATTGCCTCCGAGTTTCCTACATTCCTCAATTTACAATAATATAATGTAATAACAGTAGGTTATGTATTCCACGTTTTTTCCAGTTTTCACCCATTTTAGCAGGTTTTGGAACCTTTTTCTCACACAGATTCTCACACAGCCAAGAGGCTGACAGCACCTTCCCCCGGCTGCCAGACCCGATGACGACCGTCAGCGCGCTCCAAATGGCCGTATTGGATCGTCATTCCTGTCGTCATGCCGTATCTATCCGAAATCACTTGCTGAATTTTAGATGATGACGACATGACGCTCTCACCGCCAAAACTCTTTCGATTCTTCCTCTAACAACAGCCCAATCATTTTTTTTCAACTTTTTCCCCAATGACGCGTCTGGTCATTGGGAAATACGCCTCTCGTCCTCCCACAGAAGTAGGGCGAGCAGATTCGCTGCTCTCCTACTACAACAATCTTCATCACAAGGAGGCGTATTATGGAAAACACCCACGAAACCACAACCGCACAACAGGCCGCAGTCATGCCCGCCAGTGATTATCCCGCTGAGCAGGCGTCGGCTGCATCCACCCCTACCATTAAAGAGCTGCTCGCATTGAAGTTCGATGCCTGGACACCGGCCGTTCGGAAGATCGAGCCGGCACCAGCTGTTTCTGCCAAGGGCTCAGCGCCGCCGTTTTTCTCCGACCTTGATGCAGGCGAGAAAGCCCGCAAAAAGGCGCTCCTCCATGAGAAATTCGACACGGTTGCCATTGAGGCGGCGGGTCAACCCAAGGTCGAGGAGCAAGCAGCCATGAAAAAGGCCGCCGCTGAAAAAGCGCCAGTCGAGATGGAGGTACTCCAGGAGCCTGCCCCAGAAACTCTGGAGGTGCCGGCCGCGGACACTGTTCCTGCCGAGCCCGCCGACACCGTAGCGCCTTCCGGACCCTTCATTCACACGGATGAGGTGCTCGGCGAGATGGCCCTGATGCACAACCTGACAGAGGAGGTCCATGTCAAAGTCGACAATGGCCGCGCCTACGAGACCATGCCAGTTGAAAGCCCCAGATTTATGAAACACCTCGCCTGGCGCCACTATAAGAAGAAAAAAGAGGTCCCGTCCAAGGCCGATCTGAAAAAGTTGATGCGGAAGCTCGCTTGGACGGGGTTGTTTGATGGTACCCAGAACGCCAGCTTCATCAGGTACGCCAAAATCGGGGACACCTTGTATGTCGATCTCGGGGATCCGGCCGGCCACTATGTGGAAATCACCGCCGATGGCTGGAGTCTCCGCCGGCACGATTTCAACTCCCCTTGGTTTCTTCGGAACCCCAACATGCTCGAACAGGTCAAGCCCGAGAGGGGCGGTAGAATTAGAGATCTGGCGCCTTTTCTGAACATTCGCTCGGAGGCGCAGTTCACCCTGATCGTGGCTTTCATCCTCGGGGCCATGAATCCGGTCGGCCCCTTTCCGATGCTCACCGTGCACGGGCCTCAAGGTGCTGCGAAAAGCACCATGCTCAGGATCATCGGCAGCCTTGTTGACCCCTCTATTGCGGCCCTTTCTTCCCAGCCCAAGTCGGAACAGGACCTTTTCATCGCTGCTTCGCACGGGTGGCTGCAGAACATCGACAACGTATCGGCCATCAAGGACACGATGTCGAATGCCTACTGCCGGCTGACAACCGGCGGAACCTTCCGGACCAGGAAGCTTTACACCACCAACGAAGAGGTGGTCATCACGGTGAAGCGCCCGTTGGCTTTCAACGGCATCACGCAGTTCGCCAAGCAGAACGACTTTCTTGATCGGTCCATTTGGATTGAGCTGGCGCCCATCTACACGTCCGATCGGAGAACGGAAACCGAATTCTGGGCCGCATGGGAGCAGGCCAGGCCGAAGATCCTCGGGGCCTTTTACAGTGCCTTGGCCACCGCCCTCAAGAATTACGACCAGGTAAAACTGGATTCAATGCCCCGCTTGGCCGATTTCGCGAAATGGGTGGTCGCGGCAGAGCCTGCCTGCCCCTGGGATCCCGGTAAGTTTGAGGCGGCCTACGATGGCAACCGCATCGATATGGTCGATATGGCCATCGAGGCGGACCCCGTCGCCGAGATGATACTGAAGCTTATGGATGGCAAATATGAACCGAATTATACCGCTTCAACACTGCTTAAATCGCTGCATAAATTGGCGCCCACCGATGTCAAGAAGCAGAAGGAGTGGCCCAAGGCCCCCAACACTCTCGCCAACCGGTTGATGGAGATTCAGGGTTTTCTGGCTAACAAAGGCATCACCATCATGAGGAAGCGACTCTCCAACAAGCGCCTCATCATCCTCAGCAAGGTCGCCTCGGAACCCGCGTCCGTGTCCAAGAAATTCGATCAGCCCGCACCGATGCAGAATTCTGGCGTTTCTGCCGCAGAACTGGATGCCCTCTTTGATCAAGACGCATTTGTGGATGGTTCGTCAGAACCGGCTGAATCATCGGAAGCCGCAGTGGCCGCCGCACAGGCATTTGCTACGGCGAGGGGCTAATCTGATGGCGGCGTCTCTTCTTCATAGGTTCCTTGCTCGTGGTTTCAGGCTTCGTCTGGACGGGCAGGAGCTTGAAGTGAAGTCCCCGGAGGGTCGGCTTACGCCGGCCCTGCGGTTCATCGGTAATGAGCGAGAGCCCGAATATCACCGTATCGCCCGTAAAGGTCTGGCTTTTCATGCCGGGGGATGGCGCGGGGCAAGGGGAAGAGAGCGGCATGATGATTGACTCAGGCCGAAATAAAAACGCAGTCACGGCTGATTACGGAAATTTTCCGGAAGTGTGTGTGAATGGGTGCCGGAGGGTACCCATTACAATCTGCCCCAGCGGTGAATTCGTGGTGGCAGCGTCACGGCAAACCCAACAAGCACGGGCGTTCCGGGTCAGTCGGTCCGTCTTATCAGCGCTGAGACAATCTGCTCTTTGTGGGAAGCAGAAACATTTTTATAACGGAGGAAATAATGAATTATTACACCAAAAAAATAAGGAGATTACAGGATGTTAGAAAAAAAGAGACCAAGGGGACTTCCCCCAGAAGGAGTTCTCGGACAAATACAAGAAGAACGGCAGGGCGTTTTGCCCCATGGTGGATTTTACTCCGGATTCAGAAAAGATTCTCTTGATGAAAGAGAACAGCGGCGGGGGATTGATGCCGAGGAGTGTAAGCTCATGGGGCATGTAAAAGGCGCCGGTGAATCAAAGACCGTCTCACCGGTGGTCATGTCCGCCAGCTACCGGACAGACATCCCGGGCTGCCACAGCGATTGGTTTTTCGACCGTCTCGCTGAAGGGCATCTGAGCTACAACCAGCCCCATGGCGGCGAGGTGACGGTGTCCTTTGAAAACACCCGGCTCATCGTGTTCTGGACCAAAAACCCATTGCCCATGGCCAGCCGGCTTCATGAGTTGGATGAGCGTGGCATCAACTATTATTTCCACTTCACCCTCAACGACTATGAGACCGAGGGCTTTGAGCCAGGCGTGCCCAGCCTGCACAATCGCATCGACTCCTTCCAGCACCTGGCAGGCCGCATTGGCAAGGAGCGGGTCATCTGGCGCTTCGATCCGTTGATTGCGACCGACCAGTTGACGCCGTTAACCGTAGTCCATCGGGTGAACGCCATCGCCCGGGAGCTCGCCGGATACACCGATAAGCTGGTCTTCAGCTTCTTCAAGCCTGGCGCTCATAAAAAGGCTGACAGGAAACTCGCCAAGGCCGGCATCAACCCCAGAGCCTTCACCGAAAAAGAAATTGAGGCGGTAGCGAAATCGATGGCTCTGATTGGTGAGCGATATGGCATGACCGTGGCGGCCTGCGCGGAACAGGACCTGACGCGCTTCGGCATCCAGCCCAACAAGTGCATCGATGACGGCCTGATCCGGAAAGTGTTCAGTCATGATAAGGCCCTGATGGATCACCTGGCCATCCCGGCGAACGTCAAGGCATCGGGCCTTCGCAAGGCCTGCGGCTGTATTCCGAGCGTCGATATCGGCGGCTACAGTACGTGCCAGCATAACTGCCTGTACTGCTATGCCAACGAATCGGAGGCGGTCGTAGCGAGAAACCTCAATCGGGCGAGGGCGGGGGGTGGAAACCTCTTGCCAGCGCGGAAAAGTTCGAAAACCGGAATTAACCGGGTTCAGGACTGGTCCTCAAAAACCGTCAACTGCTGCAATGGATGCTCAAATGGCTGCCTGTATTGCTACGCCCGGGGTGAGGCGGTGCTTCGTTTCAGCCGTCTGACAGACGAACAATGGTTACTGGGAGCGATACGGGAAAAGGATGTGGCAAGGTCCTATCCAAAATACAATCCCACGGTGATGTTTCCCAGTACCCATGACATCACGGAGGGTAACTTCGAGGCATGCCGGACCGTTCTGGGTAAGCTCTTGACTGCTGGCAATCGGGTTCTTGTGGTGTCCAAGCCGCGGCTGAAACTGATCGATATTCTCTGCCGGGACTTCGTTGGTTACCGAAAACAGATCCTTTTCCGATTCACCATCGGCGCCAGGAGCGACGAGGTCCTGTCTTTCTGGGAGCCGGGTGCTCCGGACTTCACCGACCGGAAACAAGCCCTCGTGCTGGCGCATTCAGCCGGATTTAGGACTTCGGTCAGTATGGAGCCAATGCTTGACTCAGCCAACGTTTGCGACCTGGTGGAGGAACTGAGGCCCTTCGCGAGCCAATCCATCTGGATCGGGACGCTGAACCATGCTTGGTACATCAAGAAATACCAAAACCCGGAAATCGATGCGGCATTTACAAAAATCGAAGAGGGTCAGACACCTGAGCGTTTAGAGCCGATCTACGACAGGTACAAAAACGATCCGCTGATCCGGTTCAAAGGCGATTTTCTTAAAAGGCTTGGATTACCGAGAAACGAAAAATCCGAAGAGTGGCCGTTGGACTGAGCGGCGCAGTCAGACTGCTCGATGGAGCCCTGCCGAAGGGTGGGGCTCCACTCCCCGTGTCACTGTGGGTATCCCCCGGTAGGCAGTTCGTTTCAAGCATCCCGTCATTACAATCTCCTGTAAGTGTCATTTCGTCACGAGAGCGTCATCCGCACGGTTCTGTAATTACATTTTAAAATTAGACCATGACGCTCGTGACGATCTATTATATAATAATCTGTAATTTTTCACCCTGCACTCAACGCCTTAAAAGCGGCCTGAGCCGGATCGCTGTAAAACTCGATTTGCATCTTGTCGATCACCTCATCAGGTAATGTCGCGAAGTCTTTACGATTAGCAGTGGGAATCATGATGCGTCGCGCCCCGGCATCCATGGCCACGCGCAGTTTGTCGCCCAGCCCCTCCACATGGCTTAAAACACCGTGAAGGCTCATTTCTCCGAGGACCACAAGGCCCGCCGCAACCGTTCTTGAAAGGACTGCGGAAACCAATCCCACGAAGAATGCCACTCCCAAGTCATGGGCATCTTTGCCCTGCATGAGGCTGATCACCTGGATGTTGACATCGTAACCGGCTATCTCCCGATCGATACCGATTTTTTTGGCATTGGTTTTCAAAAAGTCATGTGCCATTTTTGCCGCTTCCCGGATTTTCTTTGAGGATGTTCCGACAAGCTGGAATTTTCCGGAACCAACAGAAACGTTTATCTGAATTCGATAGAGGCCATAACGCGTTTCAGCAGGATCATAGCCGATGGTAAAGATATCTCCTGGCGGCAGGGGCGTGTCGGGGATGAGTTGAATGGTCCCTAATTCGGGGCAACCGATGAATTGCTCCTCACCCGTGTCCTTGCGCAGATAGGAAAAATTAACTTTGGAGTACTCGATGCCGCCCATCCGTTTGAGCTGCTCCTTGACACGTCGGCGCATCTCCAGGGCAAAGCGGACGTACTCTTCCATTTCCTCGCGGCCGGGATCGTTGGCCGGATGGAGCAATTTGACCAGCCCGGAGACCGTTTTGACGGTTGCAGTTCTGTCCCGTGCTTCCACATGGTTTCCGAAAGAAAAATACTTTTCATGTGCGTCGGCATAATTTCGGTTGCGCAACCCTTCGTGGAAGATTTCGGCAATGTAATCTGAAATGAATCCAAGGTGATCAGTGAAATACGCTGTTTGCATTTTTGGCATTTCCCATCCCGGCAAGTAGGCGTGCCAGCGATCGTGAAAGGCCATGTCATTACGGATGGAGTCGGGCAGAGGCGTGAAAAGATGCGAAACCCTGGCGATGGACTCGACATCGCCATCGATGTTGCCGTTAAAAACGATCCCTGCATCCGCTTGGATCGTTCCTTTATCGTCGCCGCGAGAAAAGGACCGTTGCTCCATGTAGCCTTTATACATCTGTTTGTCGTTTTCCTTCTTGAAATTGGGGCCGGCCACTTCATCGAAGGCCACCATATCGTAGCGCACCACCAGACCGGGTTTGTCTTTGCGGTTCTTCCATCCAAACAGATCGGCAACCGAGCCCTGCCCCCCGCTTAATAAAATCACATAAGGCGAAATTTCACGGTAAACATAAGATTTGCCGGTCCCCCTGGGTCCGAGTTCGATGAGGTTGAAATTCTTTTCCACCATTGGGATCAAGCGGGTCAGAAAGAGCAGTTTCCGGCGAGGAGTAAAATCGTCGTGAGTTGCCTCGTACCCCATTGTTCTCAAAAGGATATCGATCCATTCATCCCTCGTGAAGCGCGCACGCCCTGCGACGAACTCTTCCAGGTTGGCACTGGCGATCTGAATCGGCTGGAGACGGTTGAGAACAAAAGGCCTTGTCATCCCCTTGTGCATGCGGGTTTCGTCGTAAGTGATTTCCAGATTGGCCCAGATCCCTCCGGTCAACAGGCGCTCATGCTCGTAAACCAAGGACTCGGTAATATGGACATGGTCCATACCTGCCGCAGCCAGAGATGCCCAGTATTTCCCGCCAGCGTCTTTTTCATCGAAAGTGACCGTCACCAGGTCAATCAGTTTGTGCAAACCATTCTTTCTGAGGTTGGACTTGATCAATTCACCCCGGTCGGCCCGGACGATCCGTTCGGAAATCACGTCTTTGACACGACGGATGCCTTCTTTGATTTCCACTTCATGGGTAGTCGAACAGTACTTTCCGAGCAGATACTCCAATACATAAACGGGGATGTTGTCTCCCACTTTGAAGCTTTTGACCAGATCCTTGCGCACAACTCTCCCTGGAAAGGTCTCAAAGAGTTTCTGATCCAGTGCATCAACCCAGTTTGCCGCATTATTGGTTTGTTCCATCATAGCCATTCGTCTATATCCAGTTTCAAGGTCACAGCGGCGATTGACAGGATCTCTTCGCTGTCCGCATCGATCACGACAAGGTTTAGTTTTTGGCCATAACGACCCTCGGCGCCAGGTACCTTTTCAAGTCTCACCTGCCGAACCTCGTCCTTTGGACTCACCGCAATAGAATTCGATTTGAAAAGTACCTTTCCAGATGCTTCATCTCTTACCTTGATACAAATCTGTCGACCAAGATAACCATCTGCAATCTCACCGAAAAGATCCTTCTTTGACCTTGTTTCTGGCTCCAGTTCCACGATGGGTTCCTGGGTGCTGATGGCGTCAATCGGCTTGATAACGATTCCAGTTTTTTGCGACTTTTTCGCCCACTGGATACACACCAGGGGAATAATCCACTCCTGAAAGGTTGCTCCGCGGTGAAAAAAGCCCATGCCGCCATAGGTTTTGAATGCGCCGACGCTTCGTGGGGTAAGACATTCGAGATCACTGCCTGCCACTTGGGTCAGCAGAGCTGTCTTGTGGATCAGATGCTTTCCCACAACGGCACGTCGGGTTACCCAGAGGAGTTGGCCGCCAGGTTTTTCGGCTACCTCATCGATCTCCGGCACATGATGAAAGTATCCGTGATCGGTGGTCAGAAAGATGCGACCATAGCCGGCATCCCGGAGTTTACGGATCACGTGGGCATAGCGGTCAAGATAACTCTCCGGGCCGGACAGGGCCAATTCACCTTCATGCCCTTGGGTGTCGAACTCATCGCCGAACAAAAAGACCGTCTTTGCCTTGGGAATATTGACGCCGCTTTTAAGAACGGCAGCAATCGAAAGAATGTGGGATGACTTGATCCCATACACAGAAACCAGCCATTTACGCCGTGCTTCTGCGATTGCCAGGTTCTGCTCGAAACCGTCGGTATGAACCTGCCAGCCCTTTTCCGCATCGACATCGATCTTAAGAGAACTGGCAACACCAGGCAAAACATAGGCCATGCCCAATTCGGTTGTCGTCGGAATCGGTGCCATGCAAGCGGTCACCGCGGCGACCGGGGAGGCATGTTCCCCATTCAGCCGTTGAGCCAAGCACATGGCCAACTCGAAGCGAAAGGCATCGACAACGATCACCGCGGCGGGTTCGTTGTTATCATCGAGCCGTTCCTTCAATGCCTCCCCGGCATAAGGCAGGCCGGCTTGTTGCATCCAGAACCGATCTTTGGAAGCCAGTTCGGCAAACAGCGTGTTGGTCCGGTCAAGGATTTGGACAAAAGTTTGGCGCAGTATCTTCTGAATCGCAAAAAGTGCTTCCTCCGGAGCCGGCCATTCCTGCATTAACGCTTCGCCGTGGGTATCCACCTCCCAGCCTTGTTCGACATACCAGGAGATGGCCTCTTTCAGGTTGTGCCAAGCTCTTTCGGCGCCGTCGTTTTTCCTGAACACGTCGGCAGCTTGTCCCACTGCTGCCAGGGACTCCCAGGGCACTTTGCGATTTGTTCTTTGCCCCCAGAATCCTTGGGCATGGCGCCGATAGGATTCTGTTTTGCGGGCCAGGTAGATGGCCAGTTCCTGAGATTTATCAAATGCTTTGATCTGGCTGAGTTCTTCCTGGAAAAGGACGGTCTCCGCCTTGAATGACGCCAGCGGCTCGGACAGTGGAAACGGTCCTTTCGCCATCAGCGGTTGAAAGTTCAACAAAGCATCGGCTTTGATGGACAGTATCTCGAGATTCGGCAATAGCTGAAGATCGCGTTGCCATTGGTCCAGAAGCGCCAGCGCTCGTTTTCGGCAGTTGCCCGGTGGAATTATCCCGTCAACAAAGGCCTCTATCCCGAGTTTTTCGGTGGCATCGGTGGCCAGCAAACAAGCCACTACGCGTGCCCGCCATTTGTCAGGCTCCGCCGTTTCAGGTTCTGGAAAACCAAAATCGGCGGTGATGCGTCGGTTGAATAAATGGCGCTTCTCATCGCCGATTTTTTCCTCGATGGGCTTTTCCAAGTCGGCAAGGACGGTGAGAATCAACCCAGTGGAAATCAGTTCATCCGGGGTAATCGTCTTCCATTTGCTTAAGGGCTCATCGATCTTGGCTAAAGCATAGGCCAGGAGATCTTCCCTGAATTCGTCTTCCTGGCTTCGTGAAATTTCGACTCCGTATTCACGCAAGGCTTCCAGTAAGTTTATTTCCCAAAATCGCGCTTCACCCTCAAAGGCCCGCAGATAGCTAAGATCGGCTCGGCATATAGGAACCCAGATCACACGCGGCCGACGTTCTTCTTTGACAAAACGATGCCGCAGCAGTAGCTCGTGGCACTCATCGGTCCACAGTTCGATCTCATCACCGCAAGCCTTGTGGAGAAGCTCACGCCACTGCCGTTGGGGGTCACACCAGATGATAAAGGGTGCCTGTATGACCGGTTTTGATAAAACATTCCGGATTTGATCCACCAACCAGCTTTTTAGTGACCGATCCTTCACCACGGCTTACCGTCCAGACCCAAAAGGTCAATCCACTGTGCATATGTTTTGAAATCATCCAGATTGTGCGTCGCCACTCGCTTCACTCCATACACCTGCATCACGGCAACAATGTTGGCATTATGAATCTGCTTCTCGCCGACTTTGCTACCTTCCTTGTTATATTCAAAACGTTCTACGATGCCTCACGCCCACCATCCCGGTCTGGGCAGCTTGCCCTCCCGGCACCAGCGACGTTCATCGTCGCGCCAGGTGGCCCGGTCGGTGATGGCCTTGGCTACATCCTTACCTGCCAACACATTGGCCGTCAACAAACCGGCGCTTTGCAGGGGAGCGATGTTCACCCTCACCCCGTCGTTGATGTCCGGCTGATACAGGCTCTCTTGCCGGACAAAATCCTGGATGGTTTGCGGTGAAGGACGATGGGCACCGAGGCTGGACA
This sequence comes from Pseudomonadota bacterium, assembly GCA_043825735.1. Taxonomy (GTDB): domain Bacteria; phylum Desulfobacterota; class Desulfobacteria; order Desulfobacterales; family JBDRRP01; genus JBDRRP01. The sequence goes on along the minus strand of JBDRRP010000073.1, from coordinate 82,815 downwards.
GTTGATCGAACATAAGCTGTTCGGCCAGCCAGGGTTCCCATTCAAGGGCTTCAGTGCAGGTCCACGTTTCGATAACCGACCGCAGCGCCTGCCCCAGCAAGGTCTTGTCGGTTAACACTTTTCGCCATTGTTTGATGGTGTCTTTCAATTCCTTGGTTTTTCTCTGGATATTCGATTGCTCGGTGAAATCGGGATTAGCCCCCGCTGCTTGGTCGTTTAGCGCTTGAAGTTGGCTTTTCGCATCCTTAATGCTCTGCGCAATCGGTGCCAGAACCTCGGCATTAAAGGGCTTCCACCAGGCGTTGCAAGCCAGCATCAGGGCATCTTTAAATATGGCGGCGGCGTGGGAGCAGATCCAGTTGGCCAATTCTTTAGCCGTCGGGTCCTCGTCAAATCCGGATTCTTGGGGTGGCCTGGGGCCGGCAGTGGCGCAAAACTGGTCCAGGCGGCCAAACGCCTCGGCGATCCAGACAGGAAAGTCCACATGAAGCCGGGTTGCTTCAGCCTGCTTCTGCCAATCGGAAAGCGATTCTGTATGGATGACCCCCTGAAGCCTTCTCAACCAGCGTGCCTTTAGACACAACACGGCATCGTTGATGGCGCATTGGCGCAGTAATGACAACATCCTATCAGGCCCGAAACCGCTTGAAACGACCTTGGCGAGTTTGCGGTCAAATGTCTTGAGTTCCGGGATCTGATTTTTAAGGGTCGTTTTTCGACTCTCCTGGTCAGCGTTCAAGGTTCCAACGGTTTCCAGGCTGTGCAGTTCCCGCTCCAGGCGCTTGATCAAGGGGCCGATAAACTGGCTGCGGATCTTGGGAAGCATGTCACCGTCGGTCCGGTGGTAATAGACCAGGCCTTCGAAGGCTGAGGCCTGGCGCGAACCGCCGTTGCTGGAAAGATGCCAGGCGATGGGCCGCTTTTTGAACCGGGAAATATGGTGGCGGAAAAAGTCCTTTAGGATCCATTTCTGAAGAGGTTTCCCCATTATCTCCGCAAAGGCGTTTTCCTGAGCTGAAACCTGTTCGTCCCCGAATTCAGTGGCCAGACGGTCCCTCAAGCGCTGGTAAAGAGGGATCTCTTCGGTTCCCTCGCTCAATGGGATAACCCCGTTGCCAGCAGCCCAGCCCGGGACCGGTTCGTCTGCCTCGACCTGTCGCGGCCAGCGGTGGCCCAGCAGACTAAGGATGGTCACTGTAAAACCGTCCCGCGTCAGGCGCTGCTCTTCAGACCGGCAGCGCCAGCCTTCTTTTTCGATGCCCGTTTTCAGAAACCAGTAGACGGAAATTGGGTGGACTTCCAATTTTTGAGAAAGCTCTTCGAGAAAGGTCTCGGCCGGAATGGGGATGCGGGCGCCGACGGCGACTTGTTCGTTTTCGTCGTCATCACTTTGGGTGTCGGCGTCTGTATCCTCTGCCTCCTCTTTGGCGCCGGGTCCGGACTCGAATAGCGTGCGCAAGCGGTTTTGCACCAAAATCAGTGCTTCCGGATCGAGGGTGCGCCTTTCATGCCGGCCAAGGAATTCGATAACCTCTTGGGGGATCTCCGGCAATCCCTCCGGCAAAGGTGGCAGTGCATCATAGCCTTGAATCAGCGGAAACCAACCGGAAGGAAGACCAGTTTCATCGGTGATTAAAGCAATCGCATCTGTATCTAAAGCGTAATTAGTAACTATCTGCATTTCAATGCAGCTCTCAACTAAATGAAGCAATGCGTTGCTCTCATAGAGATAATTCGACTTCTGGGATGATAGGTAATTGTTGAAATATTTCCTTTCGGTTATTTGGTTTTCGTCGAACAAATTGGTGATAAAAACACACAAAGCTGCCATTGATTCAATAGCTTTTAAGGCTGGATCTGGAAGCGGATTGTTATATATTGGCAGGCGAACAACATAAGGATCACGTATAGTCAAAATTGTGGCCGATAGCGCCCTTATTAAGAAACTGTATAATCTCGTATTCAAGATTCCAGAGAGCGCCAATACGCTTAATTTATTATGAATTATTCCTGGAGCAGAGTCTCCAAATATCGCGCCTTCACACAATCTTACTCCCAGCGCACCTCTTGCAACTGCACCATAATAAACAGCTTTTTGGCCATAGGTGTCTGGTTGCTTAATTAATAATGTGAACTTAGATGGAGGATAGTTATCGGAAACATAACTGCGAAGCCTCGCCCCTCTATATTGCCAATCAACAAACAAATATTCATTGCCAGTCCATTTTTTATAGCCACCACCAGCTGTATACCACCACCAATGACCTTCGCCTAAGGAGCATTCCCATACGAACCTGACAAAACGCGGGACATTTCCTGTTGTTAATCCTTGGGTAACAAACATGTAGTCATCATCGGTTCTTTTTCCATGAACCCTAATAAGGTCAATTAATTGTTCGGGCACCCAGTATATAAAGGGGAATTCTTCAATATTGAGCAATTCAGTTTGAGGGATTGTGAATGCAGTTTTGGGGTTGGTAACCTTAAGAGCGCAATCTTTTTCATCAGGAGATTTATAACCGACTAAACGATAGGCGGTCAGGCGATGATCATCGGACGGGTTCTTTTTGAGGACGCAGAAAAGGACCGTGTTGACCACCTCGCCTGAAATCTCCTCAAAGGCGCCAGGCCCCAGATGAGCCATTGCCTCAATGGACGTCTCCCGCAATATCCCTGTGAATCCCTTTGCTGTGGCAAGTTTGCTCGCATCCAAGGCACGCAAATCGACAAAGGACCGTAAAAACATCCAGGATTGCTGGGTCACCATGGCCACGCGGCCCGTTTCCGGCTTGGCCAGTTCCAGGCAGCGCAGGATGAAGGCAGCGTAAAGGTCCCGCTTTCCCGAAACGAAGCGACTTTCCACATAATGTTTAACCACCGGCCCCATGTTCTTGGAACCCATGTAGGGCGGGTTGGTAGCCACAACATCGTAGCGGCGAGAAAGAAAATCGAACAGGGTCAGACCTTTTTCCGCAGTTTCGCCAAAAAAACGGGAGGTAAAATCCGGTGCGGCCGATTCCATCCGAAAGTGGTCGCTCAACCGCTCCAGTATGCCGTCCTTCCATTGATCGTAGGATTGGCCGCCGAGGGGAAGGGACTTTTGTCCAGGTTTTGCTTTTTGCAAAAACAGGTCAATCTGTTGTGGCGCCAATGACCGGCGTGTATCATGCCAATTTTTCAAGGCCTGGAATTCTTTTTCCACCGGTTCTTCGATCTGGAGCAAGGAACCCAGCTCTCCGGCATTGACCAGACTGTCAAAAATATGCCCCAGGGCGGCTTTGAGGGGTTCAGCATCGGGGTGCTTTTTAAGAAAAGCCGCCAGATGATCTTTATTGGAGGCGGCATGAACATTGGTGGCCACCAGGTTGATGCGAGTGGGCCTGAACTCCGGTGCCTTTTCCCTGGCCTTCATGTAGAGGGCCAGGCCGGCGATCTGGATGGCCCGCTCATCGATGTCGATGCCGAAAAGGTTATGGGTCAAAATGGCATCGCAAATATTGTCCGGATCAGTTTGTCCTGCTTCGAGGTACATTGCATAGAGCAGGTCGAAGGCTTCCAGTAGGAAATGGCCCGACCCGACACAAGGATCGAGGAACGTGATCTCAACAAGGGATTTGACCGGTGCCGGCGCCCGGTCGGCGTCATGCACATAGTATTCCCATGATCGGCAAAGGCGGGAATCCGGGTGCATGGCCATCCATAAGGCCCCCAAGGAATTTTGGACCAGGTATTTGACCATGTAAGGTTCGGTATAAAGCTGGGTGGCAGCGATGATGTCGCTATTGGCGATCTTGGCGCCCTTCACGGTGCGCACTCGGTCGAAAACCCGGTTCTTTTCTTCCGTATTCCAGTACTGATAGGCCCAGCCAAGGGCGTCGTCCGCGTTAAAAACCTCGTCCGGAGCGGACAGCAACCCGATGCACTGCTTGAGGGCGGCTACACCGGGTCTCAAAGCGACGAGTGGGTCATGCGGGTCAAACAACTGGCGCAGGCGGTCATCGGCCCTCCGAGCGAATTCTTCTGCCAAAACGATATAGAGCCCGTCATCCTCTCCGGCACAGGCCGCAGGGTTTTGCCGCGCCAGGCGGTGATGCTTCAGCGACCGGCCACCGTAACTCTCTTTCTGCAGGATGATTTCGTCGATCAGGCCGCGCGCTTCCATGCAGCGCAAGGCAATGAGCCTGTTGGCCCAGGTATAGGCCGTCTCTTGAACAAAATGGGCGACGGCCTTTTCATCGGGCCATCCAACCTGATCTTGGACATAGGCATCCGCCACCCGCCGGGCCTGCAGGTCGGCTTCATCTAAATGAGAAAGGCTTTCCAGCGGCAGGGGTGAGCGATCACGTCGAAAACCCAAGAAGGCCAGTCGCTCCTCTATGTCCCCAGGGTGCCAGCCGCCCTGAGTGTCGTAGTGACCTTCCAGGATATGCCTGAGCTTAAGAACGATGCCTTTGAGTTGCGACTTGGCTTGAGATTCCATTTTCAGGACAGCTCCACTTCGACACCCTGATCCAAAGCGGCCGCAATTTGCTTATCTATATTTGTTTTCAAGGCATCCCACTCATCCAGACTTTTGATCCGCATGGGAGAAGACACAAGCCTGATTCTTTTAACCGGTCTCCCACCACCTCCCCCTGGCCCCTTGCCACTGATGAGTTGATCGATATGATGAAGCTGGTCATTAACCCAATCTTTACTCCTGCCTGGAAGCATAGCGCACTTGATCAGATCAGTTTCATCATCGATTTCCGATTCCATGCGCTGCAACGCCTGCTCCAAAGAGGCCAGTTCTTCCGCCGTCAACACCCTCGACGCTTTTTCGGCATTCAGGCGGGTTCTCAATGGAGTCAAGGATTTCCGGGCGGTATCTTGCCATTGGCGTTTTAGGGACTCGACTTCGGTAAGCACATGAGCCTTGTTGGCCTGTAAAATTTGCCACGTCTCCGCCTGATGCACCGTCGCATCCTGATCGGCGGTGGAGAAATTAGCGATGAAATGGTTAATGATGTTCCCTTTGGGAACTTTTGACTGGATCGCCTGCAGGGAAATATACAATGACCTGGTTTCCTGAAATGTATCAGCCCATGTACTGTAGAAGGTATGGACATCCATGATGGCCTTAAGTTCGTCTTCGATCGTGGATGCCTTGGCCTCCCATTGCTTGATGTGATGGACTGGATTTGTCAGGCCCAACAGGGTTTCCATCGTTTCCATGCCGACGTTGAAGGATTCTGGCAGTGGGAAGTTGGCAGCTTTGGCCCAGATACGGGCATCGACGCCTTTGTTTTGCACCGCCATGAGATGCTTAACGGCGGCGGAGGTGATATCCGACGGCGTTTCATCGATCTTGCGATTGCCGGTCAGCTTGATGAGTAGCTTGCGAACGGCGGTCAAAACCGAGATATCCACGTCGGTTTCTTCCAGGATGACTTCGGCTTTGTGAAACGCTTTGCTGTTGCGCAGGGTGGCGATTAATTCTGAGTCGGCCGGATTGGTGTAAACTTTCTTTCCGACCATGATTTTGATGACACCAGCCCGGACAGTGGCAGCAATACCTATTCGCACCGCATTGGGATCCCAGCCATAGGGCGGTTTTTCAAAATTCTCAACGATCTCCTGGCCCAGAGTTCGCTGCTTCCGCTGTTGCCGATTGGTAAGGTAGAGTCGAATCTCATCCAGAAGAGGTATATGTTGGTCTAATTGGCCGGCATTGTCGTACAGTTTCAAACTCTTGACATCTTGGGAAAGGTTTTTAGCGCCGGCCAGAACATCAACGATGTCCTTCTGCTCGGATTTGATCCGAACGCTCATCTTGTCGAACTTGGGGTATAACGAGCCAAAATAGTGCCCTATTTCGAGGCGAACCGCTTCTCCGGGTTTTTGATCCTTTTTACATGAAATCGGGCGACTGCTGCCCCGGAAAATCAGGTGGCCCTGACGCAGGCCTTCTCGAATCGAGTTTTCCACCGCATCTTTCAATTTGGGCAGATCTGTAGTCGCTTTGGCGTTTGCCAATTCATGCTCGACCCCGGATTTGCCCGGATCCCCTTGCCATTTTTTAACCACCTCTTCCATGGCGATATAGCGGTCCAGTTGGTCGGTGAATTGCGGGATCCGCCCACAGAATATATAAAGGGCTTGATGGTATTCTGTTTTGAGGCTTTCATTTTCATAGTCGGTTATGGTCTGGCCGGAATGGTGCCCGAATGGTGAAATGATCCGAACCTCAATATGACCATTCTTTGCCAGCAACTTGTTGTCGAAAAATAGCCGCACTTGAAAATCGTGCCCTTTGAAGGGAATGGTATCAAATCCAAGGGTATGTGTGCTGATGAGCTTGCTTAATCCCTCTTCTCGGTCCTGAAATTTTAGCTGATGGGCTACCGTATCGACAGCCTCTTCAAATGTCCGTCTCTCTCCGGTCAGAAACTCCCAATCATCGCCGATTCGGGCAACGATTTTGGCTTTCTTCAGTTTTTCCAGTTCCGCATCGATAGCTGGTTTGATCCCTGCCAAATCTTGAGATGTGTCGGATACCAGAAATCGGGCCAGGTTGTCCGCTGTCTTGGGAAGGTATGCCAACTCTCCGGTCATAAATAACACCTCGACCAACTTGTGAGTCAGATCCGTGGACCCTTGTACCACCTCAGGGATCTTTGAGATCTCGCGGCGAATGTCAGCCGAAATTTCCCCTTCGTGCACAAGATTGAAGTAGATTTCATCAAAGGATACCATCTCCCCAACCGGCGCCTGAAGATAATTGCGCCGGCCGGCGCGGATAACGTCCTGGGTTATGGCGAGCAAGGTGCGGGTCGATCCGGAGAGCGAATCCGACCTTCCTCCTCTGGCCCGAAGAGCTTTGACGATTTCAGGAATCAGATGGAGCTGGTAAGGGAAAAACGGATAAAATTTGACGAAATTGACATCGTCACAAGCTGGAAGGCGCTGCGTCACGTTGGCCAGCTCCCCCATGGAGCGGATCACCCCGGGATTCTGTTGATAAAGCGATTCCACCTCCTTCTTACCATTGAGCGTTTTTTTGAAAATGCGGTCTTCCAACACCAGCTCAATGTTTTCAGTCGTCAGTCCGAACTTGAAGCGAAAGCGCTCTTCGATTTTTTTAAAATCGGTGTCGAGGGCGCGGGCGTTTTTGAAGACCGAGCCCATATCTTCGTGGGTCGTTACAACGATCCAGATTTTTCCTTGACCCAAAGCCGCGGCTTCTTCTGCCAGAGACTGCAACTGGGATAACCGCCCGAGGTTATCTTCAATCCAGTGACCGGATTCATCCAAGATAAAGAATAGGCGCGCAGGTTTGCGGGTTTGGTGCTCCCGTGTCTTGATATCTTCGATGATCGTGCGTATCAAGAAATCCGTGTTATAGATCTCTCCCTTTTCGGCGTTACGTAAGGCTTCAGAAACCTCTTCCGGTGTCGAGAACATCTCTGGGGCAATCCGGCAGACGGCAGCATAAAGATGCTTGCGATAAAAATTAGGATTGGCCTGAATCGTAATCCAGGGTTTCCCCGCCAAGGTTTCAACTTCCTGGTGAAACTGGTCCAATTTGCCATACTTGTCCAGGCCGGCTTCGATGACCTTGGCAAAGATGTGGTTACTTCCATAGCCCATGGACTGGTAATATTGGGATAACAGCAGGGTAGGCAAAGGCGTGTTGCGACTGTCCGTCAGAGTATTGAGATTAAAGGCTAAAACTTTGGTCTCGCAATTGGTCAAGAGGCTCAAGGAGCGTTCCAGAGATTTCTTTTTGCCTGCGGATTGCGGCACGCGGGCGTTAAAGCGCTTGGCCGCTGGAATTCCGTCCAGATTCCGGTTCGCGGTCACTTGGGCCAGCATCTTGGCCAGGTGCGATTTGCCCGATCCGAAATAGCCTGAAATCCAAACCCCGATTTCCGTGGTCGGCTTGCGTATCGTGTCAGTATAATGCTCCAGGAATGAATCCATGTATGTTTCGATATGGGGGGTAACAACAAAACTGCCTATCTCCGCGGCGAGTTTGCGTTCATCCTGGACCTCACCCACCTTGATGACGGGTTCGATTTTTTCTGTGATCCGTGTTTCGAAAATGTCACCGATTATCATGAGGACAATCTCCTCCTGGGGCGTTATAGGATTTCACCGCGATACATGAATTCCTCTTTGGTGTTTAAAAATAGGTAGACCCGCTTTTCAACAAGTCGGCCAGGGATAAAAATGACCACCGGGCACTGGATCTTTTCGCTGTGGAGGTCCCATAATTGTTGAAGTAGATATTTCGGACCGGTCACGGGGTGCAAGGCGGCTGTTTTTTCGATCACCAATACCGGCGGTTTACCGTGATGCGCTGAGAGCCTATCCAAAATTGTAGCTATGATTTCAGATACCCAGAGATTGGCAAGCTCAACGTCTGGGTCGGCGCCGGGCATTGGATCTTCCTGTGCAGCAATTAGATTCTCAGGTCCAAGATTTTCGATACATTGGGTCGTAATGGCCAGTAAATCAATGTCGATCAAATCGTACTGATCGTCAAAGAAGGCTGCTTGTGCCCGCCATTCGCCCATTGTCCACTTTTCCTGCTCGTGCGGAAAAACAATGGCAAGAAATGGCGCTCCGGATTGATGACCGATAAAAGCATAGCGCTGTTTGATGCGCGATGCCGCTTCTTTGAGTTTCCAGGCAATGTCCGCGTTCATCATGCCCCACTTTCCGGGATGGGTTCTTTACGGATTTCGAGAATGACGACTTGTCCGGATCTTTCATAGCGGATTAGCTTTTCCTGGGCCAACCGTGCGAACATCTTTGAGACATCTTGTTGGTCCCAAAGAAAAATCCGCCACTCCGGAGACTCGACGATTTGCTTTCCAGACAACCCTTCGTGCGCCAGCAACCGCACCAGGTGAAAGGCGGTGCGTGTAACAACGGGAGGGCGGGTAATAACCCGATGCTTCTTGCCAGTCACAAGACCGAAGTCTTGGAGGGTGGAGACCGTGTTGCGGATCAACTTTCCTTTTGATTCTGCTGTGATTTTTCCAAAAATATTTTTTGTTTCAGATAGTTGTGAATAAAAGGCGCTGACATCCCCGCTGCAAATAGGCAGATCGTGGGACAGCCATTTGCCCCAAATGATTTCCACCACAAATTCAAAGGCCAATTTGTCTCTCAGGATGAAGTACAAAAACAGCAGAGATATGAATTCCGGAGCATCGGGACCATAACGGCTTGCCCGAATCAATTCGGCATGCACCCAAGGATCTGAAATGTTCAGGTAACGGGTCCTGAGGATTTTCCAGAGCGCCATACGGGTACTGTAAGCAAAGTGGCCAAGCATGACCCCGTTGGCCAGGTCTCGGCGGACCTTTTCAAGATCGGCGCCTTTTGCCATTTCATTGAAAACAAGCCAGCACTCCTGAATGCATCCGGCACGAATGGTGTTTCGAAAGCTGTAATGATCATGCTGGCGAATTTCGGCCATTTTCATCCTGATCTATCGCCTATGATGTTCAACGATTATTGGTGTCGGCATCTATCCAGCTCATGGACAAAACAATTTCCAAAGTGATTGTCTTCCTGCGCTCCTGCTTAAACCGAGAAATCCGTTATGATCGAATCCGGATCAATAGCCTCTTGCGGTCTGCAGTCCCCACAGATTTGTGCAGGCTACTGAATTGTAAGTGGAAGTTCAAGCCCTTATCATCGTGGTCGTCGTCCCCTCACAGCCCCTCCGCATATTTTGAGGGTGCCTTTTGTCTGCCATTTCCCGAAATGGGAATCCAGTTCAAAAAATCGGTCAAATTTATAGCCTCCGGCACCCATGATCTGCGGGGTGGGGAAATTTCGCTGCCTGATATTATAGCCCCCCAGGGTACCCCCATCCCTATACACCATTCCAATTGAGAGGAGGTGATCCATGTGAAAGCCAAATCGTTGAAATCCACGCCCTACGCGCACCGCCAGTTGCCCCTGTCCATCGCCACTACCCAGGCATCCTACCCATCCAAGTTCATCCCCGCCTACCGAGTGACTCTTGTAAAAGACAAGAGCCTGCCCTTTGCAAATGATCGTCTCGCCAACTCCCAGCAGGCCCAGCCAATCATCAAGAGCCTCATCGAAACCCACGGCCAGTCAGATCGTGAGCAGTTCTGCATCCTGATGCTGAACACGAAAAACGCCATCATCGGTGTGAACATCGTCAGCACCGGAAGCGTCTCGTCGGCCCAGGTCTGTCCTCGTGAGGTCCTTAAACCCGCTATTTTGGCCAGCTCATCGGCAATTATCCTGAGTCATAACCACCCAAGTTGTGATGTTCAGCCATCTCCAGAGGATCTGGCTTTGACCGAGAAGCTGATCCATGCCTGCCATCTCGTTGGCATTACCGTTCATGAGCACATCATCGTCTCGATGTTCGATGATCGGTATTACAGCATGGCCGACAACGGTATCATTCAGCGGATTTATGACCAGATAGGCTAAGATCGACATTTCCAAGAATTTCAATGGAGCCATTTGCCAGCCCTGGCAAGTGGTTTTTTCATTTCGAAAGGAGGTAGTCCACCAATGGCCTACACCCCAGAGTTGTCCCTGAAATCGTCCAGCACCTTGAGACGGATCGCATGGGCTCTGGATCTTCCGATGACCCAAACCATCGAAAGGGTCTTCGAGCACCTGCCCCAGATCCTGGACCAGGAAAAAGTCTGCCGGGCCTGCCGTGACAAGACTCGGTGCCAGCACTGTTCATTCAGCCCGGAATTTCAGAAAGGAGGTGAATCATGAGATGAAGTCCGTTGAGTTTTCTCAGATGGTGGCAGTCGCCATCAACCACACCACATGGAACATTCCCCGCGTTATCGATGACGGTCAGTGGCGAAACATCCGCTCACCCGATCTTGTCGTCAATCCCAACTGCATCAACGGCTATGACCGATTCGAGGACGCCATTTTCCGCCTCAAGGAAATCATGACGCGCCGAGGATGGCAGATCGAAATCGGTGCCAGCACCGAACACTGCCACGAGCATCTTTCCTACCTGCATTACCGGCTGACCTGTCGGAAATAATCCACATTAACAGTAAAGGAGGACGCCTATGACTCTGCCCGGAGAATGCGTAAACGAGGTCCGCACCCTCTGCTGTGAATGCCAGTCCGTGATGGACATCGGCGTCCAGCGCAGCGCGGCCGGCTACTACGTGGGCTTCTTTTGCCCCTGTTGCGGCCCCTACAGCCGCGAGAGTGGGTATTATCGCAGTTTCGAGGAAGCCCAGGAGGCTCTGGATAGCGGCCTTTACTGGCGCTAACCGCCCAACGACATCCACCCCTGGAGAAGCCCGGTGAGCCTGAGTGCTTGCCGGGCTTTTCGTGTTTTTGGACCCATCAAACCCAAAAAGGAGAAGAAATCATGACTTACGAAAGACAGGAAACGAGACCGGTGAACACCGCCGAAGTACTTCCCCCTGAGATGCCCCAGGACCTCTCTGTGGCCATTCCCAATGTCATCCCAAGGTCGCCCATGGACTGGCCGGTCGAGCGTTTCTCGGAGGCTCTGGTGCGCCGTGAGGACAACCGCAAGGCCCTTCTGAGATGGATTAGTTCTAATCTCCAGGCTGGCGTCGATTACGGCCAAATTCATGTGGTCAAAAAGGACAACTGCCGGCTTGCCAATGAGGGCCGTGCCCATGAATGCATCGACCCAAGGCACTGGAGCAAGCCGTCCTTGTGGAAGCCCGGCGCCGAGAAAATCTGCGGCATGCTGGGGCTGATTCCAAGGTTTCCCAATCTCAGCGAGTATGAAAACGCCGTGATTCGCGGGGAGGACATCAACGTCATCATCCTCAAATGCGAGCTTCACACGGGAAATGGATTCGTGGCCGCCGAGGGCACCGGGGCCAGGCGGGTGGGCCAGGATAATGGTGATATCAACAAGAGCCTGAAAATGGCGATGAAGTCCGCGCACATCGATGCCGCCCTGCGGGTAGCTGGCCTATCGGAGCTCTTCACGCAAGATCTGGAGGATAGCAATCCCGGGGCAAAGCAAGGCGTTCGAACGGGTGCTGTTGGAGGAAATCAAGCTTCCGCGCCGGCTGGCGGAAATGGTGGCGGCAACCATCAGCCGAGCAACGGCAATCACTCTCGTCAGCATAGCGGCAATGGCAACAACAACGGAGGCCGTCTCAGTGGCAAGCAATACAGCTACATCATGAATCTTCTCCAATCGGCGGGCATGACCAAGCAGGCCTTGGACGAGCACTGCCTCCAGGCATATGGATCCGCAGTCGATTACATCACCAAGAGCGATGCATCCAGCCTCATCGATTGGCTGCGCAACCGGTAGCGTCGATCCATTCAACCACGGGGAAGGTTCCATGGCGGGCCTTCCCTTTTTCATGCCCAAAAATAAGGAGGTCCAACATGCTCAGAAAACAGGCCCTACAAATGTTCCAAAATGAGCTTCACATCAGTTACAGCCAGGTGTTCACCTATCTGGCCTGTCCGTTGAAATACCAGTTCCAGTACGTCGAGCAGCGGCCGGCGGAAAGGATCAGCATCGCGCTTCCCTTTGGTTCGGCGATTCATTGCGCCATTGAGCGGTATCACCGTGGCCTAATGGACAATGGAGTGCCTGATCCGCTGTGGCAGCTTCAGGATATTTTCACCGAGGTGCTGACCGCCGGCCTGGACCGGGTGGAAGTGCCCATCATTTACAAGCAGCAGACGCCGAACCTGAAGGCCGCCGTCGATATGGGCAGAAAAATGCTGGAGGCCTTCTACTACGGCATCGACATGACCGGCTTCACGGTGATCGGCGTCGAATTGCCGCTGAGAGCGAGGCTGTATTCGGTGGATGGTGAGCCCCTGGACATGACGGTCACCGGCCTCATCGACCTTTTGCTCAAGGACGCGGCCGGCAACCTGATCGCCGTGGACAACAAGACGGCCAAGAACCCTTATGCTCAGGATACGGTCGATGAAGACCTGCAACTGACCTCGTATGCGTACCTGCTGGCCGCCAACCGGTATGTGTTCCCCACGGCCGATGTCTATTGCCGGTTCGATGTCCTGCGCAAACTCAAAACGCCCAAGTTCGAGCAGCACTACACGATCAGGAGTGCTGAACAGCGGCGGCGGTTCGCCAGGGTGACGGCTGCCGTGCTGGCAGGCATCGAGGATCGCATATTCATGCCGAGCAAGAGCTGGATGTGCGGGGATTGTCAGTTCGTGGATGCTTGTAAGGACTGGTAGGCGGTACAGGAAGCCCCGGTGGTGCGATGCTGCCGGGGCTTACCCTCATGGGCTGGTCGTCATGGCATTGTCAGGTAGAGCGTCATTGGAAAAGGTATGTTCTTTCAGGGACATGGAAAAGGAATGACGCTCATGACGATAGAATTAGCAAACCTTTCCTTTTATACTCTAAGCTCTATTAATTGTATAATATAATTGGCAATCGCAATTAGAAAATCTGGCCAAAATCAATACCCATAATACTATCGCTGGTTAACTCTTTCTTTTAAAGATTCAATTTTATCGAAGTTTCTCTCCGCCTTAGACATTAATTGGATTGAGAAGTTACGAACCGTCTCATTTGCCTCTTGGCCGATCCGTTTAAGTTCTTCATACTCTTTATTACTGTTTCGCTGGTCTTCCATTTCTCCCCCTTTCATCTTAAACTGGTTTTAGCTTAGGCCGTCCTGAGGTAAACAATTTGTGAATTCTCCATAATATGCCAGTTCTTGTGCTGTAATTGGGTTTGGCATATTTTCATCTAATTTTTTTCTTGTTCTGGGTGAAATATTACGCGCAAAACGAGGATTATTTGATTGTTCTGACTTTGTTGATCTTTTGTAAAAGCCTTTTTTGTCTTTACGCTCATCAATGATTTTAAAAAAATCATGGTACCTATGTGGTGCAACACCAGTATATGGTACAACCAACATTTTCTCTCCTAAACATCTATCGTCAGATGGGTCCCAATCAATTGCATCTGAATGCAACTCCATTCCTAAACTTTTAGGATAAGGCTCCAAGTAAGCGATCTTATGGATGCCGGCGCATATAACGTGTTTTATACAATTGTGGCAAGGTTGTGTTGTGACATACATTGTTGCTCCAACTGTAGAGCCGCGACCCAACCTCGCAACGCTTAAAAGAGCCTCCATTTCAGCATGAACAGCTCTGCAAAATTCTGTTAATTCGCTAAACTTTGAGCTGCTGATCGCCTCGGATATATGTGATCTTTTTTCTTCTACTATTTTTGCTCGTAAAATGATTTCATCCTCAAGGTCTTTAAATCTTTCTTGTTTGTTAGTATCATTAATACATCTTCTATCACCCACTAAATGACAACGTTTATCATTTTGACCGTCTTCTTGGGTGTATAAGCCCCCATTAGCTTTTGGGACATCATTGTGCCCAACCCCTAAAATGTTGCCATTATCATCGACTATAGCGGCTCCAACTTGCCTGCTTAAACAATAAGATCTATTTGATGCTGAATAGGCAATATGCATTGATCTCTCTTGGATAGTAGGCTGGTTTTTACCATCACCAAAAAGAGTTTCCAACAATCTGTTTGCCTCGGTTTTCAAATTCTCTCTATTTTGGTTGTTTACGATATAATAATCCGCAATTGCAGAAAGCTTTCCTACTTCTTGGCCTATATTGCCATGAATTTTATGTAGTTTATTCTCATAGTGGTCAACTTGGTCTCTTTCTTCAAAATGTACTCTTTCTTCCTCTTTCCATCCTTTGTAATCAACCTCTCTCCGCCATCGAGATTCGCGTGAAGCGTGAATATAGACCAAATAGAATTCATCGCCATATACTTTTCGTAATAGTTTAACCTCATTTCTATTTTTAAGACAGTCTACCAAAAATACCGTAGTGCCAATTTCCCCCAAGGCTCCTTCAGCTTCAAGTTTTTGAGTTTTTTGTGACATCTCAGAAATAATAGCTTTTGCGGTAATAAATGGATCTCTTTGCCTTAAGGTAGTCCCTGCATTTTGTAATATTTCTCTTCTTTTTGATGTGTCATCGTCAGGTATTTTATCGAGATCGGTTTTTTCAATAATAGGAAAATATCTTTTGATTAATTCTGAAACTCGGATTTTCTCAACATAACAACCATGCCAATCCGTAAGGATTTTATATAGTTCATCTGTTAAGGAGCTTGCCCCAGCGCCATAAGGGCCAGAAACGGCAAGGACTAAATTATAGGCTTCATTTTTCCCATTGTTCATAATCCGTCTCCATATCGCATAAGGGGAGATGATTTGAATAATGGCGGCGTACCATTTAGCCCGCCCACAAAATGTGTGCCTCTCAGTTGCTACAAGATATAGTAGATATTGCGGATTACCCTACTATCGGTGGTTTTGAAAATCATGTCAAGTCGAGAAATCAGGCATCGCAGGCTGCGCTCAAGTGATTTTAACTAAAAATCAATGCAATGGCGTTTGTTGGGATGTAGAAATTTTTGTCAGACCATCAATAGTAATATTTTCAGAAGTTTACATGATACCGACGCAATGCTAATCCTCGTCCTGAAGTTTCCTCCTAATCACGCCCCCTGTCAATAATTGAGTATAGCCGCCACGCAATCCCCGGCCTCACTCCCAATATTCCCAGTTCCAGCCATCAACAAACCACCCAACAGGCGATCTGTCCCCCATGCAGGTCGCCTTTTCTTTTCCCATTTCCAACTCCAGAAAGGAGCCCTCAACCCATGTACAAGCTAAACGATCAACAAAAAGCCGCCGCCGCCTTCATGTTCGGCACCGCGTCTGTCATCGCCATCCCTGGGTCAGGAAAGACCCTCACTATGGCCGCCCGTATCGGTAACCTGGTCAGCCAAGGCATACCACCTGACCGGATACTGGGCCTCACCTTCACCAGAAATGCGGCCGGGGCCATGAGGGAAAAGCTCCGGCCGGTGCTGATGGATCAGGCCTCCCGAGTTACACTGTCCACCATTCACTCGTTTTGTCACCGCCTCTTGAAGGAGGAAGGGAGGACCTTTGGGCTGCTGCATGGTCGTCGTCAGGTGTATTTCCTGAAAAAGGTCATCCGGAAACTTCGGGTGGAGTCTGTTACTGCCGCGTTCGCTTTGAGGGAAATTGGATTGGCCAAGAGTCGGCTGGTGGATTGGGAGCCGTATCGGGACTTGCACAAAGATGCTGTTTCACTGGCGCCGGCCGCGAAAATCTATGAAGCCTACGAGGAGGAAAAGCGAAAACGCCTGCTGCTGGATTTCCACGATCTGTTGATGGAGGCCCACAGAATGTTGACCGAGCATGATGACTGGCGGGACACTTGCCGGCGCGCCTATCCTCACATCCTTGTCGATGAATACCAGGACACCAACCCCGCCCAGGTGGCCATCCTGAAGCAACTGGCCGGCGGGGATGAAAACTCCAGCCTGTGGGTATGCGGTGACGACTGGCAGAGCATCTTCAGCTTCACGGGAGCCGATGTGGGAAACGTGCTTCACTTCGCCAAGCATTACCCAGGGAGCGCCCGGTTCATCCTTGATACCAACTACCGCTCTACGCCGCAGATCCTGTCCGCCTGTCAAAGCCTCATAAGCCACAACGAGCGGAAAATCGATAAACAACTGAACACGATGAACCCGCCCGGGGAGAACGTCATCGTACTCAAGGCCATGTCCGAGGAAAACGAAGCCGAGCAGATCGTCACCGAAATCCGCGACCTGGTTGGCCGGCGGGGATATGCCTATCGGGACATCGCCGTCCTTTACCGCGCCAACAGTCAATCCCGTGCCATCGAAGAGGCTTTCGCAAGAAACAAGATTCCATACCGCATCGAAAGCGAGGCAAGCTTTTATCACCGCTATGAAGTCAGCGTCCTGCTTCATTACCTGCAACTGATCCATGACCCCGACACCTTCGATGGGGACGAAGCACTGAAGGCGGTCATTAATGTGCCCAGCCGATATATCGGTCATGCCTTCTTCGAGGAATTGGAAGAGTGGGCGGAAGCCCATGACCTTCACCTTTACCCGGCCCTGAAGGTTATGCCTTTGGGCGCCCGGCACCTGGAGCACGGGATTCGGGCCTTCACAGAACTGATAGACGATCTGGCGCGGGAAATGGACTGGTTGGAGCCGGCGGGACTCCTGGAGCGCATCCGGTTCGTGCTGGATTTTGATAAACGGATCGCCGACGAAATGGCAGAGCCTGTGGATGGACCTCTGGAAAGTCTGGATCAACTGCAGATGGCCGCCGGCCGCTATGACAGGCCGGCGATTTTCTGGAGTATGCGGATTCGGTTCGAAGCAATAGCGGAGCCGACGAGGACGGGGTTACGCTATCGACCATTCACAAGGCCAAGGGGCTGGAGTTCGCGGCGGTCTTTGTCATCGGCATGGTGGAAGGGATCATACCCAACGTCAATGGGGACCTGGAGGAAGAACGGCGGATTGCTTTCGTGGCCATGAGCCGGGCTATGAAGCTGCTCTACCTGTCGTGGCCGGCGTTGTATTTGGGCCGGCCGGCGGTGAAGTCGTCGTTTATTGGTGAGGCGGTAGAGGAGATGGAGGGGTATTCGTGAAGGCGGTACGTCACGGGGTCGGCAGGGAGAGCGCCATCAGGAAATATGCATATTTTCAGATGGATGGGGATGGAATGACGCTCATGACGATTATATCGGGGGAAACTCTTTTCAACTATTTTGTTCACAGCGATTATTGAAAGGCAGTCACAGTAAAAAAATATGGCATTGCTTGAAAGTTACAATTTTTTACTTCTGAAAAATATTAATCAGCGAAGCAGTTCCGGTGCGTTGCTTAGGGATTCGTCCACTCAATTAGAGGCTTTCCTATCTTTCCTGAAAAACTTGCGAAGTGAAATGCCGGTTCTTGCTTCATCCTCCTTTCTCTTGTCGATCAAGTATGAACGGTAGGCAGGGTGAATCTCCCATACTACCTTCTGCATTTCATTCCAATTGGCTTGGCTTACGAAGTGAGGATCGTCACTATGGTTTATGTGCCGAAATTCACGTTCTTGCCTGTTGTCTGGGACTCTTGGGTTGCAGATCCCCATTTCATGGACAAACCCCCAGAGAGTAAAAACGTCTTCAAGGGAATCCGGACGAATTTGAGTCCCTCTAATCCTTATGCTGAATCTTGAAGGAAGGGAAACAAGATGGTCTTTAAGTGCCTCTGTCCCGATAGTGAATTCCAACGAGCTGAAGGTGTTACAGATCTCACGCACAACAGGGCAATCAATAGCATACTCTAGCGTTAGGTCATCTATGCGTTGAGATGAGTACTTTGCAGCGGCTCGGTTAACTACTGATTGGGTTATCTTTAAAAAACCAGAGTTGCGGGATTCCTCGGCGAGTATACCGAGAAGCTGGAGCGCATCACGAGGTCTTCCACGAGAACTTTTGGCTATGAAATCCGGCCAAGAACGCTTACTGCCCTCGGACGTCGGAAGCAGTACAGAAGGGTCTTCAAAAAATATCAATTCATTGGGTTCATTGCCCCCTAATTGCAAATGGTTCCTTGCTACTTCAAGTCGTCGTTCCAGTATTGCCTTTATTTGTGATTCTCCTGGATCAAGTAGACGAATCAATGGCCGTATATGATCCACTTGGTCACGTTGGCCGTGTTGATCGTTTGAGAGAACCGTCCAGACTTCTGTTCGAAGAGATATTACTGTCTTGAAGTTTGGTAATTCTTCGGTCAACCGTTGAGCCGCCAGAATTAGTCCCCAAATTCGGTTCACTTGGTCATGATTTACGAGAGATGCGACTTGATCAACGTCGTCAAGAAGTAGAAAAAAAGCTCGTTCATTACGGGCAAAATTGGCCTGCAAAGATCCTCTTAAAGTATTAGTAGATGCATCGTTAGTATCCGGGACTAGCTTTGTGAAATCAATATTCTTGACTACTGAGCCGACGGAGGCAAGGGTTTGAAGACAGGCTTGGACCGCGTCATGAGTACGTGCCCCGTCGCGTATCGCTTTGTCAAAAAGTTTCTTGTCCTTTCTGTTTAGTACCCCCCTCAAGTCGGTGCCCACCTTCACTGAAAGAGCAGTAACCAATGCCTCGTAAGCTTTCCGTTTAATGGTCGCAGTGTCAGTCGCTTGAGCGACACTGTCTAAAAGAGGGATATCATCCGGCTTCAAATATAGGGCACGAACACCTGAGTCAGATGCCCGCAAGTCGATATATTTGAGTAATGCGCTCTTACCTGTGCCCTTCCGGCCTAGTAGTATCACCGGTGAGTGGAAAGGTGCATGCAGAGCATCTTGGTAATCCTTGGCAAGAACAAATGCCTCTGTAAGGAAACCGATTTCGGACTCTGCCCGACCTCCGCAGAAGTCTTGAAGGATTCTAAGATTCGATTCTTTCAATTAACTCATCTCCTGTTTTTGACCGAATCTGGCGATATGAATCTTTTTATCACGATCCTTACCATCGAGATTACAATGCGGAACGCAAATTATCATCGCTGCTCTTACAGTTTCCACCCAATCCCGATTCCTGTCAACGATTCACTCCAACTTTAACCCGATCAACTGGTAGCCCTGCCCCATCAATCCCATCACCACCACCATGACAATCTGCCCCCCTTGGCACTTCGTCCGATATCCACCGCAATCCACACCAGAAAGGAGGTGATAGTCCCCATTACAATCTGACCCGTATGGCAGTTCGTACTGAGTAGCTCTGTAACAACCTGACCACCATAGCAGTTCGTCCCATCAGCCCTCCAGGCATCGTGCCGGCGAGGGTTTTTTGTTTCCACACAATGTACCATAGAAAGGAAATCGTAACATGAAGACCACCCACACACTTGAATCGGCTATCACCCGCGTCCACAACGCTTCCGCCAACCACTACGATGACGTTGTCCCTGTCCAGGATATGCGCTTTCACGACCTGGAGCGATTGGACATCGCGGGGCAATCGTTCGGCGTGCTTCCCAGCGCGCAGCGCCTCTTGGCCAACCGTTTGAGAATTCCGTTCTCATATCTCGCCCGGTGCCCCGAGGATCTGCAGCAGGCCAATCTCAATTACTGGCTGGAGCGGGAAAGCCTCACTCGTCAGTCTCTGTTCTGTCGTTTCGATGGTCAGGCCCTTCGAGCCGTGTTCACCGAACGTTACACGGCCATCGACCACATGGAGGTTCTCACCAAGATGCTGGAATACGGATTCGACCCGGCCGGCGAGGTTCATTTCTCGTTGGATCAGGAAATCATGGTGATGAAGGTGCCCGAGTACGACCGGCAGTTTCTGGTGTCTGAAAAGGATAAAATCGTGCCCGGTATTTCCATCGCCAATTCCGAGGTGGGTATCCTGGCCCTGTCCATCGAGGCTTTCTATTTCCGCCTCATTTGCACCAACGGACTCATCGCCAAGACGGCGATCAACTCTCGCTACAAGCACATCAGCCGTCGGGTCCTGGATGAGTTCCCTGACGTTCTGCGCGGGGTGGTGCATCAATCCCGCCACGGCCAGGACCGATTCCTGATCAGCACACAGACGCCAGTAGACAATCCTGAAAGGACCATTGAGACCTTCTGCCGTCAGTTCCAGATCCCACTGGAACAGGCAGAAATCGTCAAGCAAGCATTCTACTTGGAGCCTGGGGCTACAATGTGGAGCATTATAAACGCCATGACATACGCAGCGAAGGATCGAAGCCTGTCGGCATCGGACGCCTACCGACTGGAGCGAGCAGGCGGCCACCTTCTTGGTATGGTTCGCTCGTAGCCTGCCAATCACGGTTCAATCGATTTAACACCTCTGCACGGAATCCCCGTTAATTCAAATTAACAACCATCACCTACAGCCCTCGTGGTGCGCCCTGTCGGCGTCATCACGGGGGCTTTTCCTATTTATAAAGGAGGAACCCATGACTCACATCGGCATCGTCGGCGCCAGGAAATACCAGGACCGTCAGTCAGTGATCGACCTGATCCACACGCTTCCCCGGGGCTCCATTGTCGTCACCAGTTCTTGTCACGGTGTATGCACCTGGGCCGGAGAAGCGGCCAAAGCGGCGGGTCTGGCGATCCGTCTCTACGCGCCGGATCTGGCCGGCATTCAGTCCCATCCGGATATGGTGAAGCGTTATTACCAGCGCAACCGCCAGCTCATCGCGGCCTGCGACATCGTTCACGCCTTTATCAGCCGTGAGGATGGTCTCACCGGCGGGACGAAATACGAGGTCCAGTATGCCAAGCGCCTTGGCAAGGAAATCGTTCTTCACTGGGAGGGCGGCAAAGTCGAACGGGTGCAGCGCCAGGCCACCTTGTTCGGAACTCCGGAACCAGACTTTTCGGCCGGCTGGATGAAGTTTTTCACTGAAGCACTGGGGTAATCCCGGCCATATCTGCAACAGCCCTCATGGGTCACCAGGCCTGTGGGGGCCTTCTTTGTTAAAGGAGGAGCCTTTGAGACGAATGAAACGAACCCGCATCAGCAAGGAATCGACAGAAGACATGATCGCCGCCGGACGATTCAACCCCAGCCTGGAACTCACCTTCAGGGACAGCCGTGGTCTCCACACCCACAAGATCGCCGCCGGTTACCATGACGGACTTCACATCTATCACGAGCACGGCCTGACCTACGTGCTCACGGTCAACTTCTATCTTGAATACGTCGGATTGGAAGTGTTCGACGGGGACGATGCCGTCGGCGACGTGTTCCTGCAGGGCGACCAGGTCAAGGAGGTCTTGCCCAGAGAGGACCTTGCACCGTTCACCATGATCCGCAGGCTGATGCCCTACATCGGCTGATCCAGAGCATTCACCAACCCATAGCCCCAGTGGTGCTTTTCGAGCGCAGCCGGGGCTTTTCATCTTGAGAAAGGAGCATCGAGCATGGACGAATATTGGCATGCCCTGTCAGAGCAGCATCAGCAGAAAATCAAGAAGCTGGCGGAAACTCACGGCGTCACTATCGAGTGCGTGTTCCGGAACATACTCCGGCACCTGAAATGGGAGCTGGGACAGATGTCCGGATTCAACGGTTTTCAGCACTTCATCACGGTCAGGCAAATTGAGGGAATGATTGACCTGATCGCGCGGTGATCACATTCACAAACATCAACGGGAGCCCTGTCGGTGTCCATACCGGTGGGGATTTCTCGTTATGGAGGACATCATGACCAAAGAGGAATGGAAGCGGCTACGGCGGCCAGAGAGGATTTGGGACATTCTGCTAAAGGTGCTCGGCGGCCGGCGGTTTCTGGTCGATACCGGGCGGTATGAGACCTTCGGTACCGACATTGGCAAGGATAAGGAATTTGAGCGCAGCGGCCGGCGCTTGAAAAAGCGGTTGCAGTTTTTGCAGGCACTCACTTACAATCAGAAACGGAGGCAGGACCATGAGTGATTCCGATGATGATTTCGGTGATAACGACGACGGCGGATTCGATGGTGACGGTTTCATGGATGATGATTCCGGTGAGGATCAGTTCGATGATGCCATGCCCGGCGATGATTTGGACGATCCGGACGGTCCGGACGATGAAATGACAGGTGCTGATGAAGCTGAGTCAGATGGATTCACCGGAGAGGACGCCTTCTTCCTTGGCAGCGCCATGGGATGGGCTTACGAGGAAGGCCGGGAGGAGGCTGAACGGCAGAGGTTGCTCAAAAAGGAGTGGATAGAATCCGAGGAAAATGAGTAGGATGAGCGATCCCCAATTAAAATGGTAACCAATAGCCTGAGGGAATGGCGATTCCGGCACGGAATGCCATTTCTAAGGCTATAGATCGAACTAATTCCGGAATATTGGAACGCGTAAATAGCCCTTATGAATGTATTGACAGTATGCTGGAGATTGCTCGTAACACAAACGGCGTTGTTTCTGGTCGCTTTCTATATTTGCATCAACGGATTCAGCGCTCGGCATTCACCTTCGTAAACCAACGGTGTAATTCCCGGGTTGATTGAGCAGACAAGTTATTGGAATTGCAAAATGAATGCAAAGTTTTTAAGCAATCATAAATCGACATCCGCCGCTTAGCCGAGAGGCTTCCAAAACTTGGCCGGTCGAATAAATATTTTACGGAGTATCGACGATCCTGATAGAAGTATTGACACCGAAAAAATGGAAAATTCAATGAGATTCTTTGAGCTTGAACCTGCAGATATATCAACTCTAAGTGATGCTGACCTAAGAGAAATGGTCGCGCGATTGTGCGAAGCGGAATTGATTCGACAGGGAATTCAGCCGTCCTGTGTATTATGGGGCGGAGCACAGGAGGCAGCAGACGGTGGCCTCGATATAAGGGTGCGGGAGGCCACCACACTAAATGGCCCTAGTTTCATCCCACGCGAGAATACAGGTTTTCAAGTAAAAAAAAATAGCATGGGCAAATCTTCTTGCAATAAGGAAATGTTGGAAAAAGGGAGTGTAAAGCCATCCATTGCCGATTTGGTTTGTAAAAAAGGGGCATACATAATTGTCAGCGGCAAAGATGACTGCACAGACAGGATGCTCTCGGAGCGCCTACTTGGGATGGCTGCGGCTGTGCAAGATCTATCCGACAAGGATGATTTGCTACTCGATTTTTATGGTAGAGATCGACTGTCGACTTGGTTAAGGCAACACCCCGGGGTTGCCTTGTGGGTGCGCTCGCGGCTGGGTAAACCCCTGTCAGGTTGGATGCCATTTGGTCGATGGGCAGCGACACCACCAGATCAAGATGATGAATTTTTACTTGATGATCACCCTTGTGTAATAGATGCAAACTCAATGGCAAAGGCACCCTTAAAAATCGCTGATGGCATTAAACTAACTCGCGAAAGGCTGAGGGGCGCGGGTAGCACAGTCCGGATCACTGGATTGTCAGGGGTAGGCAAGACGAGGTTCGCTCAGGCGCTTTTTGAAACAGACGTCGGCGAAGATTCGTTGCCATCGGCAAATGTAATTTATGCCGATATAGGTAATAAAATAACACCCACGGCATCCGAACTCGTCTCGTATCTAATTGCAAACGACTTTACAGCTTATGTCGTCTTGGATAATTGCCCGCCCGATGTACATCGAAATTTGCAAAAGCAGATTTCTTTGAATAGCGCAAGGTTGAGATTTCTGACAATCGAATACGATATATCAGATGATCGACCAGAAGAGACAGAAGTTATTCATATAGAGCCATCGAGTGAGGAAACTGTTTCCAAACTCGTGCAAAAAAGGTTTCCGGCTTTAGGGCGTGTCAATGCGAGCAAGGTCGCTGAATTTGCAGGTGGCAATGCGCGTATTGCCCTCGCTTTGGCAAGTCGAGTTGAAGCTGATGAAACGCTAACGAATTTCTCTGACGAAATATTGTTCCAGAGACTATTTAGTCAAAGAAAAGGGATGGCAGACAGTTTGCTCGAATGCGCCGAAGTTTTGTCTCTAGTATATTCTTTCAATGTGTCTCCATCAGACTACAATGACGAATTGCAAGTTCTGGCGAACATCGGTGGATTGGAACGCCGAACTCTCAATCGAAGCCATGCCGAGCTTCTGCGGAGACAACTATCGCAACAACGCGGAAAATGGCGGGCTGTGTTGCCACATGCCCTGGCTAACCGCCTTGCAAAAAGAGCAATCCAGAACATTCCCCCTGATATAATCAACAGTGAGCTTTTCAAGAGAGAAAACTTACGCTTATTCAAGTCCTGCGCTCACAGGCTTGGATATCTACATGACTTTGAACCTGCACGCCAACTGGCCAAAACATGGGTGCAATCAGGAGGTCTTCTGAACGATATTGCGTCTTGTGATGAAGAGCTGCTATCGGCACTTAACTATGTTGCACCAGTTTTTCCCGATACGGTTTTGACTGCGATTGAATCGGCATCAAAGAACCCAGAATTTACTTCAAGGAGCAACAAGCATTTTCCTGTGTTTATAAGGTTGCTGCGACAACTCGCATATGAAGATGAAAGTTTTGACCGCGCGGCTGGTATTATCCTAAAGTTTGCTGAAACAGAAAAAGCGGGAGAAAACAATAACAGCATAGTTGGTCAACTACGGTCCCTTTTTTCCTTGTATCTTTCAGGCACGCTAGCTACCCCGATTCGAAGACAAGCTTTTCTAAAACGTTTGCTTAGCTCTGGCGAACGGAGACATCAAGAGATCGCCGATGAGTTGTTCCGTTCAGTGTTTGAGACTTCAAATTGGACTTCGTTTAGTACCTTCGGCTTCGGTGCTCGTAGGAGAGACTTTGGCTGGCAACCTTTAACACACGGTGAGAAACTGGATTGGTATGTGGGGTTCATCAAACTTTTAAAGCCTTACTTGACGACGAATGATATAGTGTCAAAAAAATGGGCAAAAGGTCTACTGGCGAATTATTTCCGTGGGTTGTGGTCGTTTGCAGGCTGCTTTGATATCCTTGAAGAGATCGTTCGGGAAAATGCCAAAGGCGGAAGCTGGCCCGAAATATGGATGGCCATCAAGAAAACGATGCATTTCGACTGGAAAAATGACATTTCTGGACTGCGCACTAGGCTTGGAGCACTTGAGAAATTGGCTGCCCCGTCAGATCCGTACTCAGAGATTGAGGCATACGCGCTCACAAACACCTGGGATCACATAGAAGTTAAAGGTGGAAACTATACAGAGAAGTCAAAAAGCGTCCGTGAAAAGATTGTAAGGCTGGGAGAGCTTGCCGCTTCTGAGCTCAAATGTCTTAATAAATTAGCGCCAAGGCTTTGGGAAAAACACATTGATGCGCTTTGGTCATTTGGTGAAGGCCTCGCCAAGGGCAGTGCTGATCAAAATTCAGCATTTGAGTTTCTTGTCGGTTTGATGCAGTCACAACAGCTTGAACAAATACAACCTATTTTGTTCGGCGGCTTCATTTATGCCGTTCACAACGGGGATCCGAAGTTGGCTCGAAATCTCCAGGAACGAGTGCTGGAGATCCCAGAGCTTAAGCAACATTTTGTGTACTTGCTCGGGGCGACCCCTATAGCACCTTGGGGTGCAAAAAAGCTTATTGAAGTAGCACGTACAGGAGAGCTTGAGGCATGGCGATTTGAACAGATAAGCTATGGCCGGGTACATGAGACAATCTCTGACGCAGATTTGGTTGAAATTCTTTCGGCACTCAATGAGTTAGAGGGAGGAGCCTTCTGCACGCTTACTATACTTGGCATGCGCTTTTTTACAGACCGAGATAGCGACTATGTGCCAAGCGAGGCATTGCGGTCCTTAGGACGCAAGGCAATTGGCAAACTGCTTTTGATGCAACAGGACGAAATTAACAGGAACCGGTTGCACGGGTTTGAACTGGTGGTGGATGTGTCTTTGTCTGATTCTGCGCCAGACACCGAAATTATCGAAATTATCGAACTGCTTTGTGAAGGCATAGAATCTTACCGTCTCTATAGCTTCGAGTTAAAGGAGATCCTATCTGCCCTATTCAAGAATTTCCCGGAGTTAGTTTTGAACAGAGTCTTCACAGGTGGTGAAAATGAAGAGTTGCTTGTTCATACACTTTTCAGGGACCGTATGTATCCTAGTGAGCCTCCGTTGAATCTCACTTCATCGGATCGCTTGGTGAAATGGTGTAACGGAGATCAAGATCGGATTCAGAAAATTGCCGCTGCGGTATCTTCTTACTCTTCCACGGGCAAAGGAAAGACGCCTTTGGACAACCCGAAACAAGTCATGCTCAGTAGCCACATTAAAGCGCTTATAGAGATTGCGGAGAACAAAATTGGCATAATCGAGACGATATTTAAGGGGACTTGGCCTGGCGGATGGTCGGGGTCTCTTGCAGAAATTCTTGAAGTCAGATCAAGGGCTTTTGCTGAGCTTTTAAGCCACCAGTCACCCGAGGTGCGCGAGTTTGTCAAAGATAAACTCAAAATTATCGAAGAATCAGTCCGAAAGAACCGAATACAGGAAGCGGAGAGAAACAGTCTACGTGAACAGAGATTTGAATAGTGTTGAGTTCCTATAGGTTCATTGATGAGGTGCCGCAAAGCATGCGAAGGAACAAAGATGAAATTTCAGCTACGCTTTAAATTTTTACCTAAGCAGGTAAACACATACTCCGACATTGTGTAACATCACTTTATGCGCATCTTTTTAAAAGATGTCTATGGCTTTCCAGGGGTGCCCTGTTTCTGTTCACTTTGAAGCCACCTGACAGTGTTGTAACGATTCCAAAAACAACCTTCCTATCGAATCGTGCCTCGGGAGCCTCTGGTGGAAGCGTTTTAATCTTTCCTCGGAACCATTAAAAAATTCTGCCCTCCATATCATCCTCCCTCGCCAGTGAATAAACTAACCTCCGTATGAGTATAGGGGGATACATTTTCCCTCAATCAAACTCAACGGAGGTATTTGTTATGAATCATCCAAGAATCACTTACAGTATTGGGGATACATCAAGAATGACCGGTGTGTCTCAGAAACAAATCCGCAACTGGGAGGCCAAGGGATACATCCATCAAGCTTACCGGGTTGTTTGCGGTGAAAGGGCGTATCGCAGATTCACGCCCGAGGAGGTCTCCATCATCAGCGCCATCAAGGGCTTTATGGATAAGGGGTTCACCCTTCAGGCCTCGGCCGAAAAAGCAGTGAAGAATGCCGCATCAAAGGAGGGAAACGGACATGCATAAATTAGACGGAAAAACCTGCCCTCTATTAGGCGAAAAGTGCCTTCTTGCTGGTTGCGCGCTTTTCAGTGAGCGTCTGGATGGCTGCGAGATCAGCATCATGAATTACAACCTGTATCAGCTCAAGGAGCACATAAAGGCCCAACTGGAAGCAAGTGGCGGTGCTGATGAAGAAGTGCCCAAGAATGAATCAGGACCAAAAGGTAAAACCAGGTTTCCGCGACCGGTGCGGTAGCTCTTAAAGGGTGCTTAAGTAGGGGCGGCGCAGTGCGCACTGCCGAAATCGGTGCCGCTGCCCCCTCTACGTAATCCGGAAATAACGAGCAGGAGGATTAAATGGAGAATGAAATTTCAGACGGAATTAGAAATAGAGGAAATCAACACAGACGCCATACCGGCGGAAATGAAGGCACAGCACCAGTGGGTGTGCTGGAGAGAGGTAAAGCGAAAAGGACCCAAGCCAACCAAGGTGCCCATCAATCCCAAGGATGGATCTTTTGCCAAGGTCAATGAGCCGAGCACTTGGGGCCGTTTTGAAGATGCGATCGCATGGTATCATTCAGGCAATTGCAGGGGCATCGGATTCGTATTTACCAAGGATGCCGGTTTTGTGGGAATTGATCTGGACGGGTGCCTGGATCCTACTACAGGAATCATTCAGCCCGCCGCCGAAAAAATTGTCAGCGAGATGGGCAGCTATACCGAAATCAGCCCTTCGGGGTGCGGGCTTCACATTATCGTCCAGGGAGTGTTGCCCCACGGTGGCCGCAGGCGACATGACATCGAAATATATGATGAGAAGCGTTTCTTTACGATTACAGGCGACATTTTGCCGGAAGCCATACCTTCGGTAGCGCGCCGCGATCAGCAGGTCCTTGCCCTCTACAGCCAGCTTGATGGCTCTGCCAAGCCGGCCCAGATCAATCATCCCACCTTGATCAACCAGACTTCCGAGGACACCATCGTTGAAAAAGCGATGAATGCCAAAAATGGAGATAAGTTCTCCAGGCTCTGGCGCGGTGATTTCGGAGACTACCATTCCCAGAGCGAAGCGGATCTCTCACTGTGCTCGATGCTGGCGTATTGGACCTCTGGAGATCGATACGAGATAGACAGGCTATTTCGGCGCTCGGGCCTTTACCGGCCCAAATGGGATGAATCACACTACGGAAATGGAAAGACCTACGGGCAGGTCACCATCGAAAAGGCACTGGCATCGCCGGGAAAGCCTTCAGGCCATGAAAGTCCTGCCCAAGCCACCAATCCCAAGCAGTTTAACCTCACGGACATGGGTAACGCCGAGAGGCTTGTTCATCATTTCGGTTCGGACATCAGGTATTGCCACGTCTGGAGAAGCTGGCTGATCTGGGACGGTAAAAGGTGGGGCGTCGACAAGAAGGATAAAATCAGACAGCTCGCCAAAGAAGTTGTGCGTCTCATTTACAGGGAAGCTGAAAACGAGGCTGATGATCGTAAGCGCCAGGAAATCGCCAAGCACGCCATGCAGTCAGAATCAGAAA
The DNA here is from genome assembly GCA_043825735.1 of Pseudomonadota bacterium. Taxonomy (GTDB): domain Bacteria; phylum Desulfobacterota; class Desulfobacteria; order Desulfobacterales; family JBDRRP01; genus JBDRRP01. The sequence goes on along the minus strand of JBDRRP010000073.1, from coordinate 53,707 downwards.
AACGGATCCGCTCGATGGTTTCCCTTGCAACGAGTGAGGTTCCGATTACGCCTGAAGAGCTCGATGTCGATCCATGGCTCCTTACCTGTCTCAATGGCACGGTGGATCTTAAAACGGGTAATCTGCTTTCTCATCAGCGGGAGCATTTGATCAGACAGCTGGCGCCGGTCCATTATGATCCGGATACGAATTGCCCCCTATGGCAATCCTTTCTGGATCGGATCATGGCTGGCAACGCGCACCTGATCTCGTTTCTTCAAAGAGCCATCGGGTATTCGCTGACCGGAGAAACTTCCGAGCAGTGTCTTTTCATTTTCTATGGTTCCGGGGCTAATGGGAAGACCACCTTCCTGCAGGCCATCAATGCGATGCTGGGCGAATATGCCATGCAGACCCCCACGGAGACCCTGCTGGTTAAACAGCGGGGAGCGATCCCAAATGATGTGGCCCGACTCAAAGGTGCCAGGTTTGTCACCGCTTCCGAGGCGGAATCAGAACAACGATTCGCTGAGAGCCTGATCAAGCAGATGACTGGCGGCGACACTCTGTCAGCCCGGTTCCTTCACCAGGAATGGTTTGATTTCGTGCCGACTCACAAGGTTTTTCTCGGCACCAACCATAAGCCGGTGATCAAGGAGACTGACCACGCCATCTGGCGCCGGATCAAGTTGGTTCCTTTTGAGGTGACAATTCCGGAGTGCGAAAGGGACCTTCAGTTATCGAGAAAGCTAAAATCGGAGCTACCCGGTATATTGGCATGGGCGGTGAGCGGGTGCCTAGATTGGCAGCGGCAGGGGCTGGGCACTCCAGATGAGGTCAAGGCGGCCACCGAGGATTACCGCAACGAGATGGACGTGATGTCGGAATTCATCGCCGACCGATGTATCGAGGGGCCTTCGCATGAAGTCCGAACAAAGGACGTCTACGAGGCCTACGTAAACTGGTGCGAGGGGAATGGGGAAAGGCCCCTGAGCAAACGGGCAATGGGACTGAAGCTGAAAGAGCGGGGCTATATGCCCGGAAAAGTGGGGCAGGACCGGTCGAGAGGATGGAAAGGTCTCGGTCTCCAGGCGGACACATGGGACGCATAAACGGCTTCCGGACACAAGTTTTGAGGTTTTTTCATAAAATCTCCCTACGTAAGAAAAACCTGTAAACTTGCGTCCCCTTGTGTCCGCAGGGCTTTTGTGTCCGCAACTGTTGGTCTCCGGCAGCCTCCTGGTAGGGAGGGGGCGGTCTCTCCCGATTCTGTTTGGCGGAAGAAAGCGGGCGTCTACCGGCCCTTCTTCACCTGCAGCGGTTGCCCGGCGATGATGTCAGCGTCACTTGTGACCCGGCGCGCTACCATTTCGAGCAGACGCTGCACCAGGTGCTCATCGGCCCCGAGGTCGCGGTAGGAGATGCCTTCCTCGACCAGTTGGCGAAGCATGTCGGTCTTTGACCGGTTGGATTCTTGGGCCAGGCGATTGATCTTTTCGTAGAGCTCCGGGGGTATCTTGAGATTGATGATTTTGAAGTCAGTCATGGGCGTAGGCTCCGGTATAATATTTCACAAAATTTAACAATAATGCGATTATAAACACGTTTAGCAGCGATTTTAGCACATATCAAGTAATTATTTTTAATATATTTTAACTTTAAGCATTGACAAAAGGAAAATGATGATTATCTTATAGCCAAGGTTAAAGAAGCACATCTGGCCACCTAAACAGGCAGGTGTGAGAATCACAAAAACATAAAACACGAAGTATGCGCGACAGTCTCTACCCCCAGCCATGAGGCGAAGCAAATACGACCTCATGGCAAATGAAACGAACAACCAAACATAACATCAAGACCGAGTACCAAGAGAAGGCGACGTGCATCGTCCCGGTGGATTGGGAAGAGCATGGACGCCTTTTTTTGTGCGAGGGCGGAAAGGCTGTCAGCGATGAAAAAAACTATCGATAGTTTGGCAAAGAAAGGACGGAAATTGGAACGTCACGTAGCATTCACAAAAACCCATGAAATCAAATTGGTATTCCAGTGCGCCATTTCGGCGAAAAAAGAGCAGATGGTTGCGGTTAGAGAGGCCGAAGGAATCGTTGCCAAAACTAACGGGAACATACCCCATCTTGCTGACGCACTTACGGATCTTCGATTGAAATACCGGCATATGGGGTGTGTCGGGTATCAAATCGAAAAATTGAACGGGTCATTCGCACCGGCCGAGACCTTAAAGAATGCTGGTAATGCTTGAAAGCTCGAATTTGAACAAATCTCAATGGTAAGAAAGGATAATATTAATGAAAAACAAAGCAAAAAATAAGACAGTTGTTATAGGCGTTTTGAGCTTAGAAGAAATCTTTCAAACATTGTCGGAATCCAAAGATAAAGAATTATTTGAATTCGGAAAAGCACATGAAAAATTTTTCAGAAAAGTGAAAACGAATCCAATGGTAAAAATGTTTAATGAAATCTCGTGTGAAGTTTCAGATGAAACATTTCGTAAAATGCAAAAAGATTGCGAGTTCATCTACTCCGAGGACAATAATACCTATTATGCCAAAGAAGCCTTTAAAAAAGCTTTTAGAGAGATCAAGGATGAACCAAAACTGCTTACATTAGAACAGTAGCAGAATTTCATCCAACATGTCATTCGCACCGGCCGAGACTTTAAAGAATGCCGGAATAAAGTGCCCCGGATCAATCCCCGGGGCATGAAAACCATACCCCAATATAGGAATCGCTTCAAGCAAAGGGGTATTGAGCAATAAGACAAAATATGAATGCGGAAGGTCTATAAAGACCACGCGTTAGAAAGGAGATATTATGAAAAATTTGCTACACGATATGGACATTGTAAATGAGTCACCTGATTTATTCAGTATTCCGTGTGCAATATATTTTAAGTTCTGGAATGGACTTTCTCAAATGCATGAAGATGGACTCCTAATTGATTTAGATTCGATCATAATTGCAGCCGGAAATGTGATTCTTCAGGCAGCCCTTCGGGCAGATATTTCAATTGAAGACTGGAACGCCAAGGTGGCGCCAAAGCTATCGGATTTACAGGAAATTTATGAAAAGGCATATCCAGCATACAAAAATGGTACTTTCGATGAGTTGGCTGACTTTGATTATATGTGATCCAAAGGCAAAATAGAAATTAAGTAGAATAAGTTTTATAAAATATGAAAGGAAAATAATTATGTATAATTTTGATGATAAATATGGATGGTTTGATCGGGAGAGTGCTTTTACGGAATTAGTGTTGGGTGCACTTGGAAGTGTGCCACCAATGTTGTGGGCAGATATGATGATTGATACCTTGAATCATCAGATAAGTGTGTATAATCATAAGGCGGGAAAAATAATTCGTATGAAGAATAATCTTGAGATAAAGAGAGATCAAAGTAAGAAAGATATGACTAAGGAAAAGTATCAAAAAGAATTAGAGGATTTAGAAAAGAGTGAATCAGGGAAAATTTTGAAACAATACAAAGCTATAAAAGTTGCATATGAAGCGGTGTTAATGGGATTTGATCTTTGTGAAGATGAGCCGGAACAACTCGAAGAGGAAGAATAGTTTTGTAAAAGTTTCGATATAGCAACAAGCGGTGGAGTGGAGTATCCGCTCTGCTCCTCCGCTGATTCGAGTGAATCATTTCTGGCATAGAAAGAACTATATAAGTGGTGAATAAACTAACCTCGTATATGTATAGATAGGACAAAAAATTGGAAGGAGTCAGAGCCGCTGGAAAAAAGCAACAATAACAATGCAGAATATCGGCAAACAGCACTGGATACCAGTGCGCGTCATGTCCACGTCTTCAGGGCGAAATAAAATAAAGAATGGAGAAGAATAATGAAGAAAGAAAAATTTAAAAATGAGTTAATAAATTATTACATTGGCAAATGGAGAGGAGATGAATTAGGCAACATGAGTATCGTTCCTCACTTTAAATTTGATAAGTTTGATTTTTTAGATCTAACAAAGGATCAAGTCGACTATTTAGTCTTTGTGAAAAATAACAATATTGAAGAGATGGAAAAGAGGATATCTAAAAAACCGTACATGGAGTTAAAATCCAGTTTTGGTGTAACGCCACTAATGATTGCAGTTGATTACGGTAATATAGAAGCTGCTAAGCTTCTGTTGAGATGGAAAACAGATGTAAGTGCAAGAGAAATAGTTGATATGGAATTAGGTGGTTTAGGGGTAACGGCTATGAATCTTGCTTGTCGAAATAAAGACCTGTCAATGATTGACTTATTGATCAACCATGGTGGCGACATCAATGAGCGATCAGGTATAAATGGTGAATCCCCGTTCTTAATCGCAGTCCTTTCTGATGATTATGAATTTATTAATTTTATCCTTGGAAAAGGAGCGGACATTAATATCGAGTTTTATGACGGTGAGACTTCATTGATCTACGCGGTGCTAAAAAATGACAGAAAATTGGCTAAGTACCTATTGGCGAATGGAGCCGATGTAAATTTTAAAAATATCACAGGTCTAACAGCATTGGATATAGCAAGGTCGTGGGATGTGCCCGCAATGGAAAAAATCCTAATTGAAGCTGGTGGCGACAGCGAAGTTCGGATGTTAGAAAATTTAGGGCTACACGCCCAGGATTATTACTATGTTGATAATGATATCGCTTACGCTTACTACGAATGGACCACCGATGACGGGTGGTTACACATTCTTGTTTATGGATTTGGATACCCAAATACGTCGAGTGCTATGTCTGAGTTACGTCGCTTTTATATAAGGAAAAACGCTGATGGCATTCTTGAAACATTTGCTGGTAACGATAGTGAATGGTTTCATCATTGCCGCTATGAAAGTGAAGAGTTGGTAGAGGAGAGGTTTGATAGCCTTGGCAGAAATCTTCAGACATATATACACTTACCTTTCGGGCCGGATTTTGCAGGGCCCTTGCCTCGTACTGTCTGCAGGATTAAACCGGAAAATTGTGAAGGTCAGGACTTCGAAAGTATGTTTGGATATCTTCATAAATATTTATCGCGATTTGTATCATTGCAAATTGGCGAGCTCGATCCCGAATCAGAAACCACCAGCTTTCAAAATGAATATTTTTGTTACACGGAAAGAGGATTGAAATTTTTAGATCAATATTATTGGCGGAGGTCCGTAAATGTCAAAGATGGCCATGAGTCATTGGTATTAGATCTGCTAACCCAGTACTTCAAATATTGAAGTAGAGATGGTTTTCGATGTAAAATTCTATTCGGATATGTTGTTTAGATTGAATAAAATAACTGGGTATGCCTTTTCGACAAGGAAGCGCATGCCCAGAAAACAAAAAAAGGATCTTGTGTAATGAAAGAATGGAAAGGAAAAATCGATCCCATCATTATCGATGGGACGAAATATTATACAATATTTAGGAGGAATTAAGTTATGAAAAATTATGAAAAAGATTTGGCGGTGAATAAGAAATGGGATTTCGAGTATGACTACAGAATTGAAGAAAGCGGGCTTGAGGCAAATGAAGTCCACCTATTCGAGTCAGCGAAAAGTGGCAATGATGAAAGGATCCGGGAACTTTTGAATACCGGCGCCAATATCGACGCCAAGACGAGGAATGGATTCACACCACTGATGGTTGCGGTTGATGCTGGTCATTACAGCACTTCAGAGTTGCTCTTAAAGGAGGGAGCGGATGTTCACTTTATGGATTCATTCGAGACGGATCTGGATGAAGGTGCGTGGCCAAGTGCAGTATCCCTGGCCGCCAGAAGACGGGACCATGAATTGCTGGGTTTGCTTTTAAGCCACGGGGCGGATGTCAACCAGAGGTCAGGTGTTGATGGTGACTCACCCCTTACCGTCGCAGTGGATCTGCGGGACCCGGAACTTGTCAGGTTCTGCCTGGATAAAGGTGCCGATATCAATATCGAGCGTTACTCGGGTGAAACTCCGCTGATGACAACCATCATAGAAAAGGACCCGGTATTTACGGAATTCTTGATCGAGAGCGGAGCAGATGTCAACTACCGGAATATTACCGGACTGACCGCTTTGGAAGTAGCAAAGGAGCTTGGTCTATCCGAGATGGCTGAGATCCTGATAGGTGCCGGGGCTGAAGGTGAAGACAGGCTCCAGGAGCACCTGTCCTTATCTGCCAAGGACGGATACTATAACGATAACAGCGTTGCCACCGCCGATTACCACTGGCGCAGCGATGATGGATGCCTGCACATTTTGGTATATGGGCTTGGTTACCTCAATAAGCACCGAGCCATGTCCCCGCTGCGTCGTTTTTATGTCAGGAAAACTGCCGATGGATCTATGGAATTCTTTGCCGGGAGTGACCACCAATGGTTGATTTACAGAAGATTCGAGCATGGTGAAATGGTTTTTGAGAAATCTCTTGGGCATAGTTGGGAAAATTATGAAAAATGGGCTGATCTGTATGCCGACACCAATGACGTGAGCATGCCGCCTCTTGCGGTGATTAACTCGGAGCCCAAGGATAGCCAGGCTCTTGATCTCGATGGCAAGTTCAGTAAGCTTGCCGACTATCTTGGTGAATACGTCGAATTTCTCAGACTCGAGACCCCTTCAGATGTCGAGTCTGTGACCCAATTCTTTGAATGCTTCAATTTCTCAAAGAAAGGGTCTGAATTTCTGGGTCCTAACTTGTTTCGGAATTCAGTCAATGCTGTAGACGAGCCAGCGGAAATTATCGGGGATGTCCTTACTGATTTTTTTAAATCCTAACAATATATGCCTGCCGTACAGTACGCCGGCAGGCATGTAGAGGTATTTCATTATATACTCCTTCACTTTCTTAATCACTGGATGCGCTCTCCATTTAGAGGGTGCGTCCAGTGAGACAATGAATTTGAAGCCTCCGCGATAGCACAGAAAATCATTTCCCTCTTCGTAATTGAGCAGGGCGACTGCATCCAGATGACCTCACGATGGAATCCTTTGAGCATAGTCACGAAATATAGTATAATTTTAGTGGCAGCGCCTCAGACTCGCCCAGCTATACTCCCCCGTGTCTTGGCCTTGCAGGAAAGGACCCACAGATGTCTAAAAAATCCAGCATCTTCCAAGATCATGAGTCTATAAAAGATCGATGAGGTCGGGGGTGACGGCGGCGCCAGTCATGTGATAGGCTTGTAACGGTTCGTCATCAAGACCGTCATTAAGATTTATCAATGATATCAGGTGACAATGACGAATGTGACGATATGACGATAAGAAATGGTAAAAGAGGTCGATGAATGATTGAATGCTCCGAATTCATGGAAAATGTATTTTTTAATGGAGAAAACGTAAAAGTAGTTAAAAGATTTCAATGTGATCATTGCGATCAGAATTTCGATGAGGAAGCACTTATTGTAGCAGTTTTACTGCATGGTATATTTTATCTTGTTGATGCTGAATCCGATGTTGGTTATGCAGGGATTAATTGCCCAAAATGTGGCAAATCGATTCTGCTAAGGGGCGATCTTTCTTCAACAAAATACCTGTTTTCATCGATTCACTTACACGACCTCAATATCGGTAGTTATTCGTTTCCGATAAAACTCAGGTATCATTCCACTCTTCAGTACCACGTATTGGACTTGCTACAATTAAAGAGAATTGATTCCGGTCTATCTCAGCATTTTATTTCCGGAACTTTTTGGGACAGTGGTAAAGATGAGGTCAGGTCCCAACATATGGAAGGCTATGCGAGCTCCTTTTTCTTTGATGAGGAAATGCCTATCGGACCATCTTTAACTGTTTTGTACGTTAAGCATAACCAGATCCAAGATATCGTTGACATAGAAAACGCAGAGGATAGGCGCATCATTCCACGATATGTCCATTCCATTGATCTGTATGATACTGTAGAAACTTTCTGTTGGGATTTTGCTCATTCAATTAGGATGTGGAAGCTCTTCAAAGAAAACCAAGAAAAGTTATTGATTGCTTCGGAAATTTCTAAAGATAGCAGATCGGATATCCAAAAGCAAAAAGAACTGGTATCAAGATATAATCAGTTTTATGAAGATGCGCAAACAAAATTTAACCAAACTATAGCAACTGTTTCTTCCCGCTTCTTTGACGTTCTCACCCAGCAAACTGGCGAATTTGAACTCCCTGGGTATAATCATCCAATATGCAAAAGAATTTGGGGCTCAACCGATCCGTTCAAGGGCCAAGGTATCCCTTTGGGCTTCATCACCAATCATCAAGATCCCGGGCTGAAGATTGAAATGGGGTATGATATAAATGCAAGCATAGAAACAGAAGTAGATCTGTTCTCAAAAGGGTTCGGGCGTCAATATTACTCTGAGAGATTCAATGACTTTATTGAAGAATATTTTGTTTTATTGAATTCACCATGCTGGTCTTATGCATCAGTCGATAGGGTTTTAAAACGTTATTTGAACGGCGCGCTCGATGCGATGAAGATTGAGGACTTGGATGACAAGCCATATGCATTTTTCCGGGAAGGAAATAATTATACGATAAGATTCAATGGAAAAGTGATAAGAGGTCTTGAGCAAGTTGGGTGGGGCTATTTTTACGAATTGATGAGGAGTCCAGAACCAATAGACACTTTCAAGTTTTTCCAATCAATGAATGTAAACCCAGACGATATCGGTGGGAAAAGTTATGAAAGCGATGTTCAAGGAAAATCAGAAGAAGACTTTAAAGATGAAGGAAAAAATTCTGGAAAGGCGAGCGCCAAGGATGATGACGGTATAAGGGACAGAGCAATAATCGCTTACAAAAAACGGATCGCAGAACTGAATGAAGATATTGAGCACTATAAAAAATCCAATGATATTGAAAGACGGAACAGGGCAACCAAGGAAAGAAGACAGTTGAATATGACATTCGCTGAAATGGTTGGTGAGGACCCTGATAAGTGGCTTAGAACGAATGAAACTCGTGGCAGAGAAGCCATCGTCCAAGCCATGTATCGTGCACTTAAAGAAATGAAGGGCAAACCCAATGACCCTCAAAAAGAATTGAGAAATGAGATTCACAACCATCTCAAAGAGTCCCTCAGGGGTGGGATCAGCAAGAAACAACTTCATTATCACCCATATCCCGCAATTGAATGGCATTTCGGATAGATAGTTTCGCCCCAGTATCCCCGTAACACCAAAAACTGATCATCCATTCCAAAATTATTTCCCGATGACGTGTTTTGTCACCGGCCACGACGCAACCAGTCCTCCTATGAGTTGTAGGAGGAAACAGTTGATCGTGTCTGGCGAAAAACATATCATGACTCCCGAGGAAACAGCTCAGTACCTGCGAAAGAGCCTGTCATGGGTTTATAAAAACGCAGCGCTGCTGGGCGGTAGGAAGCTCGGAGGTTCTCTGTTTTTCCCAGCAAAGGAGGATCTCTATGAGCTTATATTCAGTAAAGGGCAAGGGGTGGAGGTACGACTTCACCCACAAAGGCGAGAGGTACACGGAAGCCTGGTTCAAAACCAAGACCGAGGCAAAGGAAGCCGAGGCCGAAAAACGAAAGGAGCTGAAAAATCCACAACTGGAGCCGGCGGCACCGACAGACACGGACTTCTTGGATCTGGTTAACAAAAGGCTGGATTACGTCAAGAGCTACAATTCCGGTAGCCATTATCGGGACGTGGTCTATCACGCGAAACGGTGGGTAAAGGAGTGGCAGGACTGCATGTGCAGCGAAATCACATCCGAAATGATCGAATCCTACACTCTTAAGAGGTCAAAGGTTTCGGCCATCGTAGCCAATAAGGAGATTCAGTACCTCAGAGCCCTGTTCAACTTTGGGGTGAAAAGGAAGCTGGTTTCTTCGAACCCCACTGCTCAAATAGCCTTTTTGCCGATCGAGAAGCGGAAACGGTACGTCCCTCCCAAAGATGACGTGATGAAAGTTGTCTCGCTGGCTGATCCCGATGCCCAGCAGTACCTGTGGGCCATCCTGTTGACGGCGGCCCGGGTTAACGAAATCAACAACCTCACCTGGGACGATGTTTCATTTGATGCGCACCAGGTCACCCTCTGGACGAGAAAGCGCAAGGGCGGCAACAGGGAGCCGAGGGAGATCCCAATGGTTCCGATGCTGCGCGATGTTCTCAGTAACCGGGCGGCCAAGCGCTCCCCTGATACCAATTATGTTTTTTGGCACCGGTATTGGAGCAGAATACAAGGACAGTGGGTGCAAGGTCCCTATGGTGACCGGAACAAAATAATGGGTTCTCTGTGTAAGAGCGCCAAAGTGAAATATTTCCGGTTTCATGCCTTGCGTCATCTCACGGCGTCCATTCTCGATGACATGGGAATTCCCATCGGTGTCATCCAGCGTATCCTGGGGCACCAGAACCGGCGCACAACGGAAATCTATCTTCATTCCGTTGGTGAGTCAGAGCGTCGGGCGATGAGTCGTCTGCAGGATGTTGACCTCTTTACAAATGGGTTTTCGGTCGACACCACCGCGCCGACCAATATGCATGGATCATTCTGGCAGCGGAAGGCGGATCGACCGCCATTTGGCGTGCTGCAGGCGGACGTCGACAAGTTGGGTTATTCCGGCGCTGGCAGGAAATATGGTGTGAGCGACAATGCAGTAAGGAAATGGCTGAAATACTATCAAAACGCTGCCAGTCAAAAGCGGCGGGGAGGCCGCGTGAGATGAAAAAAGTCTCACACAAAGTCTCACACGGCAAAAAACAAGGGGTTAACCCTTTCGAGCTAACCCCTTGATTTAATTGGCTCCCCAGCACGGATTCGAACCGCGGACAAGATGGTTAACAGCCATCTGCTCTACCGACTGAGCTACTGGGGAACAAATCGGATTTTCAAGTGCATTTCCATTGCGGCAGTGCCGCTCTGGAAAATGGATTCCTATATAATCCACTCCGGGTTGTCAACAGGAATTTGGTGCCCGGAAACGGGTGCCGGCCGTCTGTGCCGGCGCTCTGCCCTCCCTTTCCAGGAGTGCCGGTAAACGGTCGCCGGCGATGGGGTCCGGTCCGAAAAGCCGTAAAAAAACGATGAGCATACCGATAAAGTGTGATACAAGACAGGGCTTTAGATCGGCCTGCCATGGGCGCCGCCGGTTCATAACACAAGCGAAACCATTCAGCGTCCGTAATCAGGGATGCCAAAGGAGAAACAAACGAATCATGGACATTAACAAGCTTAAAGAACTTCCCCCCTGGGAATGGCCGGAGGATACCGGGGCGACCCTGCTGCCCCTGCTTCAGAACGCCGCAGCGGACCCCGATGACCGATTGCTGGCAGCATCCATGGCCGGTGATCTCAGTGTCGTGGATGACGCACTGGCCGGGGCGCTGCTGGCCATTGTCGAGGAAACCGGCGCGGATGCGACCTTGCGCGCCCGGGCGGCCATCGCCTTGGGGCCGGCGCTGGAAAACGCCGATTTGATGGGATTTGACGAGGAAGAGGACGTCATGATCTCGGAGGGGCTGTTCGGGGCCATTCAGGGCGTTCTCAAAAAATGCTACCGGGATGCCGGGTGCCCCAAGGAAGTTCGGCGGCGGTGCCTTGAGGCCTCGGTGCGCGCGCCTCAGGAATGGCATGCGGCAGCCATCCGCAGCGCCTACATTTCCGGTGATCCGGACTGGCGGCTGACAGCGGTTTTCGGCATGAACTACATCGAAGGTTTTGAAAAGCAGATTATGGAGTCGCTTGAGGACGACGACCCGGACATCTTCTACGAGGCGATCAGTGCCGCCGGCAGTTGGGAAGTGGACGCCGCCTGGCCGCGCATCGTCGCCCTGGTGGGCGACGCTGATACCGAAAAAGAGCTGCGTCTGGCGGCCATCGAGTCCGCCGTCAACATCCGGCCCGACGACGTCGGTGAAATTCTGGAACCGCTGCTGGACGAAGAGGACGAGGACATTGTGGATGCCGTCCACGAAGCCCTGGCCATGGCCGAGGCAATGCTGGAGTTCGACGCCGAGGACGACGACGAAGCGTAGGGGAGGCCTCTTCCCAAATGGCTGCCGGCTGACCTTCAGCGGCAGCCATTTTTTTATTCTGACTATAAAAACCTGCTCCTGGGGGCCAGGTCAGAGCTATTTGGCTATGCCGAAAAAACTCGTCTCGCGCAACGGCGCAACGGCGCAACGAAAACCAAGGTCATGATTTTCGTAGCGCCTTTGCGTCGTTGCGTGATGCATGGTTTTGCCGTTGAGCTTTATCAATGAAGCCCCTTTCAGGGGCAACCTAAAGCCTGGCCCTCAGGGTCGGGAATGTTTATTTCTTTTTCTCAGGGGTTTCCGCCGGCGCAATCTCGATGCGCACTTCCACATCGGGCCAGCGCTTGTCGATGGGCTGGACCGAGGGCGGCGCGATGATCTTGCAGAAAATGATGGTCGTCTCTTTGACGCTTTCCAGGTAAATGGGCGTGGTGGTGATGCCCGCAATCTTGCCTTTGCCTTCGATGGCCGGTGAGAACACCGCGATCTGTTCTGGCACGACCGTGACGGCGGTGATCACCAGGCCGGGCGGCAGCTTGCCCACGAGCTGGGGTTTGACGGGGAGCTGGCGTTCAACGATCTCCGCCAGTGTGAGGGTGACGGCCGAGGGGGAGACATCCAGCAGGTTCACCCCTCTGGGCAGTCGCATGCTGTCTTCATTGATGACGAAAGTCTGTTTTCCGGGCACCGCCTTGGACAGATCGATCTTGACCGTCGTGTGTGTCGGAGAGACTGTATCGAGATCCGATTTCTGGCCGGTCAGGTGGACGCGGATCTCCTGCTGCTTGTCACCCACCAGCACGAGCTGCGGCGGCGACGCCGCGTATTCCACCGGGACGGTGATGATCTTTTCAAGAATTTCCCCCTGGCTGATGATCAGGGTGGACCAGAAGATCACGGCCAGAGCGATGCTGGCGACAATCTGAAATACCACGGCGCGGCGTTTCGGGCCTTCGGGCAGCTCCAGCGAAGACGCCGCCGCCTCCTTCCAGTGCGCCACCAGGGCCTTGGCCATTTCCCGTTCGGTAGCCACCGACCGTTTTTCGCCTTTTTTGAACAGCGACACTGCGCCCCGTTCTTCGGATACCACGATGACAAGGGCATCGGTCTTTTCGGCCAGTCCCATGGCGGCGTGGTGGCGGGTGCCGAAATCGCTGCCCAGCCGCGCGCTCTGAGACACCGGCAGCCGGACGCCGTATCGGGCGAAGCGCCCCTTGATCACGATCAGCGCACCGTCGTGGCCTGGGGAGTGGGGGTCGAAAATGCTGAGCACCAGCGCCAGGCTGGGTTTGGCATCGAGGGCGAAACCCCCGGAAATCCATTCCCCTAATGGCTCCTTGCCGGGCAGCACGATGATGGCCCCGTGACGCGCCTGGGAGAGCTTGTCGGCGGCGTCCGTGAGAATGTGGAGTAGTCCGCCGCGGGGAATACCCGATTCGCTTCGACGCATCGATGCCGCCCGTTCGAAAATTTTCCGCAGTTCCGGTTGAAAAATGACGATGAGGGCGATGACGGCCACATGGCTCAGGTTGCCGAACACCCATTCGACGCCTTTGAGATCGAGCACCGTGGCCCCGAGATAGACGCCAAGCGCCACCCCGATGCCGGCCACGATTTTCCAGGTGCCCAGACGCAAAATGGTTCGGTAGAGAAAGAACAGCCCCGCCGCCAGCAGCGCGATGTCCAGCAACGTTTTCCAAGCAGTAACCATTCGAAGCAGTATCAATGCGGTGGTCGATTCCATGATGATACTTTCCGGACAGGTAATAAAGTAATACGCTGTGGATCAAGTGAAAGATTTACAGTAGAGGGCCTTGCCGTCGCCCGGAGCGTAGAAATCCTTCAACACAGTCTCCAGCCGGTAGCCGCAGCTTTCGTAGAAGGCCCGGGTGCTGGCATACTGCATCCGCTGGGAGGTGTCCACGTAGACGCGGCTGCCGCCGGCGGCTTTGATCCGCCGCTCGGTTTCATTGAGCAGACGGCGCCCCAGGCCCCGTCCCTGGAAGTCCGGGTGAACGGCAATCCAATAAAGGTCGTAGCTGGAAGCCGTGCAGGGGATAAGGCCAAAGCACGCATAGCCGGCCAGGCGTCCGTAGTGGTCGGCCATGACAAAGTGGTAGCCGCTGGCATCGCCTTTTTCCAAACGCTCTTCGACCAGCTCTTTTGCGATGCCGATTTCTTCGGGGTGAAAGAAGCCGGTAATCTCCACGAGACGATACACCCGCTCGCTGTCGGCGGGCTCGAGCACATCGCGCATGGTCACGCCCTGGATGCGGTGAGGGGGCGTGCGCCGACTGGCGATCCACTGAAGGTTGCCTTCTACAAGGCCGCGGAAAAAGGAAAGGGCGTTCTTTCCGAGCGTCTGCGTGCGGTAGCCGCCTTCCTGGATGACCACATTGGGCAGTCCCATGGCGCCGATCATTTTACCGTTTTCGGCAAAGTCCTTCACCGAGAGCGACCAGGTGCCGGTGGGGTCTCCCTTGGCGGTGTCCAGCCCCAGCCCGATGATGAGAAACTGCGGCTTGAACTGCTCGATCCGGGTGATGGCGCGAGACAGCGCCTTTCGATACTTTTCGCCGTCGATCGTCTCGGGCAGCGGGATGTTGAGATTGAATCCTTCCCCCTCGCCCTCGCCGCGCTCATCCTCGAAGCCGCAGAAATAAGGGTAGGCAAAGCGCGGGTGGCCGTGAATGGAGACGGTGAGCACATCGCTGCGGCGGTAGAAGATGTCCTGCCCGCCGTTGCCGTGGTGGTAGTCAATGTCCAGGATGGCCACCTTGCCGTGGCCGCACAGGTACTGGGCGGCGATGGCGTTGTTGTTGAAGTAGCAAAAGCCGCCAAAGGCGCGGCGCTCGGCGTGGTGTCCGGGCGGGCGGATCAGGGCGTAGGCGATACGCCGACCCTCGAGAATCTCCCGGGCGGCGGTCAGTGCGCAATCGACGCTGCGGCGGGCCGCCGGGAAGGCGTTGGCGTTGATCGGGGTAAAGGTATCGATGCAGTAGTAGCCCGAGAGCACCGACGGCTCCTTCGGCGGGCGGGTTTTGTTGCGGATGGGAAAGATATAGGGGTAGAGCGATTTGCCCGCGGGCACTTCGGCACAGGCGCGCTTCAGGTAGCTGACGAAATCGGCGTCGTGAACGGCGTGCAGGTGTTTTTCCGGAAAAGGGCGGACCTTGATCCGGGAAAACATGCCGCTGGGTTCGATGGCATTTAAAATACTTTTGACCCGAACCGGCGATTCCACGTAGCCCCGTTCCTGTACGTGGTGGATGTCGTGCCGGTCGTTGACGATAAGGGCGATCTGCTCATCGGAGCGGCTTTCCACGGCGGCGATGACCGCTTCGGGTTTGACATACCGGAAGTCTCTCAACTGCACCGGGTCGCTCTTGAAACTGGCGACCACCCGTTCGACATAGTCCTGGGGGCAGTATTCAGCGTACTTGCGCTCGAGGATGGCGCGCACCACCTGTCGGGTGTGATCTCTTCTCAGCGGTTTGTTGATGCTCAGACCGTCGTAGACCAAGTGCGGCATGCAGGTGTCGCCCGGGCTCACTGGCGACTCGTAGGCCGTGCCGATGATGGGCCGGGCCCCGTAGCGTTCGTAAAAGCGCAGGCGGGCCCGGTTTTGCTTGAGCTCATCGGGGTGGGGGCACAGGGCCTCATCGTCGGGAAGGCACTCATAAAACAGGCCGTCGACCTTCAGCGCCGCGGCCTCCCGCCGGACCCGGTCGTAGAGGGCACCGCCGATGCCGGCGCCGCCCCGGGTAAATGCCGTGGCGATCCAGTCGAGATAGGCGAAGCGGATTTCCGGTTCGTTGAGCAGGGTGGCGAATCCCTGCACTTTTCCCTTCATGCTTTCGGCCACGAACAGGACGGTACGAAACCGGTGCTTGAACGGGTTTCGCAGTTTGTCGGGCAGCAGATCGATCTCCTTTTCGGAGACGGCGGTGAACCGGCTCCGCAGGATCTCTTGAACCTGCGCCAGAGTGCCCTTGTTGAGCGGCAGGACGTCGTCATAGATGCGTCGGATACGTAACATGCGCAGCTCGCTATACAGGTTTACAGCCATTGTCATAAATACGTTCCGTTTGCACGGCAACGCCGTGTGGACATCGGAATCGAAATCGCTATCGGGATCGGTATCGAGCGAAGAAAACATCGATTTCGATCCCGATTTCGATCCCGACGCCGAGAGGATCTTGGGGATCAAACGGAACAGTATTCTGACAGGTACTCTAAACAAAAAAGAACCGCCGGTCGATCAATAAAATCGAACAAAGCTCCGGGTGTTAACCGCTTCAGGCGTCCGGCACATCATCGATGATACGTCTGACGGCTTCCGTGAAAGTAATCCCGGCCTGGGTCAACGCGGCGGCGTAGCCGGCGTCCGGCGCCAGGCATGGGTTGGCGTTGACTTCCAGCACCCACGGCTGCCCGTTTTCAGCCACGCGGAAATCAACACGGGCATAGCCGTTGAGACCGAAGGCGTTCCAGCAGGAGATGGCCGACGCCTTGAGGCCATCGACGAGGCTGCGGTCGGTCTCATCGATCTCAAAACGGCGCGGTGTGTGATGGTAGGCGAAGGTGTCTGCTTCCCACTTGGCCGCGTAGTCGACGATGCGCGGCATTTCCGACCCGTACCCGTCGAAGATAATCTCCGCCGGTGGAAGTACTTGGGGGCCGTCCGGCCCGGCAAGGACGGCCAGATTGAACTCCCTGCCGGCGATGTAGTGCTCGGCGAAGCAGGCCCCGCCCAAACGAGGTGCCCGCTCAGGGAGCGCTGCAAAGGCGTTTTCCGGCGATGCGTCGTAAATGATACTGCCGGCATCCAGCCCGATGGATGCGTGCTCCCAGAGGCTTTTCACGATCCAGTCTCCGGGGGTGCCCGACAGCGCGCCGCCGTAGACGTCCAGGGGAAAGGGCCCGACCCACTGTGGCGTCGCAATGCCGGCAGCCGCCATGGTCCGTTTGGCCATGATTTTGTGAGACGTCAAGAGCATGGCGGTCGCGGATGCGCCGGTGTAGGGCAGCCCTGCGGCGTCCAGCATAAAGAGCGGCAGGTGGATGAGCCGTCCCTGCCCGCCGATGGACTCCACCAGGTTGAATACCGTGTGGGGCTGCCAATCCAGGAGCTCACCGCGGAGCGCTTCAAGGTCGAGCGTGCAGGCAAAGCGCGCCACATCGTGGCCCAGCGCGGTCAGGGCGCCGGCGACAGCGGCGGCCTGCTCGAGGACATCGCGGGCATCCGGCGCATCGTCAGCCGATACCCGGTCGTGGACAATGGCGATGCGCATCAGGTGACCTTTTCCATGCGGGATGCGGCCGAAGACAGGATCCAGTTGATCAGATCCTGGTAGGGGATGCCCAAATGGTTACAGATGATGGGCAGATCTGAGTGCTCCGGGTGTATGCCGGCCAGTGGATTGACTTCCATGAACTGAGGCCGGCCGCCGGCATCGCAGCGCACGTCCAGACGGCCTGCGTCCCGACAACCCAGAACCCGCCAGGCATCGAGGGCGATGGCCTCGGTGGCCGCCACCACCGGATCCGCCGATGGGTCTGCCAGTCGGTAGATCACCCGTTCTTCGCACTCTTCCTTGTTGATATAGGAGTAAACTCCCGGTTCGGCCGAATCCTTCAATATGACTTCAATGGTCCCGAGCACGCGCGCGCCGGTGCCCGTGCCCACGATGCCGACGGTAAATTCTCTTCCCGACAGGTAGGTCTCGATGATCACCGGCTGCTTGAACTCGGCGATCATCTTGCGGCAGGCCGTTCCGAGTGCTTCACGGTCGCGAATGATGGAGGCCGGTGTGGCGCCTTTTCCCGTACCTTCGGCCACCGGCTTGATGAACCAGGGGCCGGGAAAAGATACCGTTTCGGCGGCTTCCGGCGTATCGGCCACCAAAAAGTCCGTGGTGGGCACCCCGGCGTCGCGGATCACCCGTTTGGTCATGCCCTTGTGCAGGGTCAGGCTCATGACCAGCGGGTCGGAAAAGGTGTAGGGAATTCGGTACAGGTCCAGCAGCGCGGGCACCTGGGCTTCCCGTCCGATGCCGTGCATCCCCTCGGCGATGTTGAACACCAGATCCCAGCGCCGGCCGGCCACCAAGGCGGCGGCAAGTTGCCGGCAGTGGCCGATGCGCTCGGTGCGGTGCCCCAGGCTCTGGAGCGCCGCTTCGATAGCGATCACCGTTTCTTCCCGGTCAAATTCGGCCGTCTCGGTTTCCGAGTATCCCATGGCCAGGTACTCAGAACGCAGATCGTAAGTCAGTCCCACTGTCAGGGTCATCTCGTGATACCTCTTCATAAAGGCTGTGGTGCCATCCCCAGGCTTGAACTGTCGACATCTGGAGCGCCGACAGAACGGTGACGCCCGGGGGCAGCAGGTTTTCCGGGCAGCCCTGTTCCAGATCGGCGGCGATCCCGGCGGCGGTGTAGGAAAATGGGTGGAGCCGGCAGACCAGTGGCCGTGTTTCCAGCGGCAGGCGGCAGCCGGTGTCTCCCAGAAAGAAGCAGTCGCCGGTGGCCGTGCGGCTGAGGGTGCGCCGGCGGCCGTCGGAACGGAACACATGGCGCTGCCAGACCGGGTCGTCGTTCTGGTCCAGGTAGGACGGGTCCTGAGGCAGTTCCCAATCGAAGAAAAGCCGATGCCCGGTGATGGCCGCGATGCGCGCCACGTCTTCCGGGCTTAAATAGATTTCACGGCCCTGGCAGCAGGTTTTCCCCTGTCGGGCACATCGGGCACACAGAAATTCATTTTGCGACGCCATTTGACGCCTCCTTTAAAAGCAACCTAAGAATCCTTTTTTGAAACAGGCCCTAAGCAGAAACGGGAAGCGCAACATGCGCTTCCCGGTGATCCGATTGCCGGATGATTATGCAGGTTGTTGAGAAACCGCGCCGTATGCCCGTCAGGCGTTCTTGCGACGAGGGCAGCGCCCCAATGTAACACTCTCCGCATGCGGTTGTCCACCCGGCCGAGTTCCTGCGCCTTGGCCGGGACCTCGAGCGCACACGGGCGCCGGAGGGCATGGCGCGCGTTTTTCAACAGTCCGTTATGTGTTTACAGGCTGCAGTCGGGGTATCTGTACACTCCATTTTCGTAGTTTCTGAGCAATAACGTATCGTTTTCACGACCCGCCACATAGTTTGGCATCAGGGGAATCTTCCCGCCGCCGCCGGGGGCATCTACCACATAGGTGGGGACCCCGTAGCCGGTGGTGAAACCGCGCAGACCGCGAATGATCTCCAGCCCCTTGGACACCGGCGTGCGGAAATGCGCCGAACCGGTGATGGGGTCGCACTGGTAGAGGTAGTACGGGCGCACGCGCATTTTCAGCAGCTGGTGCATCAGGGAGCGCATGGTGTCCACGGAGTCGTTGACCCCCTTGAGCAGAACTGTCTGGGATCCCAGAGGGATACCGGCGTCGGCGAGCATGCCACAGGCCCTGGTCGCCTCGGGGGTGCATTCATCCGGGTGCGTGAAGTGCAGGCTCATGAACAGGGGGTGAAAGCGTTTGAGCATTTTTACCAGTTGCGGCGTGATCCGCTGGGGCAGCACGGCCGGAACCTTCGTACCGATGCGAATGATCTCCACGTGGGGGATCTGCCGCAGCCGGGAGAGCACCCATGAGAGTTTTTCTTCCCCCAGTAGCAAGGGGTCGCCACCGGAGAGAATCACGTCCCGGACTTCCGTGTGGGCGGCGATGTACTCGAGCGCCTTTTCAAGCCGTGAACGGCTGGGAAGGATGCCGCCGTGGCCCACGACCCGGGAGCGGGTGCAGTATCGGCAATAGGTCGAGCAAAAATCCGAGAGCAGCAGCAGCACCCGGTCAGGATACCGATGCACCATGCCGTGCACCGGGCTCTGGGCTTCTTCGCCCAGGGGGTCGTCGGCCTCACCGGGCATCCGCACCAGTTCCTGCCAGCTGGGCACCACGGTGCGGCGCAGCGGCTGGTTTGGATCGTCGGCAGAGACAAGGCTCATATAGTACGGGGTGATGCCGAGCGGCAGCTTGGTGCCGGTGTCGGTCAGGGCGAGCCGTTCGTCTGCGGACAACGTCACCAGTTTTTCCAATTGGGACAGGCTGCGGATACGGTTGCTTGCCTGCCACTGCCAGTCGTTCCACAACTTTGTCGGAATGTTGGAATAAAATCGTTTTTTAAAGGATCGGACGATCGGGCTGCAAATGCCGTTTCGTTGGACGGGAAACCGGACGATACGCCCGGCGGGTTTCCTGCGCTGAACCGCAGGAAGTGCGGTCATGCATGGGTTAGGGTCGGGAGGTTCGTCTTCTGTCTCCTCGGTGATCATAGAGGAGGGCACGGCTACAAATTGACCTGAAGTCGCCGTCGGTGCTTGCATGAGAGCATTTTCCTTTTTTATTTGAGGTGTCAGTGGCGCCGGTCCCGAAGAAAGGCCGGCGCGCGAGGATGCCCGTAAAAAATTACAGGGTCTCATAAGCGGGCGAATATACGGATTTGGTAGCGGAATGCAAGAAAAAAACACACGCGGCGAATAATTTTTTTATATAAATATTTCAATGTGTTATGAACTTCTCTGGCTGATTCTTAAAAAAATTCCCCATCACCGATCGTCTCCTTGAGGGGGGAAAATGAAAAATAACGAACAATTTAAGTCAGATAAAAAATCAGGCCAGCATTTCGGAGAGGGAGTGATTGTGCCGGTTTCGGGAAGAAAAAAGGGGGGCACCAGAGGGCGGGGTGTCAGCCGATGGGGCCCGCCTTTTGACATCACCGGCAGGTTCAACTATATTCGACCGACATGAACCGTTAACGGCCGGAGCCGCGGTTGCATTTCCTGCTAAAGCGCCCGCCGGTCCAGCGACCTAAAAGGATATCCATGACTGCCGCACGCTCATTTCTTGTCGCCTGTTGTCTAACAATGATCATCGCCGCCGGATGCGCCGGCACCCGTCTGACTAATGTGTGGAAGGATCCGGCCTATAAGGGCAGCGGCGTCACATCGGTGCTGGTGATCGCCGTGGCTCAAAAGCAGGAGACCCGTCTGCTGTTTGAAAAGAGCCTGGCCGGCGCCCTGACGCGGGCCGGCGTCACCGCGGTGGTCAGCAGCGACCCGTTGCCGCAGATGAGCAAACTCGACAAACAGGATATTCAACAGGCGGCGATGGACGCCCGTTGCGACAGCGTCATCATCACCCACCTGGTGGGCATCGAAAACGAGGAAATACACGAGACGCCTGTTTACGGACGGAGCATGTACAATACCGGTTACGGTTATGGATATTATTACTCCTATGCCTATGAGTATGTGATGTTTCCGGGCGCCGTTTACGACCAAACCTCTGTTCGTCTGGAAACCAACCTGTACGACGCCGCCAGCGA
Source organism: Pseudomonadota bacterium (assembly GCA_043825735.1). Taxonomy (GTDB): domain Bacteria; phylum Desulfobacterota; class Desulfobacteria; order Desulfobacterales; family JBDRRP01; genus JBDRRP01. The sequence goes on along the minus strand of JBDRRP010000073.1, from coordinate 32,383 downwards.
GACGCTGTTGTGGCGGGCGTCGTCCAAGACCGTAGATCCCAAATCCGTGGGCGGCGCCATCGAGGACATCACGGCGGTGCTTGCCGACAACCTTAAACGAGACAAAATGCTGTCGACAAAATAATGCCATGGAATACCTGACTGCCGAAAATATTATCACTGCCGGATTGGTTCTGGTTATCCTGCTGCAATTGAGGAAAGTGTTTTTCGGGGATATCGGCGCCAACCGGGTGGGCGCCGTTGTCCTGGCCATTGTTCTGGGGGCAGGGCTTTATATCTGGCGGAGCGGCATCGCGGCCGAGATCATGGGCCAGTTCAGCGGGATCGGGCGGTAGGCCGGATGGTGGACTTGGTGCTTCCAGCGATCCCCCGCCCCCCTCGGCTGCGTTGTGACGGGAGAAACCGCAAACACCAAAATGGTTAATTTCGGTTTTGTTCGACTTTTATAGTTCCCTGCGCCCTTTGCGGCTTTGCGAGAGAAAAAAAATAAAGCCCGCGGCGTTGTTCCGCGGGCTTTTTTTATTGGGCCTTTGGCGGGTTATTCCCCGGCATCGGCGCTGCAGCGGCTTTCTCGCCGGCCTTCCAGGCGCCGATCATTTCTTCAAGGCTTTCCACCTGCCACGATGACAGAATAAAGGGTTGAGGATTTTCGGAGGAAACCGCGGGCTTGCCATCGGTGATGCCGGAGATCTCAGGGTATATCTGAAGACTGAGGGCCTTTTCGCCACCGAGGGTCACCGTCAGAGTGGGTGTTCCGAGCGCCTCCGGTGTCGTGTTGTCAAGATAGCGGCTGCATTCCATCCGATTGAGCCGGTTCAAGAAGGGATCGATAACGCTGCCGGCGATCGCCCTGCCATCGGCAGTCACCCAGGCGGCAACCGGCGCACTGCCGGCGGCAGCCGGCGCTGCCGCTGTTTCCGCCGGATCGGTTTTTCGTTCCAGACCGAATGCCTCGGTGAGGGTCTCGGCGGTGATGGCTTCTACTTTTTCCGGTTTAAAAGTCATGATCACCTTGTCTCGCAGATCTTCCACCGAGCGGTCGAACTGCCGCCTGAAATCGCCGGCGCCGTGATACACGCGGTCGTCACCGGAAAGTTTAACGAAAGTGTGCTGGAATGTGGCGGCAGCCTTTCCGATGTCCACACTGTCGAGCTGGCGGTCACCACCATAAGCCGTGACACGGATGCGTTTGTCTTCCGAGAGGTCGTAGCGGGCGTAGGCTTTTGATTCGGACACCAGGGCCGTCAGTGACAGGTCGGCGATGGCGGAGAGCATCCCTTTTACTTTGGCGCCGTCCGCCGTATAGCCGCCCGGAGTGATTTTCCAGATATCACCGTCTTTGGTCAACGTGATGGTCTGGGCGCTCCGGGCGATCTCGACCCGGGTGATCTTGTCAACGGCGACCGACGGCAGTTTCGGGAGTGTATAGTGCTCCCGGTTTTGCTTGTGCAGCACCAGATAGGCGGCAGCGGCGATGATGATGGCGGTCAACACCAGGTATTCGGTCTTCACGCGCATGGCAAGTTCCTTTTGTGCTTCTTCATCTGCTTCGTAGAAAAACCTATTTCACCACAGAGGGCGCAGAGAACGCAGAGATACGTTATTAATAATTCATAGAATTCTCTGCGAGCCTCTGCGATCTCTGTGGCTCAAAATGCCTTATCCGTGCCCATCCAACAGCGTGTATCCCGCTTGAATCTTCAATCCCCTTCAGGGGTCATCGACTTTGTCGGCGGCGACGCAACTACTCAGAGCGCCGTTTTTCCGGCGAAATCCGCCTGGATGTGCTTTCGCCGGGCGCTGCGCCGGATCCAGACGGCGATTCCGAAAAGAACCACCATCACCGGTAGCCCCGCGATATTCGCCCATTTGATGAGCGCTTTGGTGGCTGCCGTGGTTTCGTCGAGGGGGTTGAACTGCTGCTGCTTGCCCCGCATGGCGGCGACGTCCGATCGACCGTTGAGGGCATCGATGGCATTCATGATGAAGGTGCCGTTGGGTGTGTTGTCATCGGCATCCAGGACGTTGTCGCGAATCATCTCCGACGCTGCCAGGAGGAAGATCTGGGCGGGCTGTCCTTTTTCGATGAAACCGCCGCTGCCCTGGATCATGGACATATCCCGGGTGTCTTCAGCCTGTTTGCCGTCCGCTTCCGGGGTTTCCCCGGCCGGTTTCTCCTGGGTGCGGGCGGGTACCGGCTTGCCGGAGAAGTAGCTCGTGAAACGGCCCCCCAGGAGGTAGCCCAAGGGGTAAGAGCGCAGCTCGGCGGCGGCCTGGGGCGGTGCCATGAACATGGGGTTCAGATTGATGTTGTCTTTCATTTCCCAGGATCGGTCCGATGAGCTGAAGACGATGTCAGCGGTGGCCCCCTGCCGCTTCAACGCGTCCGGATCGGCGCTCAGCGGGGAGATCTTGACGGCGATGAGGCCCCGGATATTTTTCATGAATTCGAGACGGTTGTTGATGTGTTTGTTCTGAATCATCGGGGCGAAGTAGATCTTGCGCTCGCCCCCGCCCATCGACTGTGGCACCTGCTGCGAGTAGCAGTTTTCATCCAGGACATAGGCCTTTTCGACCCGCACCCCATAGTGGTTGAGCAGCTTGTCGAGGCCGGTGTTCAGCGGTCGGTACTCGGGTCCCTGGCGCATGCCGAAGTTTTGCTGAGGCATGACTTCCTCAAAGGCGTCCACGAACACCAACAGGTTGGTGCCGCGCATGAGCGCCTGGTCGATCTGATAGAGTTCGGCATCGCTGAAGGGCTGGGTGGGCCGGGCGATGACAACGCTTTTTAGGCCAGCGGGAATGTCTTCCTTGCCCAGATCGATGCGTTTGAGGCTGTACGTGCCGGACACCAGGCGGGAGAAATTGCCCAATCCGCCGCCTTGCTGAGCCTGGGGGCCGGCAGCCGCGCTCAAGCTGCCGTGGCTGGTAATAAGTCCAAGATCCTCGTTGATGTTGACGATGGACTCCAGGGCGGCGGTGATGATTTCTTCCAACTGCCCGGCTTCCGCAAGCTGGTAGCGGGTGCCGAGAATAGGGATCTGGATGGCGGAAAGCAGCGGCAGCTGAATGGATTTGCCGTCGTGCTCCATGATCAGGCCGATCACGCCGCGGCCCGGGGCGATGTTTGCTTCGGCGATGGCGGGCCATTCCAGGGCGCGGATGTGATAGGCCTTGACAGCAGCATCCTGATCCGCAGGAGTGGCCGGATCAATGGTTTCATAGGCCAGGGCGCCGTAGTTGGCGGTGTTCAGACGGTCCACGACGGCTTTGATCTCGTCGGGCAGTTGCGGGAGCTGGTTGAGCCCCATATACGGGGCAATGACCGACATCGATCTGGACAGGATCAGCTTGATGTGAATCTTGTCCTTGAGCGCCAGCAGTGCGCTGATCTTGTTATTGAGCTTCTGGATCGCCGTGGTGAGCTTGTATTCAAGCCCGGCGGTGGAAGTGATCGCCGGTATCCGCTCGACCACGTCGCCATGGATGATGACCAGTCCCATGTAGGCGTTTTTGAACTTGACCTCGTCGTTTTCGACGATCTGGATCTGCACGGGATGCACGCCGTAGTCGGCGGCCAGTTTGCGGTTGCCCGCGGCCGACGCATCGAGGCTTTCGCTCTCCGGGCTCACGTCGTAGAACTTGTAGTTGAAAAAACGGTTCCCGTTAAGGGCGTATTCTTCAAGGAGGTCTCGCAGGTAGCGCTCGGTGCCGTTGTGGGGGGCGGGTAGGTTCTTTGTGAAAAAGACGTTGATGGTGAGTGGTTCGCTGAGCGTGGCCACCACCGATTTGCTCACCTTGGAAAGCGAATAAACCCCGTTTTTAGTCAAGTCCAGGCGGAAAAACAGCGTTATGCCGACCACATTGATCAGGACAACCGCCGCGACATAGAGCAGCAGGCGAAAGTATGGACGGATCGAAGCCTTCACGTTCATGCGGTCTCCTTATTTCTTTTCATCCATGACCATTGCCGTAGCTGAAAGGCCGATGAAACTGATGCTGAGAAAGTAGAGGATATCGCGCGAGTCGACAATCCCCTTGGCGATGTTCGCAAAGTGGGCGCCGGCGCCCAGGTAGGCGATGATCTCGAGCGCCCGTTGGGGAAAGAAAAACAGCATCCGATCGATGGTGGTCAACGTAAAGCAGATGGCCACGGCCACGATGAAGGAAATGATCTGATTGCGCGTCAGGGCCGAGGCGAAGAGCCCGATTGCCGAAAAGGCGCTGCCCAGCAGCAGGGCTCCCAGAAGTCCGCCCACCACAGGTCCCCAGTCCAGATTGCCCAGAAGGCTGACGCTCACCGCATAAAAGACCGTGGGCAGCAGCATGCAGGCCACAAAGGCAACGGCGGCGGCGTATTTGCCCAGGATGATGTCGCGGCCTTTCAACGGCAGGGTCATGAGGGTCTCGTAGGAGCCGATGTTGAGCTCCTCGCTGATCAGGCGCATGGTGACCGCAGGGATCACAAAGGCGAAGACCGGTGGCAGGAGGCTGAAAAAGCTGCGAAGGCTGGCCTGGTTGAAAAGAAAAAACGGTGTGAAGAAAAACCATCCGACCACCAGCAGGAAGATGGCGATGACGATATAGGCGATGGGGGACACGAAATAGTCCCGGAATTCTTTGGCAAAGATCTGCACGGCCTGCTGCATATCAGTTCTCCCTCGTCAGTTCGCGGAATATGGTTTCCAGATCATGGGTTTCCCGGTGGAGTTCGAGCAGTGTCCAGTCTGTTTCCTTGATGCGGCGATAGATGGCTGCCGGCACCGTCGATCCGCTCTCGGCGTCAAGTTTGAAACGGCGGGTATCCGCGTCTTCGGTATCGACGGGTGTTACGGCGGTCACGCCGTCGAGCGCCCCCAGCGTTTGTGCCGCGCTTTCCGGGGCATCGGCGAGGGTGACGGTGATCTGACTTTTACGGCCCGCCGAATGCTTCAATTCGTCAGCGGTGCCGTCGGCAATGATCCGCCCCTTGTTGATGATGACGATACGGTCGCAGGTGGCCTCAGCTTCGCTGAGGATGTGGGTGGATAAAATGACGGTCTTTTCTTTTCCCACGTGGCGGATGATTTCGCGGATTTCCACAATCTGGTTGGGGTCCAGGCCGGATGTGGGCTCGTCGAGGACGAGAATCTCCGGGTCGCTCATCATCGCGTGGGCAAGTCCCACCCGCTGTTTGAGACCCTTGGAGAGTTCACCGATGGTCCGGTGCATGATGTCGCCGATCGCACAGATGTCGGCCAACTCACGGATGCGATTTTCGAGCCGGTCGCCTTCGAGCCCTCTGATGCGGGCCACGTAGCGCAGGTAATCGTAGACCAGCATGCCGTGGTACAATGGGGCGGATTCCGGCAGGTAGCCCATGAGTTGTTTGATTTCAAGCGGATGCTCGGTCATGTTGAAATCCTTGACCTGGATGGCGCCGGCACTGGCTTTGAGATAGCCGGTAAGCATGCGCAAAGTGGTCGTCTTTCCGGCGCCGTTGGGGCCCAGCAGGCCGAGGATTTCCCCCTTGGGGATATTCAGGCTGATGCCGTCAACCGCACAGAAGCCGTCGTAGTACTTTGTCAGTTGATCGATGTGGATCAAATTGATGACCTCCCCGTTGTCTTCAAAACGCAAACCTGCTTCAGGCGGCCTAAAAACGTGCGGTCCGCCGACATATTTTTCCGTTTCATTAGAACCTTTTCACTCGGACCCTTGAACCCTTGAACCCTCGGCCCCTTAGTCTTTTATGGTCTTTTTCAAATTGGGCATGGTTTCGGGTTTACCCTGCTCCATATATCGGGCTTCCCCGTCTCGGCGCGTCACGTTTTCGTAGACGCCGTTATCTCTTTTTACGAGTTTGGTGAACCCAAGATCCCTCAGCTCGGCGTTGGATCGCTGGACGCTGACGCTGGCCAGGGAGATGAGCTTTGTCACGGGCTGCCCGCAGTTGGGGCAGACGGTCAGGGTCTCATCCTTGATGGACTGAACAGCGTCGAAGGTTTTTCCCAGTTTGCAGGCGCCCTCTTTGTGTTCGTATTCATAAACCGGCATCGACACGCCTCCTTTGCGCTGATCCGGCGCGCCGACCCGAGGTCGGCGCCGGTGATCGGCCTCAGTACGTCGTCAACTGATCCGGGGCATCGGCCATCATGTCGCCAAAATCATCATCACCGGATCCGGCGTCATAGCCCGCATCGCGGCAAAGGTCTTCGCCGTTGCAAACCGGGCAGCACAGTTCATAGGGCAAAATGATGTGAGCGCATACCGGACAAATCTGCTTGGACATGTCATCCTCCAACGTGCAGGGGGTTATTCGATCGCCCGCCGTCCCTTAGCGCACATGGGCGGTTTGTGCAATCCCTTTCTACCTCGACGCATCTGGATAACCTGCTGGAAAAATACAAAAAAATATAGATATCCTGCAAATTCTGTGTCGGCCGCTATGGTAATCATCGATGCCTGCCTGTCAAGGCCGAATATGGAGGCAACTATCCTACAATACTATTAAAAGCAGCGCTTTCGGTGCGTGATAGAAACGCTCTATCCGTTTGCCGGATGTCATCGAATCAAAAAATTGGATTTTCCCTGGGCTCCGGCGGTAAGTTTTCCGCTGTGAGCGAACAGGCCGGTGGCGGCAAGGCCGCCGGTGGTCCCGGGGGAACTCTGGAAATGCATCGAATCTACATTGTCGTGCGGTGGCTGCTTGGCGGGGTGTTCATTTTTGCCGGCGGCACCAAACTGGTGGCACCGCAGACGTTTGCCGCGCTCATTGGAGCTTACGGGATCCTTCCCGATATCCTGGTGATGCCGGCGGCCATTGTGCTTCCGGCAGCGGAGGTGCTTGCCGGCGCCGCCCTGTTGGGCGACCTACGGGGCAGCCTGAGCGCCATTGCGCTGCTGCTGCTGCTGTTTATGGCGATTTTAGCCTATGGCCTGTGGATGGGGCTGGATGTGGACTGCGGGTGTTTCGGGCCGGATGATCCTGAGGCGGAGGCCTTCCACGGACTGCGCGGGGCACTTTTCCGTGACGCGATGATGATGGCGGCCGTTGTCGCCCTGTACTGGTGGCGTCGACATCGGCAGTTAAGGCCGGTGTCTTTTAAATATTTTTCGGAATCCATTTATAGGAGTGTGACCCATGGCAAGATTTTGTAACTGGCTGGCTCTGGCATCAGCGCTATTATGCCTGCTGATCGTCGCAGCGCCGGCAGCGGCATTCATGAACAAGTTCGAGGCCGAAGTGGAAAAAGAGCAAGGGGCCGTCAAGCTGGTCCGCGAAGTCCAGAAGGGCGGCTACGACGTGGTGACCACCGCCGAGCTCAAGGCTTGGATGGACCAGGGAAAAGACATGGTCATCGTCGACACCATGCCCTACGCGGACAGTTACAAGAAGGCCCATGTCCCCGGGGCCGTTCAGTTCCTGTTTCCCATCCCGGATATGACGCTCTGGGACACCAAGGAAACCGATGGCAAGAGCGAGGCCGACTACGAAACCCTGCTGGGGACTGACAAAGACAAGACCATTGTGGTCTATTGCGGATTCGTCAAATGCACACGCAGTCACAACGGTGCCGTATGGGCCAAAAAACTTGGCTATAAAAACGTGGTCCGGTTCCCCGGCGGCATCTTCGCCTGGAAAGGCGCTGACTTTCCGGTCGCGGAGGTTAAGTAGTGTCCATCCGTAGATACCCCTCCCCTTGCGGGAGGGGCCAGGGGAGGGGACGGGTCGCTAAGATGATCACTTGTTATCGGTGGGGTGTCACCCTCACCCCGGCCCTCTCCCATCAAGGGAGCGGGAGCAAGAGGCTTCCCATGGCTGGGCACTAAGTCGGCGGTGTACGAAGGTGTTTGCACATCACCCTGCCATGATTATCATGGCGGGGTGATTGTTTTCGGTGGTCCGCGACTGCGACATGTCGTTGCGGCCAAATTTTTGATGATGCCGTAAAAAATCCGCATCTCTCGCGAAGCCACAGAGATCGCAAATCTAAAGGATTGATATTAAAAATGTTTTTCTTTGCGCACTTGGCGTCTTTGCGAGAAAATTGCTTTTTTGCGGATTCATCAATTGGTGATTGTTTGGGGATATCATGACGGCGGATGCGGAAAAAAAGGTGGCGGCCATCGGTGAGCTGGCCCGGATTCATTTCGAATCCCGGTCCTATATGTGCGCCGAGTCTGTGCTGCTGGCGCTCAACAGCGCGTTGGGCGGCGGGTTAACGGATGCTCATGCGGTGGCGCTCTCGGCGCCGTTTTCCGAAGGCATGGGCGGCAGCGGATGTACCTGCGGCGCCCTCAGTGGTGCGGTACTGGCGATAGGACTGTTTACCGGAAACGGTGAGGCCTACCGGCACCGGCGCCGGTCTCGAAAGTTCGCCAACCAGTTCCACGGAAAATTCGCCGAACGCTTCGGCAGCGCCTGTTGCCGTGTCCTGTGTCGCAAGGTGCGCCATGACACGCAGCTTCACTTTGAGCACTGCGCCGGAATTACGGGCGAAGCGGCCCGTCTGGCCGCCCGGCTCATACTGGAGCAGCGACCGGATCTGGCCGCTGCGAGCGCAGCGATGGTCGCCGACGTTTCGCGTCCATCACTGGTGTCTGCCCTAAGGCGCTGGCTGCCGTGGCGCTGATCGCATCGTTTTTTCTGGACAGTCGGTGTGATCCCCAGTAATACGCGATTGCTGCAACAGGCCAGTGTCTCCGATAACATGCTGATGGGATCGGCGACCGGCCGCAAGAGCAATGAATAACGCCCAGTGTCTTCACTTGAACCCTTGGCCCCTTGGCCCCTTGAACCCTTTTCTTCAACTAAATGGCAAAATACCCGGATTTTTAAGCCGAGAAAGCCCAACCATCATGACACCACTCACCGGAACACAGCGCAAATACCTTCGGGGCCTCGCCCACAGTCTTAAACCCCTCGTATTGATCGGTCAGCACGGTCTCACCGATACGGTCCTGCGGTTCATCAACGATGCGCTGGAACGCCACGAACTGATCAAGATCAAGTTCAACGAGCATAAGGAAAAGGATCAAAAAAAAGCGATCACCGCCCGGATTGCCGAAGGCAGTGCCAGTGAGATGGTGGGAATGGTGGGGCACACCGCCATTTTTTTCCGCTACCAGCCCGATCCTGAAAAGCGCGCCATTCAGCTGCCCGGTTAAGAATGATGCTCCCGTAAAAAGTGTTTTTAAACCGCAGAGATCGCAGAGGGCCACAGAGAATACCATGAATTATTAATGATTTATCTCTGTGCTCTCTGCGTCCTCTGTGGTGATTTCAGACTTTTTACGGCTTTATCAAAATTGGTCGTTCAACATCGATTTTTGCTTCTGCACCAGGGATAATCCGCCCGACATTCACGCCGCCCGTTCAGCCTTCACTTTTCACCCTGCGGTCAATCAGGTGTCACTGTGACGTTGTGCGGCCTGACGACGCGCTTTGCCGTTATTTCGGTAGGCCCTTGCGGCATCCACCGAGTAAAAGACCAGGGCGACCCATATGAGGCCGAAGGCGGCCAGTTGCCCGGCTTGCAGCGGTTCTCTGTAAACGCGCGTTGCCAGCAGGAATGTGCAGCTTGGGGCGGTGTATTGGAGAAACCCGATGGTGGTGTAGTGCAGGCGACGGGCCCCGACGGTGAACAGCAACAGGGGCAGGGCGGTCACCAGGGCGGCGCCCATGAGCAGGAGGCTGACCGACCCGCCCGCTCGAAGAAAGCAGCCGCTGCCGGTCGCATCCAGAATCCCCAGATAGACCGCTGCCGGCAGGGACAATACCAGGGTTTCGACGGTGAGGCCCACCAGGGCTCCGACCGGTGCGACTTTCCGGATGAGACCGTAAAACCCGAAGCTGAACGCCAGCGACAGTGATACCCAGGGAAACTTGCCGAAGCGGAGGGTGAGAAACAAAACGCCGGCGGTCGCCAGAACCAGAGCGATGATCTGAAGCCGCCGCAGCCGTTCTTTGAGAATCACCATCCCCAGGAGCACATTGACCAGCGGGGCGATGTAGTAGCCGAGGCTCGTCTGGAGGATGTGGCCGCTGTTGATGGCCCAGATGAACAAAAACCAGTTCACGCTCACCAGCAGCGTGGAGGCCCCCAGCGCCATGAGGGTTTTGCGGGAGCGCAGGGCCGACATGAACTCCGGCCCCCGGTGCTGGAGCAAAACCAGGGGCGCCAGAAATACGAACGACCAGACAACGCGGTGCATGAGAATTTCAAAGGCCGGCACCGCCTGGAGGCTTTTCCAGTAAATGGGACTGAACCCCCAGATGAGATAGGCTGAGAGTGCAGCGGCCAGGCCCACATGGCGCTCGGAATTCGAAGGGGTAGGCATCAGCACTCCTGTGATCGTTTGCTCAATTTGCGAGGGAGCCAACAAAACACTTTTTACCCCCCGATGTCAAAACCCAATTTTTCCGCGGACCCGACGCAAGCCGCATCTATGGAAAAATAACGTAAAAATCGGAATTTGCTGTGTATATCTTGACAAAGGCAAACCGCAAACGTAAGTATGCCCGATGTCGCACAGGCTGTCGGCCGAGTGCTTCAAGACATGATCATCCGGCAAAGGAGTGGATCTGCATGACCCTGACCAAAGCACAGATTGTGGATGAAATACCTGAACGGCTTGGGTTTTCCCGGAAAAAGAGCATCGATGTGGTGGAGACCTTGCTTGAGATTCTCAAGCGGACCATGGAAACCGGTGAGGATGTTCTCATCAGCGGTTTCGGGAAATTCTGTGTCAAGCAGAAACAATCGCGCCGCGGCCGGAATCCGGCCACCGGAGACGACATGCTGCTGGGCGGCCGGCGGGTCGTCGTGTTTCGGTGCTCCAAGCTGCTCAGAGATCGCATCAACGGAGACGACAGCGGCGAGTGATCGCCCCGCTGCCTGTAATGCCCCATGCGACACTCCCGCACCCGGCCCACTTCGGCCGGGTGTTCTTGTTAGAGGCTCTCGCCGGCCGCGTTTTCCGGGAAAACGGAATAAGATTCTCTATGAAGCGCCAGTTTAGCGTCAAAGACCGGTGTCCCCGATGACATTGTGATCACCACGGAGTCACGGAGGGCACGGAGAAAATCAAAAGGAGGTCCTATGGTCGAAGACATCCTGGCAGCCGATGAACCCCTCAAATCGTTTCTGGCCGCCGTTTACGCTCAAACCGACGCAGTGGGCGCCGCCCAGGCTTCCATGTACGCGGTGGGTGAATCCCTGGGCATGGCACGCCCCGATGCACAGCGTGCAGCCGAGGACCTCATCGGGATGGGGCTTGTGGAAGTTCGTACCCTGTCAGGGGGGATCGGACTGAGCGGCGAAGGGCTGGCGGCCTGCCTTCAGATGGCCGGCCCAGGCACCGGCGCGGCGCATGCCGGGGCGGGGCTCGGCAGCGGCCCCATCGTGAGTGACACCGATCGCACCGCCATCGAAAGAATACTGGGCCAGCTCAAATACCTGGCCGGCGATAAAAGCTGGGTCTTCGACGCCCTCACCGATCTTATGGCGGATCTCAAAACCATTGATGCACAGCTGATGTCCTCGCGGCCCAAGACCGCCATCATCAGGGAGTGCCTGCGCTCGGTTCAGGGGCTGCTCGATTCGGCCGGCCACAAGGACGTCGCCGGGGATGTGGGGCGGCTTTTGGGGGACTGAGCCGCGATTCTCCCCCCTACGGTGCGCTACGATGGGAGAGACCCCAAACACCAAAAACGGCAACACCACAATTCTCAGTTCCGCTTTTATGCAACATTTGATGCCCTTTGCGTCCTTAGCGCCTCTGCGAGAGAAAAAACCGTTCTTTTCTTTACTCGCCTAAAGAAAAGAACCAAAAGAAAGGGCGCCCGGCACCTTGTCCGCCTGCGGCGAATGCCCTCGGCGTGCGTGCGATCGCGGCGGGGATTGCGAACTCGCCCGCTGCGCGGACTCAAACAGGCAACCCCCTCATTCCCGCGATCCCACGCCCCCCTCGGCTACGCTGCGATGGGGTGAAAACCAAAAACCTAAACGGCAAAACCAAATAATGCCTGAAACGACAACGCTCACGCGAGCGGCCGTTTCGGGCATTCGATGTTTTGAAGTCCCAAAAAGAATATATCTCGCGCAGAGGCGCGGAGACGCAGAGAACTGCGGGCAATTGAATTGCGCGAGTGATTTTCCCTGCGCCTCTGCGACTCTGCGCGAGATATGATTTATAAAATTTCCGTGTCCTCCGTGACTGGTTCAACATCCCTTTGGGAAAAGACCAACTGGCGCTTTCTGCATCAGCGTAAAACTATTTTTCGAGCAGTTTTTTCGCCCGCGCCACGACGTTGTCCACTGTGAAACCGTACTTCTCCATGACGACGGGCCCGGGCGCTGAGGCGCCGAACGTTGTGATACCCATGATGTCGCCGCGGCATCCGGCGTATTTTTCCCATCCCATGGTCTGGCCTGCCTCGATCACCAGCCGGGTATCCACAGCCGGCGGCAAGACGCTGTCACGGTAGGATTCCGACGTTTTTTCGAAACGTTCCCGGCTCGGCATGCTCACGACCCGTACCGACACCCCTTCACCGGACAGCTTTTCGGCCGCCGCCGTGGCCAGGTGCACTTCCGATCCCGTGGCGATAAGGATGAGATCGGGGGCCCCGCCGCCGTCTCTGAGGACATAGGCCCCCATGGCCACGTCGCCTTTTCCACCCTGCCGTTCCAGCACCGGGAGTTTCTGCCGGCTCATCACCAGGGCCACCGGACCGTCAAAGGTCTTGATCGCCGCCTTCCAGGCCTCGGCGGTTTCGGTGGCGTCTGCCGGCCGGAAAACAGTGAGACCGGGGATGATTCTCAGCGAAGCCAGATGCTCCACCGGCTGGTGGGTAGGGCCATCTTCGCCGACGGCCACGCTGTCGTGGGTGAAGACATAGATGACCGGCAGTTTCATGAGGCTGGCCACGCGGATGGCCGGGCGCATATAGTCGGCGAATACGAGAAACGTGCCCCCGAAGGGGCGCACGCCGTTGTGCAGAAACAGGCCGCTCATGATTGCGGCCATGGCGTGCTCCCTGACGCCGAACCGGATGTTGCGCCCATCATAGGCGCCTTTTTGAAATTCATGCGAGCATGAGAGATACGTCTTGTTGGACGGCGCCAGGTCGGCGGATCCGCCCATCAGCGTGGGCAGCCGCTGGGCGATGGCGTTGAGGACCTTGCCCGAGGCGGCGCGAGTGGCCATGGGCCCGTCGGCCGGGGTGAATACCGGGATGTCGTCCGCCCACCCCTTGGAGAGAAAGCCACTGGTGGCATCTGCCCATGCGCCGGCCAGATCCGGGTGCGCCGTGCAGTAAGCCTTGAACCGCTCCATCCAGGCCTGCTCGGCGGCCTGCCCGCTCGCCTTGCAGGCCGCGAAAGTCTCCATGACGCCCTCGGGAACGCAGAAGGTGACATTGCCCGGAAACCGCAGGCATTCCTTGGTCAGCGCCACTTCCGCCTCTCCCAGGGGGGCGCCGTGGGCATCGGCGGTGCCCTGTTTGTTGGGGCTGCCGTAGGCAATCTGGGTCTTGAGCAATATGAGCGAGGGCCTGTCCGTTTCGGCCTTGGCGGCGTCGATTGCGGCGGCGATCGCCGCGGTGTCGTTGCCGTCCGCCACGCGCAGGGTGTGCCAGCCATACGCATCGAACCGCGCCGCCACGTCTTCGGTGAAGGCGATGCTGGTGGGCCCTTCAATGGAAATACCGTTGTCGTCGTAGATGCAGATGAGCCGCCCCAGTCCCAGGTGGCCGGCCAGGGAGGCGGCTTCCGAGGAGATCCCTTCCATGAGATCGCCGTCGCCGCACATGACGTAGGTATGGTGATCGACGATGTCCTGCGCGGGGCGATTGAACCGGGCAGCCAGGTGGCGTTCGGCCATGGCCATGCCCACCGCGTTGGCAAAGCCCTGACCGAGCGGGCCGGTGGTGGTCTCCACACCGGGGGTGTGCCCGAACTCGGGGTGCCCGGGGGTACGGCTGCCCCACTGGCGGAAATTCTGAAGATCCTCCAGGGTGAGTCCGTAGCCGGTGAGATAGAGCATGCTGTAAAGCAGCATGGACGCGTGCCCGCCGCTCAGCACGAACCGATCCCGGTCCAGCCAGTCCGGGTTAGCCGGGTTGTGCTTGAGAAAGCGGGTGAACAGGACAAATGCTGCCGGCGCCAGTCCCATGGGGGCGCCGGGATGCCCTGAATTGGCTTTCTGGATGGCATCCATGGAAAGTGCGCGGATGGTGTTGATGCACAGGGTGTCGCGATCGGTCGCCGTGGCTGTCATGATGGTGTCTCCGTATCGGGGTGGATTGATAGCGGTCAAAGGGCTCTCAAATATTCCGGTTTCAGTTGAATGCGTCCATCGAGGGCCTGGTCGATGGTGGCCAGGGTGCGCGCTTTGTCTCGGGGTAGTGCGGCACGGATGGGCAGGTAATTGGACGCGTGATTGGCGTGAAAGAGTCCCCCGCTGAGATCGGTGTGGGCGATGATGGTGCGCAGCTCCCTGAGCATGGTTTCGGGGGGGATCATTTCGAACCGGCCGGCCAGGGCCTCGTCGTAGAGCGCGGTGCCGGGGATGAGCATGAGGCTCAGGGCGCCCACGTAATTGGGGTCGATGGCCGTGAGCACCCGTCCGGTCTCTTTGGCGTGAATCTCCGATCGCTGGGGGCCGGCAATGCCCAGCAGGATGGTGATGGATAGTTTCATCCCGGCGGCGATCGCCTTTTTCCCCATGGCGATCATCTTTTCGGCGTCGGCGCCTTTGCGAATTCGTTTTAAGGTCTCATCGTCGCCGCTTTCGAGTCCCAAGTAGATAATGCCCAATCCCAGCTCCCGCAGGGCGGCCAATTCCTCGGCGCTCTTCATGGAAAGACCCTTGGTATTGCCGTAGGCGCCCACCCGGGTCACCCACGGCAGGCGCTGCCGGATGGCCGTGAGGATGGCGGAAAGCCGCGGGAAGGGGATGATCAGCGCGTCGCCGTCGCAGATGAATACCCGGCGCTGGCGGCGGAAATGCGTTGCGGCGTAATCGATGTCCGAGAAAATGACCTCATCGGGCTTGATTTTGAACCGCTCCCCCTTGTATGCGCCGCAGAAAGTGCACTTGTTGTGGGAGCAGCCCACGGTGGCCTGGAGCAGAATGCTGCCGGCTTCGCTGGGGGGGCGGATGATGTTGCCTTCGTAGTGCATGAGCCTCTTGTCGTTATAAGGGTCAGTGTGATCGACCGACTTTTATGACGTATTGGGGCCGCTCCGTCAACCGCTATTGCCGGTCGAGTTCGGTGCGGACGGCGCGGCCCAGTTTGTCAATGAGATAGGGTTTGTTCAGGTAGGATCCGGACCCCATGCGCAGGGCTTCCTGGATACGGTGGCTTTCAGAGAAACCGCTGGCGATAATAACGCGCTGCCCGGGGACGCTCTCAAGGATTTGGCGCAGGGTTTCGACGCCGTCGATGCCCGGGTCCATGATCATGTCCAGAATGACCAGGTCCACCGGCTCACGCTTGATGTGCTCGACGGCTTTCTCACCGCTGGCCACCGCGGTTACCTGGTAGCCCAGTTTTTTAAGCATGCCGGTCGCGATTTCCCGCTGCTCTTCCATATCGTCCACAACGAGTATCGATTCCCCGGCGCCCATGATGGCGTCGTCGCTGCGCCCCCGGCGGCGTCCTGCGGCAGGGCGCTGCCCTGCGGGGAAATAGATTGAAAACCGATTGATCCTGGCATCGGCTGATCGGACTTCGACATAACCGTTGTGGTCTCTGGCCGTTCCCCACACGATGGCCATCCCCAGGCCCGAGTCAGTGCGGCCCATCGCTTTTTTGGTATAGAAGGGTTCGAAAATGCGATCCTGCTGCTCGGTGGTAAGGGGCGGGCCGTTGTCGGAGATGTCGATGACCACGTAATCGCCGGCCACCACATCGTCATATCCGTGCAGCGGCCGATCCAGGGCGCGGTTTTCGGCAGTGATCACCACGGCGCCTTTATTTATTTCAGCCGCGGAGGCCACTGCATTGGAGACGAGGTGCTGCAGGGACTTTCGTATCATGATCACCGAACCGCGGATGCTCAATGTCTCTTGGGAAATGTTCTGAGTGACGGTTACCTTCGGGTGATTCTTGAGCAGTTCATGGTGGGCGGGACTGTCCAGATAGTCGGCAATCATTTTTCTGATGTCGATGGGCTCGGGCTCAGGAATACCGCCGCGGGCCAGCATCAGCAGGTCCTGGACGATTGCTGCCGCCCGTTCGCCCGAGTTTTTGACGATTTCCAAGGGGCGCCGCAGGGGGGCGTCTTTAGGCATGTCCATGAGCATCAGTTCCGGGTAGCTGACGATGCCTGAAAGGATGTTGTTCAGATCGTGGGCCACGCCGCCGGCCAGACGGCCGATGGCTTCCATTTTCTGCGCTTGCTGCAGTTGGGCGGACAATCGGATACGCTCTTCTTCGGCTTTTTTCTGATCGGTGATGTCCAGGGCGATGCCGGCCAGCAGGATGGATTGGTCGCTGCTGCGGATGGGAAATTTGGATACCAAAAGGTAGCGCTCTCCCTTGGGGGTCCTGGCCTTTTCCACGGTGCTGAGCGCTTGGTTGTGTTCCAGCACGGAATGATCGTTTTTGATGAACTGCTCGGCGATGTCGGCCGGCCAGAGTTCCCGGTCCGTTTTTCCGATGATCTCATCGCGCGGGCGCCCGGCGAACTGCTGGCCGGCGTTGTTGATGAAGATGTAGCGCCCCTGTGCATCCTTGATAAAGGTCTGGGCGGAAAAATGGCGCATGAACAGATCAAAGCGCTCGGTGCTTTCCATAAGCCTGGCTTCGGATGCTTTTCGCTCGGCGATCTCCTGTTGGAGGGCCTCGTTGGCAGTGGACAGTGCTGCCGTGCGCTCGGCCACCTTGGCTTCCAACTGGCGGTAGGCTTCCTGCAGCTCTTTTTCGGCGTTTCGTTTTTCGGTCACGTCGGTGAGCAGCACGACGGCAGCCTCGGCGTCGCTGTGAAGCGAGAGTTTTCGCACCACTACGGACCGGCGCCCCAGAGACACTGTGTCAGCCTCGGTGGCCAGGGCGCTGGGCGCATCGTCGGTTTTGAGAAGACGGGCGATCTTGGGTTGATCCGCCGGAGCAAACAGCTTGATGAGATGGGTTCCGGTGAGTTTTTCAATGGAGGATGACAGCAGATACTGCGCTGCGGCGTTGGCGTAGACCACGCGCTCGGAAAACACTTCCAGAACGCCGTCTGAGATGCTTTCCAGAATGGCTGCCAGGTGTCGGTTGCGCGCCAGCAGTTCCTTGGTCATCCGGCGCGGCAAAATGCCATTGAGACCCAGCACCGCCCCGGTCGGCCGTGGGCGGGACATGTCTTCCAGGGCGGCCTCTTCGATGACTTTCTGGATGTTTTTGGCCATCTCGTTGAAGGCGCCTTTGGCGATGCAGGCATTGGCCCCGAATGCGGAGCATTCCATCTCCATTTCGGCGGCGGCGGCGGAGACCACAACGATATAGCTGTGATCCAGGTGGGGCATCTTCCGGATGATGCGGCACAGCGTGTCGCCTTCGATTTTTGGCATGATCAGGTCCACGAAAATGATGTCCGGGACCATGATGGTCAGGTGGTCGAGGGCTTCAAATCCGTCCACGGCGGTGGTGACCTTATACCCCTGGTCGGTGATGACACGACCCATGAACTCGAGCATCAGTCGGTTGTCATCCACCACGAGAACGGTTTTATTCATTGAAAGTGACCTCTGAAAGCGTATCGACGGTTGCATGTTTATAGGCCATGAAGACGCCCTTGTCAATTTTGCAGCAGGTTTTTCTACTTGGCAAATGACATGCCGATAAACCCTTGCCCGCCTTGCATTGACACGGCCTGTCCCCTCATGTATCAGGGGCCTCATGATCATTGACGGCGCGTTTTTCACCATCGGTTTGATCCTGCTCTGCTACGGGGCCGATTTCCTGGTCAAGGGCGCCTCCCGCCTGGCCCGGGATCTGGGGTGGTCCCCGGTGATCATCGGGCTGACCATCGTGGCCTTCGGCACATCCACCCCGGAGCTGGTGATCAGTCTCATCTCCTCTCTGAAGGCAAAGAGCATGATCGCCGTGGGCAATGTGGTGGGCAGCAACATCTGCAACATCGCCCTGGTGCTGGGACTGGCGCTGATCATCCGCCCGATGAAAAGTCACCCTTCCATCCGCCGACGCGAATTTCCCATCATGCTGGGGGTGTCCTTTTATCTGCTGGCGATCTGTTTCAACGACGTTATCAGCCGGATAGAGGGGGTGTCGCTGCTGGTGGGCATCTGCCTTTACACGTTTTTGAACTACCGTATCGCTGTCAAAGGCGCCGAGGTCAACGCTCTGGCTATCATTTCACTGGATGGTATGCCTGCGCCGGCCTTTATGGCCTCCCGCACCGGACAGATCGTTTGCATCGTGGGCGGCATTGCGGGGGTGCTCGTGGGCGCCGAGCTGCTCATCGACGCGGCGGTAAGCATGATGAGCGCCCTGGGGGTGGGCGAGAAGTTTATCGGGTTGACCGTGGTGGCGCTGGGCACCTCACTGCCTGAGCTGGCCACTTCTGCGGTGGCCGCCTACCGGGGCGAGATGGATATCAGCATCGGCAACCTGCTGGGATCCAATGTGTTTAATATCCTCAGCGTGCTGGGCCTGGCGGCGACGGTCAGTCCCATCCCGATTCCCGGCGGGTTCGTGGGCAGCGGTCTCATGGTGGACGTGCTGGTGATGGTCGGGATTTCCGCGCTGCCGTGGGTGATGATGGGGAAAAACGACATCCTGACCCGCGGCAACGGGTGTGTGCTTCTGGCCTGCTATGCGACCTACCTGGGTTTTCTGGTGTTTCGGGGAGCCGTCTAACAAAAGGGGACATCCCATGAAATTATGCGTTTCCTTCGAACGCTTTGGGAAATCTACTTCTGTCTGTGGGGGAAACGCATAATTTCATGGATGTCCCCAATATAGTGGTATTTTCGTTGATCGTACTAAACATAAATGATAAATTGCCTTCATCTGTTGATTATGCATGACAGATTCGGGGTGATTTATGAAATTTCCGGAATATATAGAACGGCCGCTGTATCTGGACCGGATCATGCCGTTCGTTCAAAAAGACCTCATGAAGATTCTTGTCGGGCAACGGCGGGTCGGCAAGAGCTACATGCTTTTCCAATTGATGGACCGCATTGCCGCGATAGATCCCGGCGCCCAGCAGATTTATATCAACAAGGAAAGAGAGGCCTTCGCCGAACTGCGCAGCCACCGTGAACTGCTGGGCTACATTGCCGATCGGCGTAAGGAGGGCTGCCACCTTTACCTTTTCATCGATGAGGTTCAGGAAATCGTAGGCTTCGAAAAGGCCCTGCGGAGTCTGCAGGCTGAGGGCGGCATTGATATTTACGCGACAGGCTCCAATGCCAGACGACTGTCCGGCGAACTGGCCACCGGTCTTTCCGGACGCTACATCGAGATCAGGATTCACGGCTTGACCTACCCGGAGTTTCTCACGTTTCATGGTCTTTCTGATGATCGTGAGAGCTTCAGCGCCTATTTGAAGATCGGGGGGCTCCCATACCTCAGGCATCTGCCCTCGGATGAAACCGTCGTATTCGAGTACCTGCGCAATATCACCGATGCCATACTGCTCAAAGACGTGGTTGCCCGCTACGATATCCGCAATGTCGCTTTTCTGCTTCGCCTGGCCCGGTTTCTGGCCGACAACGTCGGCAGCCTGGTAACGGCTAGAAAAATCAGCGACTATTTGAAATCCCAGAAGATAAAGGTCTCTCACAACCTTGTGCTGGATTATCTGGGGTACCTGTGCAACGCGATGCTGGTCTCCAGAGTCAATCGCATGGATATTGCCGGCAAGCGAATGTTCGAGATCGGTGAGAAGTATTATTTTGAAGATCTCGGCCTTCGCCACGCGCTGGTAGGCTATCGGGTAACGGATATCAACAAAGTTTTGGAGAATATCGTTTTCCTGCATCTGCGAGCAGCCGGTTATGAAGTGCATGTGGGGCAGGTGGGCCCCCGGGAGGTGGATTTCGTCGGGGAAAAGAACGGCGAACGCCGCTATGTCCAGGTGGCGTACTTATTGGCGGATGAGGCGGTTCGACAGCGCGAATTCGGCAATCTCATGGCGATTTCAGATAATTTCCCCAAAGTCGTGGTAACCATGGACGAGATCACCGGCGGCAGCCATGAGGGAATCGACCATGTCCATATCCGGGACTTTCTGAGAACTTTATAGGGGGAAGCCCATAAATTTATGCGTTTTTCCCTATCGGGCGCAATCGGTTTGCCGAGGTTCCTGAACGAAACGCATAAATTTTTGACCAAATTAGTATTGGCATTCCTAAATTGTGCAATTATTGGGTGTCGATTACAAAACGCTCCACTCCTGGATCTCCATTCTGGAGGCTAGCTATATCGTTTTTCTACTGCAACCGCACCACCGCAACTTCACTGGGCGTCCCCTTTAACGGAACACCAGGTAGGTCTCGCCGTCCAGCGGCAACGCTTCGCCGATGATGCAGGACGCGGCGACCCCGGCGGCGTGGAGGGCTTCGACCAGATCCTGCGCCTGGTCGGCCGGCAGTGCTGCCAGCAATCCGCCACTGGTCTGCGGATCGTAGACGATCTGCCGGTGCCAGGCGGGCAGGGCGTCCTCGAAGCGGATGTGGTGTTTGACCCGGTCCACGATGTGGGCGTTGACGCCGGTGGTCATTCCCCGGCGGTACATCGCCAGCGCCTCGTCCATCACCGGCAGGTCACTGATGCGCATTCTAAGCGTCACGCCCGAGCCTTTGGCCATCTCAAAGCAGTGGCCGGCGATGCCGAAGCCGGTGACATCGGTGGCCGCGTGGATCTCGAAGCCCGTCATGGTTTCCGCCGCCGCCCGGTTGAGGGTGGTGATGGTCTCGATGCAGGCGGTCATGGCCGTCGGCGAAACCCAGTTTTTCAGATTGGCGTTGAAGAGCACCCCGCTGCCCACCGGCTTGGTGAGGATCAGGGCGTCTCCGGCGCGCACGCCGGCATTGGTCCAGTACTTGTCGGGATGGACGACGCCGGTCACCGACAACCCGTACTTGGGCTCGTCGTCTTCGATGGAGTGCCCTCCGGCCAGCACGGCCCCGGCCTCGGTGATTTTGGAAAGACCGCCGGCAACGATGCCGTGAAGCACTTCACCGTCCAGCTTCTTTGACGGGAAGGCCACCAGATTGAGGCAGGCAATGGGGCGACCTCCCATGGCGTAGACGTCGCTGATCGCATTGGCCGCAGCGATCTGGCCGAAAAGGTACGGATCGTTCACCGGCGGCGTGATGAAGTCGGCCGTGAGGATGAGCGCGGTGTCCGCGCTGATGCGGTAGATGCCGGCGTCATCGCCGGTACCGAAGCCCACCAGCAGATTCGGGTCCGTATTCTGCGGAAAGCGCTTGAGCATAGCGTCCAGCCCGACCGGGCTGATCTTGGCCGCTCAGCCGCAGGTCTTGGACAGGCTCTGCAGCGTGGGTTTTTTAAACATGTTCAGAATCGTTTTCATCATCTTTTTTTAATATTTCCCCAATCGAAGCATTTGCATGGCAGAGATTCACCATCAGAGGCCGCCATGTTTCAGATACCCTTAACCTATTACCCCCAACCTTTCCTGCGTGTCAAACCGCTCACCGGTAGCGCCTTCTGCTGCGCTCAGCCCCGGCACAAGCCTTCCGGTCTCTGAAAATCTGGACGGCCGGCCATATCTGAAAAACCTTATCTGGCTATGCATAAAACTCAAGTAACCGCGCAGGTGCCTCGCGGCCCCCGATGTTTTTGATCACCACGAAGTACACGAAGGGCACGAAGATTTTCTAACACACTTGTCTTTTATGTTTTGTTCGAGCACTTCGCGACCTTCGTGGTGCACACGCGGTGCAGCGGGTTACGTCAACTTGAGAATTGTGCAAAACAACCAGGCAATGCCTTTTGCAAATCACGAACGCTGGGTTTGAAGGGACTTTTTCAGATTGGTTCTGACATATGCCCAGTGCAGCGCCACGTGCACGCAGATGGCGGCGATGAACAGCACCGCCGTCCACTCATGGATTTCCATGAGAAAATGTCGGGTGGCAACCAGAAACCCCGCCGCGCCGCGGCCGCCATGGGGCAGTATCAGCCAGTTCACCAGGCCGGTGACCGCTAAAATGATGAACAGGATCGATGAAAGAACGTTGACCATCCACAGTGTTGCCGCTTTTTTTCCAGCCATTGAATGTCTCCTGAAGGTGTCCTGTATGATTAATAGCCATTGTCATAATAACGTTCCGATTGGTCGGGCGTTGAAGGCAAACCGTTAGAACAGTCATGCCTCCGATGTCATCCCGGCGACGTGTCCGCCGTAGCTCGCAGAGCGAAGGCGGAAGGCCCCGGCGACTTATGTCTGGAACCTGATGCGAAGCATCGGGTTTCTAAGACAATCCAGGATGCTTCGAAGCGATCTCTGGATGCCGGATCAAGCCCGGCATGACAACGGGTAGAACCGTGTTGATTGGGAACATATTGATGACAACCGCTATATCACTTTCCGCAAAAAAAAACCGCAGCATGACTTGTCGGAGAACACAAGTCATGCTGCAGGATTTTATTTTCTTCTATCGTTTTGGGGTGTTTTTCAGGTCGTCCGCCGAACGATTACCGGGAGACGCCGGATGCCGGGCGCCGTGAGTTGCGGGGGCGCTTGCCTTTCGGCGACGGCGACCAGGAGAGACCGAGCGACGGCTTTCGAGAAGGCCCGGACGGTTTTGCACCGGTTTTGGACGCTGACGTTGTGGTTCTGGTGGTGGTCGTTGTCCGCCGTCTGGAAGCGGGCTGCGGCGGGCGGGCAAATTCGGCGTCCCGCCGGGGGGCCGGCACTTTGTAGTCGAAATCCTCGATCATCCGCCGTTCGATGGTGCTGCCCAGCACGCGTTCGATGGCGCGTACCATGGACGTATCCTCATCGGTGACCAGGGTGAAGGCATCACCGGTGCGGGCCGCGCGGCCGGTGCGGCCGATGCGGTGCGTGTAGGCGTCCGGCGTGTCAGGCATGTCGTAGTTGATGACGTGGGAAATCTGGCTCACGTCGATGCCCCGGGCGGCGATGTCGGTGGCCACCAGAACCTGGTAGCTGCCGTCGCGAAAGCCGTCCAGGGCTTCTTTGCGCCGATTCTGGGAAAGGTTGCCCTGGAGCGAGGCTGAGCGGTAGCCGGCTTTGCCGAGCTGCTCGCCCACGCGCTTGGCCCGGTGCTTGGTGCGGGTGAAGACCAGCACCGAGCCCGCATCCGTGCGTTTGAGCAGCGCCATCAGCATGGTGGTCTTGAGGTGCTGCTGCACCGGGTACAGGGCGTGGCTTACGGTTTCCGCCGGGGCCAGCGTGTCCACCTGGACCCGCACGGGGTTGGTGAGCACTTCGCCGGCCAGGCGTCCGATTTCGCCGGGCATGGTGGCCGAAAACATGAGGGTCTGCCGCTGGCGGGGGAGATGGCCCAGGATGCGCCGGATATCCGGGAAAAAACCCATGTCGAACATCATGTCGGCTTCATCGATGACCAGCGTGTCCAGTCCGGCAAACGATACGTTGCCGCGGCCGATATGGTCCAGCAGGCGTCCCGGGCAGGCCACGATGATGTCCGTGCCCTTTCGCAGCGCTTTGGTCTGGGGGTTGATATTGACCCCGCCATAGATCGTCATGCTCCGGAGGCTGATCTTTTTCCCGAGCACCTTGAAGGCGTCGTGGATCTGCTCGGCCAATTCCCGGGTGGGCGCAATGACCAGCGCCTTGACCGGTCCGCGCCGGCCTTTGGCCAGCCGCTGGAGGATGGGCAGGGCGAAGGCCGCAGTCTTGCCGGTGCCGGTCTGGGCCAGGCCCATGACGTCGCGTCCCTGCATTACCGGCGGGATGGCCTGTGTCTGAATAGGGGTGGGGGAGGTGTAGCCGGCGGCGGTAATGCCTTCGGCAACGATGGGCAAAAACCCGAAATCGTCGAAACTCATATAAAACCAATTCCTTCTGTTTGTGCGTTCCTTAGAGGGAGTGCCTGTTCAGAAATGGTAGATTTTGGTTCAGAGCAAGGCACGAAAAAAAAGCCCCGGACAAATTCCGGGGCTCACAGTGGGGTCGTTTTCTCCTGGAACAGCGGTTATTTACGTTCGCTAATATACGCCGTGGTCTGTTGGCTGTCAATAGGAAACAGCTGATGGCGGCGGATCCGTTTTATATAGCCATTGTCATTAATACGTTCCGTTTGCACAACAACGCCTGGTGAACATCGAAATCGAAATCGCTATCGGTATCGCTATCGGCTTTGGAAAACATCGATTTCGATCCCGATTTCGATCCCGACCCTGATAGGATCTTGGCGATGAAACGAAACATTATTCTGCCAACTGCTCTCAGGTACATCCCACCGACAAAACATGCACTTTCAATCGGTGCGGAATCGTGTTCAAACCGGCGCCCAACGTGGTGGGGCCGGTGATCTCTTCCCACCGGCCACGCTCCTATCCTGGGGAAGGACGAAATGGGCATTCACGGATGGCACTGATTAGTTGGGTCGGCGTCGAAACCGGCCGTTTTTCAGGAAATACCGCACCTGATCCATCACGTCTTCCTGCTGCATGATGAAGGTGTGATTGTGGGGCAGCACGATAAAATCGGTCATGCCGGCCACCTTGGCCCGTTCCACCGAGACCTTGCCGTCGTTTTCGCCGGAAAACACGCCTGTCAGCCAGAAATCGAAGATGCCGCTCTGGTTGCCGGTGATGATTCCCAGGGGAAAGTCAACGGGCCCCAAGGCGGCCGGCAGGCTGCCGGGCCCGGTGCCCAGCTGCTGGCCGGCGGGTCCGTTGAGCCATCGGTAGAAGGCCAGCCCCTGAAGCGATTGGGCCGCCTCGCTGCCCTGGTTGGGCGGGCTGATCATGACCACGCTGCCCAGTTCCGCGACCTGGCGCTGCGAGAGGTAATAGCGCACCAGGATGCCCCCCATGGAGTGGGTGACAAAATGGATGGGCGCACCGGGCGCTGCCTGCCGGCACGATGCGATGCCTTCAGTGACGGCTGTTTCTGCCAGAGCCTCGATGGCATGATCGGTGGAGGGATAGTCGATATTGGCGCAGTAATAGCCCGCGGTCTTGAGGAATGCGGCCATCGGCGCCATGGACCGGTGGGTGCGTCCCAAGCCGTGCAGCAGCACCACGCAGCCTTTCGGCGTCGCGCTGTCATGAGCTGCTGCAAAGGCGCTGTCCACTGACCCATCCATTCCCGCCATCGCCATTCCTATCCATATCAACGCCGTCAGTCGTCGGGCCATTTTCCGAACCTGCTGATGTACAATACCCAAGTTGACTTTACCCGCAGCACTCGGTGTGAACCACGAAGGCCACGAAGTGCCCAAAGAAAAAACAAACACGTTTATGCAGAAAGCGCCAGTTGGTTTTTTCCCATTTTCGTCATCCCGGACGAGTGAAACGAGATCCGGGATCCAGTGATCTCAAGCACTTCGGGGCCCCGGCCTTCCACCGTCGCTATGCTATGGCGGACAGGTCGCCGGGGTGACGGCTTTTGGGACTTATTACGGGACCATCAAGTTTGATGCGCCCGTAAAAAGTCCGAATCTCTCGCAAAGCCGCAGAGATCGCAAAGTTAACACATTGATATTAAAAATAAATTTCTTTGCGTGCTTGGCGTCTTTGCGAGAAAATTGCTTTTTTACGGATTCATCAAGTTTTGACCTCAGCCAAACGGCAGGTACCGAGTGAACGACCAATGCCGGGGAGAACCCTTCACTCTGGCATTTAGTGCACTTGTCAGAATAATATTCCGTATCATCTGCAAGGTTCTTTCGGGATCGGGATCGAAATCGGGATCGAAATCGATGTTTTCTGCGGTCGATACCGATCCCGATAGCGATTTCGATGTTCACACGGCGTTGTTGTTCAAACGGAACGTATTACTGACAATGGCTATAATTTTGCCATCAGGTGTTTTCGACGCATCGGTTGAATTCCGAATAACTCACGTTTTCAGAATGCCGCTGCGATCATCCAGCGTTTTGCGGATCAACTGGGCCAGGTCGTGAATGGCAACGGGCTTCATGACAAAGGCCCGGATGCCGATTTCCTGCGCCCGTTTTTCGTCGATCTGATCACTGAATCCGGTGCACAGGATGATTGGAATATCCGGGCGTATCGCGATCAGTGCTTCTGCCAGCGCTTTCCCGGTCATTTCCGGCATGGTCATATCGGTGATCACCAGATCGAATCCATCCGGTCCCCTGCGAAACGTGTCAAAGGCCTCGAGGCTGCTCGTTCTGGCCGTCACGTGATAACCCAGCCTTTCCAGTACCGATTGCAGCGAATCGATGGTCGTCTTTTCGTCATCCACGAAGAGGATGCGTTCACTGCCGCCGGGCATTCGGACCTCAGGCGCCCGATCCGTAGTGACATCGGCTTCAATGACGGGAAGCAAAATGTGGAAGGTGGTTCCCTCTCCGGCCGTGCTTTCGACGGTGATGTTCCCGCCATAGCTTTTCACGATGCCGTGCACCACCGCCAGCCCGAGCCCGGTTCCTTCCCCAGGGCCTTTCGTCGTAAAATAGGGATCGAAAATTTTGTCGATGATGTCGGCAGGAATGCCGGATCCCGAGTCCCTGACGGTTAGTCTAAGGTACTGTCCCGGATTTAAACCGTCCATCGGGGTCGTCTCACCGTGCCCGACAGCTTCGTTGCAAAGCGTCACTTCCAACGCCCCTGCCTTGTCCCGCATGGCCTGAGTGGCGTTGGTGCACAGGTTCATGACAATTTGATTCATCTGCGTGAGGTCGGCAAGGACGGTGTCCTGATCCGCCGCGCAATCATACTGGATTTTAATGGTGGACGGAATGGTCGACCGCAGAAACTTGAGGGCTTCATTCACCACCAGGGACGCCCTTAACGGGATGCGGTTTTCTTTCTTCGTGCGGGCAAAGGTCAGGATTTGTTTCACCAGGTCTCGGGCCCGCTCTGCCGCATGGTAGATGTGCTGAAAACTGTGGTGTATCGGGTCGTCCGGCGGAAAATCCAGCATGCCCATCTCTGAATAGGCCATGATCGGCGAGAGGATGTTGTTGAAGTCATGGGCGATGCCGCCGGCCAGGGTGCCGATGGCCTCCATTTTCTGGGCCTGCAGCAGCATGGATTCGAGCCGCTTCTTATCGCTCATGTCCAGGAAGCTCTCGATCAGGTAATCCTTCCCGTTGATCGTGGCGCGGTTCACCGTCTTCAGGATCGGCATCCGGGTGCCATCGGCCGTGAGCAGTTCCCGGTCCGATTGTTCTACGTTGAGCCCGCGATCCGTCACGGGGCAGGCCCCGATGTCATTGGGGCAGATATGGTTGTGGCAGATCGTGTCGATCAGTCGATCCTTTGTCGTGCCGATCATCTCGACGGCCGCCTGATTGAGTTCGATGATGGTGTGGGTCTGAGGGTCGATGACGACCACGCCGGCCTGGATTGAATCCAGGATGCTTTGCAGCCACTCCTTGTTTTCCTGCAGCGCGTCCCGGGCGACGATCCGTGCTTCGATCATCTGGTTGGCGGCTTGGGCCAGAAGTTCAAACTCCTCATAGCGCATGCCCCCCGGATCGATGACTGCCGACTCGCGGGCGCCCTTGTCGAAAAAGGTGGTGAAACGGTCGAAACTGATGCGAACGTTACGGGCAGTCTGCCGGGCCCAGAAAACGGTCAAGAGCGTAAGACCCAGCAGGACAGCGGCGATTTGAATGACACTTTTAACCATTTCCCGAGTCATCTCGGCGTGTTTTGCCGCGATGGCCATCTCGATGTCGTCGATGTAGATGCCGGCACCGACATACCACTGCCAGTCTTTGATGCCTTGAACGTAGCTCAGCTTGGGATCGGGCTTTTTGCCCTTGAACCTGGGCATGACATACTTCAGATAGCCGCCGCCGGATTTGGCAAGTGCGATCAATTCCTGGACGATCTTGACCCCGTCGGGGTCGGTGACGCCCAGCATGTTTCGCCCCTTGGCCGGCCCGGTCAGATCCAGCCCGTCCCATTGGGCAATGAACACGTATCCGTCCTTGCCGAACCTGATGGTCCCCAGGTAGCTCAGCACTTCGGCCTTGATCGTGGCCTCGAAATCATCGAGATAGGCGCCGGTGCCGATGATCCAGCCATAGGGCGCGAACAGCTTGACGAAGGCGATCTTGGGAAAGGCGCCCCCCTCGATGTCCGGTTTGGACCAGTCGTATCGATAAAACCCTTCCCCCTGCTGCCGGCACAGCGCGATCATATCCTGGATGACCCGTGCTTCCGGCCCCCCCTGGACACTCAGCAGATTTTTGCCTTCCAGTTCGGGCCGGTCCCCCCGCAGTTGGATGGTGCCCTCAAGATCGACGATAAAGAAGTACCCTCGGCCCCGGTTGAATCGCATCGGCCGCAGGGATTCCTTGATGGTCGATTGGATGTCCTGCGGCGATTTGCAATCCCTGCATGTCTCATAGTGGTTGATTGCAATGTCATAGGCCTCAGCGACCCGCGCCTGAATCGAGTCGCGCAGCCGTGCTTCTGTGAGCGACTTTCGGTACTCGATATAATCCACCGACCGCTGAACCTGGGTTTTGAGCAGATTCTTGTAGTTGGTCAGCATCATTTCCCGCAATTGGGTTGATTCCCGCCCGAAGCCCACATATTGCTGCCACGTCCAGAGACAGCCCAGCAGACCAATGGAAATGACCGTCACCAGCAGCAGGTTGAACAGAAATGTGGTGCTGATGCTGCGCTTGTTTGCCATGACGCTACTCGTAGGATTTTGGTTTCATTTTCATGTCTTCTTTGACGATATGATCGATCACCCAGAGTCTTACCAGCATGACCAGTTTTTTGCGAAGGGCGGGCATATCCGGGCTGCTGCGCAAAATTTCATTATGACACCTCACAAAGGGCTGTTCTGTTGGACGCGATACCCCGACACCGCCGGGGCGCGCTACCCTCCGATGGACGACATGTGACGCGATGGGCCGCAGGCCTGGTCCGGGCCGATGCCGTGATCGGCGCCCTTGAGGCGGATGGCGGCAAGAAAAGCCTCCCGTACGGCCTCATCCGGTGCGCCGGCTCTGAGCAGTCCGCGCAGATCCACTTCCTTATCGGCCAGCAGGCAGGGGCGGATGCTCCCCCGGGCGGTGAGCCGAAGCCGGTTGCAGGTGGCGCAGAAATGGCTGCTGATGGAAGAGATGAAGCCCACTTCCCCCCGGGCGCCGGGGAACCGGAATCGCCGGGCCGGGCCATCGTGGCGCGTCGCCGCGACGGGTTCCAGCGGCGAGACGGTTTCCACCAGGGCGCGGATCTCGGAAACGAGCAACTGGGCCGTGTGCGGCACGGCGGAAGTGCCGATCGGCATGTGTTCGATGAAGCGGATGTGAAGCGGGGTGTCGATGGACAACCTGGCCAGGTCCACCAACTCGTCGTCATTGACGCCTTTTAAGGCCACCACGTTGATCTTGATGGGTTCAAACCCCATTTCGAGGGCGTCCATGAGGGCCCTCCACACAGTGGCAAACCCGTCGGTTCCGGTGATGGCCCGGTAGCGCGCCGGTCTCAGGGTGTCGAGACTGACATTGATCCGGCGGATGCCCGCGGCTTTGAGGGCCGCCAGCTGGGGCCCCAAAAGAAGGCCGTTGGTGGTCAGGGAAACGTCCTCCAGCGCATCGATGCCGCAGACGTTTCGGATGAAGGCCATGACCCCTTTTCTCACCAGAGGCTCACCGCCGGTGATTCTCACCTTGGTGATGCCCATATCCGCGCCGATGCGCAGCACACGGAAAATCTCTTCGTAGGAGAGGATGTCCTCGTGGCGCAATTTGTGGATCCGGTCTCCGGGCATGCAGTAGGTGCATCTGAGATTGCACCGATCGGTGATGGAGACCCGCAGATAGTTCAGCCGGCGGGCGCAGCGGTCCATCAGCAGGTCGGGCGTCGGCGTGCCGCCCGGAGGCGGAAACGGTGGGGGGGCAGGTATCTTCAATGGGATTCGGGATAAAATTGATAGCGGTGTTCCGGGATATCCATCATCGGGGGACGCTCCCGCGTGTTTAAGGGCAGTTCGTCGGCGGTGTATCGTTCGTCGACCTGTTTGAACCGGATCATTTCACGGAACAGCTCATTTTTCAACTCAATGGCGCCCGGTTTTTCAATGCGGTGCAAAACCGTGTCCATGATGACAAAGGACATGCGGCCGGTTGAGAGGGATACCCGTCACCTTGCACTGCGGTGACCCGAAGAACCGATTTGCATTAAAGTATCTGCCCTCTGGGGCGATACCATTGGCTGTAAGGGAAATTAGCCAAAGCCCGTCGCTATAGAATGAATGGCCATTTGTGGATTGAAACCAACGATAACCGGAGGAAATGCTGGCATGCTCGGAACAAAACGAACGCGATGGCCGCTTGGCTTGAGACTTGTGACCGGGGGGATTCTGCTGGTCGTGCTTCCCCTGGTCTGTGTCGGCCTGTACGCAGTCACCAAAGCGTCTTCCGGGGTGCTCGCAGCGGCTGAACAGCAGGCCGTTGCGCTGGCCTAGGACATGACAAACATGGTGGGGATGGTGCTGGCCGAGGAGCTTAAACTGGCCGGGCTGTTTGCCGCCCGGCCTGATTTTCAGGAGACAGCCACCGCGGTGTCGCAGTTTGGTGCGGAAAATGCCGAGCTGGAGGTGATGAAGCTCAACAACCAGCTCTCGGCGTTCATGAAGGCCACCGGCGCGGATTATGAAACCATCCTGGCCACCGATGGCGCCGGATTGGTTTACGCCGACGGCCATGGCGGCAAGTATGCAGGGACCTCTGTCGCCGATCGCGGGTATTTCAAAAAGGCTGCCCAAGGCAAACCCGTGGTGGGCGAGGTCGTGGCCTCCAGTTTTTCCGGCGAGCCGGTGATTCCCGTGTGTGCACCAATGATGGATGTCATGGGGCAGATGACGGGGTCGGTCATCCTCGTACTCAAGGGCGATTTCCTTTCTGCAAAGATTACCGCTGTAACCGTTGGCCAGACCGGGTACCCGTTTATCGTGGACCATACCGGTACGGTCATCGCGCATCCGAAAAAGGAATTCATTCTCAAACGCGATATCTCAAAGCGCGAGGGTATGGCGGAAATCGCCCGTCGCATGATCGCGCGGGAAACCGGCGTTGCGGGCTATGTCAACGAGGGCGTCAGCAAGATTCTCGGTTTCGCTCCCGTGCCGCTGACCGGCTGGAGTGTGGCCGTCACCCAGGACAGCGATGAACTCATGGCTACCGCCAAGGACATCCGCATGGCGATCTTCATCCTCGGGGGCGGATTTACCCTGCTGTCGATCATCGGGGTGCTGTTTTTTACCCGCTCCATCACCCGTCCCTTGAGACGCATCATTTCCGGTATCAACGAGGGCGTCGATCAGGTATCTTCCGCGGCCGGGCAGGTGTCGGCGTCGAGCCAGTCTCTGGCACTGGGCGCCTCGGAGCAGGCGGCGTCCATCGAAGAAACCTCAGCGTCACTGGAAGAGATGGCCGCCATGACCCAGCAAAATGCCGACAACGCCAATCAGGCCGATCAGCTCATGCACGAGACCAACGCGGTGGCGGATCGGGCCAATGCGTCGATGAATCGGGTAACCGGCTCCATGGAGGCCATTTCCAGGGCCAGTGAAGAAACCCAGAAGATCATCAAGACGATCGATGAGATTGCTTTTCAGACCAATCTGCTGGCGCTCAACGCTGCGGTGGAAGCGGCGCGTGCCGGAGCGGCCGGCGCGGGATTTGCCGTGGTGGCCGATGAAGTGCGCAGTTTGGCCCAGCGTTCGGCGGCCGCCGCCCACGATACCGCCGATCTCATTGAGACGACGGTGCGCCGGGTGGCCGAAGGCGGCGAGCTGGTGACCACCACTGCAGAGGCCTTTCATGAGGTATCGGGCAACGCCCGGAAGGTGGGTGACATTATCGGCGAGATTGCCGCCGCCTCACGGGAGCAGGCCCAGGGCATCGTCCAGATCAACACGGCCGTGACGGAAATGGACAAGATCACCCAGCAGAACGCCACCGGTGCCGAGCAGTCCGCCGCCGCTGCCGAGGAGCTCAACGCCCAGGGCGGGCAGATGAAGGCCATGGTCCTGGAGCTGGTGGATCTGATGGGGCTGGATCACCACGCGGATGCGCCTCAGGAGCCGACGACAGGTGCTGCCGCCGCCGGGCATCGGTCGCCGCCGGAACGCACGGTCGCAGAAAGGCCCGCCATCCAAGCCGTAGCGCGATCCGCCAAGGAAGTGATCCCTCTGGACGACGACGATTTTGCAGATTTCTAAAAAAACCAGGCTGCCGGCGGGAACCCCGCCGG
>JBDRRP010000072.1:0-40641 GCA_043825735.1 Pseudomonadota bacterium | reverse complement strand
GTCGATGAACGCATCCCGATCTTCATCATCGATGAACACCTTGCGGCGCTCGATGCCGCGCACGATGATGTGGTGAAGCGCGCCTGCGGCGTCTATGCGGGCCTTACGGGGCATAGGTTTCCCGTAGCAATCCGTGTGGTGATCGTCAAGTTAATTAGTTTAGGGCGTCCCCTTCTTCCAGATGGCTCCTGTTTCCAGCGCCCTCGGGCAGATGGCATCATTTTTTTGAAAGTCCCGCTGCTCAGGGCTGAAGCACCAGCGTATCGGTCGTGTGCGCCGCGATGGCCGCGTCGCTGAACCACCACCAGGCCTGGGCGCCGCTTAGAAACGTCTCGATCTGGTCGGTGTGGTGGGGGTGGAACACCCGGCCGGTGACGCCGCCGGGAAGAATTGCCATGATCCGGTCCGGATCGGAAAAATCCACCACCATGCGCAGCGCCGCCGACACGGTGACATCGAACGGCGTCTTGAAATCGTAGATGCCCCGGTAGAGCGTCTCGCCCGATCCCGGATAGGCGTGGGTACCGCCGCCCATCACGCCCTGCCCTAAGCCGCTGCGGCGCACCGGGCTTAAATAGGTGATCGTGTGGACCTTGCCCCAGCGCCACCGGTAGGGGTCGCTGCCCATCCGCTCGGAAAGCCAGCTGCGCGCGGCCGCTCCGGCAGTGAGCACCCGGTCGGTGAAGTCTTCCCGCACTTCCGGCGTTGAGACATCGTCAAACCATGGCCCCGCCTCGGCGACCACCATCCGCTGGAAACGTTCCTGCCAGAAATACCAGCTCTCGAGCATGGTGGCGGCCAGATCAGGCCCCAGTTCGTCTTCGAACGTGGCCCGGGCCAGTTCACGATAGACCGCCTGAAATATGGCCGGCGCGGCTTTGTCCGGATCGTCGCTGTAATCCCAGGCATCCAGTATTTTTGCCATGTCCCGGGTGTCCGGAGAGACTTTCAGGATGCGGGCAAAGATGGGCGCCATGGTCATGGCCATGGTGTTTACGGTGTCCTGCTGAAAACGCCAGTGGTCCGCGCCAGTGGTTTCCGCCGCGCTTTCCATGATTTCCTTGAGCCGTCGGTACCGATACGAGGATGCGAAGTAGGAGCTGTAGTAATACGGGTAGTCCGCGCTCACGGTCTTGTGATTGCAGGTCCCCACCCATCCCTTGGCCGGATTCATGGCCTGGGGCATCTCGTCAAATGGAATCCATCCGGTCCAGGTGTCCTGGGGCCCGGTAACCGCGGTGGGCACTGTGCCGGTGCCCTCGGCCCTGATGGGTATCTTCCCCGATGACACCCAACCGATGTTCCCGCCGGTGTCGGCGAAGACGAAATTGAGCATCATCCAGTTGACATCGGCAAGTACGCTGCGGAAATCCTGGGCACTCTTGGCAAACATGAAGCTTTCAACGCCGGTGCGGGGCCCCATCGTCTCAAAGGGCGCCCACCGGAGCGTGATTACCCGGGACGTTTCAAGGCCTGGCAGGACACCACTGACCACGGGACCCCGCCGGGTCAGCCGGATTTTCAGTGATTCGCTGCGAAACCCGTCCGGAGCAGACTTGTCCTTGACTCGAATCTCTTCTGTCACCGTCTCGAAAGGAATCGACCGCTCGCCTTCCCGGTAGTGATCCGGCTGGTCTGGGTCAACGTCTTCCACGTATAGATCCTGGGCGTCGGCGTAGGCATTGGTGAGCCCCGTGGCAATGTAATCGTTTCTGAAAATCACCATGCTGGATATGCCCGGGATACCCACACCGACAATACGCTGCTCCGGCAGAATCAATCCGGCCGGATACCACGGACCCGGCAGCATGCGGACATCCAGATGCGGATCGTTGGCCAGGATCGGTTTGCCGGCAGCGGTCATTTTCGGGCCCACCACCCAGTTGTTGCTGCCCACCCGCAGGGGCCCGTCTTCCAGAAAGGCGGCGAGCCCATCCGTCAACGGGCGGCCGGTGGCTGCAAAACGGGCGGCGGGCGCATCCCCTGCGCCGCGGGCGCCCAAGGGATCATCCGGATTGATGTTGATGGGCATCAGGGCCATGGCCCGCTGCGGCCCCAGCTTTTCCACGAGCATCTGCATGATGATTTCGGTATGAAGATTGGCCGAAGAATTCCAGCTCATATAATAAAAAATGGCCAGCGAGTCCGCCACGGTCCAGGGCGTCGGCCGGATGCCGGCCAGTTTGAACTCCAGCGGCCAGAATTCTTCCCGGGTGCCGATGTAGGCGTTCACCCCGTCCAGATAGGCCTCAAAGTGGCGGCGGGTGTTATCGTCCAGCAAGGCCGCATGCCGCTGGGCCTGCCGGTAAAAGCCGATGGTGCGCATGCGCCGATCCAGGGCCAGTGCCTTATCGCCGGCCAGCTCACAGATCCGCCCCTCGGCCAGTCGCCGCACCAGTTCCATCTGAAACAGCCGATCCTGTGCGGTGACAAATCCGTAGGCGACCAGTGCGTCCCGGCGGTTGCCCGCATAGATGAAGGCCATCCCCTTCTCATCCCGGTGAACCGTCACCGGGGCCGTGAGCCCCGCAAGGGAAAGATCGCCGGTGCTCTGGTAGCGGTTCATGGACGCACAGCCGGTCAGTGCGAAAATGACGGCACAACCCGTCAGGATGACAGCAATGGATCGGTGGATCATGTCAAACTCCCTTCAGTACAGGCAGCATCCGTTACCGGTTTTCTTCTTCCAGCCCTGATAGCTCCTGCTCACGGTGCAGCGCGTGGCGCAGCCGGGTGAGCGCGGGCGGATCGACGCCGCCCGGCACCACGGCGCGATCAGGCATCCGCGCCTCCGAAAAGATCGGCCACTTCCCGGTAGCTGAGCCCGGCGCCGCCGAAAATATCCAGAGCGCTGCCGACTGTGAAATCTATCCGCCCCCGGCTCAAAGTATCGATGGCGGCAATATCCGCCATGGAACGGATCCCTCCGGCGTAGGTGACCGGGATACCTGTCCACCGGCCCAGCAACGTCATCAGGTCTGTTTCAATCCCCCGGCACTTTCCTTCCACATCCACGGCATGAATGAGAAACTCGGCGCAGTGGGCGGCGAGGGCGTCCATGAGAGCGTCATCGACGCGCTCACGGGTGAATGTCTGCCATCGGTCGGTGACCACCACGTAGCCGCCTGAGGTGCGCCGGCAGCTCAGGTCCAGGACCAGGCGATCTCGGCCCACCGCCGTCACCAGTCGTTTGAGACGGTCCATGTCCACCACCCCGTCGTGAAAGACAAAGGAGGTGACAATGACATGGCTGGCGCCGGCATCCAGCCAGGCGGCCGCGTTGTCGGCGCTAATCCCGCCGCCGATCTGCATGCCGCCGGGCCATGCGGCCAGTGCGGCGCGCGCAGCCGCTGCGTTTCCCGGGCCGAGTTGAATGATGTGCCCCCCGCGAAGACCATCTCGGCGATAGAGATCGGCAAACCACTCGGCGGGTTTGTCCGCCTGAAAGTTGGTGTCCGGCGCCGCGTTGTCGGTCAGGGTGCCGCCGACAATCTGCTTCACCACACCGCCGTGAAGATCGATGCACGGTCTAAAACGCATACTCGGCCATCCGCCCGCGCAGGTCTTCCAGGCGCTGCTGGAGCGACTGGCCGTCGGCCATGAGCGGGGCCAGCTGCGATTCGCGTTTCTCAATGCTTTCGAAAAACGGCGACACCCGGCGGCGCACGCCTTCCTGCACAAGACCGAACTTGGTCTTGAGCCGTCCGATCAACTGCTCCTCGAAGCGGTCCCGGCCATCGAGCAGGCTCCGGTTGAATTCCCGGATGATCTTCGCCTTTTTGGCCATGAGCACGCCGCCGGCCATGAATATCCCCAGCCCGGTGAGAATGCCGCCGGTGATATCCAGGAAGGCCACATGGGTGGTAGACAGCAAAATGGCGCCAACCAGGGTTAGTGCACTGCCGCTCATGAGCTGCGAGGGCATGTTTTCGGGTTTTGCCTGGAGCACCTGGGCGGCGAACTCGGTGCCCACCAGTTCACGCACTTTCTCACGGATGTCGCGGACCATGTCGTCGCGGTCGGCGCCGATGGCAGGCACGACAGCGGCTTGCGGCGGGCTGTCGCCGGTCTTGAGCGCTTGGGCCAATTCATCGGCCAGTTGTTTAAGGTTCTCGGTAAAATGACGCGCCCCTTCCTGGATGACATCTTCCAGCGCAACGCCCACACGGTCCTGAAACTGCTTTTGCAGCCCCTCCAGCCACCCCTGAACGGACTGGCGCCGGCTGAACGTCCCGCTGAACGCACGCTTATAAAGCGCGCCCACCGACAGCCCCGCCTCGAACTCCCTCTTGATCTGGATGCCGATGCGGTCGTACTGATCGAGCAGACGGTCCAGAAGAAAGCGGATATCCTTTTGCAGATCCGTTTCAGCCTGATCGAGCAGGCGCCGCAGGCGCTCGGCAAGACCGTGGTCGCTGTCCAGCACCCGGCGGATCTCCTGCAGGGCGTCGTAAACCTGTTTGAGCACCTGCTCGCCGCTGTCGAGCAGTGCCATCAGTTTGAGGCTGTAATGCCTGCCGCCGGTAACGGTCTCCCGAATGAACCGGCGGATGTCCTCGAAGCCGCTGCCCGGGTCCCCCGCCATTTCGAGGCGGGCGGAGGTGGTAAAGACGACCGGCGCGTCAATGCCCCGCGCCCTGGCGTATTCGGCCACCTTCTGCCGGTTGACGCGCAGTTCGTCTTCAGTGGCGAGATCGGCCTGCTGAAGGATGAAGACGACGCGTTTGCGCCATTCGTCCTTGACCATGTCCAAGAGCTCCCAGGCCGATAGGGTGTGCGGATTTTTGGCCGGGAAGACGAACAGCACCAGTCCACTGTTG
Source organism: Pseudomonadota bacterium (assembly GCA_043825735.1). Classification (GTDB taxonomy): domain Bacteria; phylum Desulfobacterota; class Desulfobacteria; order Desulfobacterales; family JBDRRP01; genus JBDRRP01. Next base: position 35,821 of record JBDRRP010000072.1, on the reverse strand, counting down.
GGAATGAACCGCTCCGTGATCTCGTGGTGGTGGCGAATAATGGTGTTGGTGCCCGGCGTGTCCACGATGGCCACCTGCCGCAAGATGTCCACGGGCAGGCCGATGCGACGCAGATGCGGGCTGATTCGGGTATCGGTCTTCTCGGAGGCGTAGACGATTTCCTGGACCATGTCGGTGCACGGCGCAGGGTCCACCGCACAGATGGATTCTCCCACCAGGGCATTGATGAAGCTGCTCTTGCCCGCCTTGATTTCGCCGACCACCACGAACAGAAACGGCTCCCCGGCATGGATCCGCATGTCGCTGACAATCTCTTCCAAGCGCTGGTTTTGGATCTCCCGGATCAGCCCCTGGAGGTCCTTGAGCCAGGTCACCGCCTCAGAGCGGAACTGCTCGAAGGTCGCGTCGATCATGGATGTGCTCACGGGTCCGGCCCTCTCTTCCCCGGCAGTGCGGCACCGCTCCAGCCGCAGGGGGAATCATAAAAAATAGAAATAAGTTCGATAGGTTATAAAGAACTGGCCGACTGTTGTCAATCCCCAGCAAAATGACACGGCGGCCATTTCAAACGGCCGTCAGCATCGAACACCAGCGGCTGCGGCGCGCAAATGTCCACATGGGCAAGCGCCGTCAATTCCGGCACCAGAGCGGCGCTGACCCAAAACGGATTAAGATCGCGGGTATCGCGGATGATCACCACCCGAGCGGCTTCCGGCGGCACCGGGCCGATGGTGGTAAAACAGGCCTGAATCGCCGCCGCTTCGCTGTGAAGACGGATGGGAATGGCTCCTTTTCGGATCGACAGACTGGTCAGTGCGTTGACCTGGGTCACATCGACGTCCATCTTCTCGAACACGCGCCCGGTGATGAAGTCGGCATTTCCGATGCCGATGGCGTTGCCCCCGGTCTTTTCGCTGAGGTCCAGAACGGCCAGACGGGTTGCCTGCAGGATGTCGCCGAAGCCCTCTTCATTGAGATCGTAAGCCCGCCCCGTGACATTGGGGTCCATGCCGGCGCCGCTGATGTCCTTTCCGGCGCGGCCGATGACCAGGGCGTCCAACCGCCGAAACGGCAGCTTCGGAAAATGGGACTTGGCCTCGGCCAGCAACGCCGCTTCACGCGCTTTCATCCGCTCGGCGCTCACGGCCTCGATAACCAGTGGCTGGTGGGCGGCGTTTTCCACGATGGCAATCCCGAAGCGGACATTGGCAGCAGCCAAAGCGGCATCACCCATGGCTTCCAACAATGGGTAAAAGCCATAGCGGATGGCCCACTGGTGCCAGACGCGCGCTCCGGCATGTTTGCCCAGACCCACGACGAGCATTTTATAAAGACCGCTTTCCAACGGGGCCTTGAACTTGGTGTGTGGCTTGATCCGGTTGACAAGGACCGTATGGCGGCAGCGCAGGGCTTCGGTGGCCACATGAACGGGCACCCCGTCCAGAACGGACGTGACCACCTGCGTGTCCATGGCGGCTCTCACCGGCGCGCCACAGGCAGCCTCACTGATCCCGAGAGCCTCGAGAACGCGCCGCTGGCCTTCGGCGCTCGCCCCGCCGTGGCTCCCCATGGCCGGCACGATAACCGGCCGGGCGCCGGCGTCGGTGAGCCGGCGGCACAACCGGCTGACCACCTGCGCGATCCCGGTAATCCCCCGGCTGCCCACGGCCACGGCCACGCTGTCTCCCGGAACGATGCCGCTGCCCGGCAGCGCGGACTCAACGGCGGCGTCCACCGCGGCAGCGATGTCGATGATCACCCCGTTGGAAAACCGGCTCCGTGCCTCGTGGAAAACGGGATAGGGAAACTGGGGTTTGGATAGGGATTCCGGCGGCATGACGTAACCTCTTCATTGGCATTCGAGACTGGTTAAGGCCATTTCTACAGGGTCTGGGGTGGCATTGCAAGCACAGCGGACACCGGAGAGAATCGCGATTGAAGGCTCCCCGCAGCAAGCTGCGGGGCAATCTTCCCAGTAAGGCATACTGCCCAATTTGATTCGCTCGCCATGCTGGTTCAGGGCGGGTGCTGTTGACCCTGCAAGTGACTTCTTTTAGTATAAACCGGTTGTCGCCACTGTCGATGCTCGGTGCCATGTAACCATTGTCTCAGCGGGGGCCCCGAATAAAAACAGCCGGCCCCGATCCCACCCCTACCATTAAGGAGTCAGACATGCCCGCGACCGGACTGACAGGTGATATGCTGCTCGTTTTTGCCGTAACCGCCGGCGTCATTGCGCTGTTTCTACTGGAATGGGTGCGCGTGGACGTGGTCGCCCTCATGGTCATGGTCCTGCTCCCGGTCCTGGGGCTGGTGACCGCTTCTGAGGCCTTCAGCGGACTTTCCGGCAATGCCGTGGTCTCCATCATGGCCGTCATGATCATCGGCCGCGGCCTGGATCACACCGGTGTCATCAACCGGGTGGTGCAGCCCCTGGTTAAATTGAGCGGTGACCGCTCCACCCGAATTGTACCCCTGTTGTCCATCACCGTCGCCTTCATCTCCAGCGTCATGCAAAATGTCGGGGCGGCCGCCCTGTTTCTGCCGGCCATCCGACGCATCAGCCGCCGCAGCGGTGTGCCCCTGTCGCGGATCCTCATGCCGGTGGGGTTTTCAGCCATTCTCGGCGGGACCATCACGCTGGTGGGCTCCAGCCCGCTGATCATGCTCAACGACCTGATGGCGCCATTCGGTCTCAAAGCCCTCAGTCTATACAGCGTCATGCCCGCCGGCATCGCCCTGGTGGTCACGGGCATCGTCTATTTCGTTCTGGTGGGCGGCCAGGTGTTGCCCAAAACCACTGAAGCATCGGAGGCCGGCGGAGAGATGACGCCGGCGGCCAATTATTATGACCAGGTCCAGGCCTTGTTTGAAATCGTCTATCCGCCCACCGGCGCCGTGGCACCGACGGTCTGTGAGCTGTGCGACCGGTTCAATGTCCACACCGTGGCGCTTCAGGATCCCAGCGGCAGACTGCCGCTGATCCCCCCGCCCCGAAATGCCGCGGTGAAACCGGGCTCGCGCATTGCGGTCTATGCCACTGCCGAAAGCGTGGCGGCTGCTGCGCGCGAGTACGGCTTTGAACTGCTGTCCGAGCTCACCGTCTTTGCCGACGCCCTTTCCAGCGATTACCGCGGTGTCGTCGAGGCCGTCGTGGCCCCGCACTCCCGCTTTGCCGGTCAGACGCTCCACGACATCCACTTTCGCCATAACCACCTGCTGGCCCCCCTGGCGCTCTTTCGGGAGAACCACGCCATTTACACCAGCCTGGCCGAACAGATCCTTCACCCCGGCGATGCCATTCTCATGCACGGCAAGTGGGATCAGTTCAAACAGTTCAGAAACCGCCAGGACCTGATATTCAGCCATTCCCTGGACCACGAAATCCTGGAGCCCCACAAAGCCTGGTCCGCCGCCGCCTGCTTTGGCCTGGCCACCGCGCTGGTGATTTTTTCCTCGCTCAAACTGGCCGTTTGTCTTCTGGCCGGCGCCGTGGGCATGATTCTTCTGAAGGTCGTCACCATCGATGATGCCTACCAGAGCATCGACTGGCGAACGGTCTTTCTCCTTGCCGGCCTGATTCCCCTCGGCATGGCCATGGAAAAAACCGGAGCGGCCCAATGGATGGCTCTGGAAATCGTTGATTTCATCGGTGTCCCGTCCCCCACACTCTTTATTTTCATCATCGGCACCATCACCACGGTGTTCACCCTGGTGGTCTCCAACGTGGGGGCCACCGTGCTGCTGGTGCCGCTGGTGGTGAGCCTTGCCCTCGATGTGGGCGCCGACCCGCGGCTGGCGGCCATGGTGGTGGGTCTTGCCGCCTCCAACTCCTTTATGCTCCCCACCCACCAGGTCAACGCCCTTTACATGGGCCCGGCCCGTTACCGGAGCCGTGACTTTCTCAAAGCCGGAGCCCCGCTCACCGTCATCTACCTGGTCGTGCTCACGGCAGTGATACGGTTTGTCTATTAGGGGTGAACAGCGCCGGCTGAAACAGCCCAAATCATCACACGCCATCATTTATGCGCTTGTATTCGGCCCGGGTTATTCTTACAATTGTCACCAATGACGACCTTTCGAACGCATCTCTTCATCCTGATCGCAACCTGCCTGTTGACCGCAGCCGGCGCCTGTGGCCATGTCACTCGGGAAGATATAAACGCCGTGAACGGCACGATGGACCGTCAGCGGCTGGAATGCCGCCGCTGACGGTCCGGTTTCCCTCAACGGCACATGGCAATTCTACTGGGACACCTTTGTAGCCCCTGAACGGTTTGGCGAGGGCGCTATCGAAATACCCTTGCAACCCGCGCCCGTACCTGGGACATGGAACGGGCTCCGGGTGAATGGTCTGCCGCTCGGCGGGCAGGGCCAGGCCACGTACCGCCTTCGACTGCGCCTGGCCGCACAGGGCAACGATCTGGGTCTTAAAATACTCGATGCGGCCACCGCATGCCGGGTATTTGTCAACGGCAAGGCGGTATTCTCTCAGGGCGTCCCCGGCAAGGGCCGCGATGACAGCACACCGGCCTACACACCCGGTGTCGTAAGCCTTCCCGCCCTGGGCCCTGCGGTGGATATCGTCATCTGGGTGTCCAATTACCACCACCGGCTGGGAGGGCTGTGGGAACCCATTCGTCTTGGCGTTTTTAAAGATCTTGTCATGGAGCGGGAATCACGGGCGGGCCACCAGTGGTTTCTCTTCGGCGCCATCCTGATCATCGGCATCTACCACCTGGGGCTCTTTGTTTCGCGCCGGCAGGAGCGGGCACCGCTGTATTTCGGTCTCTTCTGTCTCGCCGTGGCCGCACGCAGCCTCACCACCGGCGAGCGGATCATCATGGCCGGCTTTCCCGGTTTCAACTGGGGCCTGCTGGAGAAGATCGAATATATCTCTTTTTACCTGTGTGTGCCGCTGTTCGGTCTGGTGCTCAGGGCGCTGTATGGCGATATCTGCCCCCGCCGCGCGGTCAACGCCGTGGGCATCCTGGCCCTGGCACTGACGACCGTGGTCCTGGTGACGCCGGTCAGCGTGTACAGTCACACCATGGCCCCCTACCAGTGGATAACCCTGGCGCTGCTGATCTATGGACTCTTCATTCTCGTCATCGCGCTCAAGCGACGCGAGCAGGGCGCCCTGCCCCTGCTGCTGGGGTTTGCCGCGCTGGCGGCCGCCGGCGCCAACGACATCCTCTATTCCCGTCTTATCATCCAGTCTGTCTATATGCTGCCGGCCGGTCTGTTCGTTTTCATCATGTGCCAGGCCCTGGTGCTGGCCAGCCGGTATGCCGACGCCTTCAACACCCTGGACCACCACCAGCAGAAGCTGCAGGCGGCGAACCGGAATCTGGAGACCGAGGTCAGGGAACGCGAACGGGCCGAGCGCGCCGTCAAGGCGGAGCGCGATACCCTGGACATCATCACGCGCAGCATGGGCGCGGGCCTGGTGGTGATCTCCCCGGAATACAAGACCATCTGGGCCAACAGCGTCATCAAAGACATCTTCGGCGACGTGGAGGGAAAACCCTGCCACCGGGTCTACAATCAGCGCGATACCGTCTGCCCCGACTGCGGCGTCAGGGAGGTTTTCGAAACCGGAAAAGAGATGATTTTGCATGAACAGAAAGGCACGGATGCCAAGGGCGATCCCTTCTGGTCCGAGATCATCGCCACCCCCATTTTGCGGGAAGACGGAAGCGTGGCGGCCGCCCTCGAGTTGGTGGTGCCCATCACCCAGCGCAAGCTGGCAGAAGCCGCGCTGAAGGAAAGTGAAGAGCGGTTCCGGCAGATGGCGGAAAATCTGAGGGAAGTGGTCTGGCTCGCCGCACCGGACTCCGGCCGGTTTCTTTACGCGAGCCCGGCGTACGAGACCATCTGGAAACAACCGGTGGCGGCCCTGCTGGCCAATCCCCAGAAATGGTACGACCCCATTCACCCCGATGACGTGGACCGGGTCAGAGACGGCCGGGTCAAACACCTGCTCGGCGACACCACCACCGACGAATTCAGACTCGTTTGGCCCGACGGCACCATCCGGTGGGTGATCAACCGCACCTACCCGGTCATCGCCGCCGACGGCACCATCTCCCGGCTCGTGGGAATCGCTGAAGACGTTACCCGCCGGGCACAGCACCGAAAAGAAAAAGAGAACCTTGAGCGTCGTCTCCATCACGCCCGCCGCATGGAAACCATCGCCACCCTCGCCGGCGGCGTGGCTCACCAGTTCAACAATGCGCTCAATGTCATCATCAGCGGCATCAGCCTGCTGGAAATGGACCCGCTGGCCACGGCCGGCAACGCCAGGGAAAACCTTGAGCGCATGAGCCGGTCGGCGCAGCGGATGACCGGTCTTACGGACCAACTGATCGCCTTTGCTCAGGAAGGAAAATACAAGCGCAAAGCGCTCACGGCATCCGAGCTGGTGGCGCAGGTGCTGAAAATCGTCCGGCACACCGTCACCACAAACATCGTCGTCACCCCGGATGTAAATGCCAACACCGCCATCCTCGTCGATGCTGCGCAGATGCAGATGGCGATCTCAGCCATTCTGATGAACGCCGCGGAAGCCATCGGTCACGAGCGATCCGACGGCCGAATCACCGTTGGAACGACCCGAATCGCCATCGCCGAGGGCGATGTGTGGCACGGGAGCGCGGTACCGGCCGGAACGTATGCCCAAATCACCATCACCGACAACGGCGCCGGCATGGACGCCGATACCCTGGAGCGCGTTTTTGAACCCTTTTTCAGCACAAAGTTCCAGGGGCGGGGATTGGGCATGGCAGCGGTGTTCGGGATCGTATCCCACCACAACGGCTGGCTGGCGGTGGATTCCGCCCCTGGCAAGGGGACCACGGCCCGAATCCTGCTGCCTGAAGCCGCGGCAGAAGAGAATACACCACCGCCGTCTCCGGCGGCAGTGGCATCGCCGTCGCTCAAGGCTGACACCATCCTGCTGGTGGAAGACGAAGAACTGGTCAGGGAGGTCAACCACGCACTGCTGGAAGCCATCGGCTACCGGGTAATGGACGCCGAAGACGGCCGAACTGCAAAGGCCTTGGCCATCAAACACCGGGACGCCATCGCCATGGTGATGCTCGACATCCATCTGCCGGACATCTCCGGTGAAGAACTGCTTGCCGCCATGAAGCTTCTGCTGCCGAACGCAAAGATCATCATCTGCAGTGGCAGCAGCGCCGAAGGCCTTCTGGAAAAAGGCGCCCACGGTTTTCTACAAAAGCCCTTCACGCTCGCAACGCTCGCCGACACCCTGTCCACGATCCGCGCAGACAAAGTCTGAAATCAAGCTTCGATGGGCACCGTGTCAATAGTTTTTGATGTAGTTTTTGATTTCCCAGTCGGTGACGGCCGTACGATACGAATCCCACTCCTTGGTTTTGCCTTCGATATACTTTCCGAGAATGTGCTCGCCCAGGGTTTCCCGGGAAATCGGGTTTTCCTTTAGTGCGACAACGGCCTCTTCCAGGCTTCCGGGCAGACTGTCGATGCCGGCGCTGTCCTTTTCAGCCATGGTCATCTCGAAAATATCCACATCGACCGATTTTGGCGCTTTCAGTTTGCTTTTCACACCGTCAAGACCTGAGTTGAGCATCATGGCAAACGCCAAGTACGGATTGCAGGCCGGATCCGGGCAACGCACTTCGGCTCTCGTTCCAAGACCGCGCGAGGCCGGGATACGGACTAAAGCAGAACGGTTGGAGGCGGACCAGGCAATGTAGACCGGAGCCTCGTAGCCGGGAACCAGGCGCTTGTAGGAATTGACCAGCGGATTGGTGACAGCCGCAAATCCGCGAGCGTTTTTGAGAACACCGGCGATGTAGTGATACGCGGTTTCGCTGAGTTTGAGCGGACCCTTTTCGTCAAAGAAGGCGTTGGTTCCGTCCAGGTTGAACAGCGACTGGTTGGTATGCATGCCCGAGCCGTTGATACCAAAAACCGGTTTCGGCATAAAGGTGGCGTGGAATCCGTGCTTGGCGGCGATCGAGCGGACAACCCACTTGAAGGTCACGGTGTTGTCGGCGGCAACAAGCGCATCGGCATACTTGAAGTTGATCTCGTGCTGGCCTTCTGCAACCTCGTGGTGAGAGGCCTCGATTTCAAAGTTCATGGCTTCGAGCGTTTCGATAATCTCGCGCCGGCAGTTGATGCCGGTGTCCTCAGGGTCGACATCGAAATACCCGGCGACATCGTTGGTTTCCGTTTTCAGGTTTCCCTTTTCATCCTCCTGGAAGAGGAAGAACTCGCATTCGGTGCCGACGTTCATGGTATAGCCAAGCGTTTTTGCTTCGGCCAGCACCCGTTTCAGATTGACGCGCGGGCAGCCCTTGAACGGCGTGCCGTCGGGCATATAGACGTCGCAGATGATGCGGGCCGCGTTCACGCCGTTTTGGGTCCGCCACGGCAGCACGGAAAAGGTGTCATAGTCCGGTTTCAGATACATGTCCGACTCGTTGATGCGGACAAACCCTTCAATGGAGGAGCCGTCGAACATCATCAGTCCATCCAGCGCTTTTTCGATCTGGCTGCGGGGGATGGCGATATTTTTCATGAAACCGAAGATATCGACAAACTGCAGCCGGAAAAAATTCACGTTCTGTTTTTCTACGATTTTCATGATCTCATCGCGGGACATGCTTTAACTCCTTTTTGTTGATGCCGGTCTGGACCGGCAGGATTGAATCGTGTCCGTTGCATTGGAAATGGCAACCGCACCCTTAGCAGATCCTTGGCCAAAATAAAAACCGGGGATGGATCTCATGGTTATCGCCAATGTCATAAATACGATTCGTTTGCTCAACAACGCCGTGTACACATCGAAATCGGTATCGGTATCGGTATCGACCTTGGAAAAACATCGATTTCGATCCCGAGAAGATCCTGGACGGACAGACACTTATCGAAGTGAAAACAACGCCGCGTAGCGCCCTCCGGCCGTGAGCAGAGACGTGTGCGATCCGGATTCAACGATCCGGCCGCGTGCCAGCACCACGATCCGGTCCATGGCGGACAGCCCCGCTGCACGATGGGTAATCATGACCAGCGTCTTGCCGGCCGCGGCAATGAGCACGTCTTCCACCAGCCGGCGCTCGGTCTCATCGTCAAGCCCTTCGGTGGGCTCGTCCAGCAGCCAGATGGGCGCATCTCTGAGCACTCCCCGGGCGACGGCCACCCGGCGCGCCTGGCCACCGGAAAGCAGCCGGCCGGCAACCCCCACCCAGGTGTCCAGCCCGTCAGGCAGCGATCTCACAAAACCTTCCAGCTGTGCCACGGCAAGGGCACGCCACAGATCGCCGTCCGAGGCCCCGGGCCGCGCCATCGTCAGGTTGTCCCGGATGGAGGCGGTAAACAGGTGCGACTCCTGGCTTACCACGCAGATCTGCCGGCGCAGCGCATCCTCTGAAAATTCGGACAACAGCCGGCCGCCGATCCGAATCTGCCCGTGAGTCGGATCCCAGAAGCGCACCAGCAGGTGAAAGAGGGTCGTCTTCCCGGACCCGGTCTCACCGACCACGGCCAGCCGCTGACCGGAGGCGATGGCCAGATCGATGCCGTCCAAGGCCGGAGGCCCCTTCCGGTCATAGTGGAAGCAAAGTCCGGTGATCGCTATCCCGCCGTCCGTCGGTCCGGCCGGGACATCCTCGGGAAACACCACGGCCGGCGGCGCATCCACCAGATCCGTCAGTCGACGGGCCGCCTCCCGGGTCTGCCCCAGGTATTGGAACGCCGCAGAAAGGGGTGCAATGGACTCAAAGGCCGCCATGACGGCCAGGGTCATCAGTGCCAGCATTTCGCCGCCCCACTGCCGATCCGCGACCCCCACAGCCCCGGCCACAAAGACCCCGCTTACGGCAAGGCCGTTGATGAAGACCGACAGCGCTGACGAGACGCCGCCGATATGATGCATGCGGCGCTGCTCGCGAACCAGGCGGCGGTGTCCGTCCATGCATTCGGCGGCATACCGGCCGTAGCCGCCAAAGACAAGCAGTTCGGGCAGCCCGTGAATGCCGTCCACCACGCGGCGCCGCACCGTGGCGGTCTCCACGGCAATGCGCCGGCCCACCGCAAAACCCCGCAGACCGGCCCACACCGGCACCCCCACACCGGCTAAAAAAAGTGCGGCCAGCACCCACAGTGCCCCGGGACGGGTGAAGACGCCGACCATCACCACCACCGCTGCAGATGACGCCGCGGCGATCACTGTCGGGGCCAGCACCCTGGCATAAAGATTGTCCAGTGCGTCAATATCGGCCACCAACCGGTTGAGCAGATCCCCGCTGCGGTGGCGCAGCAGTCCGGCGGGTGCCAGCGGTTCAATGCGCCGATAGCACCAGAGGCGAAGGCTTTCGAGAATACGAAATGTGGTATCATGGGTAACGACACGCTCGCCATACCTGGCAGCGGTGCGGGTCATCGCAAACAGGCGCACCCCGATACTGGGCAAAAAAAAGTTGAACAGTTTGGCCGCCACAGGGCTCAGTCCGGCAAACGCCGCCGCTGAAATGAACCAGCCGGACAGGGCCAGAAGACCGATACCGGAAAGTGCGGCGACCGTGCCCAGCACCATGCCCAGAGCCATCCACGGCCAGTGGGGCCGCAGCAACGATAGAAAGGGGCTCAGCGATGCAAGATCGCGTCTCATGGCACCTCCCCGGATAACGGTCGATGGCACTCCTGTAGGCGGCGCCGCCGATATTCCGCCGGTGTGCCCTGGAACGCCACGCGCCCGGCATCCATCACCACCACCTGATCGACCCGTTGAATGGTGTCCAGCCGGTGGGTCAGCATCACCAGGGTGCGCCCCCGCGAAAAATCCGAAATGGCCTTTGAAACCTGTCGTTCGGTGTCCATGTCCAGACTGGCCAGGGGCTCGTCCAGCAGCACAATGGGGGCATCCCGGAGAAAGACCCGTGCCAGCGCCACGCGCTGGGCCTGTCCTCTGGAAAGTCCGGCCCCCTGCTCGCCGATCCGGGTATCGAGCCCGTGGGGCAGCGTCCGGATAAAAGACAAGACACCGGCGCGCTCGGCCGCGGCGGCGATCTCACCGGGCGCCGCTTCCGGCCGGCCCAGCCGGATGTTGTCGGCAATGGTGCCGTAAAAAACGACGGGGTGCTGCCCGATCCAGGCCAACTGGCGCCGCCATGCGGTCAGATCAATCAATGGCAGCGGCGCCCCCCCCACAAGAATCCGCCCCCTTTCAGGCGCTACAAACCCCAGCAGCAAATTGATGAGCGAGGTCTTGCCCGCCCCGCTTTCTCCCACGACGGCCGTGTGCTGCCCAAAGGGGATGTCCAGGGTCACTGCCGACAGCGCGCGCTTGCGGGCACTGCCATATGAAAGATCCACCGACTCGAACCGGATGTGCGGTGCAGCGGGAAAAGGCAGCGCGGTTGGGGCGATTGCGAAAGAGGTTCTTTCTATAGCCAGCACCCGCATCAGTTCCTCTGCGGCGCCGGCCGCATCAGCCCGGGCATGATAGTGCTGCCCCAGCTCCCGCAGAGGCAGAAAGAATTCCGGCGCCAGAAGAAGAATAAAAAACCCGTGCGCAAAGCTGAGACGCTCACCGTAAGTGCCGAAGTCGAGGTACCCCAGATAGGACATGCCCAGGTACACGGCCACAAGAGCGATGGCCATGGACGTAAAGAATTCGAGCACCGCCGACGATAAAAATGCGATCCGGAGCACCGCCATGGTGCGGACCCGGTAGTCGCGTGCCACCTGCCGGACGCTGCCTTCCGCCGATCGGCTGCGGCCGAACAGTTTGAGGGTCGTCATCCCCCGCAGCAGGTCCAGAAAATGCCCGCTCATGCGGGCCAGGGCCTGGAAATGCCTCTGACTGATGGTCTCGGCCCCCATGCCCACCAACACCATGAAAAGGGGAATCAGGGGGGCGGTGAGCAGAAACAGACCGCCGGCGGCCCAACTCACCGGGAACACGAACGCCAGAATGGCTCCGGGAATCAGGGCCGCCAGGGCCAGCTGCGGCAGGTACCGGGCAAAAAACGGCTGGAGCGCTTCCACCTGTTCCACGGCGGCGCTGGCCAGTGCGCCGGCCGGCGTGCGCGCGGTAAAGTCCGGCCCCAGATCGGCCAGGTGCTGCAGCAGATCACGGCGCACCGATTCCCGAACAACGGCGCCTGCCTGAAAACCGCTCACTTCACGGGCCCAGGCCATGAGTGCCCGCAGCCCCGTGATGCCCAGGAAAACGGCCAGAGGGATCGCCATCTCCGGCAGGCGGCGCCCATCCATGAAGACAGCCGCCACCAGCTGCGAGAGTACAGCGGCCTGGACCACGAGCAGCAGCCCTCCGGAAAGCCCGGCGGCAACACTCAGCCCGATCCAGGGCACCACGGCCCGCGCCCGGCCCAAAAGCCAGCCAATGGCCCGGGACTCTGTGGATTTATCATTGGTTTCCACCGGCAAAAAGCGCGTCCTTTACCCCTGAGAGGAAACTATTATCGTGTGCATCAAAACTGATGCATTCGTAAAAAGTGATTTTGAACCACAGAGACCGCAGCGGGCCGCAGAGAATATTATGAATAATTAATAAGTTATCTCTGCGCTCGCTGCGTACTCTGTGGTGATTTCAGACTTTTTACGAGTTTGTCAAAATTTATCTCTCGCCAAGCCGCCAAGATCGCCAAGAAACATTCTAATCAGAGTGCCTGTTGACCGTTCGGGTGATTCCGGTCTTAATTATCGCATCAGCGACGCTTGGCTGCCGATGCCAATCTAATCCGTTCTCTGCGGGCTTTGCGTCTTTGCGAGAGCCATTTCTTATGTTTTCGAACGACACGCCGATCTGATGGTTATCCTGCATATCCTGTCCTCCGTTAATCCCAATTGACATCCCGGCAAGATGCTACCATATAAGGCAGTGTGCACTATAACGGCCCCGGCCGCCGGTGCGCAACCGCAAACCGCAAGGCGGGAGCCTGTCCGCACCGAAGGGTTCCCCCGGCACCGCAACCACAAGGAGTTCGGTTATGATCCCCTCCCCTGAGCTCGTTGAATTGTCCCGGTGGCAATTCGCCTTGACATCACTGTATCATTTCATTTTTGTCCCCCTAACCCTGGGTCTGTCATGGATTCTTTTCATCATGGAATCGGTTTATGTCATGACGAGAAAGGAGATCTATAAGGACATGACCCGGTTCTGGGGCAAGCTCTTTGGTATCAACTTTGCCCTGGGGGTGACCACCGGCCTTACCATGGAGTTCCAGTTCGGCACCAACTGGTCCTATTACTCCCACTATGTGGGCGACATCTTCGGCGCCCCCCTGGCCATCGAAGGGCTGATGGCCTTTTTTCTGGAGTCCACCTTCGTGGGCTTGTTCTTTTTCGGATGGGACCGGATGAGCCGTCGGGGTCACCTGCTGGCGACATTTTTTGTGGCGCTGGGCTCCAACCTGTCGGCCCTGTGGATCCTCGTGGCCAATGCCTGGATGCAAAACCCTGTGGGCGCGGTTTTCAATCCGGAAACCATGCGCATGGAACTCACCCGTTTTTCGGAGCTGTTTTTCAACCCGGTGGCCCAGGTCAAATTCGTGCACACGGTTGGCGCGGGCTACGTCACCGCCAGCATGTTCGTTCTGGCGGTGAGCGCCTGGTACCTGCTCAAAGGCCGGGACCTGGCCTTTGCCCGGAGATCCTTTGCCGTGGCCGCCGGCTTCGGACTGGCCTCCATCCTCTCGGTCATCGTCCTGGGCGATGAAAGCGGATACGTGACCGGCCAAGTACAGAAAATCAAACTGGCGGCCATGGAGGCCGAGTGGGAGACCGAACCGCCACCGGCCAGCTTCACCCTGGTGGGCATCCCGCGCCAGGAAAAGCAGGAAACCGACGCCGCCATCAAGTTGCCCTGGGTGGGCGGGCTCATCGTCACCCGCACCATCGACACGCCCATCATCGGCGTCAAGGACCTTATCGCGGAAAGTGAAGTCCGCATCCGCAGCGGCATGATCGCCTTCGCGGCGCTCAACGAGATCCGGGCCGGCCGGAAGACCGACGAAACCCTCCGCCGGTTCGAGGAGCACCGGGACCACCTGGGCTACGGCCTGCTGTTGCAGCAATACGCGCCGGGTGTGCTCGATGCCACCGACGCGCAGATCCAGCAAGCGGCCCGGTCCACCATCCCCAACGTGTTCGTGATGTTCTGGACCTTCCGGATCATGGTGGCGCTCGGGTTCTGGATGCTGGCGGTAATCGCCGTGAGTTTCTACTTTTGCGCCACGCGTGCCTTTGACAAAAAAAACTGGCTGCTGAAGGTGATCATCGCCAGTCTTCCGGCCCCGTGGCTCGCCTGTTTCATGGGATGGATCGTGGCCGAGTACGGGCGCCAGCCCTGGAGCATCGGTGAAGTGCTGCCCACGGCGCTGTCCGTGTCCTCGCTCACGCCGGCAAGCGTCATCGGCAGCCTCATCGCCCTGGTGCTGCTCTACACCATCTTCCTTATCGTAGAAGCGTTCCTGATGATCCGCTTCATCAAGATGGGACCCAGCAGCCTGCACACCGGGCGCTATCATTTTGAACAGCCCACCGCAGCCCGTCTGGGAGAGGAGGCATCATGATACTCTTTGATTATGTCACACTGAAAGTCATCTGGTGGCTGCTGGTCGGCGCGCTGCTCATCGGCTTCGCCCTGCTGGGCGGCTTCGACCTGGGGGTGGGTGCGCTGCTGCCCTTCCTGGGGAGAAACGACAACGAGCGGCGGGTGCTCATCAACACCATCGGCCCCACCTGGGAAGGCAACCAGGTCTGGTTCATCACCGCCGGCGGGGCCATTTTCGCTGCCTGGCCCATGGTCTATGCCACGGCCTTTTCCGGGTTTTACTGGGCCCTGCTGCTGGTGCTCTTTGCCTTGTTCTTTCGGCCGGTGGGTTTCGACTATCGCAGCAAAATTGCCGACCCTCGCTGGCGCAACGCATGGGACTGGGGACTTTTTGCAGGCGGCACCGTCCCCGCACTGGTATTCGGGGTGGCTTTCGGCAATCTCCTCCAGGGGGTACCCTTCCATTATGACGATCTCATGCGCGCCTATTATACGGGCAGCTTCTGGGGACTGCTCAATCCTTACGGCCTGCTGGTGGGCGTGGTGAGTCTGACCATGCTCATCACCCACGGCGCCATCTATCTGCAGATGCGAACAGAAGGCACGCTCTGTTTGCGGGCCAAAACCGCCGCCACACTTTTCGGCGCCGTCTTCCTGGCGGCCTTTGCCCTGGCCGGCGTGTGGCAGGCGGTTGGCATCGATGGCTACCGGATCGTCTCCATGCCCGATGCCGGCGGGGTGCTGACCCCGCTAATGAAAACCGTCGAGACGACTAAAGGCGCCTGGCTGGACAATTTCTCCCGGTACCCGCTCATGATGGCGGCCCCAGCGGCGGTCTTTCTCTGCGGCATTCTGGCCATCGCATTGAGCCGCATCGACCGACCCGGCCTGGCTTTGATCTGCAACGGGACGGCCCTGGCCGGCGTGATCCTCACCGCCGGCTTTGCCATGTTCCCCTTCATTATGCCGTCCAGCACGCATCCGGGCCACAGCCTGACCGTCTTCGATGCGGTCTCCAGCCACCGCACCCTGAATCTCATGTTCGCGGTGGTGGTGGTGTTTTTACCCCTGGTGCTGGTCTACACCACCTGGGCCTACCGGATCATGCGCGGCAAGGTCACCGAAGCCCATATCGAGGAGAACACGCACAGCGCGTATTAGAAAAACCGGTGGAAGACCGGCATCGGAATTTTCACTTCGATGCCGGCCCCGAAACCGCGGGCAGTGATGACACAAAAAACCACGGCACGGAAACAATCGTTCCGGGCTATAACCAACGGAGGCATCGATATGTGGTATTTTTCATGGATCCTCGGTGTGCTGCTGGCCTGCGCATTTGGCATCATCAATGTCATGTGGATGGAAACTGAAGAAATGCTGGGAAATGATCAGGACTGACGGCCACCGAACCGCGGATCAACCGATTTAAGCAGTCTCATGCCCATCCTGATTTCCGCAAACGGAGTGCACCCTGAGCTGCAATGTGTTAGGATGGCGTCACTGCATTTCTCTTTCGCCCATACCGCTCGTTATGCGAACCGGAGGCTGCGATGAGAAAACACTCTGTTCTAGAGCAACTGGCCGCTGCTTCGATAGCCATCCTGACGGTGCTCATTGCCACCGTATCGTCGGCAACCGCCGATACGGGCCTCAAACGCGTCCTGGTGCTCCACAGCTACCACAAGGGCCTGGGATGGACCGACAGCATCGCCCAGGGCATCGAGAAGACCTTCCGCACCAGTGGTCAACCCATAGAAATCTTCACCGAGTATATGGACACCAAGCGGATCTTCGATGAGAAATACCTGGGAGATCTGACGGCCCTTTTCAAATATAAATATCGCAACCGCCGCTTCGACGCCATCATCTCCTCCGACGATCATGCCTTTCAGTTTCTGCTGTCCCACCACGACACCATTTTCCCCGGTGCGCCAGTGGTCTTTTGCGGCGTCAACTACTTCAAAGATGAAATGATTGCCGACACCGCCGACTTCACCGGCGTGGTGGAATCCTTCAGCATCAAGGGCACCATCGACGCCGCCCTGACCATCAACCCGAACCTGCGCAGCGTCTACTCGGTAGTGGACAAAACAGTGACCGGAAAGGCGAATCTGAAGCTGCTGGAGCAGATCATTCCCCTTTACGGGGACCGCCTGACGTTCATCACCATCACCGACAAGGACATGGCCGAGGTGCAACAGGAGGTCAGCCACCTGCCGCACGAGAGCATCGTGCTGCTGCTGGCCTTCACTTCGGACCATTCGGGCAATACGTTCTCGCTGGAGCAAAGCGCCGATCTGATCACCGCCGCCAGCAACTGCCCCGTTTACAGTTTCTGGGATTTCCACCTGGACCACGGTGTCGTCGGCGGCATGCTGACCACCGGTTTTTCTCAGGGCGTGGCTGCCGCCGAATTGGCCCTGCGCGTCTTGAGCGGTGAGCGCCCCGCCGCTATCCCGGTCATCAAGGACGGCGGCCCCAACCGGTATATCTTCGACGATTCGGTCCTCAAACGATTCGACCTACCGGCATCCCGCCTGCCCGCAGGCAGCACGGTCATCAACCGGCCACCGTCGTTCTATGATCAATATCGGCGGCTCGTCTGGCAAGTCGCCCTGGCATTCGGGATGCTGCTGTTGTTCACCGTGGTCATCGCCCTCAACCTTTTGGAACGCCGTGCGGTGGAGACAAAGCTGAAAAAGAGCGAGGACAAATTCCGCACCCTGGTGGAAACATCCAGCGACTGGATCTGGGAAGTGGATGCCCGGGGACGCTATACCTACGTGAGCCCAAAGATCAAAGAGCTGCTGGGATATGCACCGGAAGAGGTAATCGGCAAGACCCCCTTCGACTTCATGGCTCCGGCCGAAGCCGAACGGATCGGAGCACTGTTCGCTGAGGTCAGCAGGCAGCGGCTGCCCATCGAACAGCTCATAAACACCAACCTCAGCAAAAACGGCCGGGAGGTCATTCTTGAGACCACCGGGGCGCCGATCCTCTCCGCCGACGGGACCCTTCTCGGTTATCGCGGGATTGACCGCGATATCACAGACCGTCAACAGGCCGCGCAAGAGCTGCGTGAAAGCGAGGCCCGGTTCCGGGATCTGGCCGAGCTGCTCCCTGAGACCGTCTACGAAGTCGATCTTCAGGGTCGGCTGCGATTCACCAATAAGAGCGGTTTCGATCAGTTTCTCTACACCCCCGAAGACCTGGAAATCGGATTCAACATCGCCACGCTCATCGACCCTGCCGACCATGGGAAGATGATGGACAACATTACCAGAATTCTCCAGGGGGAAGATCTCGGGCTGAACGAATACACTGCAATCCGAAAGGACGGCTCCCGGTTTCCGGTCATGGCCCGGTCCTCACTCATTCTCAAAGATGGCGAGCCGGTCGGGATGCGTGGGTTTCTCATCGACATTTCCGAGCGTAAACGCCTTGAAGAACGGTTTCACCTGGCCCAGCGCATGGAATCCATAGGAACCCTGGCCGGCGGTATCGCCCACAATTTCAACAACCTGCTCATGGGTATTCAGGGCCGGGCCTCCCTCATCCAGATCGACCTGGAACCGGATGCCCCGCAGATGGAGCACGCCAAGGGGATCGAGGAATACGTCAAAAGCGCCTCTCAACTGACCAAACAGCTGTTGGGCTTTGCCCGCAGCGGCAAGTACGATCTCAAGGCCACCGATCTGAACACCTTGCTCGAAAAGACCATCGACATGTTCGGCCGAACCCGAAAGGAGCTGCGCATCTCCAAAAAATTCGCAGACAATCTTTACACCGCCGTGGTGGATCGCAGCCAGATCGAACAGGTGTTGCTTAACCTGTTCGTGAATGCCTGGCAGGCCATGCCCGATGGGGGAGATCTGACCGTTTCGACCCGGAATCTGTCATTGTCGGTAGAGGCAGCCCAGGCGCACGGCGTCGGCCCAGGAGACTACGGCGTCATCGAGGTATCGGATACCGGAATCGGCATGGATGACAAAACCCGGGAACGCATCTTCGAGCCGTTTTTTTCCACCAAGTCCCGCGACCGCGGCACCGGTCTGGGGCTCGCCTCGGCCTACGGCATCGTCAAGCACCACAACGGTGCCATCACGGTCGCCAGCAAGCCCGGAGACGGCACCACGTTCACCGTTCTTTTGCCGGCATCCCGGAAAACGCCCGTGGCGATCCCTCATATCACCGAAACCATCACCCGCGGCAGTGAGACCATACTGCTCGTGGACGATGAGGAAATGATTCTATCGGTGGGAGAAGCATTGCTCACACGTCTGGGCTATCATGTCATCACGGCCGGCGGTGGTAAAAAAGCGGTTTCCGTGTTTACCGAACGCACTTCGGATATCGATCTCGTCGTCCTGGACCTGATCATGCCGGATCTCAGCGGCAGGGAAACCTTTGCGCAGCTAAAGGCCGTTTCACCGAGCGTCAGGGTGCTCCTGTCCAGCGGCTACAGCATTGAGGGCGAGGCCTCTGAAATTCTGAAAAACGGCTGCAGCGGCTTTATACAAAAGCCCTTCGACCTTCAGCAGCTGTCACTAAAAATTCGCGGGATTCTTGATAATGACTGCGAGATGCCCGAGGCAACGGATTCAAGAGAAACGTGAAAAATCTTAGTCTCACGCAACGGCGCTACGACGCAACGGCAGAAAAAGTAAACATTCCTGACCCTGATGGCCAGGCTTTAGGTTGCCCCTGAAAGGGGCTTCATCGCGCAAAGACGCAGAGGCGCAGAGAAAATCAAAACCAGGATCTCCTCGCACTATCGTGCGAAAAACCTGTTCAAGCTTACAGCGACAAGAAGATTTGGGTCATATCCGGCGAAGATGGAAAAATTCATGGTTTTCTCTGCGCCTCTACGTCTCTGCGCGAGACGTGTTTTTGCGACATAGCCAATTATCTCTGACCTGGTCCTGAGGACCAGATTTTAAAAGACAGTACAAATTGATCTCGTAGCGTCGTGGCGGGATATTTTTTGGGTTCCCAATGAAGCGCCAGTTATGAGATCAACCTTGCGTTTTTTGATCTACCCGGCTTTGTCCGGCGGTTCGGTTGCCGCCGCCGGCGCTGGCGCGGTATGCGGCGCATCACTGCCGACGCCGGCCAGTCTGCAAACCAAGGAGTGCATGTCGCTTTCAGCCACCAGCCGCCGGACTTCCTCGGCCAATCGGCCACCCACTTCCTGCTCTTCGTCCACTACGATGGTGGCGCCGGCGTCCTTGAGTCGGGAGGCGTGCCGGTGATAGCGGCCCCGCGCCACGATGGGAACCACCGGAGCAATGGCCCGGATGGCCTTGATGACGTCATGAGCGGTTGCCGTATCCGGAGCGGTGACCACCACCACCCCCGCATCCCCGACACCGGCATGCAGCAGGACTTCGCTCTGGGTCGCATCCCCCAGATGCATGGAAAACCCGGAGCGTGCCGCCGAGGCGCGCGAAGCCGGGTTCAGCTCGATGATCTCCGGCCGCAGCCCCACATCCTTGAGCGCGAGCGCCACTTTTTTGCCGGCCGGTCCCCATCCCACCACCAGCGCAGTGCACCCGATCGCCGATGCGGACGCATCCGGCGCCGTTGGCGCGCGCGACGGCCTCCGGGGCAACAGGCGCCGCGCCAGGGGATCGGCATATCGCACCATATAGGGAGCTGCGAACATGCTCAGCAGGGCCGTGGCCACCACCGCAGTCAGGGTGGCTTCATCCAGAAGCGATCGCTCCCGGGCAGCCGCCATGAGTACAAACGCGAATTCCCCCACCTGTCCCAATGAAATCCCTGTTGCGAGGGCCACCGCCGAATCGATACGCATGGCCTTAAATATGGCAAAGACGATACCGGTCTTGACGGCCAGAATCAGGGCCACTGCCGGCAGCAGTAGGGCCACGTGCCGCACCAGCCAGCCCACGTCCAGCAGCATGCCTACGGAGGTGAAAAACAGTGTCACGAAAAGGGTGCGGATGGCGTCGGTGTCCGCCCGGATCTGGGTGGCAAAGGGCGATTCCGCCAGAAGAATGCCCGCCGCAAACGCCCCCAGCGCCGGCGACAGCCCAACGGCGTGGGCGCTCCAGGTGGACCCGATGCCCGAAAGGATCGCCAGAAGCATGGTCAGTTCGCGATTGGCAAAAAGCCCCCCGGTATGGAGCAGCCAGGGGATGATGCGGTAAAAAAGGAGATAAAAAATCGCCATCAGCCCGGCCACGGCCAGCAGCGTCCGGCCCAGCGCCAGCGCTACGGCGCTAAAACCACCATCCCCGCCCATCATCGAGACCATGAGTACCAGCGGCACCACGGTCAGGTCCTGAACCAGCAGGATGCCCAGTGCGGATCGCCCCCGGACCGAATCCACCGCCCCGGAGTGCTGCAGCACCCTCATGACAATAGCCGTAGAGCTCAATGCCAGCGCGGCGCCGACCACGACGGCACTGCTCATGGGGATGACAAAGGACAGCCCCGAAGCAATAACGACCAGCGTCACCACCACCTGGAGGGCGCCCCCGATGAGTACTTTTCTCCCGATAACCCGCAGCTGACGGAATGAAAGCTCCAGTCCGATGGAAAACAGCAGCAGCGCCACACCGAGTTCGGCGACCGCGGCCACGGCCGCCTTTTCGAACAGAAACTGGCCAGCCACACTGCCGGCCAGAAGATATCCGATGATGGCGCTCTGCAAAAATCGCTGAGCCAGCACTCCCAGCAGGTAAGCGGCGCCCAGCAAAAGCACCATCTGCATCAACAGGCTCCACATGACCGTCTCTGCCGTCATGGCGCAACAACCTCAACCGGGTCAGGGGTAAAATAGCATCGCACGGGGATAATTAAGCTGTATCTCCTGCCTCTCGATGGCGACGCGAACCACGAAGTTCACGAAGATCATTTCTTTTTATATCTAATTTTATATTTTTCTTCGTGCACTTCGTGTTCTTCGTGGTTTCATAGGCAATGGCGCATCTGTCAGTCGCGCTGGCGAAGAAAGGGGCCGTCCCCTTCCCGCTCTGTCCGGCGCGGCGGGGTTACCGATACGGTGTTGTTTTCACCGAAGGCGATCGTGGCATCGGCATAGCGCGAGTACCAGATGCCGAAGGGGGTGCCGTCCGGGGTGAGCAGTACGCCCCCGTAGTTGGCTGGAGAAAAACCGAGTTGATCGGTCATGCCCTCGACGCGAGCCTTCAGAATTTCAGGGGTGAGGTTTTCGAGCGGCGTCCAGACGGACGTGGCCAATGTATAGCGACCATCGATGCCCATGATGGCCAGCGGCGCGTTCTGACTGCCGAAGGAATAGTAGCGGTAGCCGGTGCGCACCTCAGAGCGCGTGAACTGGTCGTCCACATCACGGCTGCGCGCCAGTCGGCCGTAGGTGGCCGTGCAGCCGACGGTAAGAACGAGTGCACCGATCAGCAACCGTCTCATCCACAGATGCGACATCCGCAGCGTCGAGTCGGCGCGACGCCTGGTTTCCGTTTGCGCTGCCATCGGTCATCTCCTTTAAAATGCCGTTCAAGATCCTATGGGCGGTCTAAGCCCTGCCCCGAGGCGGATAATGAATACTGGATCCCGGATCTCGTTTCACTCGTCCGGGATGACGAAAAAGAAAAAAACCGATTTTGAACCGCAGAGATCGCAGAGGGACGCAGAGAATATGTTTAACAATTATTTGTTTACCTCTGTGGTCTCTGCGCTCTCTGTGGTGATTTCAGGCTTTTTACCTGGTCGTGCGTAGCAAGCAGAGCGAAGTCTGATGCTAAAAATTGCTTTTTGCGAGTTTGTCAATCTTCCTGCAATTGCGCCAGGCCGGCAAAAAAGTCGAGCGCCTCGGGGTTTCTCAGGGCATCCTTGTTGAGGACCGCTTTGCCCTCGATGACCTTCTTCACCGCCAGTTCAACTTTTTTCATGTTGAGGGTGTAAGGGATGTCCGGAACGACCAGGATTTTTGCAGGCACATGCCGCGGCGATGCATTGGTGCGGATGGTCTTTTTGATCCGGCCGATCAAATCCTCCGTCAGCGTGAACCCGGGGGCCAGTTTGATGAAAAGAATGACCCGCACATCGTTTTTCCAATCCTGCCCCACCACCACGCTATCTTCGATCTCTTCGAACGCTTCCACCTGGCGGTAGAGCTCTGCGGTGCCGATGCGCACGCCACCGGGGTTGAGCGTGGCATCCGAACGGCCGTAGATCACCACCCCGCCGTGATCGTTGACCTCGATAAAATCCCCATGCGCCCAGACCCCAGGATAGTGGTCAAAGTAGGCACTGTGGTATTTCTTGCCCCCCTCGTCCTTCCAGAAGTAAATGGGCATGGAGGGAAACGGCGCCGCGCAGACCAGCTCTCCCTGCCGATTGTAAACGGGCTTGCCGTCCTCGTCGAAGGCGAAGACTTTCATCCCCAATCCGCGGCACTGAAGCTCCCCGGAATAGACCGGCAGCATGGGGTTTCCCAAAGCGAAGCATCCGTTGAGATCTGAGCCGCCGGAGATGGAGGCGAGCTGAATGTCGCTCTTGATATCGTTGTAGACAAAGGCGAAACCGTCTTTGCTGAGGGGAGAACCGGTCGAAAGAAGCGCCCGCAGGCGGCCGAGATCGAACGTCTCCCGCGGCCGAACGCCGGCATTTTGCAGCGCCGCCAGATAGCCGGCGCTGGTTCCAAAAACCGTAATTTTCTCTTCCTGGGCCATCTGCCACAGGGACTCCGGGCCCGGGTGAAAGGGATTGCCGTCAAACAGCACAAGGGTGGCCCCCACGCCCAGAGATGCGGTGAGCCAGTTCCACATCATCCAGCCGCAGGTGGTGAAGTAAAATATGGTGTCGTCGCGGGATAGATTGGTATGAAGCACCAATTCCTTCAACTGGTGGACAAGGACGCCGCCGGCGCTCTGGACCATACACTTGGGAAGACCCGTCGTGCCCGAAGAGTACATGATATAGTGCGGGTGATCGAAAGGCAGCTGCGCGAAAGCGAGCTCGAGCCCTTCCTCTTTGGATACAAAATCATCGTAATGGACTGCCGCCGGAATGGCGCTGATGTCCGGCCGTTCCCGTGTGTAAGGCACGACCACCAGTTTTTCCACACTGGGCAGCTCTTTGAGGATGTCGGCAATGCGCTCCAGGGAATCCAGCGCCTTGCCCTTGAAATAGTACCCGTCCGCGCAAAAAATGATCCGCGGCGCGATCTGCCCGAAACGATCCAGCACGCCTTTGATGCCGAAATCCGGGGAGCATGACGACCAGGTGGCGCCGAGGCTGGCAGCCGCCAGCATGGCCACGATGGATTCGGGCATGTTGGGCATAAACCCCACCACCCGGTCTCCGGGCTGGATCCCCGCCACCCTCAGGGCAGCCGCCGCCCGGGCAACCGCATCGTAGAGCTGAGCATAGGTCGTGGTCCGGCGAACACGGTCTTCCCCCCGGAAAATGAGCGCCGTTTTCTCGTCCCGGTACCGCAAAAGGTTTTCGGCAAAATTGAGACGGGCGCCGGGAAACCACTTGGCCCCGGGCATTTTTGCCGGATCGTCGATGACGGCGGTATACGGCGTGGCGGCAGTGATATCGAGAAATTCCCACATGGCCGCCCAGAAATCGGCGATGGCTGTCACCGACCATTCCCACAGCGCTGCGTATTCCTGAAACTCGGTCCCGTACTTTTCGTTCACGAAATGCATGAACCGGACCATATTGGACGATGAAATCGCTTCCGCGGTGGGCTGCCACAGGATCTTGGCCATGAATGTCCTCCTTCTCGTCTCACTCGGTAATTGGCGGTGGGGGCGATATATTGGCATCTGCGTCAGTATTCTGAAATATCCCCGGGCGCTTTTTTGGTCAAGCCAAAAACCATTTGGCCAGGGCAAACCACGGCGCGTCACAGCGGTGCGTCAAATGGGCCCGCATAGCCGGTCATCTCCAGGTAGCCCCGTCCCCGCGCCGGTTTGCCTCGAACCGCCCCGACCGCCGCCGCGCTGTCCGCAGAGGCAACCGCCCCGGTCAGTGCCAGGACGGCCGCCAGAATGATGCCGCGCCCTATCGCCGGCCGGCGGCCGCGCAGTTTCATGAATTGTCCGATCCTTCCGGCGGTGGCAACCGACGGTCCTGCGCCAGAACCGCCCTCACCGCCATGGCCAGTTCCTTTTGAACAACGGGTTTATAAATCAGCGATTGGATACCGATATCGTCAATCCGTTCGGCCGACAGGTGCTTGCTGTAACCTGTCAGTAGGATAATGGGGATGCCGGGCCGGATCTTAAGCATGGCTTCGGCAAGCGCGGTGCCGGTCATGTCGGGCATGGTCATGTCGGTGATCACGATATCAAAGGCGGCGGCATCGACGCGAAACAAGTCCAGCGCCTCGACGCTGCCGGTGCAAGCAGTGTCCCGGTAGCCCAGCCCGGAGAGCATGGATGCCATCAACTCCGCGATGGCGGCTTCGTCATCCACGCAAAGGACACGTTCAGTTCCGGTGGGAAGGCCTTCCAGGTCTTCGGGCGTCTGGTCGACAGGCGTGGTGACGGTGGGCGGCGAGTTTGTGGCGTTCCAGCTCGCTTTGCTTCAGCGCATCGATGTGCCGCTGCAGGGTCTTGTTGGCCGCTTCGAGCGCCTCTGTTCTCTCGGCGACCCGGCGCTCCAGCTGCTCATTGGCGGCATCGACCACCGTCTTCTGTGCCATCAGCAGTTCACGAAGGTAAAATGCCCGTCGCGCAGAATACTCGATGTGAAAAGCCACGAACATACCCAAAAGATTGACCCCCACAACGAACGGGAACTGAATCCACAGGATCTCGGTGGGGGGACGGATAACCCAGAGAGTGGTCGCAATATAAGCCGCGGTGATCAGCGAACCGGAGGCCGCGGCCAACACAAAGCGCAGGCGGATAAAGGTGTAGCCGAAAATGAGGCAGGTTGGATTCGAAATGATAATCGAGAAATCGCCGCTCGAGGTCGCCGTCCCTGAAATACAGCGGAAACACGGTAATGGCTCTCGTGAAATCATTTCGATCAGGCATCGGCCGGCTCCATGGATCGGAATTGGCGAAGCATCATAACCGTTTAAATTAGTCTTCTGAAAATGAAATTGCAAACATCCACTCCGACCGGGAGGTAATCCCTCGCCGGGCGACAACGGTGCATCTCCCTCACAGCTCTCTGAGCAGCGTTGCCGGCGGGGTTCGGAAAACCGTGCGAAGGGCCGGGATAGCGGCCATCAGCGCCACGGCCGCCACCAGCGGTACCGACACCATGAGCGCCGACCAGTCCACCCGGTAGACAAAACTCCATCCAAAAGACTGGGGGTTGATGACATAGTTCAGCAGGATCTCGGTGCCGCTGAGGTGCAACCGGTCCACCTGAACGCGCACGAAAAGGGTGGAAATGGTGTCGCTCACGCCGGTGAGCATGGCCCGGGTCATGAACCCTCCCAGCGGCAGCGCCATCAGCCATCCAACGGTGCCCAGCACGAATCCGTCGCCGAGGAAAAGCGCCAGCACCATCCGTGGTGACGCCCCGAGGGCATGCAAACTCGCATCAGGCTTCGCGCTGCGAGCTACGCCCTGGCAAGAAGCCGCTGAGACGCAGAGAAAACCTCAAACCAATATGCAAAAAAGAATTACCAGTCTTTGGTGAGGATGATCAAGAACAACCAGAAACGACCCCGATCTAAAGGATGTCAAACCAATAACGGTGATAACCCGCCGTGGTATTTTTCTTCTTGCCTTTCTCCGCGTCTCTGCGAAAGTATTGTGCTACAGCTTTCTGCAGCATGGCAGGGGTGCCTTGTGACAACAGGCCGCTCATGTCCGGTAGCCCCACACGGCATGAAGCGGATCGGAAAACGGCTGCTGCGAGTAGTAGCGGTCGTTGACCGGGCGCGGGAGTCCCCGCATGGACCAGGTTTCGAGATCTGAAAAATCGCCGCTCTTTAGAAAATACTCCGTCACGAGCCCCACCCGTTCGAACTCGTGAAGCTGCGGCCAGATCCGGATGGCCTTGGGGGGGAACCAGCGATTTGAGAACGTGACGATGAATACGCCGCCGTTTCGCAATACGCGGGCCACTTCCTTGAACACCTCAAACGGCCGGGTCAGGTACTCCACCGATACCGTGCAGACCGCGGCATCAAAGGCGCCGGAAGCAAAAGGCAGTACCGGGTCGCGGTTCAGATCGTGAACCGCGGCATCGGTCAGTCGGCGATTGGCGGCCAGCTCCTCCCGGTTCATGCCCAGTCCGGTTACCCCCTCCAGTTCGAGCCCCTCAGGCAGGTGGGACACCCAGCTGCTCATCAGATCGAGAACCCGGCTTTTCGGCCGTATCAATTGGCCGTAAAGACGGTTCAGGTATAAAACGGCCGTATCATCGATGTGGTTTACGAGCCGGGGGCGGGCATAAAACACACTGTCATCGACGGCATCCGGCCGCTCGAAAGGCGCATCCGAGAAAAAATCGGTCGGCCGTCCGTTGGCGCGGGCCTTGAAGCCCGGGCCTTCCAGGAGCGTCTCCACCCAGGCGTTGGCCGTGCCGCCGCGCTCCTCGAATTTTTCACGCACATCACGGACGGCGGCCGTGAGGCGCACCGAGCGCCCGGCCATAGCGTGATTGAGATCGGCCGAGATGGCCGCCTCGTCCCGCGAAATGCAGCGAAAGGGGGTGATGCTCTCTTTGAAGACGCCGGGAAGACCGGCCAGGATGCCGGCGGGATAGAACCTGCCGTATCGCGGCAGGATGCGCAGGCCCGCAGGCCCGAACGGCTGCAGCCGCGCCAGGGGCACCCTGACGACATTTTCCGGGCGGGGCGGCGACGCGTGTCCGTCTCCGACCAGCTCGACGACCGGGGCATCTCCGGCAGTAGCGCTCATCAGCTGCCGGTGGAGCGTCGGTGGAAATACATCCCGCCACATGTTCACCCGCTGGGCCCACAGACTGTCGGTATGCCGGATGCCGTCATGCTCCCACTGCGCCTTGAATTCGATGGTCGCCAGATTGTCGTTGGTCAGGTTCATCGTTTTGCCCTCCGTCGCGGTCCACATTGATTTTCGTGGTCTAAACATGTCAACGAATCAACTACCTGGCAACCGGCCGGAATAGGGTAAAGATATGTGATTTATAACAGGGATTACCTATCATTACGGGGCTTGGCACGGCAGCAACGACCGTTCAAACGTTCACGCCCAAAAACAGCGACCTGAGGGCAGCGGGCCGGAAACATGTCCATGCACGTCCGTGTCAGTCCGTGTCAGTCCGTGTCAGTCCGTGTCAGTCCGTGTCAGTCCGTGTCAGTCCGTGTCAGTCCGTGTCAGTCCGTGTCAGTCCGTGTCAGTCCGTGTCAGTCCGTGTTCGTCCGTGACTGTGAAGTAAAAGGAAGGAAAACCCGGCTGGAACAGCTATGCTTTTAGCGCCGCAATGCGGTCAACATACTTGCCGATATCGAACTTGCGCTCCAGACCGCTGGCCATCATGGAGCGCACCTTGCCGTATATGGCCCGAGCCGGCCACGCGCGGTCATGGATGCCGAAAATCCAGCCCACGCCGGCATAGGCGTTGGGATCGCGTCCGTCGAGAAAATATCGGTTGTTGAGCCTCAGCAGCGTGTCAAACGCCGCTTCGGGGGTCTCTGACCATTCGAGAACTTTTTTGCCCCAGTACATACGCATGTAGTTGTGCATGTAGCCGGTGATGCGCATCTCGTCCATGGCAGCATTCCAGTAAGGGTCATGGGTGTCGGCGGCTTCCAGGCGGGCCGCGTCATAGACGTGCGGCCGGGGATCGCTGCGGTGCTCGGCCAGGGTTCGGCGGGCCCACTCCGGCAGGGATTCGTACCGGTCAAATCCCGCTGTGTAGTTGACGAAATTGAAGGCCAGTTCCCGCCGGACGACCAACTCCTCGATGAAGGCCGCCGCCGCCTCGGGCGGGGCCTGGGCGGATTGGACCCTGAGCGCCATCGTGATGGGAGAGATCTGACCGAAATGCAGATAGGGGCTGAGATGGGAGCCCACGTCCTTTTCCGGCGGGTTGCGATCGGTGTGGTAGGTGGTCAGCTGGTTTTCGATAAACCTGTCGAGTCGGGCCATGGCCGGCGCTGTCCCCCCGCTGAAGAAGCGGGTAACCGGCGGCACGGCGCCATCCACGCCAAGCGCATCCAATACAGCAGCCAGGTCATCGACCCGAAGCCCATCGTCTGCAATGGTAAGGGAAGGCACCTTGACGGCCGGCATCCGGAATGCCTCAAGGCAGCGCTCCAGGTGCCGGTGGATCCGCGGGCGTATGGTACGGGCGGCGTATTCAGCCTTGGGGGAGGTCTCGGCCAGCGGCACCACCACATCGCTTTCCACCTGCAGGACGCGGCAAGGACAGCGCTCGGCCACCTGCCGGCGCCAGGCCTTCTGGTGCGGCATGGCCCCCCGATCGCAGATCACGACGGCAGCATCGGCGGCCGCTTCCAGCGCCACCGCTGGCGGGCTTCCCCGGCGCACGATCATGCGGATTTTTCGATCGGTCAGTGCGCGCTGGGTTTCCTGGAGCCCTTCCAGCATGAACGCATAGTGGCGCCGGTTGGCCTCGGGATAGTCGGCGGTGAGGCCAAACACCACCAACAGCGGCAGGCGCCGTTCGTTGGCGGCCTCGACGGCGAAGGCCAGGGCGTGATTCATGGGTACACGCTGGGACTGCTGCATCCAATAGAGCACGTAGCGGCCCTTGGCGGGGGGGCGGTCATTGAGGGCCTGAATGCGGCCTGGCGGCACGACAGACATGGTTGATTGGGTTGAAGGAAAAAGGTGTAAGGCCAAAGATTGATGCTCCCGTAAAAAGTCCGAATCTCTCGCAAAGCCGCAACGGTCACAAAGGCAACACACTAATATTAATGGAGTTTTTCTTGGCGGGCTTGGCGTCTTTGCGAGAAAATTGCTTTTCTACGGATTCATCAAAATTGGCAGTCCCGTAAAAGTCTGAAATCGCCACAGAGGACGCAGAGATAACTTACTAATTCCTCAGCGTCTTTGCGTCTCCGCGCGAGAATGGGTTTTTGGGTTGCAGCCCTTCCGCTCAAGGCATTCTATAATTGAACAACCATCATTTCTTTATGGCTGCCATTCCCTGCTGATATCCCTGGTGGAGCTGCAGCAGGCTGCGGGTGAGCTGGTAGCGGCCGTCGGCAAAAGTACTGTAGTCGCCGCCGCCGCCCATGGCCGCGGAAAAACGCACCGTATTGGCGTAAAACAGCCAGCCGTCCATCCAGGTGCGCTCCAGTGCCTCATCGAAGGGACTCTTTTTCTGAGGCGGGCCGCTCACGATACCGTCCGTCCAGGCCTTGGAGATGATGCCGGTGGCGACTTTCACGGTGGCGTTGGTTTCGCCGATCACGTGATCGAGCCGCTCGAAATGCCCCCTTACCCAGGACCGGTCGTGGCAGCTCACGCAGACGCCCTTGATAACATCGCGGCGCCGGCCCTGCTCGTCGGTGTCGATGAGAAATGCGCTGGCCGGGGTACCGTCCAGATCGGTGGGCAGGGACAGTCCGGAGGGACTTCGGATAATCTGGGTTTCCGGGCTTTTCGGCTGCGGGTGAGCATAGACCAGCCCGAAAAGGCGGTCGGCCAGTCGATCGGTCATCTGATGCGTGCGCTGGGCCACCACCAACCCGTCGGTATTGGTGAGCAGGCTCACGTGGCAGGCGGCGCAGGTGGGCGCGGTGAAGTGCTTGCCCACCACCCAGGGGACCGTCTTGAAGTCCCAGTCCTGGTTAAGCGAAGAAAAAATGTTGCCGTGCTTGCTGGCCTCGTAGACTTTCACGGCAGGCACATCCGGCCCGACATGGCACTCCTTGCAGGTATGAGGCTTTCTGGCGACTTCGATACTGAACCCGTGGCGCGTGTGGCAAGCCGAGCATGACCCGAGGCTGCCGTCAAGATTCACCCGGCCCACCCCTTGATTGGGCCACCCGCTAATGACAGGAAACGCCAACTCTCCGGCGTCGGTGTCCCGGATTTCGCGCCCGGTCACTGCCAGTCGGGTGCCGTGGCAATACAGGCAGGAGTCTTCCTGGGTGGCGGTGGACGGCGTGCCGAAGACCAGGGCGCCGTCTTTCACTTCGGCGGGTCCGGAAATGTTGCGCTGAAGATCACGGTACAAATCGTTGTCCACCAAGTTGCTGTGAGCATGGGCCATGAGGTTTTTCGAGTACTGCTGACGCTCGTCCGCATGGCAGGTGGCACAGTCATCAGGACTCACTACCACGTGAATGTCCGCGCCGTTGTGCTCAAAAGCGTCGGCGTGCTTTTCGTTTCTGAGCGTGTGGCATTCGGCGCAACCCACGGCCACATTGAGCAGCGGTGCGGGGATGTCGGTGGCAGAGACTTTCCGAGCGACATCCTCGACAATGATGGCTTCCTGGACCGTCATTTGGGCATGACGGCTGGCGCGCCAATCGGCAACGATCCCGGGGTGGAAGGTGGCATGACAGTCCAGGCACTCCTGGGTGGCATCACTGACGGGGGCAGCGCCGTAAACAGGCATTGCGGCGATCCAGGTGACGGCGGCCAACATGACATAAGATAAAATTTTTTTCACGGCGGGCTCCGGCATTTGGAAAGAAGGGATTCAGCAAACACGCAACGTATTGGCGATCGTAGTGCAAGGTTACCGGCAGCCACAGCACAAGTCAATTAAAAGTGCAGGATAAAATGGTGTGGGGACACCGCCGCGGGGAGCCGCCTCCAGGGCTGCGGGTGAAAACACTTCGGTTGAATTTTGCTGTATCGGCATTATAAACTCTCCATGGCTCAATATCACTGCGGGAAGAGACCAACTGAAACATTCCGCATAACCGAATAGGAGAAAATCATGGACACGATCCCCCTGGGAAAAACAGATATCCAGATCACCCCGATCATCATGGGCACGTGGCAGGCCGGCAAGACCATGTGGACCGGCATCGACGACAACGATACCATCCGTGCGCTCAGGGCCGCCGTGGATGCCGGCATCACCACCATCGACACGGCCACGGTCTATGGCAACGGGCACAGCGAACGCATCATTGCATCCGCGCTGGGAGAGGTCCGCAGCAAGGTCGTCTATGCCACCAAGGTTTTTGCCAACCGGTTGGCCTACGACCAGGTGATCGCCTCCTGTGAGCAGTCTCTCAAAGATTTGGGTACCGACTGGATCGATCTGTACCAAATCCACTGGCCTGCCGGGGCCTTCGGCAGCAAAATGGTGCCTGTTGAGGAGACCATGCGGGCACTGAACGATCTAAAACAACAGGGAAAGATCCGGGCCATCGGAGTGAGCAATTTTTCCGGTGATCAGATCGCCGAAGCCATGAAATACGGCCGCATCGACAGTTTGCAGCCGCCCTATTCGCTCTTCTGGCGCCACGTGGAAAAGGATGCCGTGGCCTTCTGCCGGGAAAACGACATCACCATTCTGGCCTACTCATCCATGGCCCAGGGCATTCTCACGGGAAAATTCGGCCCGGACCACACTTTCGACAAGGGCGACCACCGTGCCGGCAGTCGCCTCTTTCAGCCAGAAATGTGGTCGTGGGTCCAGGCCGCACTGACCAGACTGCGCCCCATCGCCGAGCGAAACGGTGTGAGCCTGGGCCAGCTCGCCCTGGCCTGGGTCGTCGCCCACGAAAACACCTGCGCCATCGCCGGCGCCCGTAGCGCCGACCAGGTCAGGCAGAACGCCGCCGCCGGTGATGTCGTTCTTTCAGTGGAAGATCTTTCAGAAATGGACGCCATCGGCCGCAGCGTCACCGACCACCTGGATGACAACCCGGTGATGTGGGATTTCTAAAAACAGGGTCCAAGGGGTCAAGGGTTCTAGGGGCCAAGTGAAAACCAACAACAAAACTTCAGTGCCGAAGGGGGATGCAGAGGCTCCTCAGTCTAAAAGCCGCAAACGCCTATGCACTTAGTTTTTTGCTTTTGCAGTTCACTTGAACCCTCGAACCCTCGACGCCTTGAACCCTTTTCAATGCCTCAATGTTCCCATCTACGAAGGATTAGGTTGTTCAAGTCTCAGCTTACCAGCAAATCGCGGCCTATTGGCATATCCTAGGCTTGTTGCGCTTCTCCCGGGTCTGCATGATCTGATCGAGACCCTTTCGGATGTGCTCCTCGGCCTGCTTCTCCGTGGAGACATGCTTGTCCTGTTTAAAAATCTCCGGATACAATGCACGGGCCTTGGCCTCTTCACGACTGTCGAAGTAGACCAGGGCCTCCACCCACAGGCCTGCCACGGCGTATTCGTTGTTGCTGGAGGCTTTGGCCTTTTCAGCATCGGCAAGGGCCGCCGTATAATCGCAATCGACGATCGCGGTCAGCCCGTTGAAGGCGTCGTCGCCGATGTCCTTTTTCAGCTTCGCGGCCTTGGCTTCCGGCGTGCTGGCCGCGGCCTCGTCCATCTGGGAGCCGGCGATGGCGCCGCCGACGGCACCGCTGCCGGCGCCCCACGCGGCGCCCCGGGCCATGGCTTCGCCCACATTGCCGCCGAATATGGCCGCGCTCAGCGCGCCGCCGGCAGCGCCGGCAATAGCCCCGATGCCGGCTGTTTTTCCGGCCTGCTGGCCGGTGTTGGTGGCGCAGCCCGCCGCAAGGATAAACAGTACAGAGAGAATGATCGATGAGACAGTGCCACGGTTGCGTCCATATCCGTTCATTGAAAAACCTCCTTTTTCCCAGCTCAAACTTGACACGAAAATCGTGTCACACTATATTCTTGTCATGAAAAACATCACCATCACACTTGAGCCCGAGGTCGCCCAGTGGGCGAGAATTCAGGCCGCCAAAAATGACCTGAGCCTCTCGCGAATGGTGGGCCAAATGCTGAAACGGGAAATGCTTGCTGAAAAAGAATATCGGGCGGCAATGAAGCGATTCATTTCCCAACCCCCCATGATGATCAAAGACCCCGGCGTGGTCTACCCTTCCAGGGATGCGCTCCATGAGCGATAGCGTATTTGTCGATACCAACGTCCTCGTTTACAGCCGAGACGCTTCGGAGCCCGATAAGCAAAAGCGGGCCATGGCGTGGATGACACGACTGTGGCAGGATCAAAACGGCCGCCTGAGTTATCAAGTATTACAGGAATACTACATTACCGTCACTCAAAAACTTAAACCCGGCCTGACGGCAGACATTGCGCGCACGGACGTTCGATCCCTCATAACTTGGAATCCTCTTCCGGTTGACACCACCGTCATCGAGGGCGCCTGGGCCATCCAGGATCGCTATGCGATATCCTGGTGGGATGCGTTGATTGTCTCAGCAGCACAGGCATCCGATTGCATATATCTGCTGACCGAAGACCTTCAACCGGAGCAGACCATCGGAGCTGTGACGGTCGTCAGTCCCTTCGCCACTGCCCCGGAGCACCTCCCCCGATAGCCGATCACGTCCCCTTCACTGCGCGGTCCATGTAATAAAAACAATCTCACGCAACGACGCGTCGACGCAACGAGATATTATTCAAGGTAAAATGAGGGGGTGCTTCACGACGCCATCGCGGGATCAATCCTGATGATGGTTTTTCGTCAATGCACCCGGCAAGGCGCAACTTTCGGCGATCCTCGGCGTGAACCGCTCCGGCCCCTCTAAGATTTCAGCACCGATGGACCGCGCCATGTTCCGGGCCATGCCAAAGAAGATCATCTCGTGAAAGGGATAGAGGATGTACCAGTAGAGAATGCCGGCCAGGCCTTTTGGCAGGAACCGTGATCGCAGCAGCAGTTCGGTGGTGCCGTCGGCAAACGGCGTGATTTCAAATGCCAGTGTGGCCTCGCCGGGCGTTTTCATCTCCGCCAGCAGCACCAGCTTTTCTTCCGGCACCACCGCCAGCACCCGCCAGAAGTCGAGGGCGTCGCCCACCCAGAGATCCCGCGGGTGGCGGCGGCCCCGGCGCAGTCCATACCCGCCCATCAGCCGGTCCACAAACCCCCGAAGCCACCAGAGCGCAGTGAACGCGTACCAGCCGGTTTTGCCGCCGATTCGCGTAACCGGTTCCCAGACTTCGGCCGGCGTTGCGCGGATTCGGGCCCGGTAACCGCAACTCATCAGGGTCCCGCCGGCCCAATTGGCATCCCCGCAAGCCGACCACTCCGGCGGGTGCATCTGGCCGGCATCGAACCAGCAGGTGTCCACCTGGTGGGTGAGGATCTTGTCCAGGGCCGTTCGCATGGCCTCGCGAACGGAGGTGCGGCCGATGGGCACCAGATTAAGAATGCGGGTGTCCCGGCAGACCACTGGAACGGCCAGCCCTTCGGCCAGTGGCTGGGCGATGGACGCCGGTACCGGGGTGACCAGATGGACCCACTTGGCGCTGAGGTAAGGGGTGAGCACCGGCACGGTGATCACCAGGCGTCTTGGCAGCCCCGCCTCCTCGGCATAGATCCGGATGAGATCCCGGTAGTTCACCACGTCCGGGCCGCCGATATCGAAGGTGCCGCCCGCGGTCGTTTCGTTTTCCAGACAGCCGATGAGGTAAGCCAAAACGTCGCCGATGGCGATGGGCTGGCAGGGTGTCTTGACCCATCGCGGCGGCGTCATCACCGGGAGCCGTTCCACCAGGTAGCGCAGCATCTCGAAACTGGCGCTGCCGGAGCCCAGAATCATGGCCGCTCGCAGATTGGTCACCGGCACAGGCCCGGCGGCGAGGATTTTCTCCACCTCGTGCCGGGACCGCAGGTGAGGGCTCAACGCCTCGTGGTCCCTGTCGCCGAGACCGCCCAGGTAAATGATGCGCTTGAGGCCGCAGGCGGCGGCCGCGGCGGCCATGTTCAACGCACCGGTGCGATCGTCGTCGGCAAAGCCCTTGTCGCTGGCGATCATGGAATGGACCAGATAGAACGCCGCTTCGCAGCCATCAACCGCCTTGGCAAAAGCGCCAAGATCCAGCACATCGCCCTGGACGGTTTCCACATTCGGGTGGCGGGCCCACGGCCGGCAGTTGAGCTTGTCCAGCGATCGCCCCATGGCGCGCACCCGGTAGCCCTGCGCCGCCAGCAACGGCACCAGCCGCCCGCCCACATAGCCGGTGGCGCCGGTGACGAGAATTTTGGTGTTGATGCGATCTGCCGTCATAAATTTCTATTCACAGGAAAAATGGTAAAAAAATAATCGCAATTATCTACGAATTAAAGGCGCGGCACCGTTGCCATGGCGCCGCCCGGTGCACGCTTTTTAGGGTAGATCAGCCCGTTATCGTTTATCCATTTTTCTTTCGTGTGTTTCGTGTGTTTCGTGGTTTATGGTTCTTTT
>JBDRRP010000071.1:0-143842 GCA_043825735.1 Pseudomonadota bacterium | reverse complement strand
CGGCGCATCCAACCGCGCTCCCCGTGGCATGGCCTACTCCTCAATGCTCAGGTTTTCAGTTGATTCTGCAGCGATGATTTCCAACCTGCACAGGGAAGTAAATCATAAAGTGTTTATAGTCCACAACGTCCCCTATACCCTTTGGCTCTGGGCGCACCTGTCCGCAAAGATGCGCCGATCCCCTCCATGCGGTGACAGCACCGCCCTGTTGCCCGAATTGCTGGTTTTTATCGATCCTAACTCGTCCGGAACCGCTCAGTTCGCCCCTAAAGCGAGCCCGGCCACTACTAAGGAAGGTTGTGCAGATTGTTCTTAAGAACAAAGTCGTTGATCAAAGTCAAGGCAGATTTGGGTGGGTACTCTGCCGCATTGTGGTTAACCCGAATGCTACCTAGTGTCCATCCACAAACGGCATCTTTTGGCCCAGAGCTGCGTTTTCGCACTTTTGGAAATCCTCGAAATAGCGCGCTATTCCTCCGGTTTCCAAAATGCTCAAGCCTTGCTCTGAACCAAAATCTACCATTTCTGGATGGACACTACCTAAAACTCAGCGATTGTCGATTGCCTTTTATCATCACACTTGCTTTTTACCAACAGCGCCGGTTGACATCGATGCATCGATAATGCATATTGATGCATATGAGAACGACACTGAATATCGACGACGAGATATTGGAAAAAGCCGCGATGCTGACCGGCGTTAAAGAAAAAACCGCCTTGGTTCGGCTGGGTCTTGAAGCGTTGATCGCTCGCGAGAGCGCCAAAAGACTGGCAGCGCTCGGCGGGTCCGAAAGCCTTCTGCTGCCGATCCCCCGGCGCCGAACCGGATAACGGTCAATCATGGTCCTTGTCGACACCTCGATTTGGGTAACACATCTGCGCCAGGGGAATCGGAAGCTCGAACGGCTGCTCATGGACGGCGAGGTGGCCTGCCATGGGTTCATCATCGGTGAACTGGCCTGTGGCAATCTAAAAAACCGCAGCGAGATCCTGTCACTGCTCAAATCGCTTCCTTTGGCCCCAGTCCTTGATTTTGACGAGTTTACGTTCTTTATCGATCAACACCGGTTGATGGGGCTTGGCATCGGTTTTGTCGATGTCCACCTTCTTGCTTCCGCGCGATTATCCGGAATGCCCTTGTGGACGGCAGACAGGCGTCTTGAAGCCGCAGCGGCCAAGCTCTCTCTTGATTTTCGCTGAAGCATAATACGGAACAGCGTGAACCGCAGCTTGAGAATCGTGCACAACTGGATGAAAAAATCTTCTAATGGACTTGGTTCTGGTTACTGCAGACGTCCGGGAGTTTATGCGGGGGCTGGATTCGCGCGTTGAAA
This sequence comes from Pseudomonadota bacterium, assembly GCA_043825735.1. GTDB lineage: Bacteria > Desulfobacterota > Desulfobacteria > Desulfobacterales > JBDRRP01 > JBDRRP01. The sequence goes on along the minus strand of JBDRRP010000071.1, from coordinate 142,508 downwards.
ACTGGTTAGCTGAATAAAGCATACTTTATGCACAGTCGGTGCAGACGATCAGGCCCTCACTCACGGTAATGCACTTATTGCAGAAAGAGTGGCCGCACTTCTGGCACTGAACAGAGGCGTTCCACGATGGATGGTTGGGGCAAGCCGTTTCGTCGAGCATGTCAGTTTCGTCTTTCTCCTGGGCCGCCGTGCTCACTGGAATACTCTCAGGAGTGCACGCAGGAGTGCTCACTGGAGTGCTCGCCGGAATGCTCACGGGAGTGCTCACTGGGATGGCACTGGCACTCGGCGCAACATATTCGCTGAAGACGGTGCTGTCGGCATCCTGCAGCATGGGCATGGAGAACTCGAAATCATAGGTGTCGAAGGTGATTTTATCGTCATGTTTCAACCGGACCCGCTCGGTGAGTTTCACGCCATTGACGCAGGTTCCGTTTAGGCTGCCATTGTCTTTCACCCAAAAAGCGTGGTCGCTGTATTCGATGAAGGCATGCTGACGGCTCACGGTTTTCTTTTTAATTACGATCGTGTCGACTCCCTGCCCGCCACCGCCCGCCAGTTTTCCAACCATTGTCACCGGTTTGGTCAATGGGTATTTTTCCTGCTCCGTGACGCGGCCCAGGTCGATGAGATACGCTTCGGGAATGTCCTGCGGCGCACCGGTATCACGGCAGACGTCACCGGCGGCACTTTTGCCCGCCGTTTTCCTTCGGGCCGCCACAATGACGATCACACCGATGGCGCCCAGGACGATGGCGGCAATGATGATGCCCGCCCAGGGAACGGCGTCCGGTGCCGGCGGTGGACTCGCCGCGATGGATGTGACCACCGGTGGCGGGGCCGCGCTCGGCGCAATGGATGTGGCGACCGGCGGCAAGGGTTCGCTCGGCGCGATAGATGTGGCCACCGGTGTCGGAGGCGGCATCTCTGCCGCCGGCGGCGCCTCGACGGTTTCGGGTTCAACATCCAGGTGCGCCTTGATTCTCAAAAAGACGGGGTCGATGTCGGTGGCGTCAAGAGCCCGGTAGTAGGCCCCGCCGGTTCTCGATGACAGGGTTTGAATCAACTGGTAGTCGGCGTTGTTGGTGAAGGCGATGCCGAAAATGCGGATATCGGCATCGGCGGCCGCCTTTGTAAGATCCTCCCGGAGCCATAGACTCTTTTCGGCATCTTTGGCGGCATCGCCGGTATCGACCAGGCCGTCGGTCATGAAAACGATGGATTTTCTGGCGTCGGCGCGGCCGTTGACTTTCAACTCGTAAATGGCCTGTTCGATGGCGGCCGGGCTGTTGGTCAGCAGACCGCGGAAATTGATCTTTTCAAGGCCCTTTAGAATCTTTTCCCGGCTGTCATGGGTGACGGATGTCAACGGTACGGCAAGATCCACGTCCTTGTCGAAGATGATCATGGCCAGCCGGGTGTCGTCCGACAGCCCGTCAACAAAAGTGGTTACGGCCTTGGTGGAAAGAAAATGGGGGTCATTTTTTTTCATGCTGCCCGAGTTGTCCAGGACGAGCACGATGTCTTTTGAAAGGGCGAAAGCCGCGCCGGAAAAAGTTGATGAAAAACCCGCCAGCAACAGCATGAGAAAAATGATCGTCGTTTTCAAATCGCCCCCCGCATGCAGGATGCATTGATATTTTATAGTTGTCGCTGATCGCACCCGTTAAATGATAATACACCCGCAAAAGGTCCGAATCTCTCGCAAAGCCGCAGTGATCGCAAAGCTAACAAATTGATATTAAAAATGTTTTTCTTGGCGCACTTGGTGTCTTTGCGAGAAAATCGCTTTTTTGCGGGTTTGTCAAATGAAGATGACCCTGCAAAAAAGCCCCCCCCCCTGCCCCAAGCCCCTGCCATCAAAGCAGGGGCTTATATTGGGTGTCTGCGCCGATTACGGCTTTGCGGGCGCACTCTGTCCACCCGACAGGGCCTTGACCCCCATGGTGTTGATGAGTTGGTTGATGTCGGTGGTCTTCAGGTTCATGCCCCCTTCTGAGACCGGCAGCAACATGATGCGTTTTCCCTGAAGGGCTTCGGCGATGCGCAGCTTGACGAACGCCTCGCCGCCGGCGCCGGCCAGGGCGGTGTTCATCTCCTGGATGCCCTTTGCCTCGGCGATGCCCTCGGCCCGGATGGCTTCGGCGATCAGTTTTTGCTGCTCGTAGTAGACATCAGCCTCGATCTTGGCTTTTCGGTAGGTGCCGTCGGCATCGGCCACCATCTTATTGACCTCGCCCTTGGCCTCTTCCAGCTTTCGCTTGTATTCTTCCAGGGCGGCGTGCTGGGCCGACTTGTTTTTCTGCACCTGCTGATCGGCCACCTTCTTGTCTTCGATGGCCTTTTGGTACTCCTTATTGAAGCGATAGTCCTTGGTCAGAACGCGCTCCACGATCAGGCCCATGGGCCCGAGCATTCCCTGCAGCACCTCTTTGGCGCGCTGGGCCTGAAGCTCGCGTTTTTCAGCCACGTAGAACTCCTCGGTGGTCAGCTCGCCAAAGATATCGCGGGGCTTGCTGCGGGCGATGGTGCGAACGATCTTTTCCCTGAGGGTCTGATCGCTCACGGCCACGTTCTGAAGGATGTGGGGTGCCTTGTCGGCATCGATGCGGTAGGCGATGATGACGTCCAGGCTGATGTCGTTGCCGTCGATGGTTTTAAACAGCAGATCATCGCGGCTGTGCCGGTCGCCGCTCTTGGCGTCAAAAACCATTTCAAGGTTCTGGAGTTTGGTATCGAAGGTGTTCCAATCGTTGATAAAGGGCAGGAAGAAATAGGTGGCGCCGGGTGGGTACACCTTGTCCTCGACGCCTTTTTCTCCCACCAGGGCCAGTTTCCGGGTGCGCACGCCCACTTCGGTGGAACCGGTGCTGTACATGATGCAGCCCTGCAGGCTGCCGAGTGAAAACAGAATAAATGCGATCAAGGCAAAGCGTTTCATTTGCCACCTCCTTTGCGCACGTCAAAGAGCTTCAAGGCGTTGTCCAGATCCAGCGGGTTGACGCCGGATTTGCCGTCGCTGGGCAGGATGATCATGTCGAGCCCCTTGTAGACATCGGCCATTTTGAGTCCCACCATGCGCTCGGAGCCCACGCCTTTGAGGGCATCGTTTTTCAGGCGCACCTTCTCGGCTTCGCCCAGTTTGACGAGCAGATCGGCATCGGCCTTCTTGGTGCGCACGTAGAGGTCTTTTTCAGCCAGCTTCCGCGTGACGTAAGCCTGCCCCATTTCGATTTCGACCTCCACGAGGACGCGGCCTTCCTGGACGATCTTCTTCAGCTCGGCCTCCTCGGTGGCGGCCCGGGCGGCGGCCTGGTTGGTAAAGACCAACTGGTCCTGAAGTTTTTTCTCCTCGATGTTTTTCTGGATTTCCGGGCTATACACGAAATAGCGGACCAGCACCTGCTCCACCCGGATGCCCTTCGAGATCAATTCCTCGTTGAGCTTGTCCCTGGCCTCCTGGGCTTTTTTGACCCGCAGGGGGCTGTTGTAAAAGTCTTCGGTAGTCAGTTTGCCCAGCGTCTCCTTGAGTGCGGGCTCGGCCTTGGGGATGATGCCGTTGTCTTCGAACAGGCGCCCCGGCCCGATCTTGGTGAACACCAGATAGGGGTCTTCGATCCGGTAGAGGATGGAGACGTCCACGTCCACAAAAAAACCGTCAGAGGTCTGAATGTGAGCGACGCGGTCCTTTCGGGCGGCCTTGGTGGCCGTCGAAGGATAATTGGTCAGCTCCAGCACCTGGATGTCGCGCGGCAGGCGGTGCATCTGCTGAATGCCAGGGATGACCAGATGGAGCCCGGCGGTATAGGCTTCCTTCTGGACCCCGCGACTTATGCCCAGTTTGACCACCTTGATGCCGTATTCATTGGGCTGCACATAGACAAAAAGGGAACTGACGGCAAAAAGGGCCGCCACGACCGCGACGATGAGAATCTTGAACTTGCCCGGCAGCTTCAGATTCACCGAGGGCATCTTGAACCCCGGTTTTGCAGACTTTTTGAACATTGTACTGAAATCGATAGGTTTTTCAGCCATTGCGCGCGCTCCTTTTCCACTCCATGAGCCCCACTAAAGACCGGGCCAGAATTGATTCCCCTTTTGTACACCATAATCGTCGGGATAGCGACAAGACTTGCCGGAATCGCTGCGTGATGATTTCTGGAAGGACGTGGGCAACTGGAGGTTTTGATATGTGAACTGTTACCCTGGAAATCTCTTCCCGCGAACAACAGACAAACGCTTTCATAAAGCCGCAACAGGAAAATCTCAAGGCACCGTCATCAGCTTCGCATCGCCCGAGTTTCTTTTAAGGTGCTCTCAGTACACCGGTGATACTCGCTCAAAGTCATGACCGGCGCCGGCCCATGTCAATTCGGGAAGCGGCCCGCCGGCAATGAACAACACTTTTTCCACTGCGATACTTCGGATATTAAGTATGCCTGGCTATGCACTATTCTCCAGTTGGGGTTCTGGTTGTTTCGTAGGGGAGGGGTCATCCCCTCTCGCAATCGGCCAAGATGACCACAGTCGTTTGTGTTCAACGATCACGGGCGGGGATCAGCCTTCGCCAAGGCTATGGCGGACAGGTAAACCCCGCACCCTACGCGATTGACTGACCTCCGGTGCCCATATGGAATGCCGCGATTGGCGCTTCGGTGCAACGACGAGATTTTGGTTCAAACAGCGTCGGCTCATTCACTGGAGGATAGTGCAAACCAAGTAAGTATATTACCACGGCGTGGCGACGCGAAGGCTTCGCCACACAGTGATATTGGAAGTTCTCTGCGCCTCAGCGTCTCTGCGCGAGTATGTTTTTTTAATTCAGCTAATCTTCCCTGTACTTTTTAATCTACAGCCCCTTATCCACCATGTAGGCGGCCAGATCGGCGACCCGGCAGGAATATCCCCACTCGTTGTCATACCAGGTCACCACCTTGGCCATGTTGCCGCCCAGCACCTGGGTAAATTCCATGTCGACGATGGATGAATTGGGGTTGCCCTTGAAATCGCTGGAAACCAACTGGTCGTCTTCGCAGTGCATGATCCCCTTGAGCTCCTTGTCGGCGGCGCGCCGCAGGGCCGTTCGCAGCGACTCGGTGTCGGCGTCCTTTTGCAGCAAGGCCACGAAATCGACCACTGACACCGTCGGCGTCGGCACCCGCAGCGAGTAGCCGTCAAAGCGGCCGGCCAGTTCGGGAATAACAAGCGCGACGGCTTTGGCCGCACCGGTACTGGTGGGAATGATGTTCATGGCAGCAGCCCTGGCCCGCCGGGGGTCCTTGTGGGCCAGATCCATGAGGCGCTGGTCGGCCGTGTAGGAATGCACGGTGGTCATGAGCCCCTTTTCGATGCCGAAGGTCTTGTGGATGACCAGTGCGGGCGGCGCCAGACAGTTGGTGGTACACGAGGCGTTGGAGATGACGTGGTGCGCATCGGGCCGATACGCCGTATGATTGACGCCCATCACCACGGTGATGTCCTCTTCCTTTGCCGGCGCCGAGATAATGACCTTTTTTGCACCGGCCTCCAGATGGGCGGCCGCCTTGGGCCCGGTGCGGAAAAGACCGGTACTTTCCACCACGATGTCGATCCCCTCCTCGTCCCAAGGGAGTTCGGCCGGATCCCTCATGGCAAAGCTCTTGATCGTTTTCCCATTGACCACGATGGCGTCCTTTTTTACCCCCACCTCGCCGGGGAAGCGCCCGTAGTTGGTGTCGTACTTGAAAAGCCGGGCATTGGTCTCGACGTCGAAAAGGTCGTTTATGGCGGCAACCTCGAGTTTTTTCGGGTGCCGCTCTATGATCGCCTTCAACACCTGCCGTCCAATGCGTCCGAAGCCGTTAATACCGATGCGAATCATGGGTGACCTCCTTTCTAGAAGTCATCTTGAAATATGGGCCTGAAAGGGAATGCCGAAGACGAGGGTCCACTGAGGGCTCACCCGCCTCCGGCGTGAATTGCACAAAAAATGCCGTTTCTGGATGGGCATTAATTGTCGTCCAGGCGATATTTATGCTCAACCAGCAGATCGTAGTCCTTTCGCAGCGCCTGGTGCAGCCGCGCGTTCTCCAGCGCGATGGCGCTCAGGTTGGCAACGGCTTCCATGAAGCGGATTTCATCCGCTTTGAAAGTACGCACCTTTTTCGTGTAAACCCGAAGCACGCCGATGGCCTTTTTATCGGCCATGAGCGGCACCACCAGGACAGAGGTGATCCCTTCGGCCTTTGCCTTCTCCTGATACTGGAAGCCAGGGTCGGTCTGGGCGTTTTCCATGTAGATCGTTTCGCCCTTCAGTGCCTTCTTGTCGATGCCGCTTTCCTTGATCAGCACCGGGCCTTTTCTGATGTAACCGGCGGACAGACCGAAATGGGCCCCCATGAGCAGTCTTTTTTTCCGCGTTTCGAGAATCCTCAGTGAGCAGGCCTTGACCTGCATGGTCTCGGCCACGCAGGAAACAATTTTTTCCAAAACCCGGGACGGCGTCAGCGATGCGTTGATGACTTTGGCCACATCGTAAAGCGCGGTGAAGTAATCCTTCTTTTTAGTCGGCATAATTCATCCTCCATGCATTAAGGTGAAGGAAACAAAAGACCCAAAACACAGGTAATTTGAGATTATGAGATAAACCCGAATCCGAGTCAAACGAGAAAACAATGAACACCCCCTTGGCACCTGCCAGGGGCGTTCATTGTTAAAGGTATTGTCGCCTCCTCGCCGGAGCCTTCCCGGCCCGTGATATTGCCAGGGACAGCGAAAACATGTATAGAAGCGGCGGTTTTCATAAAAGGGCAGATCGTTTCCACCAAGAAATACCCTCGGCACCGCGCCCCCCAGCCGTGTTGCCACAGGAAACGACAGCTCTCCATCGGGCACTCACGACTCTCGTTCACCTCCCAACCGAAGCCGCTCTCTGGCCGCGAGTGGGGGATTTCACCATCTGAAACCGAATTGGAGGGAGACATGCTGAAGCGCCGTACAATGATCTGGTTGGGTTGTGCCACACTGCTGCTGGTCGCCGCCGCCTGCAGCGGCAGCAAATACAGCGACGCCAAAGAAATCGTCGTAGAACAGGCAAAGATCACCGAAGCCTATGTCACCGGGATGGAAAAGGCCGCCAGCGGTTCGGAAATGGCCGCAGCCATAAACGCTTACACCGACAAAATGAAAGAATTGCTGCCCAAGGTAAAAGCCTACCAGCAGAAATACCCGGAACTTTCCGGCGCCCAGGCGACCCCGCCCGCGGAACTGGAAAAGGAAATGGCCCGGCTCGAGGAGGTCAGTGGGCGGGTTCAGTCCGCCACCATGAACATGATGCGCTTTATGGCGCACCCCGATGTCCAGAAGGCCATGCAACGCATGGGGCAGGAACTGGGCGGCGTCATGGGCGGATAAACCGAAGCGTGGTTTACGCGCCACGGGTATAATATCAACGACCGGGCTCTATAATGAGACCGGTCGTTTTTTTGTGAACGCTCCCCGGCAGCTGACAATTTATTTAAAATCAGAAGCACCGGGCACTGCGGAGCCGTCGCCTTTAATGGTTACAACCACGACAGGGCTGACCCAACGATCGCCGCCATGGGTGATGACGCATAGCCGGTAGTACCACGTTCCTGTCGGCACATTGTTGTCCTCATAGACCGTCTTGCCGGCATCCGTAGAAAAAAAGACGTACCCGTCCTCGGGATAGACCGGATCCGGGTTCGTGTCGGATCTGACCACTTTGTAGTATTTGAGATCGCTGCGGAGGTATTTTTTCCACCGCATGACTACGCTGCCGCCATTTGAGGCCGCAGAAAATCCGATGGCATCGACCACTACCGGGTCTCGATAACCGTGTCCCTTATTCTCTGAAGATTTGCCGGTGGCTGTGGCGGTGACCGCCGCGGTCATCAGAAGGCCGCAAAAGAGTATGGCAAGTGTTTTCCGCAAGGCATCCTCCTACATTTTGGGTGTCGTGAGTTTGTCCGTTTTCCCCCACCGAATACGCTCTCCGGCGGCATAGTTTTTCTCTTTGCCAAGATCATTCAAGTGTGCGATCCGTTTTTCATTTTCGGGATGTGACGCAAAATAATGGCCGAATTTGCCGGGGTCGTTTTCCGTTGGGATCTTTTCGAAAAAATCGGTGGCGCCGGTGACGTGCCCGTAGGCGCAGTGGAGCGTGCCAAGGCCAAATTCGTCGGCCAGGTTTTCCTGAGACCGAGAAAAATTCATTTCGGTGACATTGACCGCGCTACCGATAAAACTGCTCACGCTGCTGTCGGCGCCGAAAAGTGCCGTCGATACCACCATCAGAATGAGGGCGCGCCCGAATCCTCGCAAATGGTCCCGGTTGGCGTAGTGCCCCATCTCATGTCCCAGGACAAAGGCCAGTTCGTTTTCGGATTCAATTTTATCAAGGAGTCCGGAGGTCACCATGATCCGCCCCCCCGGCAAGGCCATGGCGTTGATCATGGGTGAATCGGCGATGTCCACGGTGATCTCGTAGGGCAGGTGCGCGCACCGCAGCTGGATGTCGTCCGCCAGGGTCTGGAGTTTTCTGACAGTTTCCGACCGATTGGGGGTGCCATCGCCGGATGGAATGAAGATAGCCGCCAGTTTCTCTTCGGTCTGCATCGAGATCCGCGGCACCACCCAGTCGACGGCAATGCCGAGAATGACATAGACGCCGAGGATACAGCCCAGAACGCCAGCCAGAAGGACGGCAAGTTCCTTTAACGGATGGGTTGACGTGACATTAGGATTCGACGCGTCGCTGATGTCTTTCGGGGCGTATTCCACAGTGCGGGCAATCACTTTGTGGGAAATGGACTGTCAGGCCACGGGGCGCAGCTTAATGGCCGTGCCGTAGGCGATGGCCTCCACGCAGCCGACCCCTTTTTTATTAGCCTGTTTGCCGATGCTGGAGGTCTCTATGCGCAGGTTGACGATAATGTCGGCATCACCGGCGTCCTCTTTCATCCGCAGAATCGCCTCCCGGCGCGCGCGATCGAGCAGGCTTTCATAGGACTTGATGGTGCCGCCGAATATCTTGCGAAGGCCCGCCAGAAACTTTTTGAAATAGTCGATGGAGATGACTGCGCTGCCGGTCACCAGATGGGCCGAGGCCACCTGCCGGTCCGGATAATCCACGGTTTTTAAGGTTACGGCCGGCAGATTCAAAAACGCCTTCTCCCGAGCGATGATCCGCTTGTAGTGGCGTTTTTCAACGATGGTGCCGGAGATGTATCCCAGCGTGATCAGCCCCAGTAAAAATAGCAGGTCGTACATGTTCTACTACTCCGCTGATAAAGATGCCATTTGTGGGCGGGCACTATTCAACGGTCACCGCCGTCCCATACACATAAAGCTCAGCGGCCCCCTGGGCGACCGAGGAAGTGGAAAAGCGCACATTGACGATCGCGTTGGCGCCCAGCGCTTTGGCCTGGGCGATCATGCGCTCGGTGGCCTGCTCCCGCGATTCCTGAAGCAGTTGGGTATACCCTTTCAATTCGCCGCCCACGAGGTTTTTCAGGCTCGCCATGATGTCGCGCCCCACATGCTTGGCGCGAATGGTGCTCCCTGAAATCAGGCCGTAATGTGTGACGATGGTCTTTCCCGGGACAGATTCCATATTGGTGATGATCATCCGGCCTCCGTCGGCGTTGAAAATGGTGGTCACCTGGGTCTGCGGTTTCGGGGGTGGCGGGGTCGGCGTCCGATGTGTTTTGCCGCCCCCGGTTGCCGCTTCGATCCGGCAGCCGGCACCGGCCGTGGCCAGCACCTTTTCATATTTTGCCGCGGTCGCGGCATCCACGCCGCGTTTCAACACAAACGGTGCCTGGTTGAAGTACTGATCCACCGTGGCTGCGTCCAACTTCATGATTGTGGACAGCCGTTTTCTGACCGTTGCCTGATCTTTTCCCGGAAGAATGTCACCGGTAAAGATCACACTCGATAACTCACCCATTGCAAATACCTGTCAGTGAAATTGATAGTGAATTTTGGCTAACATAAAAGTTTTTGGTCAACAGGTCAAATAGTTACCTCAATCTGGAAATCCTCGCAGTGTTTTTCCGGAAAGGGGCGAACGGCATCCCCCCATCCGGCAGCAAGGCTCGTATTTTTGTGGTTGCCATAAAATCTTCAATCTTTTATACCCAATGACACCGGCAGGCGTCACAAAGGCATTTTCCGTGATCCCATTTGCGACATCCCGTGCACGATTGCGAAGGGCCGGTTGCCGCTGACAAGTCCAATGAGGGAGCAGCGAGCGAATCCATTCCTAAAAAAGATCGATATGCAAACTGAAACAACGCCGCCCGAATCTTTATTTTTTCGGTTTACCGATCGCAGCAGCGCGCATTGCCTACCGGATACCGATGGCGGCGGAGCAGGAGATCGGCGGGTTGCCCTTACAGATCACGAAAGCGCCGCGCCACGCTCCTGGAATCAAAACGGGAATCCGAAATTGAAACGGAACACCGTTAAGCCGTCTCCGAAAATCGTACTGGCGCCAATTTGCGGATTGGTGGCGCCAAACAGCGTCAACGGGCCGGCCGAGCCGATGGAAAAACCCAGTTCGAGCTGGTTTCTCACCATGAGCGGGTCCTGTAGAAAACGGCTGAACTCCAGCGCCTTGGGGTAGTAATAGTAGATGGCCATAACACCAAGGTCCGCCATGAAGCCGCCAACGTGCCACCCCAGCGGGTGCCGGACCTCGACGCCGTTTTCGATGGCCGAATAGGTACTCAGTTCATTGGCCCCCGTTCCGTTTCCGGCAATAAAGAGGCCGTTTCCCATCGCCACATCAAAAGCCCCCCATCGCTTCCGATAAAGGCTCGTGATTCCAGTCGTATAAATGACCGCCGTTGATGTATTGCTTTCCAACGCCCGCCCCGCCCCCAGGTCCGCAAACGGCTTGAGCGTCCAGTCATCGGAGATGGGAATCTGCAGTTCCAGTCCGGGAAGCAGGGCCAGGGTCTGCTGGTCAACGGCAATGGGGGTGCCATCTTCGTCGTTGCCCCTGAACGAATAAAGGCCGAGGCTGATGGGCGCCTTGAGCTTCAGCCGCCACCGGTCGCCATCGCCGATGGGAACCGTGTGAGACAGCGTCAGGGTAAACACCTGCACCGACAGACCGCCCACGTCGTAACCGCCGATGCCCAATTGAGCGGCGTAGACATAGTTGACGCGAACGATGCGCCGGGAGTCCTCTGCCCGGCAGCACGCAGCACCGGTGAAAATAAAAAAGACCACCGTGAAGACGAGCATGGACCGCAGTTGTCGCATGGACGGATCGCTCAATGGTTTGCAGCCGGTATCCATATACCGGCAGGTTTCCAGAAACCGTTCATCGGCGGATAAAATGGCGGACAAGTGCCAGGTAGCAAAATCTACCACCGGGGAGTCTTGATTGGCAACTGCCCAAGCGCTCTTTTCGATCACCACGAAGTTCACCAAACACCGGATTCTTTTTCATAACCTAATGTTATTTTTTGTTATTCATGATATTTATGCGGCTGGTGGTGAACCGTTCAATGGCGCACGCAACGCAAACACGTGTTTTCCGAGCGAGCGCATTCCGGTTTTACCTTGACACCGTGGGCACGGCATTGGATTAGTTGGGCTGCGATACGGAGAGTGCCTGTCATGAAGCCACTCAAGACGATCCTGTGCACCGTCGATTTCAGCCGGCATACGGATGCCATCGTTGAAATGGGCACCCGCTTGGCAGCGGGGTTCAAAGCCCGGTTGATCCTCTTTCACTCCGTCAACTTCCCCAGAGACACCCTCCACAACACGGACGCCCCCGAGAGAAACCGGAAGCGCCACCACAAAACCCGCGACGCAGAAGAAAAAATGCAAGCGATTATGGACGGCGCCTCCGTTTCCTGGAGCACTCATGTGGCTTTCGGGGAACCCGTAGAGACCCTTTCCGGCGCGGTGAGTCACACAGGCGCCGATCTCATCGTGGCGGCCAGCCACGGACTTTCCAGCGTCCAGCGAATGCTCCTAGGAAACGTGATCGAGCGCGCCGTCCGAAGAATCGCCAAACCCATACTGGTGCTGCGGCCCAGCCGGAAAGACGCCAGCAGTACCGATCCGGACCACATCCGGTGCATCGTGGCCGCCTGTGGGCCGAATCCCCAGACGGACCCGATTCCCCATTTCGCATGGAACATGGCCCGCCGGTTTCAGGCGCATCTTCATCTGGTGCACGCGCTGGAAAGGCCTATTGACGAAGATATCCTCGATCCCACAGAAGGGCCCTACACGCTGGTCCAGGAAGAACTCCGGCGCCGTATACAATGGCGCCTCATAGATGCGGTCTCAGACGAGACGCGGCATCTTTCCGCGGTCCATACGGCCGTTGAACCGGGACCGCCCGGTGAAGTGCTCATCGACTACGCCCGCCGTCAATCGGCCGATCTTGTGATCGTTGGTGTGAGACGACAGGGTGCCGTCAGAAAAACGATTATTGGCTCAACCACCGAAGCCTTGCTGCGAAAGGCCCCCTGCGCGGTGTTGACGCTGCCGGCGACCCAGTGACGGGGTGCCTGATCAGGCGATCGTGAAACGGATGCTATGATGCGAAAAACCGGTATCGTGACAGATGCGCACTACCTGGGCCATGTTCCCGAGGAGCATATCCCCGAACGGCCGGCGCGGTTGGCGAGCATTTACCGGAATTTGACCGAGAGCCGCCTGATAACGGAATTGACCTCGCTGCCGGCAGTGACCGCCGCTCCGGAAGACATCCTGAAGGTGCATACACCGGAGTATTTTCAGCGCATTGCATCGACCGCAGGCCGGGACCAGGTCATTCTCACGCCCGATACCATGACATCTGCGGGCTCCTTCGATGCGGCCATGCTGGCTGCCGGTGGGTTCTGCGCCGCCGTGGCGGCCGTCCTCGAAGGCCGCGTGGACAACGCCTTTGCCCTGGTGCGGCCGCCCGGGCATCACGCCGAGCGCAGCCGCGCGATGGGATACTGCCTGTTCAACAATGTGGCCATTGGTGCAACGTTCGCCCGCAGGGCCTTTGGCATCTCGCGCATTCTCATCGTCGATTGGGACGTTCACCACGGCAACGGCACCCAGCATATCTTCGAAGATGACAGCGGCGTGTTTTTCTTTTCGACACACCAGTTTCCCCATTTTCCCGGCACGGGCCATTTTACATCAACCGGCAGGGGGCGCGGCGAAGGATACACCATGAACGTGCCTCTGCCCAAAGGGTACGGTGACGGCGAATACGCGGCCATTTACGCTGACCTCCTGCCGCCGCTGGTCGAGGCCTACCAACCGGAAATAATTCTGGTTTCGGCAGGCTTCGATACCCACCGTCTGGATCCAATGGGCGCAATGAACATGAGCGAGGACGGATTTGCCGTTCTCACCCGGTGCCTGATGTCGCTGGCCGACCAGTTTTGCGGCGGCCGACTGGCCTTGGTACTGGAAGGCGGCTACCACATCGAAACCCTGGGTGGCTGCGTTGACGCGGTACTGCGGGAAATGTCCGATAAAACGCATGCGCGTGTCGCCGCATGTGCCGACACGGCCCAAAAAAAGAAAGTCAACTATGCCGTCTCCCGCTGCCGCCACGTGCACCAGCGGTACTGGAAAAACCTGAAGGCGGCGTGAAGCGGCCGGTTTGCGGCCGAGAAATGGAGCCCCCCACGGACAGAATCACAATCATGGAGTCCTCGGTTGAAAAATGGAACCGCATCATCGCGGGTAAGCGCTCCGATGGCGGCGTGCTAGACTGCCCGCCCTGCCGGATCTTCTATGCGCTGATCTGCTATGGATGTCCCATCGCCGAGTATACCGGGAAAAAATTCTGCAAGGGCTCCCCTTACCCGGCCTGGTACTGGCATCACATCGAAGCCCACGACAAAATCTTTCGCAAGGTTTACTGCCCCGAGTGCCTTCGAATGGCTACGGAAATGAGAGATTTTATGATAGAAATCGTCGCCCACATGAAAACCGAACGGGCGAGAAAAAAAGCCATCAAGGAAGGCGACGGCACACCAGGGACGCAGCCGGAAACGGAGATGGATTGATACCGGCAGGACGCACTTGTGATGGGGCGATCGCGAATCCCTTGGCGCCGGAAAGGGTATTGCCCTGATGACGGGGCCCTGGGGACAGATCCTTGCCGGCGTGGCCGCTGCGGGCGAAGTGATCGTGATTGTTACGGCGGGTGTCTCACTGGGTCTGCGCTACGGACTGACCTTTGCCGAGTCTGCCGCCTATGGGGCCATCGGCACAATGATGGCCCTTTCTTTCCTTTACCAGGCGACGTTTCTGACCGGCCTGCCGTCTGCGGGGCACCTGGCCGAGACACTCCTCGTGACAGCAGCGGCTTTTTACCTCACCCGTCGGGCGGGGCGCCCTTCGGGGGCGGTATCGACGCTGCAAAACACCGCCCGGCACAGCCCCTTGGCGCTGGCCGTTCTCTTCCTGGCAGTAATCTGGCTGGGCTGGAACGCCATGGTCTTTCAGCCGGACATGGATCAGTGGGCGTCTTTATGGCCGGTGCTCGATATGGAAAAGCACGGCGGCCTGACCGTCTCCGGCCCATTTCTCAACCACCGCATTCTTTCCCACCTGACCCTGCGCTTCCACACGCGTTTCGGTCTGGGACTGTTCGGACTGCTCTCCTACGGATCCATCGGTGCGGCCACCTACGCCCTGGCGCGGCGCTACGCTTGGCCGGAAACCGCGTTGACCGTGGCCATGATCGTCATGAGCGCGCCGCGCCTGGTCATGCAGGCGACCACGCCCGGCCTGGAGTTGATCCCGGCGGCGGCCGTCGTATTCGCCCTGCTGGCGCTGTACCGCACCGTGGAACAGCCAACGGCGCCGGACTTTCTCCTCCTGGGGCTGGGGATCACCTTCGCGGTGTCGGACAACCCCATGGGCGTCACCGCCCCCATCATTCTCGTCGCCCTTTCAGGCGTGGTGCTGTTTCGTCGACACGGAGGCAGGCGCTGGTGGCGTCTGATCGCCGACAAACCGGGCCTGGCGATGCTGGCCATAGCGCCATTGACCGTATTTTCTCAGGTGTTTCAGATGGCGGGGGGCACCGCCGCCAAAGCGCACTATGCGCAAAACCCCGACGGCATCGTGGGCGGCGGCGCCAATCTGGTGCGCTATTTCCTTGAAAGCTTTCACCTCACCTCTGCCGCCGACAGCCTGTGCCTGCGGTTGATCGGAGTTTCGCCCGCCGCGATGATCGACCGTTTCTATACCGTGGCCGTGTTCCCGTTTTGCGGCGCTCGGGGCGCGGCAGCACCGTTTGCGGTCACCTGGCACAAAGCGGCGGCCGGGGCATGGTTCGGGCCGCTGTGGTTTCTACTGGTGCTGCCGGCCTGGCTGTACGCCATGGTGCGCGGACCTCGGCGACTCAAAGCCGTTGCGGTGTCCCTGGCCGGATACGTCTATCTCACGAGCCTGATCCCCGCATGGATGCCCGGCAATGCAGGTTTGTTCACCGTTTTTTTCTCGAGCGCCGGATTCATGACGGCGTACCTGCTGCCCCCCTGGCATTTTACGGCGCGCCGGCGTATGGTGGTCCAGACGATTTGCCTGACCCTGATGGTTTACGCCTGCGCGCACATGGCCTTTGGCGCTTTTTGAGAAAACGATTGACGCTTGACAGGGCGCCGCCAATCCCTTATTCACGACGTCATCATCAAGCCCACCGTGGGCGGTGCCCGCCGCAGGCGGGTGAAAAGGGAATCCGGTAAAAGCCGGGACGGTCCCGCCGCTGTGAGCCCCCCCTCCCCTGCTGAACCGGCAGGTGAAGGAACCGGATCGGCAGATCAGGGTCACTGCCCGCCAAAAGGTGGACGGGAAGGCCGCCGATGCGCAGGGGCGAGTCAGAAGACCTGCCGCACACGACGATTCGCTGGAGGAAATGGTAAATCCCCGGACCGGTGACGGTGTGGGGATTTTTTTTGTGTGTTCGTCCACAGATGGCATCTTTTGGCCCCTGGCGGCGTTCTCGCTCCTTTTGCAATCCTCGACATAGACGCACTATGCCTGCGGTTGCAAAAGTGCTCGGGCCTTGCCAGGAACCAAAACCTACCATCTGTGAACGAACACAAAATGACAGATGGCATCTTTTGGCCCCTGGCGGTGTGAAAGCGGCAGACTGAAGGGTATGGCGCTATTGGCATAAATTCGTTCCGTTTGCACAACAACACCGTGTGAGCATCGAAATCGCTATCGCTATCGGTATCGGCCTGGGAAAACATCGATTTCGATCCCGATTTCGATCCCGAGAGAACCTTGGGGATCAAACGGAACATTATTCTGACAATTGCTATAACACAAAAAACCAAGCACTTTTCCATACGGAGGATCCTATGAATCACCCCCCCACTCTGGCCCAAATCATTTCCGGCATTTCACCCATCTCGAAGGAATGGATCGACAAGGCCAAGGCACGCACCGCCCGCCTGGCCATACCCCCACGGGCACTGGGCCGGCTCCACGACATCTCCGAACGCCTTTGCGCCATCCAGGAAACGCTCACTCCCGATATCGGGCGTCGGGCATTTCTCGTCATGGCCGGCGATCATGGCGTGGCGGCCGAAGGTGTGAGCGCCTTTCCCCAGGCGGTGACCGGGGAGATGATCAAGTGTTTTCTCATCGGCGGCGCGGGCATCAATGTGCTGGCGCGCCAGGCCGGCGCCGAGGTGGAGGTGGTGGATATGGGCATCGTGCCCGATCTGGATCCGGCTCAACTGAAAGGCGGCGACCGTTTCTACGTGGAAAAAATCCGGCCCGGAACAAACAATTTCGCCCAGGGCCCGGCGATGTCTCGCAATGAGGCCCAAGCGGCCATCATGGCCGGTTTCCGCCATGCCGCCCGGCTTTTCGATGCCGGTGTGCGCATGCTCGGTACCGGTGACATGGGCATCGGCAACACCACCCCGTCGGCAGCCATCGGGTCTGTCGTCACCGGTGCGGGGCTCGATGACATGGTCGGGCGCGGCACGGGCATCGACGATGCGGCCCTGGTCAACAAAAAGGCGGTCATCGAGCGGGGCATTGCCATCAACCGCCCGGACCCGTCTGACGGTCTGGACATCCTGGCCAAAGTGGGCGGGTTTGAAATCGGCGGCATCGCCGGGGTCATTCTCGGTGCCGCCTATTTTCGCTGCCCCGTCGTCGTGGACGGATTCATCTCAACGGCCGGTGCCCTCATCGCTCACGCACTCTGTCCCCATGCCGCGGACATCATGTTCGCCGGCCACTGTTCAGAAGAACCCGGGCACCGGATCATGCTGGCCCATTTAGGGCTGAAACCCATTCTCGACCTTGGCCTGCGGCTAGGCGAAGGCACCGGCGGCGCCATGGCCATGACCATCATGGACAGTGCCGTCAGGATATTTACCGAAATGATGACCTTCGACCAGGCGGGCGTGTCCGAGGCCGAGTAGTCTGCGGTAGCGGATTGTCGTCAGCCATTTTGAAGAATTTCACGGATCTTGGTAGACAGGGTTTGAATGGAAAAGGGCTTCTGGATAAATCCCCGGCACCCACGACGAAGGATTTCCTCGGCCTGACCGTCGAGACTGTATCCGGAGGATAGCAGCACTTTAACGCCGGGAGAGATGCCCAGCAGCAGATCGAAGGTCTCCCCGCCCCCGACCCCGGGCATGATCATGTCCAGGATCACCGCATCGATTTCCGCGTGGTAACGGCGAAACAAGTCGATGGCCTGGCTGCTGTCACCGGCGGACTTCACCCGGTAGCCCAGTCTCTCCAGCATCTGGCAGCCCACGTCCAGTACAAAGGGTTCGTCATCAACCAGCAGAATCGTTCCGGCTCCGGTGGTCAACGTGTCCTCGGTCACCGGTTCCGGCCGTTTCGATACATCGGCCACCGGCAGGTAAAGCGTGAATGTGGAGCCCATGCCTTCGGTACTGGAAACCTTGATGAACCCGCCGTGGTTCTGCAAAATCCCGTAAGATGACGCCAACCCAAGCCCGGTTCCCCGGCCCATTTCCTTGGTGGTGAAAAAAGGATCGAAGATACGCTGCTGAACGGCAGCCGGTATGCCTACGCCGTTATCCTGGATCGAAATATAGACGTACCGGCCGGGGCCGCAGTTGCACCCGGCTGTCTGAATGGCCGTCAATTGGGTAGTGCCGGTTTCGATGACGAGGTCGCCCCCAGTGGGCATGGCTTGCCAGGCATTGACGAAAATATTCAGCAACACCTGTTCCACCTGCCTGCGATCCACTGAAACCGTGGGCAAATCCTGATGGAATCGCTTTTCGATGTGGATTTCCTTTTTCGTCCGCCCGAACATGTCGGCGGTTTTCCCAACGATATCGTTCAAATCGGTGGGCTTAACCTCGTATTTTCCGGCACGGGCAAACCCCAAAAGCTGTCCGGTTAATTCTGCCCCGCGCGAGATCAGCGATTCCATGGTCTTGAGGTTCTTTTGTTGAGGAAGATCGGGATCGAGTATCATTTGCATCAATGACACGTTGCCCTGAAGCCCCATGAGCAGGTTATTGAAGTCATGAGCCACACCGCCGGCCAGGGTGCCGATGGCTTCCAGGCGCTGGGCCTGGTGAAACTGGGCCTGGAGCTGCTTGTTTTCGGAAATGTCCCTGAGGATGCAAAGCATGCCCAGCGGTGCACCCTCGTGGTTGTCGTAACGGGAGGCACTGATGCTGATATCCAGCATTCGCCCGTCCTTGGTCAGCCGGCGGGTCTCAAATCCGCGCAGCGGCTGACCGGTGGATAGGAGCTTTGCCATCACCTTGCGGGTATTTGCCGACTCCGTATCGGGCACAAATGGGATTATGCCGCCCGTCACCTCATCCAGCCCCCAGCCGAAAATCAGTGTAAATGCCGGGTTCACATAGCTGACCCGCTCCTTCATGTCGCTGATGACAATGGCGTCGGCGCTGGAATGCAGCAGGGATCGGTATACGTTCTGGGCTCTTTTGCTTTCTTCATAAAGATCCCGGAACTGATTCTCGCGCTCCCTGAGAGCCGATTCGGTACTGCGTCGCATGGCCAGTTCGTTTCTCAGGTCTTCGTACAGTTGGGCGTTGTGGATGACCAGAGAAACCAGTTCGGCAAATGGCTCCATAACGGCCACTTCAGCGGCGCCGAACTTTCGATCGGATCCGAACATCCCCAGCCCCAAGACGCCGAATACCCGCGTCCCCATGAGAATGGGAACCGCCATGGCCGATCTCAGCTTGTCGTAATTGTCCAGGGGCACCCGTCGATCCCAGTTTCGGTAGTCGTCAATGACAACGGTGCGCCGCTCGGCGAATGCCAGCCCGGAAAGGCCTTCTCCGGGTTTTAGCGTGGCGCCCTTCAATTCCGTGCCATACACACCCGTTCCCACGCGGATTTCCAGTAAATCCCTGGTCTCGTCATAGATGTAGATAAACCCGTTGGTGGATTCTATCAGGCTGCTGGTCTGAGTGACGATGGCCTCCAGCAGCTCGTTCATATCCAGCCGCCCGATGAGCCCCAGGGTGGTTTCGTGGAGCGCGTCGAGGATGCCTTTTTGCTGGGCCAACTCCTCTTCTGCTGTCTTTCGCTGTTCGATTTCCTGCCGCAGCTCGCTTTGTGCCTGTTGCAGCTGCGCGCGCTCTCCTTTGAGATCCGCCACGGCGACCTGCTCGCGCAGGGTGGTTTCCTGGAGTCCTTTCAAGAGCACAGCAACGGACACCGATACCACCGCATTGAGAAAAATGAAGTTGGTCCAGGCAGCAATGGCCCTTTCGACGCTCATGAAAACCGATCCGGGCGTGTTGATAATGCCGGCGCTGTAAAGCCACCCCAGCACACCCATCGTCACCGCATTGATGGCAACACCGGCGACTGCGGCTGGAAGCCCCAGCAGAACACCGGCAAGCACGCCAAATGCGAACAGCCATATGGGGCCGCCGCTGGCAGGTCCAAGAGACGCGATCACCACCAGACCGATGAGATAGGTGATGGACAAGATGACCACCATGCGCAGGACGAAGCCAATCCGCCGAAGATACAGCAACGCTCCGGCAATCCCCACGGACATGGTGTCAATGAAGGCCAATGCCCACAACCCCTCCCTGACAGCAAGGATGAGCGACGGGACGAGGGCCAGCAGTGAAATGACCAGCGCCGAGACCAAAAGGGCCGCCACCACCCGTTCGCGCCAGAGCTGCAGACCGTCACCGGAATACCTGGCGGGGTCCGGAAACCATCGAAGCATCAGATTTTTTTGCAGTAAGGACAATTGCATCCTCCTGTAATGGCGATGATAATAATTTTCATGGTGCTCTCTGAACAATCCATGCAATCCTGAAAAAAGAGGGTATCCCATTGATAGCCATTATCGTCAAGATACATGCATTCTTGATTGCGTTTTATCGCAATTGGCGACGGGTGGGATCAGATCGGGTCAATGCCGGCATCGCCCGTGCTACGTCGGTAGGAAACAAAAAAGGGGCACCCTCGTCAAGCCTTCGGACGGATCAGTGCCCCCTCCTCGCTGCAATTTCTGAAAATGACGCGTCGCAAATCAGCTCAACGCATAGTCCGGCCCCGAAGAAGCACCGTCAGGGTGGGATGCCGATCTGTAGAGGCATCCGTCTTTGCGAAATTCGAAATCGGGGGTCTCACTGAATCCGAGGCAATGGTGTCCGGTCCGGTAAATTCGGCCGTCGTTTTTCATCTCGTAATCCGGCAGATCGGTCCACCCCAGGGGGTGGTATACCGTCCGATACAACTTGCCATCATCAATGACATAGACCGGTGTGTCGACGTCGATCCGTCCGTCCGTGATCTTGAGCAATGAATGCATGCCTTCTCCTTTCTCTCTCGGTAGGGATGTCCATGGGAGTATCCGGCCCTATACGCAAACCAGACTCCCGGCGCGATGCCATGGCGTCCCACGACTGGGGACCATCCCCGGTCATGGGCTCACCGTCACCTGCGGTGGTGCGTCTTTTCTGGAGGATGAGAAGGAAGGCTGGCGGACAGGGGCACCGCGGAAACCGCTGGTCGGCAGACATCCACCGGTGGTTTTTCTAACGGCCGGATGCTTCGGCTTCCTGACACGGAATCAGGAAACAAAGAACCCTCCAAGCATCTGCGGCTTGAAGGGTGTCACCCATCCGATATGGCCCTGTCACGCGTGGTCCTCCTCTGTTCGCCGCAGAGAAAAGGGTAACCACCGACCAGGGCAGGTCTTCTGACTTCCCCGCCCCTTTTCCGCGCCTTCCCGACCCAGTATTGCGGATCAGTGGCTTTGCTGCGGATGGGGCCGCGTGGGACTGCGTTGCAGTCGGGGTCACAGCGGCGGGACCGTTCCCGATTTACACGGGATTCCCTATTGAGCCTTTCGGCGCCCTGATAGGCCACCTCATATCGTGGCCGGAATGAAGCGTCAACACAATATGTGGCTTTAAGCGATGTCCGACCTATTTACTTGCGGTACTCAAGGGACACCGTGAACCCAGGATCATTTTTCAACACGCTAATTTGACAAACTCGTAAAAAGTCTGAAATCACCACAGAGGACACAGAGAGCACAGAGATAACTTATAATTATTCATAATATTCTCTGCGTTCCTCTGCGGTCTCTGTGGTTCAAAATAATTTTTGCGGTTTCATCAGTTTTAATGCCCCTACGGCGCACCGATCACAGATCTTTTATACTCCGGGCCATCCGCCACACGACCGATCCCCGTCCCTCCATTTCCGCCACCGCTTCGAAAAGCAGCGCCACTTTTTTTCGGCGGACCCCATAGTCCTGTCCGGGAAAAAGCGAGGCCGACTGGGCCGGAATGGAAAAAAAATCCTTTAAAAACGAGATCTCCAGGGGTTGCTCCCACGTATGGTGCGCGACCGGCCCGCAATGCGTTTCAATCGCCGTGCAGGCCGCCGTGTAACCGGTGATGACCCTTGCGCGAGGCAGCGGCTCCCCCAGCCGCCGAAAAGCCGTTTCCAGCAGATCTTCACCGGTGGGCCCGGAAATGGTGGGGTAAAATGAAAATGCAACGCAGCCCCCGGTCTTTAGACAACCCGCCGCCTCCCGGATCGTATTCTCTACATCGGGGAAAATGAAAATGGAGGCGTTGTAGAGCACATAATCGAAGCGCTCGCGACCGGCCACTTCGATCAGCCGATCACCGTCACCCACGACAAGGCGCACACCGTCCGCACCGCTCAGTCTCCGTTGGCCATCGGCGACCATGTTGGGCGACAGGTCCACTCCCAGAACGCTGCAGCCAAAGCGGGCGTTTAGCACCTCGGCGGAAATGCCGTTGCCGCAGCCCACGTCGAGAACGCTCGCGCCCGGAGGCACCTGAATCCACTCTGCCAGGACGGCCGACATATCCGCAAAAAAGTGGTGTTTGTCCTCAAAGGCCTGATAGGCCTCAAGGCTCTGATCGAAATTGGCGGCAACGTTTTCTTTGACCTTCCTGCAAAAATCGGGCGAGACCATTTGCACCTCCGCACTGTTCGTGACACTGTCACCTGTATCAGACAACCCGTCTTGAAACCACAGGGATCAGGGACAGTGCCGTTTCCCGTCGGAACCTTTCCTTCAACGCTTAGGTTTGACAAACTCGTAAAAAGTCTGAAATCACCACAGAGTACGCCGAGAGCGCAGAGATAACTTATTAATTATTTATAATATTCTCTGCGGTCCTCTGCGGTCTCTGTGGTTCAAAATCACTTTTTACGGATTCATCAGGTTTGGTAACGCCGTGGTGGTTACACATCCCTTAGGGAAAAGGCCAACTATCGTACTGGCGCTAGCGGGATCGATACAGCCGCAGGCTGTTGGAAACCACGGTGACGCTGGACAGGCTCATGGCCAGGGCGGCCATGATGGGGTGAAGCGATCGGAGCATCTCGGGAAGTGATGTGAAGGGATGGAGCACGCCGGCGGCCAGGGGGATGAGGATGATGTTGTAGATAAAGGCCCAGAAAAGATTTTGGCGTATGGTGCGCATGGTGTCGCGACTGAGACCGATGGCCCTGGGGATACCTTTCAGACTGCCGCTCGAGAGGATCACGTCAGCGGTCTCGATGGCCACGTCAGTGCCGGTGCCGATGGCCAAGCCTACATCGGCCTGAGCCAGTGCCGGGGCGTCGTTGATGCCGTCGCCCACCATGGCCACCCGCCGGCCGCTGGCCTGTAGCGCCTTGATGCGTGCCGATTTCTCATCGGGGCGCACTTCGGCCAGAACCTCGTCGATGGCCACCGTCTTGGCGATCGCGTCAGCAGCCAGAGCGTTGTCGCCGGTGATCATCACGACCCGGAGCCCCAGGCGGTGAAGGGCGGCCACGGCATCGGCCGAATCGGGTTTGACCTTGTCGCTCACCGCAATGACGCCGGCCGGCGAACCATCCACGACCACGGGCATGGCTGTTTTGCCATCGGCCTGATAGCCCTTGATAACCTCTCTCAGGGCGCCCAGATCCGGTCCGGTCTCGCCAAACCAGCCTGGTTTTCCCACCCGCACCTGCCGGCCGTCGACCGTGGCGCTCACCCCCAGGCCACTGACGGCGGCAAAGGCGTGAGCGGTCGGCAGGGTCATATTCCGATCACGCGCCGCAGAGACGATGGCTTTTCCCAGCGGGTGCTCGGAGCCCTGCTCCACGGCGGCAGCAAGCCACAGCAGTCCTGATTCGGCATCAGGACCAACTGTTGTGGCGTAGATATCCGTGACGCCGGGTTTTCCTTCGGTGAGGGTGCCGGTCTTGTCCAGAACCACAACGTCTAACCGGGCCGCCGTTTCCAGCGCTTGGGCATTTTTAAAAAGAATCCCGCTCTCGGCCCCCTTCCCGGTGCCCGCCATAATCGCCGTAGGGGTCGCCAGCCCGAGTGCGCACGGACAGGCAATCACCAAAACGGCCACCAGCCGGATCATGGCCGGAACGAAGGCGCCACCGGCAATCCACCAGATGGCGAACACCGCCAGGGCAATACCGATGACTGACGGAACAAACACGGCGGCCACCCGGTCGGCCAGGGCCTGGATGGGGGCCTTGCTTCCCTGGGCATCCTGCACGAGACGGATGATCTGGGCCAGTGCGGTCTCGCTGCCGACCCGCTCGGCGGTAAAGGTAAACACACCCTGCTGATTGATGGTGCCGCCCACCACCGCATCCCCCGGGCGTTTGTCCACGGGAATGGGCTCGCCGCTGAGCATGGACTCATCCACGGCGGACTCCCCGCTGGTCACGGTTCCGTCCACCGGAATGCTCTGCCCAGGGCGCACGCGGATGATATCACCCACCTGGACCCGGTTCAGGGGTACTTCCCGTTCCTTGTCGCCGTCCACCACGGTCGCGGTCTTGGGGCTCAAGTCCATGAGCTTGCGGATGGCGGCGCCGGTGCGCCCTTTGGTGCGGGACTCGAGCATCTTTCCCAGTTTGATGAGGGTGATGATGACGGCTGCGGTTTCAAAATAGACGTGTCCGCCCAGCGCCGGCACCAGCAAGACGGCCACGGAGTAATAGTAGGCCACCGATGAGCCCATGGCCACGAGCACGTCCATGTTGGCGGTGCGGTTTCTCAGATTTTTAAAGGCCCCCACGTAATAATCCCAACCGGTGTAAAACTGAACCGGGGTCGCCAGCAGCCAAAACAACCAGTTCACCCACGGCGCGTGGCTCCAGTCTCCCACCAGGCCAAAGTCCCGGGCCATGCTCAGGGTGAACAGCGGCAGGGTAAAAATGAGGCCGGTGATGAATTTCAGGGTCTGATTTCTGATCTCGGCCTCCCGGGCCTGGGATTCCGTATCCACCAAGGCGTCGGCGTCATCGGCAAGAATCGCCGTAAAACCGGCTTTTTCGATCGCTGCCGCCATGTTTTGAAGGGTCGTCACCGATGGCAGGTATGTCACCGATGCCCGCTCCGTGGCAAAGTTCACCGAGGCATCCAGAACGCCGGTGACTTTCCTTTTCAAGGTCCGCTCGATCGTCATGGCGCAATTGGCGCAGGTCATTCCCCGGATAGGCAGTTCAACCTTTGCCGGCATCACGGCAAATCCCGCCTTGGTGATGGCGCCGACGATCTGCGGTATGCTCAGAGCCCCATCCTCATAGGTCACCGACGCCTGCTCGCTGGCAAAATTCACCGCCACGGAAGCCACGCCGTCCATTCTTTTCAAACTGCGCTCGATGTTCATGGCGCAGTTGGCGCAGGTCATGCCGGATACCGGTAATGTAAGGCGCTGTTGCATAAGTCCTCAGGATTGATGGCCCATAGTAAGTGATTCTGAACCACGAAGTTCACGAAGCACACGAAGAAAACGACAATACAAATTGAGTGTTCATATAACCTTCGTGAACTTCGTGTTCTTCGTGGCAAGCTATTGATGGCTATGTAAAAAGTCTGAAATCACCACAGAGGACGCAGAGATCACAGAGGTAAACCATTAATTATTAAACATATTCTCTGCGCTCTCTGCGGTTCAAAATCACTTTTTACGGGACTGTCAACTATTGAATCTTCAACAAAAATATCGTCAGGGGCCGTTCTCACTGCGCCGGATAGTTGATCTCCTTGAGGGTGGCCCGGATGGTTTCTTCCGAGGCCGGGGCATCCCATTCTACCGTTACGGTTTTTTGGGCCGGGCTGCCCGATACGCGGGACACGCCAGCCACTTCGGACAATTCGTTCTCGATGCTCCGGGTACAGTGGCCGCATGAAATGTTGGGTATTGAAAATGTCTTAGTCTCCATGAGCTTTCTCCTTTGCTGAAAAATAAAACCATTCGCTTCTCTATGAAGCTCCAGTTTAGCGTCAAAGGCCGGTGTCCCCGATGACATTGTGATCACCACGGAGTCACGGAGAGCACGGAGAAAATCAAAAACGGTTGTTTTTGTTTATAAAATCTCCGTGACTCCGTGGTTCAACATCCCTTTGGGAAAAGACCAACTGGCGCTTTCTGGACAAGCGCAAAATCATATTTTAAGACCCCTTGCCCTCCGGGCAGGAGGCCTGTCGGTGGTTGTCACAACCACCGCTGCAGCCGCAGTTGCAGGACGCTTTTCCACGGACATCCCGATACAGCTTCCGAAAAGTGAAAAAAAACGCCACGGCGACGACGGCTCCCACCACGATGACATCCAGAGTGATCATTGTAACTCCTTATAAATCATATCCACCCTGCGCCCAGGCTTAAGCCGGTGGGCGACATGCGGTTTACCCACTTTTTTTAAGCACCACCAGCGCTTACGCCTCATATAATGCTTTCGATTTGACTTGGATCAAGGCCCCTGTTATTTTTTTGCCCACTTTAGATTGGCTATTTTGATACAGACACCCATGACCGTCGCACACAAAGCATCTGAGATCGCAGATCGATCTGCGGAAAGACTGGAACCATGCCTCCCATTGACACGCGCATTGAAACAATCAGGCAGCGGTTGTCCGCCAACCACCTGGACGCACTGCTGGTACTGGTGGCTGAAAATCGCTACTACCTGAGCGGCTATACCGCTGAAGACAGCCAGTTTGACGAAACCGCGGGCGCCCTCATCATTACGGCCGATGCGCTGATGCTGGCCACCGATTCCCGTTTCGATGTGCAGGCCGCAGCCGAAGCGCCCTTGTATGAGGTGGTCTGCTACAAAAGAGGTCTGGCTGAAGAATTGCCGCCGCTGTTAAAGCGGCTGGGTGTTCGGCGCATGGGGTTCGAAAGTGTCCGCATGACGGTATTCCAGCATAATAAAATAAAGGAGGCCCTGGAGACAGTCGGACCCCCGATATCGCTGGTGCCGGTTACCGACTGGGTCGAAACCCAGCGGGCAGTCAAATCAGAGGACGAAATCGAGGCGACCCGGCAGGCGCTGGCCATCGCCGAGGATGCCTTCGAGGCGGCACTGGAAAATATCACACCGGGCATGACCGAAAAGGCCGCCGCATGGACGCTTGAAAAGACCATGAGGGAGGCCGGCGCCGACGCCCTCAGCTTTCCCATCATCTGCGCCGTAGGCCCCAACAGCGCCCTTCCCCATGCCATCCCCGGCGGTCAGGTGATCACGGCCGGCGCTCCTCTGCTTTTCGATTGGGGGGCACGCTACGGGCACTATTGTTCGGACATTTCACGGACCATCGTGATAGGATCGCCGGACGACATGTTTCGAAAGGTCTACCGGGCAGTGCGCGAGGCGCAGCTCAGAGCCATTGACGCCATCCGCACTGGGGTCAGCTCAAAGGCCGTCGATACCATCGCCCGCGAGACCATCGCCGCTGCCGGGTTCGCCGGCAAATTCGGCCACGGCCTGGGCCACGGAACCGGCATCGCCGTCCATGAAGCGCCCCGCCTCAGCCCGCTGAAGGACACGGCCCTGGAGGCCGGCATGATCGTCACCGTTGAGCCAGGCATCTATCTGCCGGAATGGGGCGGCGTGCGTCTGGAAAACCAGGTAGTGGTTCGTGACGAGGGTGCAGAGGTGCTCAACCGGCTGGGTTTTATAGACAACATTTAATATGCCACATTCCTTCGATCAGCTCATCGACCTTTACACCAATTATCTGCTCGTAGAAAAAGGCCTGGCCGCCACCACGCTGGAGGCCTACGGCGCCGATCTGGGGCGCTTTGCCGCTTTTCTGACCGATCAGGATATGACCGAGACGGCTGCAATTGATTCCGCCGTCATGCTGAAGTATCTCATCACCCTTAGAAAAGACGGCATCGCGGCCCGCTCACGGGCGCGCCACCTGGTGACACTGCGAGGGTTTTTCCGGTTTCTTCATCGGGAAAAAAAGATCCCCGCAGACCCGACCCGATCCATCGAACTGCCCAAGAGCGGGCTCAAGCTTCCGGAGGTGCTCTCCGTGGACGACGTGGACCGGCTCCTTGAGCTCCCGGAGCCGCTGGACCCCGCAGGATTGCGCAACAAAGCCATGCTGGAGCTCCTCTATGCCGCCGGCCTTCGCGTGTCGGAACTGGTGGCGGTGAGACTTCTCGACGCAAATCTTGAAGCCGGCTTTGTCAGGGTCACCGGTAAAGGGTCCAAGGAGCGCATCGTCCCCATCGGATCCGGCGCCCGGGACAGCATCCGCCGATATATCACCGAGGGGCGCCCCCGTCTGCTAAAGGGAATCACCAGCGCCTACCTGTTCGTGGCCCGCGCCGGACGGCCCATGACCCGGCAGGGGTTCTGGAAACTGCTCAAGCAGCGGGCCGCACTCGCAGGCATTCACAAGCACCTGTCCCCTCACAGTCTTCGCCACAGCTTTGCCAGCCACCTGCTCGAGGGCGGGGCCGACCTGAGGGCCGTTCAGATCATGCTGGGGCATACCGACATCAGCACCACTCAAATTTACACCCATGTGGCCAGAGACCGCCTCAAGGACATTCACCGGCGGTATCATCCCAGGGGGTGAACATCTGTGGGCAAAACACCGCGAGTCTCCAATCATCGCTTCGCGCCCGGGCAAAGCGGGCCGTGAACAGCCACGCGCGCGCACCGCGGGTTCACAGTGAAAATTGTCTTTTTCTAGCGATTTTAACCTAGCAAAGCTAGCCATCCAAACTTGACACTTGGGGGCGTTTCGTTTAAAACACCCCCCTCGATGACTTATTTAATGCATTCTAGTCATTAGTATTAGCCAAATTCAATCCAAACTCGCCCCGCAGGGGGCACTCAGGAGATCCTGGTGACCGGAACCGAACCCGCAATCTATCGGCAGACATGGCATGGGGATGCTACGCAGCTGTCTTTTGATCCGGCCGGTGCGGCTCGTGCCCTGCGCCGAATCGGCCGCCCCGTTTACGTGGTCCGCAAAGACGGCGCCACCGGCATCGCCACCGAGGGCACAGTGACTCTGGGAGCACCCACGCCGCCAGCCCCGGGGGCGTCGCTCGCCCTCCTTGCCGTGGCCCCCCCGCTGGTGCCGGCGGCCCTTGGCGATCCGTCCTTCATGGCCTTTCACGGCATTCGTTATCCGTACGTGGCCGGGGCCATGGCCAATGGGATCACATCGGTGGCCATGGTGGAGGCGGTGGCCAAGGCGGGCATGCTGGGCTTTTTCGGGGCCGCCGGTTTGAGTCTGGATGCAGTGACCTCGGCCATTGACACGCTCCGGCAGCGTCTGGGGGCGCTGCCTTTCGGATCCAACCTGATTCACAGCCCCCAAGAACCGGATCTCGAAGCCGCCGTTGTGGATCTGTATCTCGAGCGTGGGGTTAGCCGCATCAGCGCTTCAGCGTATCTTCGCATAACCCTGCCACTGGTCCTTTACCGGGTCAAGGGCATCCATCGAAACGCGGACGGCGCAGTGGTCTGCCCCAACCGCGTAGTCGCCAAAGTATCCCGGGAAGAAGTGGCGGAAAAGTTTCTCTCCCCGCCGCCGGAAAAACTCCTGCGCGATCTGGTGGCTGCCGGACAGATCACGATGGACGAAGCCTCCCTGGCGGCATTTGTGCCCATGGCCGACGACATTTCCGCTGAAGCCGATTCCGGAGGACATACCGATAACCGGCCGGCGCTGACGCTGCTGCCCACCATGCTGGCCTTGAGAGATACCATGGCGGAGCGCTTCGGGTATCGACGGGTGCCAACCGTGGGACTGGGCGGCGGCATCGCCACGCCGGAGTCAGCGGCTGCCGCGTTCGCCATGGGCGCGGCTTACGTGCTTACCGGCACGGTGAACCAGGCCTGCATGGAGTCGGGCACCTGCGATGCAGTGCGCCAAATGCTGGCCGAAGCAGGCCAGGCAGATGTCATCATGGCCCCTGCGGCAGACATGTTCGAGATGGGCGTCAAGGTCCAGGTGCTCAAGCGAGGCACCATGTTCGCCGTGCGCGCCGCCAAACTCTACGACGTTTACCAGCGCTACGGCTCATGGGAATCTGTTCCCGACGATCAGCGCGCAGCCATAGAGCGAGACGTGCTGCGGAGCCGTTTTGAAGCTGAATGGGAACGCACCCGCGCGTTTTTCACGCAGCGCGACCCCCGGCAGGTGGAACGGGCCGAAAAGGACCCGCGGCACCGGATGGCCCTGGTTTTTCGATCCTATCTGGGTCAGTCATCGAAGTGGTCGGTGCACGGCGTGCCTGATCGTCGCATCGACTATCAGATCTGGTGCGGCCCGGCCATCGGCGCATTTAACCGCTGGGCCCGGGGCACGTTCCTGGAAAAACCCGAAAACCGCCGCACCGTGAACGTGGCCCGGAACCTGTTGACGGGCGCCTGTGTGGTCACCCGTGCCGCCTGGCTGCGGCAGCAGGGCGTGGCGCTGCCGCCGCTGGCCGCGCGGTTCAGCCCGCTGACCGATGAGCAATTGGATGCCCTGACAGGGTAGCGCCCGGGCAATTTTCATTATTGATGGTCCCGTAAAAAGTCCGAATCTCTCGCAAAGCCGCAAAGATCGCAAAGATAGAGAACTGATATTAAAAATGTTTTTCTTGGCGTACCTGGCGTCTTTGCGAGAAAAATGCTTTTTTACGGATTCATCAATATTCAATGCGCTACGCTCGATACACAAATAAGGAATGCTGCAATTCATAAATCGAGGAACATCCCATGCCCCTGAAAATCATCGTCACCGTCAAGCAGGTGCCGGACACGCACAATATCACCTGCAACGCCATGAAAGCCGACGGCACCGTTAACCGCGCCGCCTTGCCGGCCATCTTCAACCCGGAGGACCTCAACGCGCTCGAAGCGGCGCTGGACATCAAGGACCGGCTGGGCGCCCATGTCACGGCCATCAGCATGGGGCCGCCGGCAGCCGTGGCGGTACTGCGGGACTGTCTCTTTCGGGGCGCCGATGATGCGGTTCTGGTCTCTGACCGCCGCTTTGCCGGTGCCGATACGCTGGCGACATCCTACGCTCTGGCCTGTGCCATCGAAAAATGCGGTCCCGTTGACCTGATTTGCTGCGGCCGTCAGGCCATCGACGGCGACACGGCCCAAGTGGGTCCGCAGATCGCCGAGAAACTGGCCATGAACCAAATCTCCAGCGTGGCGGGCATTCGGGAGGTTTCGGAAAACGCTATCGTGGTGGCCCGGTCGGTGGAAAGCGGCACGGAAATCCTTTCCTCGGGGTATCCGGTACTGCTCACCATCACCACCGAGGCAAACGACCCTCGGCCGCCCAGCGCCCGCCGGGTCATGGCATTCAAGGCTATCGACCGTCAGGCCTGTGACGGCAGCTACGAAAGCGCCTACCTGGAGCCCGACAGCTGCCGGGCCGTGGAATATATCCGCGAATGGAACGCCGACACCATTGGCGCCGACCCCGCACGCTGCGGCTTGTCGGGCTCTCCCACCAAAGTCAAAACAGTGGAAAATGTGGTGCTGGCCGCCTCGTCGATGCAGCGGATTGCCGCCACCCGAGAAGGCATCGCCGAACTCGTTCACGAACTGGTCCGGGACAACATACTGGGATAAGAGTTCGAGGAGGCGAGTGACAGTCTTCCCAACAGATCGAATTGAAGTATGATGGCCGAGTAAATAGTCTGAAATCACCACAGAGGACACAGAGAGCGCAGAGATAAACCTTTAATTATTAAACGCATTCTCTGCGTTCCTCTGCGCTCTCTGCGGTTCAAAATCACTTTTTACGGTTTGATCAAGTATGGGAGCAAAAAATTTAGGAGTCATTGAATGGAAGACCAGCGAAGCGTCATGGTGTTTATCGACCAGACCGACGGTTTGATCGCCGATGTGAGTCTGGAGCTGATTTGCAAGGCCCGGGAACTGGCCGACCAGTTGCGCTGCCAGGTGGAGGCCGTGGCCGTGGGCGGCGACATGCACGCGGTCCTCCCGCAGCTGGGCCACTACGGCTGCGACCGGGTCTATGCCGTTTCCGATCCCCGGCTGGCCGCCTTTACCTCCGTGCCCTACGCCAAGGCTGTCCTTGAGGTGGTTCGCCTCCGGAGCCCTCAGGTGGTGCTCTTCGGCGCCACCACCACGGGACGGGATCTGGCGCCCCGGGTGGCCTCGGCGCTGCGCTGCGGGCTCACTGCCGACTGCACGGATCTTCAAATCGGCGCGGTGACGCTTCGCAAGCAGACGTTCACCGACACGCTGCTTCAGATTCGTCCGGCCTTCGGGGGAAACATCGTGGCCACTATCGTCTCACCGGAGATCAGCCCCAGTATGGCGACCGTTCGAGAAGGGGTCATGCGCCTTGAGGCGCCGGACACCGCGCGCACCTGTGAGATCGTTCCGGTAGCGATGGCGTTTACCGACGCCGACTTTCCCACGACCATCGTCGAGATCATCCGCAGCGAAAAAACCGTCAACCTGAAATCGGCCAGGATCATCGTCACTGCCGGCATGGGCGCCGCCACCCCGGAAGGCATCGCTCTGATCAAGAAGTTGGCGAAGGTGCTCGGCGGCCAGGTAGGCGCTTCCCGCCCCGTGGTTGACGCCGGCCTGCTGCCCCGGGCCCACCAGGTGGGACAAACCGGCACCACGGTTCGCCCCAACCTGTATATCGCCTGCGGGGTCTCCGGTCAGATTCAGCACCGGGCCGGCATGAGTGAGGCCATGCGCATCATCGCCATCAATGCCGATGCGGGTGCTCCCATCTTCGACATTGCCCACTACGGGATCGTCGGCGACATTCATACCGTCATTCCTCAAATCATCAGCGCCTACAAGGAAAAATAAGGGAGGCGGCCGTGGAGAATTTTTATAAAGACAATCCCGACATCGCGTTTCACCTGGAGCATATGGATCTATCCCGCGTGATCGCTCTCTTCGAGAACGGCTTTTCCGAAGCCGGTATCTTTCCGGAAGCCCCGAAAGACGCAGCCGATGCCCTGGACAGTTATTGTAGGGTGCTGGACATCGTGGGGGACATCGCCGGAGGCTATGTGGCGCCCCGGGCCCGGGACGTTGACACTGAAGGCGCCACCTTTGCCGACGGCGAGGTGACCTATGCCAGAGGCACCCGGGAAGCCCTGGACCGGCTCAACAAAGCCGACCTCATGGGGTTCACCCTGCCTCGGCGCTATGGCGGGCTTAATATCCCTAAAACGATTTACACCATTGCCTCCGAAATCGTCTCGCGGGCAGATGCTTCCCTCATGAACCTCTTCGGTCTCCAGGAAATCGGCGACACCATCAGCAAATTCGGCTCCGAGGACCAGAAGCAGCGGTATTTGCCTCGGTTCAGTACCGGAACGGTATCCGGAGCCATGGCCCTCACCGAGCCCGACGCCGGCAGTGATCTGCAGTCCGTGATGCTCAAGGCCTACCAGGATCCGGACGGCCAGTGGCGGCTGAGCGGCGTGAAACGGTTTATCACCAACGGCTGTGCGGACGTGAGCCTCGTAATGGCGCGCTCGGAACCCGGCACCTCGGGCGGCCGCGGCATTTCGCTATTCATCTATGAACGTGACGCCCATATGCGCATCCGCCGCATTGAGCACAAACTGGGCATTCACGGGTCTCCGACCTGCGAGATGCAGTTCGACGACGCCCCGGCGGAGCTGTTGGGAAAGCGCAAATTCGGTCTGGTTAAATACACCATGAGCCTCATGAACGGCGCCCGTCTGGGGGTTGCCGCCCAATCCGTCGGCATCGCCGAGGCGGCCTTCCGGGAAGCCCGTCGCTACGCCCGTGACCGGATGCAGTTCAAAAAAGCCATTCTGCGGTTTCCGGCCATCTATGAAATGCTCACCGATATGCAGGTGGCCATAGAGGCCTCCCGAGCCCTGCTCTATGAGACCGCCCGCCTGGTGGATCTCAAGGAAGGCATCGAGCTGCGCATGATCCGCCACCCTGACCGGGCGGCCGATCTCAAGGAAGACGAAAAGCGCACCAGTCGTTACGTGACCCTGTTCACCCCCCTGGTCAAGGCCATGGCCAGCGAAATGGCCAACAAGGTCTGCTACGATGCCATCCAGATCCACGGCGGTGTGGGCTACACCCAGGAGTTCGACGTGGAGCGCCTGTACCGAGACGCCCGCATCACCAACATCTACGAGGGTACCACCCAGCTTCAGGTGGTGGCCGCCATCGGCGGGGTCATCGGCGGGGTCGTCTTCGAACGTCTCAATGACTGGGAGGCGGAAACGGACTTTGGCGCCGTCGACGATTTGTTTCAGCGTGCGCGTGCCTGCCGCACTCGCCTGGAGGCCGCCATCGCACAGGTAAAGGATACTGGAAACGGAGACTATCTGGAATTTCACGCCGCCCGGCTGGTGGGCATCGCCACCGATACCATCTGCGCCTATCTGCTGTGCCGGGACGCCCGGCATTCTCAGCGCAAAGAACGGGTGGCCACGGCTTTCATCGGAAAGGCCGAAGCCCGCATCGCGGCCGTCATGACCTACCTGGCATCCGGGGACACGAGCATCGTCGATTATCACGATACGATCATCGGCGGTGATGACGAAGTCTGCAATATTTCAGGCAGTTAACCAGGGTGATACCATAATAAAACGATTTTGAACCACAGAGGACGCAGAGAACACAGAGATGATCCATTAATTTCCCTTAGGGTAAACCTCATGCTTTACCGAGGGTTTACCATAAGGGAAATTATTAAATATATTCTCTGCGTTCCTCTGCGCTCTCTGCGGTGATTTCAGACTTTTTATATGGTTATCAGCTTGGAGATATTTATACTTTACAAGCGATTCCGTATGGTTACATGGCTATCTACCAGCGCACCGGAGAGTCTTCGATCTTGTAGGGTTGAAATGCCGGGTTAACAACTTTCGCTGGCATCTGGATGCAGTTGGGGAAACTGCTGGCCCTGTGGGTCTATGGCCGAAATGAATTTTTCCAAAATCAGGGTAAGCGCGATCGTTCTGGGCGCCACGAGTTCGGCAGCGCCCTGCCCGCCAGGCGTCAGCCAGGTTTCGGTGAATACTTCGCGGCGCACCGAGCGACCTTCTAAGGTATCCCATTTTGCGTGGATCAGTCCTTTTACACGGTATGCGAATCCACCGTCACTCGTGGGGTAGACCGTAAGCGTGTGGCTTTTACCGGGCAAAACCGTCAGGGCCGCCTCGGAGCGACTTCCTCCGGGATCGAAACGGTAACCGTTTTCTCGAAACCACGCCTGTAGATCGCCAAGCACCATGCGGGCTTCGGGAATGGCCATGCGCAGGCAAGAAACAAGGTGCCCGCCCAGGTAAACGGTAAAGGCGTCATTCAAATAATATTGGCGTGCATACCCTGACTGGAGTCCGGCCAATGGGTCCGGTGGCAAGAATTCACGGGACCACCGTTTCCAGCGTGCCGGGTTGATGCCGAGACAAGCCGACAACTCCTTATTGGAAAATAGTTTGACCATTGCGCAACATGATAGCTTGTTACACCTATGTGTCAACCAAAATCTCGCCTGAAATCCTTGAAATAATACCCCTATCACTATATATTGATTTCCTTACGCCAGAAGCGCTTTCAGAAATGTGAACATTGATGAACCGGTAAAAAGTCGGGATCTCTCGAAATAATGAAATCATCTTCAGACCCCACGGTCGTCGCGACGGCCACTCCCATCGCGGTTATCGGCATGGCCGGGTTTTTCGCGCGGTCTGCGAATATCAACGACTACTGGCAACTGATCTACCAGGGAGAAGACGGCATCACCGAGGTGCCGGCCACCCACTGGAAGGCCGGCGACTTTTTCGACCCTGATCCCAAGCGGCCGGATCATGTATATTGCGTCCGCGGCGGATTCATCGCCCCGGTGGCCTTCGATCCCACAGAGTTCGGCATTCCGCCATCCAACCTGGAAGCCACCGACACCTCCCAGCTACTGGGTCTTCTGGCAGCCAAGTCCGCCCTTCAGGACGCCGGCTATGGCGAAGCCTCGGATTTTGATCGCGACCGCACCAGTGTCATCCTCGGGGTCACCGGCACTCAGGAACTGGTCATTCCACTGGGCGCCCGCCTGGGACACCCGATCTGGCGCCGGGCGTTATCCGAAGCCGGCGTTGGCGAAGATCTGGCCGAAGATGTGGTGTCGCGCATATCCCGGGCCTATGTGGGATGGCAGGAGAATTCCTTTCCCGGTCTGCTCGGCAACGTGGTGGCCGGCCGCATCGCCAACCGGCTTCACCTGGGGGGGACCAACTGCGTGGTGGATGCCGCCTGCGCCAGTTCCATGAGTGCCATCAATCTGGCCATGCTGGAGCTTGAATCCGGCCGAAGCGACATGGCGCTCACCGGCGGTGTTGACGCCCTGAACGACATTTTCATGCACATGTGTTTTGCCAAAACCATGATCCTCTCCCCGACCGGGGATGCGCGTCCGTTCAGTGCCGATGCCGACGGCACGGTCCTGGGAGAAGGGGTGGGCATCGTGGTGCTAAAGCGCCTGGCCGACGCCGAGCGCGACAACGACAGAATCTATGCCGTCATCAAGGGCCTGGGATCATCCAGCGACGGCAAGGCCCAGAGCATTTACGCACCGCTGGCCGACGGTCAGGCCAAGGCGCTGGGGCGTGCCTATGCCGGGGCCGGTATAAATCCGTCAACGGTAAGGCTGGTGGAAACGCACGGCACCGGCACCCGTGTGGGCGATGCCGTCGAATTTTCCGCGCTGCGCGGCGTATATGAAGCCAGTGGTGCAAACGGCAACCGCTGCGCCATCGGCAGCGTGAAATCGATGATCGGCCACACCAAAGCCGCCGCCGGCGCGGCCGGCCTCATCAAAACGATTCTGGCACTTCACCACAAGGTGATTCCGCCGACCCTTAAGGTGGCCGCCGCGGATCCGCGTCTGAACGTGGCGACAAGCCCCTTTCACATCAACACGGTATCTCGCCCCTGGTTTTCGGAGCCCGAACACCCCCGCCGAGCCGGTGTCAGCGCCTTTGGTTTCGGCGGCAGCAACTTTCACATGGTTCTGGAAGAATACGGCGCGCGCAAAAGGGAAGTGGTATGGGCCGGCGCTCCGCAGTTGGCCGCATTTTCCGGGGCCTCGCGGGATGCCGTGGCGGTAGATCTGGAATCGTTTGCCGACACTGCATCGGCCCCCGATGCTGATCTGCGCGGCCTTTGCCAGGAAAGGCGGGCCACTTTCCACCATGAGGATCCCTACCGCCTGGTGCTCGTCATTGACAGCGGCGCGTCCATTGCCGAGCGGCTCGACGCGGCCCGCAAGGCCCTTTCCGCCGGCATCGCCGGCGGCGCCTATACCGGCAGCAACGATACCCCTTCAGGCCGGCTTGCCTTTCTGTTCCCCGGCCAGGGCAGCCAATACCCGGACATGGGAGAAGACTTGGTCTGCCGGTTTCCCGAAGCCATGGCCGCCGTGGAGGATTTTTGCGCCCTCGGTGGTGATGGCATGGATCTGGGCGCCGCGGTCTACCCGGTGAGAACACCGGGGGCCAAAGACGACAGCGAACCGGAAACCCTTCTGCGCCGGACCGATGTGGCGCAGCCGGCCATCGGCGCCGTCAGTTTGGCCATACTCTCGGTGCTGGCGCGCTTTGGCATCAGCCCCGCGGCAGTGTCGGGACACAGTTTCGGTGAGATCACGGCGCTTCACGCCGCCGGTGCCATCGACCGGAACACGTTTATCCATCTGGCCTGGGAACGGGGCCGCTGCATGGCCGCTGCCGGAAACACCCCGGAGGGCGCAGGCGCGATGCTGGCGGTGAAGGCGCCCCTTGAAACCATCGCCGAACTGGTGGTCGCTTCAGGCGCAGATGTGGTGCTCGCCAACCGTAACAGTCCGAATCAAGGCGTGGTTTCCGGTACGGCGACAGGCATCGATCAATTTGCCGCGGCCTGCCGTGAAAAAGGTCTCCGGACGGTGCACCTTCCGGTGGGGGCCGCATTCCACAGTCCCCTGGTAGCACCCGCGTTTACGCCGTTTCTGGAAGTGCTGGCGGAGCTGCCCTTTCAATCGCCCGCCATGCCCGTTTACGCGAATGTTACCGGCGCGCCCTACCCCGCATCCGTGAGTGATTGCCGTGACACGCTCGGTCGACAGTTGATCAGCACGGTGCGTTTCGACGATCAGATCCGCCAAATGCACGATGACGGCTGCACGACCTTCGTGGAAGTGGGCCCCCGGCGCATCCTGAGCGGCCTGGTGTCAAGCATCCTGACCGGCAAACCTCATAAATCCCTGGCCGTCGACGCCAGCGGCGGCAGACGTTCCGCTCTGGGCGACCTGGCACGATTGATCGCCGAGCTGGCCGCGGACGGCCACCGGGTCGACCTCAGTCAGTGGGACCCGGAGCTCCGGAGCGCGCGCCGTCCCAAAATGACGGTTCAGATTTCCGGTGCCAATGTGCGCGCGAACACTGCCGCACCCCCGGCCCGCCGACCAGCGCCGCAGCCGGCCGCAGTTGCGCCGACACCGCCCATGGCCTCTGTCGCCGCCGATCTTATTACCGCAGCTTCCAAGGAAACAGCCACCGTCATGACGCGACCCATGAGCCCCCCGGCCGTGCCGGCGACGCACCGCTCGCCCGCCCCCGAAACCGTCTCCGGCGCCTTAAGCGCCGTCCAGGAAGGCATCCAGGCCCTCCAGTCCCTGCAACTCAAGACAGCCGAGACCCATCAGAAATTTTTGGAGACCCAGGCCGAAGCCGGCCGGGCCCTGCAGCGAATGATGGCGGGTATCGAGCAGATGATCGACCCGACCCGCCCTGAAGCGATACCCGCCTCCCGGCCGCAAGTGACCGCCGCGCACGTTCCGATGCCCAATGCTGTCCCGGCCGCACCCACCGCCGCCATGCCTCTCTCCCCGCCGGCAGCGGCGTCCACCGCGCCAAAACCGTTTCAGGCGCCGCCGGAACCCCTTGTGGCGGAAGCGCTGTTTGCCGTAGTGAGCGCCCTCACCGGATATCCGGTGGAGACCCTATCGCTCGGTATGGACATGGAAAGCGATCTTGGAATCGACAGCATCAAGCGCGTGGAAATCCTGTCTGCCATGGAAGAGCGCCTGCCCCGGCTGCCTTCGGTGGTCCCCGAAGAAATGGTTCACCTCAGGACATTGGGCGACATCGTCCGGCATCTGGATGGTGCCGCCATCGCGCCGCCGCCACTGGCGGCAACCGCGGCACCTGCCGCATCGAACGCCGACGCGATTGCAACCGCACTCATTGCCGTGGTGAGCACCCTCACCGGCTACCCTGCGGACATGCTGAACCTCGGGATGCACATGGAGTCGGATCTGGGCATCGACAGCATCAAACGGGTAGAAATCCTTTCCGAAATGGAAACGCGCCTGCCGGATCTGCCCGGAGTTCACCCAGAAGAAATGGCAGCACTGGGCACACTGGAAGAGATCGTCGCCTACCTCGCTGGAAACGGGCCCCGTACCGGGTCACAGGCACCGGCCGCCGACACCGGCCACCCGACAGCCACCACCGGCGCCGCTGTGGAGATCGCCCCGTCCGATTCGGTTGCCCGGCATCTCGTTGACATTATCAGTGCTCTTACCGGCTACCCCGCGGAAACGCTTTCCCTGGACATGGATCTGGAAAGTGATCTGGGCATCGACAGCATCAAACGGGTGGAAATTCTCTCGGCCGTGGAAGAGCGCCTGCCAGATCTGCCGGCCGTATCGCCGGAAGCGATGACAGGGCTCAGAACCATCGCAGAGATCGTCGCCCACTTGAGCGGCAACAGCGGCACTGCGGCACAACCCGCAGCGCCCTGCCCTGCATGTACGGCATCCTCTAATGACACGCCCGCACCGTTTCCGCCGCTGCCCGGAGCACTCCTGCGACAGCTCCTGCAAGCGGTGGTGACCCCGTTTACACCGGGACCGTCAACGGCACTGCCGCGCGGCGCTGCGGTGTGGATCGTCCACGAGTCGCGCCCCTTTGCCGAAGCCTTGGCCGCTTCCTTTGGCAATCATGGTGTGGACACCGTTTTGATGTCCATGGCCGGATTCGGCCATGGAAATACCCCGGCAGCAGACGCCCCGGCGGCAGCCGGCCTGATCCTTCTGAGCGATGACGGCGCTGCGCACATCGATGTCGACGTTGCCGTCGACTCGTTGACGTCGGCATTCCGGGCAATCCAGGCGGCCGCGCCCCATCTCACGGCGCCATCGGGAGACTACCGATTCGTGGCTTCGGTCACCCGACTGGACGGCCGCTTCGGTCTCGGCCATCGTCCGGTCATGGCCCCGATATCAGGCGCACTGGCCGGTCTTGTGAAAACCGCCCGTCTGGAATGGCCCCATGTCCGCTGCACGGCTTTCGATGTCTGTCCCGACATGGCTGCCGACGACGCTGCCGCCCGCCTGGTGCAGGAGCTTTTGCAGCCCGATAGCGCCATGCCGCCGGAGATCGGTATGGATTTGGATACCCGCTGGACCCTGACCACGGCGCCAGCGCCCATTTCCGCTGCAAATCAGTCGACCCCGGAAGAAGGTGAGGTCGTGTTGGTCACCGGCGGCGCCCGCGGGATCACCGCCGAGACCTGCGTTGCCATGGCGCACGCCTGGCGCCCCACCCTGATTCTCATCGGCCGCTCTCCCCAGCCCGGCCCGGAACCGGAATGGCTGCAGGGGGTGTCGGATCCAGCTGAAATTAAAAAAGCGATCCTCCATCAGACATTTTCAGGAAAAGCCTCCCCCCGTGAGATCGAAGCGGCTTTTCGAGGGCACATGGCCAACCGCGAAGTAGCCGCCACCCTGGCCGCCATCGAAGATGCCGGCGCCCGGGTGCTCTACCGGCCGGCCGATGTGCGAGACCGCAACGCACTGGCCGCAATTGTCGCCGAAACCCGCGCCGCATTCGGGCCCATCCGGGCCGTGGTCCATGGCGCCGGTATTCTGGAAGACCGGCACATCATCGATAAAACCGCGGATCAGGTCAAACGGGTGCTGGAAACAAAGATTGCCGGGTTTCACCATCTCGAGGCCCTCACAACCAAGGATCCCCTGCGTGCTGTCGTCGTCTTCTCATCGGTGGCTGCCCGTTACGGGAATATCGGCCAGGCTGATTACGCCATGGCCAACGAGGCGCTGAACAAAATGGTACGTGCTGCGGCCCGCCGGCATGCGGACTGCCGCGCGGTAGCGATCAACTGGGGCCCCTGGGAAGGCGGCATGGTCACGCCGGCCCTCCAGCGCGCATTTACTCAGCGCGGCATCGGTCTTATCCCAATGGCCGATGGCGCCGCCTGCATGGTTGCCGAGATGGCCGCCGGCAGCGACTCGGGCGGGGAAGTCATCTACGGCTGCGCCATCATGCCTGCCGAACACACCGCCGCCCCTGCCGCCGCCGCTCCAACACGCGCCCTCACCGCCGTCGCCAGCCAGTTGGTAGACGTAACCAGCCACCCGGTTCTGGCGTCCCATATCCTGGGCGGAAAGCCGGTGGTCCCGTTTGCCCTGATCACCGAATGGCTGGGACACAGCGCCCTTCACCACAATCCCGGGCTGGTGCTCTCGGCCTTGGAGGACATCCGCCTGTTTCATGGGATCAAGATCGACCACGGCGCCAAAAAAATCCGCCTTATGGCCGGAAAAATCCGCCGCTACGAGGCTGATTATTATGTCGACGTGGAGATTCGAAACGGCCGCTCAGAGCGAGGAACGGACCTTATCCACGCCAGCGCCCGGGCCGTGCTCTCCGAACGCCTGCCCGTCGCCCCGGTCCTTTCGCAGGATCCGGCGGCGGCCATTGCCCCCTGCACCCCAGATGTTGCCGATCTGTATCGCTCCATGCTCTTTCACGGCGACGCCCTCCAGGGGATTCAACAGGTGTCGGGACTGGCCGAATCCGGTATGGTGGCTCACCTCAAATCCGCACCGAAACCGGCCGAGTGGATCACCGCGCCCATCCGGAGCCAATGGATTGGCGACCCTCTGGTGATGGACGCCGCGTTTCAGATGGCCATCATCTGGTGTCGGCAATACCGCGGCTGCCCGTGCCTGCCCAGTTATATCGGTGAATACCAGCAATTCTGCCGGCGCTTTCCCGCCAACGGCGTCACGGCGGTGATGACCGTTGAAGCGGTGACCCGGCATAAGTTCAAGGCGGTCTTCACTTTCCGAGAGCAACACGGAGAGGCTACCCTGGCCCGCATCGACGGCTTCGAAGCCACCATGGATGCCGGGCTGGTCAGCGCCTTCAAGGCCTCTGACGCGGCCTAATGCCTGCAACGTAAAGCACCAAGGCCGTGGCCGCTCACCTTCACATGCCGCTGCGCCGCCCCTGGCACCCGCGCAACGGCGGCGGAAAGCGGATGGCAGTGGCGGCACAGTCCGCTGTATTGACAAACGCCCCAAAGAGTGGCACCAGTAGGCCAACTGGTGAGTTTTCTCATCCCTCCCCTGGCCAACAACCGTTACTATAGAGCGAACCTCCGCACTTGGAAGAATGAACGCTCCTGATACGCACAGCGGCGCAACCGTGTGCCCGCAAAATACCGATGTGCCGGCTTCGCCGCTGCTATCTGCCATTGCCGACGTGGTGTGGTCGATGGACCTGTCGCTTCGATTCAGCTACCTCAGCCCGGCGGTGGAACCCTTTCTGGGCTACCCGGCGGAGGCGCTGATCGGATGCTGCCTCACCACCTACCTGGCCCCGACCTCCCGCGCTGCGGCGGAGTCTTTTCTTGAAGACAGCCTGGCCAGTTTCACCTACCCGCCGGCGCCTCATATTCTGGCCCTTGAATTCATTCATCAAAACGGCTCTCGTGTCTGGGGTGAAATCAGCTTTGCTTTTCTCTGCTCTCCGGAACAACGCCCCGTGGGACTCACCGGTGTCACCCGTGATATCACCCGTCGCATGGCGGCTTCTGCCGGCTTTCCGGAGACCCCGGACCAACTCCAACGCTTGCTCACCGAAAAAAATTCTGAACTGAAAACCATCAGCGAAAAGCTGCAAAACGAAAAAAGCCTGCACCAGCTGACAGCCGGCAGGCTCAACAAAAGCCGCAGCAAGTACCGCCTGCTGGTGGAAAAAGCCACCCAAGGCATTTTGGTCACTCAAGACGGCGATCTCAAGTTCTGGAACCCGAAAGTATCGGAGGTGTCCGGCTACAGCGATCAGGAGCTGGAGCGCATCGCCTTTCTGGACCTGATCCACCCGGAAGATCGCCCCATGCTCATCGAGCACCACCGGCGACGACTGGCCGGAGAACCGGTGGAAGAAAACTACACGCTGCGCATTTTAGACAAAAACGGCAAAACCCGGTGGATCGAAATTTACAGCGTGGTGGTGGGCTGGGAAGAACGCCCCGCCACGTTGAGCTTTGTCACCGACGTCACATTCCGGAAAATGGCGGAAGTTGCCTTGCAGGAACGTGAACGCCTATACCGCAGCCTCTACAACAACTCGGTGGTGGGACTCATACGCTCCCGTATATCGGACGGCAGGGTCCTTCACGGCAACCGTCGCGCCGCACAGATTCTGGGCTACGGGTCGGTTTCTGAAATGACCAGCCGCTGCCGCTTATCGGATTTTCATTCCCCCCGGCGCCGGGCCGAACTCATCGACCAACTCAAGCGCCTAGGTGAAGTATCCGGCTTTGAATCCATGGTGACCCTTGAAAACGGAGAGGAAAAATGGATCTCCATCTCAGCGCGCCTGGATGACCCGCAAGACTATATCGAGGGCGTGGTCCTGGACGTCACCCAGCAAAAACAGACCGAGGCGGCCCTGAAGCTATCCATGCAGGCGGCGGAAGCGGCCAACATCGCCAAGAGCGAATTTCTGGCCAACATGAGCCATGAAATCAGAACCCCGCTAAACGGCATTATCGGTATGTGCGACATCATGCTGGGTACAGATCTGTCTGCCAAACACAGAGAACACCTGGGCATCATCCGTACCTCAGGCATCGCCCTTTTGGAACTGATCAACGATATTCTGGACCTGTCCAAAATCGAATCGGGCAAACTGGAGCTGGAGCAAATCCCCTTTTCCCTGCACCGGCTCATCGAAGAAGTGGTGGACCTTTTCTTTGACAAAATTTCGGCTAAAACCATCGAACTCATCGTCGATATCGCTCCCGACGTTCCGGATCACATCAACGCCGATCCGCTGCGGTTTCGCCAGGTGCTGATCAACCTTTTATCCAACGCGGTGAAGTTCACCGAAACCGGCGAAATCTGTATCCAGGTGCGCCAGACGTCTCTCGCCGAAACGCAAACTACCCTGCTTTTCTGTGTCAAAGACACCGGCATCGGAATCCCCGAGGAAGCCCAGCAGCACCTCTTCGACGCCTTCACTCAGGCCGACGGTTCCATCACCCGCAAATACGGTGGCACAGGGCTCGGTCTGGCCATCTGCAAACGTATCGTGGATATGATGGCCGGCCGACTGTGGGTGGAAAGCACCATTGGCAGGGGAAGCCGTTTTTATTTCACCGCCGACTTCCAGGTAGCGCATGCGCCAAATACGGCGCAACCGGATATTGCCGGGCTTTTGGGCACTCGCCATGTGCTTCTCATCGACGACCATCCGGTGGCGCTGACCGTGATGTCCAACATCATGGACGGCCTAGGATTTCGCGTTACGGCGGCGACCGCCCTTGAAGAAATCCCCGCCCTCATCGATCCGGCCATCGACCCGGTGGATGTTATTTTTCTCGACAGCAGTCTGCCCGGAACCGGAGGACTGATGGCCATGCGCCAGCTGCAGTCGTATTTTCAAGGCGCACTGCCGCCCGTGGTACTACTGGTCGTATCTGAACAATCCACACCAGCCAAGCGGGCCAAGGAGGCGGGTTATTCTCACGTTTTGACCAAACCGGTTAAGCAGTCGTCGCTGTTTGATACCCTTATGTCGGTATTCGGGTTCCAATTGCCCAAGCTGCCCGTTCATGAGCACGGGATTCTGGGTTTTACTGCGGAATCAGGCGCCTTACGCATTTTGCTGGTTGAAGACAATGCCATCAACCAGCGCGTGGCTCGCGAAATGCTGGCATGTGCCGGTCTGTCGGTGGATATCGCCCAAAATGGTCGTGAAGCCGTGGAAGCGGTCAAGCAGGGCGAGTATGCCTTGGTATTGATGGATATTCAGATGCCCGAGATGGATGGTCTTGAAGCCTCTCGCATCATCCG
Source organism: Pseudomonadota bacterium (assembly GCA_043825735.1). GTDB lineage: Bacteria > Desulfobacterota > Desulfobacteria > Desulfobacterales > JBDRRP01 > JBDRRP01. Next base: position 97,564 of record JBDRRP010000071.1, on the reverse strand, counting down.
CTGGAATCTAGGCATGACTGAGCTGCCGATCATCGCCCTGACCGCGCACACCATGCCCGGAGACCGGGAAAAATGCATGGATGCCGGAATGAGCGACTATGTGGCCAAGCCCATCGATCGCGATGAACTGTTTGCCGCCATGCGACGCCACCTGCCCGAACACTGCGCTTCGGCGGCACCGGCCCCTTCCAAGCCCCAGGGGGCCTACCCACTGACCCCGGAAACCGCTCTCAAGGGTCTCAACATGACCGAAGGAATCGCACGGGTCGGCGGTGACACGAGCCTTTATATGGACATCCTCAAGGACTACTGCGAGCACTACCGGGGCTTTCCCGATATGATGATGTCACTGCTCACGGCCGGTGACCTGGATGCGGCCAAGCGCTGTGCCCATTCGCTAAAGGGAGCGGCAGGCAATATCGCGGCCAAAGACCTCCATCGTCTGGCGGCTGATCTCGAGATCGCCTGCCGTGAAAAAGACCCCAATCAGGCGGAAGGCCTGCTCAAGGACGTGGATGCCGCGCTCATCGTTCTCCATGAATCGGTGGCCCAGTTGGTCACGACGCTACCCGGCGCGGGTGATGCCATATCCCCGAAAAAAACCACCTCAAAATCCTGACAGTCCCGTAAAAAGTCTGAAATCACCACAGAGCACGCAGAGCGCGCAGAGATAACTTACAAATTCTTCAGTATATTCTCTGCGGCCCTCTGCGGTCTCTGTGGTTCAAAATCACTTTTTGCAGATTCATCAAATCTTGAACGGTTCATCTCACAGGTCTTGGCATCAGCCGCTCCCGTAAACCCGCTCCCGCGAGCGCGCTGCCGATACCAGCACATCCACCTTCACGTCTACGTAATCGAATACCCGCGCCCCGCGTTTTTCCGGTGCCGGCCGAAGTACCCGGCCCAGGTACTGGATCACCCGCCCGCTGAATTTCACCGGTGTGGCCAAAAAAAGGGTGGTGAGATCCGGGCAGTCAAACCCTTCGCCCACGAGCTGGCCCGTTGCCACCAGAATCCGCACCTCGCCACGGCCCAGCCGTTCGATGACATCCCGCCGCTCGGCAGCCGGCACGTCTCCGGTGAGCAGTTCACAGGGCAAATGGTGGCGAAAGCGGATCAGCGACTGGAGCGTTTCACAGTGTTGCTTGCGATCGGATAAGACCAGACAGGTGCCTTTCTTTCGCGCCGCTTCGGTGGCCACATCGTCTGCGATCATCCGGTTGCGCGCATCGTCTCGCGTGAGCTCGGAGAGCATTTTGCTGTATTCGCTGACCGGGTTGTAAAAAGGGCTGAAGTCGGTTTCACGGAAGAAGACCTCCGCGTCGAGGATGTCGCCACTGGCCACGAGGTCTCGTTTGTCCACCTCGTGGTGGACGTCTCCCAGATGCCAGAAAATCAGGCGTGAAAGATTGTCCCGGCGCCACGGGGTAGCCGACAGTCCAAGCATATAGCGGCAGTCGAATGCGGTGACCGCCTCAGTGAAGGTTCGGCTGGGGCACCGGTGACATTCGTCCACTATCAAAAACCCCACCCGGGGGGCCAGCGCTTCGGCGCATTTGACCAGGGTCTGGACCAGGGCAACGGTGATCTGATCACCAATGGTCTTGGAACCGCCCCCCATAACGCCGATCTCGGCCGGCGGAATGCCCAAAAAGGCGGTAATCCGGTCCACCCATTGATCGGCAAGGTCTCGGGTGTGCACAACAACGAGCGTTGGCTGCCGACGCTCGGCCACCATGGCCAGCCCCATGACGGTTTTGCCGCTACCGGTGGGGGCGCAAAGCGTCCCGAAATCCCGCTGGAGCATGGCGTCCACAGCCTGCTGCTGAAAATCGCGCAGCACACCGTGGAAGCCATAGGGCACCGGCGTCAAGCGATTGCGGCGGTCGATCATCTGATAGTCGATACCGTCGCGGCGGCATTGAAGAATGAGCTGGCGAAGATATCCACGAGGAATACGGGTCCCGCCCTTAACCCGGTCATAGAATTTGAGCACCTTGGGCGTGCCGCGATTCCACCGATTCATGCGGTCATTTTCCAGCCACTTGGGATTGACGAAGGTCAGTCGCTGCATGAGGTCGTCGTGGAGTGCGGCGGGTCCACCCTCCAGGCGCAGATCGCAGGAAACCGATATGGTCAGTGGCGGTGATGGTGTGCTGGGCATGGGCAGATAAGGCCAGCGGTGATCAGTGGTGGCCGCAGGCGTCGTCGCCAGCGTGGCCGCTGCAGACAAAATGGAAATCGTAGGCCGCCAGTTTGCCCTCGTTTATCAACGCAAGGTTTTCAGTCACCGACCCCTGGACGGAGCGGTAGACCTCGATACCGGCGCCCCGTAGCCGCTGCAGGGCACCGCGGCCGATACCCCCCACCACCACGGCATCCACTTCATGCCCGCCCAGGGCAAGCAGCGGCTGGCACTGTCCGTGCTCGTGGTGAAGGTCGCAGTTGCCGACACTCGAATGGGAGCCGTCTGCGGTATCCACGATAATAAAAAAAGGGGCCGATCCGAAATGGGAAAACACGGTACTGTCCAGCCCCTGGTCCTCTGTCGAAGGAAAAGCCACTTTCATGGCAAAGCACCTCCTGTAGCAAAATCGATAAATTCAAAAACCCTTATGAATTCAATACTGGGGAAAGTACACAGTCCAGGCGACGGCGTCAACACGGCGGCGTTAAATACCTTGATTCCACCCGGGTTCCCGGCTATAAATTTTCGCTTTAATCATGCACCCTGTAATGGCGTGTTGGCGACCGAATAGCATCCAATCGCCCGTTATGCCAGAGCGAACGGGTGCGCCGATCATCGGACTGTCTAATGCATCGATTTGAACCCATCGCCGTTGTGAGCATGGGATGTGCTTTCCCTGGCGCACCCGGTATCGCGACGTTCTGGTCCCGCATCGTCAGCGGTGCTGACGCCGCCGGCCCGGTGCCGCCCCATCGGTGGCCGGTGCCGTCGGCTTCGGTTGTCTCGTCAGGATTCACACCAGACCGTGCCCTTTCCGACCAGGCCTGCCTCGTCACGGATTTGACCGTCGATTTTGAAGGGCTGGCGCTGGCACCTGATCTCCTGCGGGGCCTCGATCCGCTTTACCATCTGATCATCCATGCCGCACGCGAAGCGGCGGCGGGTTGCTGCCTGTCGCCCACTGTCTCGCCAATGCGCATCAGCACAATCCTTGCTGCCATCGCCCTGCCCACCGACGGGTCCAACCGGTTGAACCGGCGCACGGTCGGCCGCGCCTACCGCCGCGCGATGCCGGACGGAACGGCCACAGCTCCGGATGGCCCCATCACCGCCAGCGACGCCCTGGCCGCCCGGGTAACCAGTCTGCCGGCAGCGCTGGTTGCAGCCTGCTTCGGATGGACCGGGGGCTCGCTCACCTTGGATGCCGCCTGCGCATCGTCTCTTTACGCAATCAAACTGGCCTGCGACGAGCTTCATGCCCACCGGGCCGATGCGGTGGTGACCGGCGGCGTGTCGCGCCCCGATTGCCTTTACACTCAGGTGGGGTTCAGCCAATTGAGGGCCCTGTCGCCCTCGGGCCGGTGCGCGCCGTTTTCCCAGAATGCGAACGGCTTGGTGGTGGGTGAAGGCGCCGGCGTACTGGTTCTCAAACGACTGGCCGACGCCGTGGCACACAATGACACGGTGGTCGGTGTCATCCGGGGCATCGGACTTTCAAACGACATGCGCGGAAACCTGTTGGCACCGGACAGTGAAGGTCAGCTCAGGGCCATGCGCCGGGCTTATGAACTCGCCGGATGGCAGCCGGAAGACGTGGACCACATCGAGTGTCACGGCGCCGGCACGCCGGTGGGTGACGCCACGGAACTGAACAGCCTGGCGCAGCTGTGGGCCGATCGCCCCTTCACGACCGGGCAATGCGCCATCGGTTCGGTCAAATCCATGATCGGACACCTGCTCACGGCAGCCGGCGCCGCCGGAATGATCAAGTCCCTGCTGGCGATTCATCACCAGATGCTGCCCCCGTCGCTGAAAGCAGATCCGCCGGCCGAGCATCCGGCACTGACCAAAGGCCCGTTCCGTGTAATGTCGGTGGCCGCGCCGTGGCCGCGCCGACACGCCGGCCGTCCCCTTCGGGCAGCGGTGAGCGCATTCGGTTTCGGCGGGATCAACGCGCACCTGCTGATCGAGCAATGGTTCCCGGCCGGCGCCGCCATATCGCCGGTCAACAGTGCGGTGTCATCGATGCACGCAGCCCCTGAAGCACCAGTAGCCATCATCGGACTGGCGGCACGTTTCGGCGCGGCCCACTCCGCCGACGCGCTCCTGCGAATGCGCCATGACAACGAGAGCCCCTTGCGCGCGGCACCGACGGATCGCTGGTACGGCATCGCCGAAACGGTGGCCGCCGAACATGCCATCGCCCTGCCCCGGGGGGGATACATGGCTTCCGTGCACATTCCGGCGGGAAAATATCGAATCCCGCCGACGGAACTCCCGGATATCCTTGCCCAGCATCTTCTCATGCTCGCGGTGGCGGCCGATGCCATCACCGATGCCGGACTGCCCCTGCGGGCCGAGCGCCCCCGAATGGGTGGCGTCATCGGCATCGATTTCGACATGGAGGCAACCGATTTTCACCTGAGATGGCTTGCCGGTGCCGGCACGCACCCGTGGCGCCCGAACCCGGCCGATCCCGGCGCCCCGTGGGATAGCGCTTTGGCCGACGCGGTCCACCCGCCGCTGACCGCCCCCCGCACATTGGGTGCCCTGGGCGGCATCATTGCCAGCCGCATCGCCCGGGAATTCGGATTTGGCGGCCCGAGCTTCGTGGTGAGCGCAGATGCCGCCTCAGGGTGCCGGGCCGTGGAAATCGGGGTGCGCTCCCTCCAGCAGATGGAAACCGACCTTTTTCTTGCCGGTGCGGTGGATCTGGCCGGGGACATCCGACGTCTGGTCATGGACGGTCCGTTTCTCGGATACCGGCCGCCCGCCGATGCCCCTGCAGGACCACTCCCCGGCGATGGCGCCGCCGCCGTGATTTTGAAACGCCTGGATGACGCCCTGTCAGATGGTGACCCCATCTACGGCGTCATCACCGGCATCGGAAAAGCCGGCGGGGGCACGATCTGGCCTCATCAGCCGTCACCGGATGTCTACGCGCACTCCCTTGGGATGGCCCTGTCGGATGCCGGCTGCAGCCCACGGGACGTGGTACTGTGGGAGATCCACGGCAGCGGTGCCCGCAGTGAGAACACCGCTGAGAGCGCCGCCCTGCAGGCGATATCAACCGCATTGCCGACAGATACGCCCGCCGGAAGAATGCGGGTTCACAGCACCACGGCCCAGGCGGGCCATTGCGGTGCCGCCGCCGGTCTGCTGTCGCTGGCCACCGCAGCCCTGAGCCTTCGCCACCGCCGCCTGCCCGGCAGTGCCGCCACGATTCCGACCGAAGATGCATTCAGGCTTCCGGTGCCTTTTCGATGGGCCACCGGTGAATCGCTCCCACCGAACGTGGACGCTGGCGCCGCGCCGCCGGTGGCGCTGGTGGCGGCGATCACCAAGGACGGCAACGTCATGCATCTGGTGCTGGCGCCTGGCCCCGAAGCGCCAGCGACCTCGGTTTTGCGCGACGATGATGACGATCACGGGAAACGGCGCGGCTTCACTCGAAAACTCGGGAAAATACCGTTTCAGTCCCCCGGCGCCGCGCCGATAGCTGCAGGCATTCCCAAAACGGCGGCCATACAACAGCCGTCTCCGGAGACCGCCCCCCAGACGTTGTTCCGACCTCACGAAGCCCCCTCTGCGATGTCCCATCCGGTGGCGGATACTTTTCGCATGGCCGCAGACACCGTGGCTGCCGGCAGCGCGGCTGTGGCCGATGCCCATCAGCAGTTTCTCGATTTTTCGCGGCAAGTAACCGACGCCTTTGCAGCGGCGGTGACACTTCAGGGACAGCTCCTGGAGACCGTAGCGGCAACCGGCCTCAATTCGCTGGCGAGCCTGCCACCGGCAGCGGCAGCCCCGACGCCGGTGTGCACCCGCGAGCAGTGTCTCTCCTTTGCGGTGGGCACGGCCGCCAGCGTTCTGGGCCCGGATTTTGCCGACGTGGATCGCTATCGCACCCGGGTCCGCCTCCCCGGAGAGCCTCTCATGCTGGTGGATCGCATCATGGCCCTTGAAGGTGAAAAAGACGGACTCGGGGCCGGACGGGTGGTCACCGAGCACGACGTTCATCCCGGCGCCTGGTACCTGGACGGCAGCCGCGCGCCGGTGAGCATCAGTGTGGAGGCGGGGCAGGCAGATCTTTTTCTGTGCGCCTGGCTGGGCATCGACCACCGGGTCCGGGGTCATCGCAGCTACCGTCTTTTGGACGCCACGGTGACCTTTCACCGGGATCTGCCGCAACCGGGCGACATCATCCGTTACGATATCCATATCGACAAGTTCATCAAGCAGCAGGACACCTACCTGTTTTTTTTCCGGTTCGAGGGGCACATCGGAGAGCGCCATCTCATCACCATGAGCGATGGTTGCGCCGGTTTTTTCACCCCCGAGGAAGTGCACCGATCCGGCGGCATCATCCTTACCGAAGATGAAAAGGCCCCCGCTGCCGGCATTTCCCGCGTGGACTGGATGCCGCCGGTGCCGACCGCCGACGTGGAACGCTATGACGATCAGGCCGTTGACGCACTCCGGGCAGGTCGGCTGGAAGACTGCTTCGGGGAGGCGTTCCGGGCCGTTCCCATTGCCCAGGGCCTTCGGCTGCCCGGCGGCCGCATGCGGCTCATCGATCGCATCCGTCTGCTCGATCCGGCCGGCGGCCAGTACGGACTGGGGCGCATCGAAGCCGAAGCCGACGTCGCCCCCGACGCCTGGTTTCTCACCTGCCATTTCGTGGACGACATGACCATGCCGGGCACCCTCATGTACGATTGCTGCGCCCACGCACTGCGGGTGCTCCTTCAGCGCCTGGGCTGGGTGTCGGATGCACCGGATGCCCATTACGCACCGGTGGTGGGAAGACCTGCCGCGCTTCGCTGCCGGGGGCCGGTGACGCCGGAAACCCGTCAGGTGATCTACGCCGTGGACATCAAAGAAATCGGCTACGCTCCGGAGCCTTATGTCATCGCCGACGCGCACATGTTCGCTGACGGCCGATATATCGTCATGTTCCGGGACATGTCCCTGCGGATGGCCGGCGTTGCCAAAGCCGATATCCAGGCGATCTGGCAACGTCGTAGCGTTTCCGCCGATATGTCAGCCGGTGCGCCTGAAAGGCTCCCGCTTTACGATTATGAGCGCATCCTGGCATTTTGCGTGGGCAACCCCTCGGCAGCGTTCGGAGCGCCCTACCGGGTGTTCGACAGCGATCGACGCATCGCCCGCCTGCCCGGCCCGCCCTATCTCTTCATGGACCGGGTGACGTCTGTGGCGCCGCCGCCCTGGATACTGGCCCCGGGGGGCTGGATCACCGCCGAATACGACATCCGCGGCGACGCGTGGTATTTCAGGGCATCGCGCAGCGGCCAGATGCCGTTTTGTGTTCTGCTGGAAATCGCCCTTCAGCCCTGCGGCTGGTTGGCCGCATACTGCGGATCAGCCTTAAAAAGCACTACCGATCTCAAATTCCGGAACCTGGGCGGCGACGCCACCCTTCATCGCAACCTTTCTACCAGAGCGCACCGGCTCACCATGAAGGCCCGCCTGACCAAGGTCAGCGAAGCCGGTGAGATGATCATCGAGCATTTCGACTTCCAGGTCTTGGACGACGAGGGCCCGGTGTATACGGGCACCACCTATTTCGGTTTTTTCACCGCCGCCGCACTGGCCAATCAGGTGGGATTCAAAAAAGTGACGGCCTTCATGGACGGGGCGCGCACCGACACGCCGATGACCGCCGGAGCAAAACCCCTGGCCCACCGGGCGCCGGTATCGCCCGAAGACATGCGCGTGGATGCCCCGAGCGGTCTCTGTCTCCCCGGCAAGGCGCTGCTGATGATCGACGCCGTGGACGTGGCCGATGCCTGCGGCGGCCCGGACAGGCTGGGATACCTCAGGGCCCGTAAAACCGTAGATCCGGCAGAGTGGTTTTTTGCCGCACACTTCTACCAGGATCCGGTCTGCCCCGGCTCTTTGGGGGTGGAGTCGTTTCTGCAGACACTGCGCCTTCAGGCCCGAGACCGATGGCCGGCGCTGGCCCGCACTCACCGTTTCGACATGGTTCCCGGCCACCGCCACCAGTGGGCGTACCGGGGGCAGGTGATTCCAAATAACACTGAAATCGTTGTTGAATCAGCAGTTTCCGCAATTGACACAGCAGCCGATCCCACGCTATATGGCCACGGGTTTCTCTGGTGTGATGGCCGTTGTATTTATGAAATGACCAACTTTGGCATTCGGTTAGTGCCAATAAAAACTGATAGTTGAACCACGAAGTTCACGAAGGACACGAAGGTTTGAAATCTTAAAATGAAATTCAACAAAACGGTCATCGATGCATTAGGATATGCCCTGCCGCCCCATGTGGTCTCATCCCAGGATCTGGAGGAGCGGCTTGCGCCCCTGTATAAGAAGCTTCACCTCAAACCCGGTCAGCTTGAAGCGCTCACGGGCATCGCCGAACGCCGCTACTGGGACCTGGGCTATAAAATGTGCGACGGCGCCATCACCGCCGGGCAAAACGCCCTTGAAAACGCCTCCGTCGCCGCGGCCGACATCGGCATGCTGGTCTACGCCGGCGTCTGCCGAGACAACCTGGAGCCGGCCACGGCCTGTGCTGTGGCCCATGGTCTCGGTGTACCCGGTGACGCCCTGGTGTATGACGTGTCCAACGCCTGCCTGGGCGTGGTCAACGCCATCATCCAGGTGGCCTCGGCTATCGAACTGGGACAAATCCGCGCGGGGATCGTGGTCTCCTGCGAAACAGCCCGGCAGATCGTGGATCTCACCATCGAGCGAATGCTGGCCGCCGGCACCATGGAGGTCTTCATCAAGACCCTGGCGACCCTCACCGGCGGATCCGGGGCTGCGGCGGTGGTCCTTGCCGATGCCGGACGCGCCAAAGACGGGCACCGCCTTCTGGGGGCCGCCATTAGAAACGCCACGGCCCACCATCGCCTGTGCACCTGGGGCCCGGACACGGGCTTTCCCGCCTCAGCCCCCATGATCATGAACACCGATTCGGTGGGAGTGCTTAAACACGGCGTGGCCCTTGGCCAAGAAACCTACCGGGCATTCAGAGCGGAATTGGCCCTGCCCCCGGAGGCGCCCCACAAAATTGTCTGCCACCAGGTTGGAGAAACCCACCAGAAAACCGTCCTTGAAGCCATCGGCATCCCCATCGAGCGTGATTTCAGCACCTTCCGGAATTTAGGCAACATCGGCACGGTGTCATTGCCCCTCACCGCCGCCGTGGCCGACCAGCGCGGATTTTTCGACCCCGGCGACGTGGTCGGGCTTTTCGGCATCGGCTCCGGCCTCAACTGCCTGCTGCTGGGGGTCCAGTGGTAAAACTGCCCCCGGAGTCCCGGCGCCTGTATCCCTTTGCCTCCCGATGGGCAACGGTAGGCGGCCATCGCTACCACTACCTGGACGAAGGCGCGGGCCCGCCCGTGGTGATGCTCCACGGCAATCCCACATGGTCGTTCTATTACCGCAGTCTGGTCGCCGGGCTGAGTGGCACCTGCCGCTGCATCGCCCCGGACCACATCGGTTGCGGCCTGTCCGACAAACCGCCGTCAACGTCCTACGGCTACCGGCTCCAGGACCGTGTGAACGATCTGGAGACCTTTTTGACAAGCATTGGCATCACCGAAAACATCACCCTCATCGTCCACGACTGGGGCGGGATGATCGGCATGGCCTGGGCGCTGAGAGATCCGCGCCGGGTGACGCGACTGGTGATCCTAAACACGGCGGGTTTTTTCCCGCCCGGCGGTAAACCCATCCCCCAACGGCTGCGCATGCTGCGCAACCTGCCCGGATTTGCCGAGCCGGCCGTGCTCCGGCTCAACGCCTTCGCCCGGGGCGCCCTGTGGATGGCGCCCAGAAAACCGCTGGCGCCGGCCGTAAAAAAGGGCCTGGTGACACCCTACGACTCCCCTGCCCACAGGATCGCCACCCTGCGTTTTGTCCAGGACATTCCGGTGAACCCGTCCGACCCCAGCTACGCGGCCGTCAAACGGGTGGATGACAACCTGGGTAATCTGGCCCATATCCCCGTGCTCATCTGCTGGGGAAAGCACGACTTTGTCTTTGACGAGGATTATTACAACGAGTGGCGCCGGCGCTTCCCGGATGCCGAGGCGCATCTTTTCAAAGACGGGGGCCACTACATTTTGGAAGATGAGCCCGAGGCCGTTCTTCAGCGAATCCGCAATTTCTTTGCCCGCAATCGGGTTGAATAGTTTTCTCCGAAACAGCACCTACCCGTGTACAGTCCAATCCCATGTGAAGAGCTCACTATGACTTACTTTGCCATCACAAAGCGTCGAGATAATTGACACCATCGCCAGAAGTATATACATAGTTGTCTATATTATGGCGCAAAAATATACAAACGCCGAAATGAAGAATTCGTGGAAACACGAGCCCATAGAAAGGAGGCCATTGTGGTGACAACGCGGGTTTTCAAATCAGGAAATAGTCAGGCGGTCAGGTTGCCAAAAGCGTTTTCCGTTAAAAGCAAGGTACTTGAAATTTTCCGCCGGGGCGATGAAATCGTGCTCCGTGAACCTTCCAGCGGATTAGCCCGGGCTTTTGAATTGTTAACCGATCTTCCCGAGGATTTTCTTGCTGATGGCCGTGGTGACACGCCACCTCAAGACCGAGAGGGACTGTAATGCACTCACGATATCTACTCGACACCAACATCTGTATCTACATTCACCGGCAGAAACCGGAAGAGGTGCTTCTGCAATTTAATAAGTTAAAACCGGGAGATGCCGCGATTTCGGTGATCACCTGGGGAGAACTGATTCATGGCGCCGAAAAAAGTCGGCATCGCAAACAGGTACTACTGTTGCTTGAAGAATTCACGGCATTGATACCCGTTTTGCCCCTGCCCGAAAATGCTGGGGAAAAATATGGAGCCATCCGAGCATTTTTGGAGTCTAAGGGCACCCCCATTGGAAACAATGATTTATGGATTGCTGCCCATGCCAAATCAGAAGGTATGATATTGGTCACCAACAACGAAAGGGAGTTTAAACGCATTCCAGGATTGAATGTCCGTAACTGGGTTCATGGATCGTAGCGATACGTTCTTCTCTTTCATCGTATTTATATCTCCCTTCACACCAAACGCGCCATCGGTGTCATGATGCAGGGCGGATGGCTGCTGGCCTTTCGAAAGCCGGAGCGCTGATGTCACACTGTGGACAAACCGAACGACGGCCATCGCTTCTCATGACGGCGCAAAGGAACGGCGGCCTGAAGTTTCCCTCACCCTTGAAAGGAGTTGCGGCATGTTCAAAAAAATTCTGTATCCGACCGATTTTTCAGATGTGGCAGGCAAAGCGCTGGACTACATCAAACAGTTCAAGGAAGCGGGCAGCCAGGAAGTGGTACTGGTGCACGTCATCAATCAGCGCATTGTCGACGGGCTCATGCGACATGCTTTTTTGGACAAGGACATCGAAAAATGGCTGAAACAGGCCAAAACCAATGCGCAGGAGTCGCTGGCGGAGATACGCAAAGATCTGGAGGCTGCCGGATTTATGGTAAAAAGTATCATCAAAACCGGTTTTCCGTGGAAGGTCATACTCGATACGGAAAAAGAGGAGACGCCCTCTATTATCGTCATGGGCTCCCATGGACGGTCCAATATCGGTGAAATGCTCCTGGGGTCCGTGTCCGAGCAGTAAATCCAGCCGGCTGCTGCTGTCTCAGCTGCTTGATCTTGCTTGACACGCCTACCGGTGATAAGGTGCGCGCTTGGAATTTCAATCTACGCCTGCGCGCGTTCACTCATTACAAAGAACTCACAATGATCGATACTCCGAGCACCGGCGCCATTGTCAACGTGGCGGTGCATCTTAAAAACAGTGTAGCCAGGCTTCCCTTCAAGCGGGCGGTGGTGGCGCCGGGTCGCCGGGACAGCGCCGGCCGGATCCCTTACACCCATCTTACCTTTACGCAACTCGATGAAGAATCCGACCGGCTGGCCCACGGGCTCAAATCAGTGGGGATCGGCAAAGGCACCCGCACCATTCTCATGGTAACCCCGAGCATTGATTTTTTCGCCATTACCTTCGCTCTTTTTAAAACCGGCGCGGTGCCGGTGGTAGTCGATCCGGGCATGGGTCTCAAACGCATGGTGAACTGCTTTGCCGAAAGCCAGCCCGAGGCGTTTATCGGCATCCCCAAGGCTCACGTGCTGCGCACCCTTTACCCCAAGTTTTTCAAATCGGTGACCACCTGGGTCACCGTGGGCCGCCGGTGGTTCTGGGGGGGCCTCACCCTGAAGCAGATCCGCGCTGCCCAGTGGCAGCCGTTTGCCATGGCGCCGACCCGAAAAGACGACATGGCGGCCATCCTGTTTACCACCGGCAGCACGGGCCCGGCCAAGGGCACCATTTACACGCATGGCAATTTCGACGCCCAGATCCGCCACATCCAGGCCCATTTTGAGATCGCCGACGACGAGATCGACCTGCCCACCTTTCCGCTCTTCGCCCTCTTCGACCCGGCGCTGGGCATGACCGCGGTGATCCCCGATATGGATCCCACACGGCCGGCCCAGGTGGACCCGGAAAAGATCATCGAGCCCATCAGAAACCACGGCGTCACCAACATGTTCGCCTCCCCGGCGCTGCTCAACCGGGTGGGAAAATACGGCAAGGAAAACGGCATCGCCCTGCCCTCCCTTCGGCGGGTGGTCTCGGCCGGTGCGCCGGTCTCCCCGGCCAATATCGAGCAGTTCAGCGCCATGCTCTCCGGCGATGCCGAGGTGCACACCCCCTACGGCGCCACCGAGGCGGTGCCCATCATCAGCATCGGCAGCCGCGAAATCCTTGCCGAAACCCGAAAAAAAAGCGAGCAGGGGTTCGGCATGTGCGTGGGGCGGGCGCTCGATGGTGTGGACGTGGACATCATCCGCATCACCGACGATCCCATCACCCGGTGGTCGGAGGATCTGGCCGTGCCTGGCGGGGAAATCGGTGAAATCGTGGTCCGCGGCGCGCACGTCACCCGGGGCTATTACCGCCACCCCAAGGCCGACGCCCTGAGCAAGATTCGAGACGACGATGGCGGCTTCTGGCATCGGATGGGTGATCTCGGATGGCGCGATACCAAGGGAAGGGTCTGGTTCTGCGGACGTAAAAGCCACCGGGTGGAGACCGCCGTCGAGACCCTCTACACCATCCCCTGCGAGGCCGTATTCAACAACCACGCGGCCGTGTTTCGAAGCGCCCTGGTAGGGGTCGGCCGGCCGCCGGCCCAGATTCCGGTGATCTGCATCGAGGTGGATCCGGCGCACGGCAAGATCGACAAGGAGTCTTTAGCCGACGAACTTTTAGACAGGGCCCGGGACAATCCACTGACCCGGAACATCCGCGACGTGCTCTTTCACCCGGCATTTCCGGTGGATATTCGTCATAACTCCAAAATTTTCAGGGAGCAGTTGAGCGCCTGGGCCGAAGGCAAAATCGGCACCAAAGGCGGCGAGAAATGAACCTGGGGGGAGCGCCCGTACAAGTGGCGGTCACCGGCGGGGGCGGGTTTCTTGGGGAAGCCATCGTCCGGCGCCTGAAAGCCGACGGCCACCGGGTGCGCAGCTTTTCGAGACGCCGCCACCGGGCCTTGAGCGATCTGGGGGTTCGTCAGATCCTGGGCGACATCTCCGACGCCGATGCCGTATTCGGCGCCCTGGCCGGCGCGGCCGTGGTCTTTCACACGGCAGCCAAGGCCGGTGTCTGGGGAGATGCGGCGGAATACGAAACCACCAACGTCACCGGCACGGCCAACGTCATCGACGCCTGCCGGCATCACGGCATTCGCACCCTCGTGTACACCTCCAGCCCCAGTGTGGTCTTCGACGGCAGCGACATGGCCGGCGTTGACGAAACCGTCCCCTACCCGGCCGCGTTCCACGCCCCTTACCCGAAAAGCAAGGCCGCGGCCGAACGGATGGTGCGGGAGGCGGCTGGTGACCATCTCAAGACGGTGAGTCTTCGCCCCCACCTCATCTGGGGCCCCGGAGACAACCATCTGATCCCCCGGATCCTCGCCCGGGCCGCCCGGCTGCGCCGGGTGGGCAAGGGCACCAACCGGGTGGACACCATCTATATCGACAACGCCGCCGAGGCGCACATCCTGGCGGCCGAAGCGCTCATGACCCGCCCGGAAATTTCGGGAAACGTCTACTTCATCAGCCAGGACGAGCCTATCCCCCTGTGGGACATGGTCGACGCCATCCTTGCCGCCGGCGGTCTGCCGCCGGTCACCGGAACCGTTTCTGCGGTCGCCGCGCAATGCATCGGAGCCGTCCTGGAAACCGTCTACCGACTGCTGCGGCTTCCCGGCGAGCCGCGCATGACCCGGTTCGTGGCCTCCGAGCTGGCCACCAGCCACTGGTTCGACATCTCAGCGGCAAAGCGGGACCTGGGATACGTGCCAAAGGTATCCACCGCCGAGGGTCTGGAACGACTGGCCCATTGGCTCAAGGATGATCCATACGGATTAAGGGCGGAATCCAAGGGGTCTGGAGGGAAAGGGTCCACGGGGCCGAGGGGTCAAGGGGCCAAGTGAACAGCCAAACAGAACACAAAAAAGCAATTCCTGCGGTCGTTATGTTTTTGTTCTTCCCTTGAACCCTCGACCCCTCGCCCCCTTGAACCCTTGAACTTTATCGACTGAAAGGAGATAAATTTGAAACTCACCGACCTGCAGCCTCTGGAAGACTGGGTTGCCCTGGAGAAAAGCATTCACGCCCGCGCCGGTATCGACGCCAGCGTGTTCGATACCAACGGCATCCGCATCACCGACTACAAGAAATGGGTCAACCGCCTGTGCCCCGTGATCAAGGGGAACCCAAAAGGGCAGACCTTCATCTGCGCATCTGCCCACCAGAACATTGCGGCCATGGCCCAGAAGACAAAAGAACCGGTCGTCGAGGAATGCGACGCCGGCATGGTGAAGATCGTGGTCCCGGTATTTGTGAAGGGCGAATTTTTAGGCGGGGTCGGCGGCTGCGGCATGCTCCTGGGTGATGACACCGAGGTGGAGACCTTTCTCATCGGCAAAACCACCGGCATCGACGAAGAGGAACTGATCCCCCTCACCGAAGGCATCCCCCGCATCAGCCAGGACGACGCGGATGCGTTGGGGCGCTATATCGGAGGACGAGTGGCGGAGATCGTCAAAAAATATGAGGGTTGAAAGCGCCTCACATTGCCAGACCGGATAGATAGTCTTGAACCCGTCGCAATTCTATCCCGCGGATCTCCCGCTCACGCTTTAAGTATAGAACCAACTGGATGCCTGGAATGTTGTAGCGCTCTGAAAAACGCACCAGTGCGTTACTGGGTTCGGGATCAGATCGTTTTACTTCGATGAGCAGTTCCGGGATGCCATCTTTGACGATGCAAAAATCCACCTCAGCCTTGTCTTTGGTTCTCAGGCAATTCAGTTCATACCGCTGACCGGTCATGTCCACCAGCGCGTAAACATGCTTTAGCAAGGATAGCGCGATCATAGTTCAGGTATAGACTTCCAGGAATTTCACCAGCGATTTCCTTGGCCAACCAAGTTTTCCCGACCTGTCGTGGGCCGGTGATAAATACCATTTTTTTATCGAGATCCTTGAGGATTTTCGTCTTCTGATATCGTTTCATGACATGTGCCTCTAATATTTACATCATGCTATAATTCAGTATTTTGCATAATAGTCGAGGCTATTCATCATTTCAATGCGAAATAGTCGTTAAGTGATGGGAACCGCACAAAAAGATTATTTATGACATTTACTATAAAAAAACGGCCATGGGAATTCTCCCCATGGCCGTTCAATACTTCCAGTATCCTTGGATACTAATTCCGGTTATCCATATACCAGTCGACTGTTTCTTGAATCCCTTTATCCATCGTAAATGGCGGGGTCCAGTCGAAATCCGTGCAGAAGGCATCATACGTTACGGCCAGGTCCTGCACGAGCCGATGCACCTCGGCGCCTTTTCCGGTCAATGCGCCGCCCCAATTTAGGATCCGAACGGGACATCGGATGAGCCGCGCCGGTTTGCCCATGGCACGACCGATACGACGGATCAGTTCTGCTGTTGAGACGTCATCGCCATCCGTAACCGAGTAGGCAAAACCGGGCACGCTATCTGCAGTGAGGCAACGGACAATGGCATCCACCAGATTGCCGACATAGACGAGACTCCGCCGGTTTTTCACCGCTCCCAGCGGCAGCGGGAGACCGCAATGCACCCAGTTCATGAGCCTCAGGAAATTGGCTTTGACGCCGGGGCCGTAAACCAGCGGCGGGCGTAGGCAAACCACTTTCATTCCGGAAGTTTCAGCAATCCTGCGAAGCCCCTGTTCGGCGTCGTATTTGCTCAGGCCGTATGGATCGGCCGGGGGCTGCCCGGCCCCTTCGCCACGAAACCGCCCCGCCTCGCCAAGGACTTTCACCGTACTTAGAAAAACGAACCGCCGGCAGCCGGCAGCCGCAGCCGCTGCAGCTAGCCGAAGGGTGCCGGCAGTGTTGACCCGCTCGTAGGCCGCCGCCGCATCCGGTGCATCATCGCTAAGCCTATGAACGCGCGCGGCCAGGTGAACGACGGCGCTTACGCCGACAAGGGCAGTGTCCCAGTCGGTATGCCCGTCGATGCCGGCCACCGGGTGCACATCTCCTGCCCAGGCGAGGGCGCTCGGAGCGCGGCTGACGGCACGCACCGTGCAGCCCGCCTCAGTGAGCCCCACACACAGGGGCCGGCCCACAAACCCACTGGCGCCGGTCACCAGGACGCGAGCGCCGCCCAAGTCATTCATCGCCGCCACCGTCAGTCATTTTTAAACCACACGGTTCGGTTCACGGTATCGGTGTAACTGAGGATGATGCGCACCACCTTTTGGGACACGTTGTCCACGTCGTAGTCCGCCACCAGGCGAAATCGCCGTTTCTCGGGCGTCCACTGCCGGCGCACCGTATCGATGGCCCCAAGCACCCGATCCGCCTTGAGGCCGCACATGATCAGCGTCCCCTCGTCCATGCCTTCCTGGCGCTCGTGGGCCTGACGGATGGTGACCGCCGGAAAGTTCATGATCGACGATTCCTCGGTAATCGTTCCGCTGTCGGATATGGCGCAGTAGGCGTTCATCTGGAGCTTGACGTAATCGGCAAACCCGAGCGGCTTCATGAACCGGACCGTTTTGGCCAGTGTGCTGGAATCCACCGCCTCCAGGCGTTTGCGGGTGCGGGGGTGGGTCGAAAAGATGATGGGCATACCGTGAGCGGCGGTGATGGCCTCAAGGGTTTCCAACAAATCGGCGAAGTTGGCCGCGCTGTCGATATTTTCTTCCCGGTGGGCGCTGACGATGAAAAACTGCCCGGGCACCAATCCCAGCGTGTCGAGGACGGGGGAGTCGTCTATCTGGGTGAGGTAGTGATCGAGCACTTCCTTCATGGGAGAACCGGTTTTGATGATGGTCTCCGGCCGCACGCCCTCGGCCATCAGATAGCGCCTGGCGTGCTCGGTATAGGGCATGTTGATGTCGCTGATATGGTCAATGATTTTTCGATTGATTTCCTCGGGGACCCGCTGGTCAAAGCACCGGTTGCCCGCTTCCATGTGGAAGACGGGGATTTTTCGCCGCTTGGCAGCATAGGCGGCCAGGCAGCTGTTGGTATCACCCAGCACCAGCAGTGCGTCTGGGGTTTCCCGCTCAAAAAGCTTGTCCGATTCGAAAATCACCGCAGCGATGGTCTCGGCCGTCCGCTCACGGGCCGCATTGAGAAAAAAGTCGGGTTTTCGGATACCCAACTGCTCAAAGAAAATCTCATTCAGTTCAAAATCAAAATTTTGACCTGTATGGACCAGGATGTGCTGCGTGCAGGCGTCCAGTTCGCTGATCACGCGGCAGAGCTTGATGATTTCCGGGCGGGTCCCGACGACGGTCATGACCTTCATGGGCGGTTTCCTCGTTTAGCGAAGCAGTTCACCGGTGTTTGAAATGCTGACATCATCCACCATGAGTTTGTGCCGGCGAAGCAATGCGACAGTGCCTTCGAAATCGAGGACATCGTCACCTGAACTGTACTCACCAAGCGCAGCCTCCCGGTCAAAGCGCTTGCCGTTGGCCAGTTCCGGCAGCATGGACCGGATGGTGTAATAGTCCCCCACGCGTGCGCTGTGGTGGGCCTCTTCCTCGGAGATGAGGACTTCGTGCATTTTTTCCCCCGGCCGGATACCCGTCACCTCGATGGCAATGTTCCGCCCCCCCACCAGGGCCCGGGCGATGTTCATCACCGTGGCCGATGGTGCAACCGGTATGAAAGTGTCCCCGGGTTCGGCGTGTTCGATGGCGGCCATCACCGTTTCCACCGCCTCGTCCAGACTGATGAGAAACCGCGTCATTTCCGGGACGGTAACGGTCACCGGCCCGCCATTGAGGATCTGGCTGATAAACAGCGGGATCACCGATCCCCGGGACGCCAAGACATTGCCATAGCGCACACAGATGAACCGCGTGCCGGGATTGGCAATGTTGGCCGCGGTAAAAATGCGCTCCTGCACCGATTTGGTCATCCCCATCACATTGATGGGTTTGCAGGCCTTGTCAGTGCTCACGCCAACGACGGTGTCTACGGGATAGTCGTTCTCCTCAATGGCCCGCACAATGTTGGCCGCCCCCATGCAGTTGGTCAACACGGCCTGGACGGGAAAATACTCGCAGGTGGGCACCTGTTTGAGCGCCGCAGCGTTCACCACGATGTCGGCGTTTTTGATTGCGGCGCACACATCGCTGTAGTTTCTCACGTCACCGATGCGAAACTCCAGCACGTTGTTGAAATTGCGGTAGATTACTTCATCAGTGGCTACCCGTTTGTGAAGGTAGTCCATGCGCATCTCGTGCTGTTTGGCTTCGTCCCGGGACAGGACGATGACTTTCTTCGGCAGGCCGTGCCTGCCGGAAAGAACGCGCCGGACGAAAGTCTTTCCCATGGATCCGGTGCCGCCGGTGACAACGATGGTCTTGTCCTGAAACATGCCGGTATTCTCCTGCTGTGGTATGCGGGTAGCCTGCCTCCGCGTCAATGGCGGGTCCATCCCTGTTGGCCCGTTTGCCGCTCCAAGTGCACGGCCATACCGCCGCCGAGACACGGGATGGCGCGATTGTCGGATCGCTTCAACCGTCGGGCGTCAACGCCGCGATCATATCGTCCCACGACGGTGCCTCGTAGCCGAAGTCCTTCCGAAACCGTGTGCCATCCAGGCTGCGGTCGATGGCCACCCGATCGTCGGGGGCGATGTTAACGGTCAGCCCCAGTTGGGCTTTGATGCGGCATAAAAGATCGTATTTATCGATGGGCCGTGCGGCAAGATGATACAACCCCGTTGCATCGGGAAACTGAGCGATTATGCGGTGGATCACCCGCGCCAATTCTGGGGTCGTCAGACCGGAGAACACCGCCTTCCGATATCCGGACACGGTCCCTTTCTGCGCCAGCAGCCATTCCAGCAGGCTCATTTTTCGTTTGAGTTCCCTGCCGATCATCGATGTTCTCAGTGTCAACGCGTTTCCAGCAACCAGCTCCCCCAGTAGCTTGCTCCGGCCATAGAGATCTTCGGCATCTGGAAAGTCGGTCTCCACATAGTTGCCTTTTCTTCCTGAAAACACGCAATCGGTGCTCAGGTGGATCACCCGCACGCCACGCTCTGCGGCCACCTGCTGCAGTCGGTGGGGAAACAAGGCGTTGATTTCGATGCTGGGGACGGCTGCTTCCGCGGTGGGGCGCTGTTTCACGATACCCACGGCATTGACCGCCACTTCAGGCCGGAAATCGTCCATAACGGCAGTCAGCGCATCGAGTGAGCGCACGTCAATACCGGTGTAGGTGTTCCCGGCGGTGAGCAGATCCGCCGCCGCCAGCACCGGTCGGTGGTCTCGAATGGTGGACCGGACGGTGAACGACGGACTCAGTGTGCGCACCAGTTGGTGCCCCAGCATGCCGTCCCCGCCCAAAACAAGTACCTTCATGGTGACGTTTTCCCCGTGTTTGATTGACGGCCGGTGCCGGACGTCAGGGTGCCGATCCAACCCTCCAGCCGGTCAATGAGCATCTCGCGCTCGAACTCTGCCTCGAAAAATCGCCGCCCGTTGTTCCCCATGGCCTGCCGTGCCGTTTCGGACAACCCAGCCATGGCCCGCACCGTTTCGGCAAGCCGGGCGGGGGACTGCGTCGGACAGACCAGTCCAGCTCCTGCGGTCTCTATGATGCGGGCCCCCTCCCCGTCAAGTGCGGCTACGATGGGGCGACCGCAGGCCATATATGCCTGCACTTTGGAGGGGATGCTGATGGAGAAGATGGGATCGCTGCGCAGCGACACCAGCAGCGCGTCAGACAACGCGAAAAACGTGGGCATGCGGTCCGCCGGATACCGTCCCAGCAGGTGAACCGTCCGGGTCAGTGACTTGCGGGCCACGGCCCGGGTGACACGGTGATGCATTCGGCCGTCGCCGATGATAACGAAGTGGATGTCCTCCCGGTCCCGCAACCGCTCTGCCGCACCGATAATGGTGTCGAAATCCTGGGCTGCCCCCACGTTGCCGGCAAAGGTGAGCCGGAAGCCGTTGGGCATCAGGCGCCGCTCCGGCGCTCCGGCGCGGACAGTCACTGGCCGGTAGAGCGTGTCGGCGTTGTTGGGGAAGTACCGGATCCTGTCGGGCGCCCCACCCAGTCGCCTGACAGCCGGAATAAAGGCCCTGGACTGGACCAGAATGCGGTCGCACCCCTTGTACAGCAGCCGCACCATCATTTCCACCGTTTTGAGAGCCCACGACGCAGTAATGGCGCCGGTAGCGGAAAGGCTTTCCGGCCATAAATCCTGAAGCCAGAACAACACCGGAGCCCCGGTGACGGCCTTCAGGGCCATCGCGGGAATGCCAACGCTGATAGGAGACGGCTCGTAGACGAAAATGGCGTCGATGTCCTTGGGGACGACTAACGGTCCGAGGGCTGCGCCGGCAACCGCAAAGGACAAATAGTTGACAAACAGCCGCACCCCGCCGCCGGCACCGCGCGGCACCAGGGGCACCCGCACCACCGATGCCCCGGCATGGGTTTCACGCCATGGGCGCACCGGCCCATAACCGTCAAACAGCCTGCCACCGGGGTAGTTGGGCCGCCCGGTGAATACCGTAACCCTGTGGCCGCGATCCACCAACCCAGCCACCAGGTCGTTGATGGGGAAATTTTCCGGCCAGAAATACTGCGTGACAATCAGCAGTTTCATACAAGCCAATCCGGTGCCAGCACGCCAATCGGGCATTTTGATGTGGTGTTGTTATTCACCGCAGGACATCCTCGAACAGTGAAATGTATTTTTTGATGACTGCGTCCCACGTATAATGTGCGGCGACATAGTCCTTGAGCACCCGGCCTTTGCTTGCCAATGCCGTTCGATCAACCAGAAGCGTTTTAAGCCCTTTTCCAATATCCTGGGCGGTCGGTTTGACGGATAAACCGCCACCGATCGATTCGATTCGGTCAAGACCGCAGACATCGGTCAACAGTAGCGGTGTCCCGCTGATCCCCGCTTCCAGGGCCACAATGGACATGGCTTCCTGCCGTGAAGGGATAACAAGCAGACCAGCGGCGTGATAAGCACAGGATTTATCGTCGCCGCCGATATACCCGGTGAAACGGACCCGATCGGCAAGGTTGCACCTGTTTGTTTTTTCCTCCATAGCCTTGCGCATCCCGCCATCCGGTCCAGCAAACACCAGCCGATATTCCGGAAAATCCCTGTGATGGTCGATAAAGGCATCCAGCAAAAGATCGGGGCCCTTAATGGGATTCAATCGACCCAGGAAGAGAATGAAGGGGTCCTCGCCCAAAGCATACTTTCTGCGGAAATAGTCGTCATCCATTGCGCAGAAGTCATTTTGGTCGATCCCGTTGGGAATAATGTCCACCGTTTGCGGATCGATGCCATAGGCTAAAAACTGTTGCGCCTCATCTGCCGGTATGGCGATATGGCGCGTCGCATCCCTTACAATCCGGTTGCCCACCACAAGATTATAGGCTTTTTTCAGCGGTATCGACCTGCCGAAGTATGACAGCGCGCCGGCGGGGCAAAAGACGTAGGGTTTGTCCTGCTTGCGGCAGGCCCGGTAAACAGCGGCATTGATCAGCGTCCAATGGTTCATCAGGTGAACGACGTCGGCACTTGCGACCAGTCGCGCGATGCGGTCGAACCCGAACCGGGGAACGTGGAACCGATTGTTCAGACTCTTCAGGGCGCAAATGTCCACATCTCGCAGATGCTGGCGCATCTCGTCGGTGACGCCCAGCTCTGAGGTGAGCAGGGACGCGGCGACCCCGGAACGGGCGAGGTACTGGGCGATCTTGACCGCCCGTTCGGCGGTGCCGCCGCCGGTCACCGGGTCAATGGACATATTAACATTCAGAATTCTCATGGGCGGCGTATCAAACCATGGCGAAAGGCCAGTGGATGCTAACCGTTGCAGATCCCGGTGCCACCGAGTGTACCGGCGGCCATGTTCAGGTAGACTCCGGTGATCTTCTCGACGGTAAAGGGGGCGCGCCAAGTGGCAAGCGCGCTTTCACAGAGATC
Organism: Pseudomonadota bacterium; assembly: GCA_043825735.1. GTDB lineage: Bacteria > Desulfobacterota > Desulfobacteria > Desulfobacterales > JBDRRP01 > JBDRRP01. Next base: position 74,782 of record JBDRRP010000071.1, on the reverse strand, counting down.
GTCGGCATCATTGATGAAGTCATTCAGCAACCCGGCCGCCAGCGTTGGATCGGTTGTCTCCAACATGTTCAGGGCGGCAGGATATCCTTTTAGAAAAGACAGAGACGTGTCTTGCGGATGCTTGTGCAAATTGAGGATCGGTTTGCCCAAACTGACATATTCGACCAGCTTGCTGGGAAGCTGATATGATGTCAAATTACCGATATTAATCAGAATATCGGCTTCTCTCAGGACGGGCGCAACCGCTTCACGGGCAATTTCGCCATGGAGAAACAGGGTTTTGCCAATCCGTTTCACGTAAGACTGAAAGGCCGCATGGCAGTCATGGACCAGCCCGATGAAGTGGAGCTCCACGCGTCTGCCGTCACGTGGCGGCGGCAATGCATCAAAAACTTCCAGAAGAAAACGGGGGCTTCGAATACCGCTATACAGGGTGCCGACATACAGCAACACGATTTTCCCCGGATCACGTTTGAACGGTGGATTTCGACTGATTGCGGATGTGTCCAGGCTGTAGACCGGGGGGATCACCTTGATTTTGGATCGGCTCTCCGGAAACAATGTGGCGTATATCGCGGCCGTCCCATCCGTGGTGACGGAGACAGTGTCGGCCGCGGCAAATACCTTCCGTTCAACCCGTGCATTGATGCGAGGATACAGCTTCGGGTTGTTCAGGGGGGTTGTCTCCACAAAACAAAAAGGGTCACCGATATCTACGATCCAACAGGGGATCGCATGCCTGCGCCGCAACCAATGGCCCACCATATGGCAAGTAAACGGATGGGAAACGGTGATCAGGCAATCGTAGTCTTTCGTTTGCAGCAGCTTTTTAGCTGCCGTGATCGCCGGGAAGAACCACAGACAGGCAAAATCAGGCCAGTATATTTTTTTCCAGGTTAGATCATAGACATTTTTAATGAGACCCTTTGTTGAAAACCGGATTTTCTCCCCGCCAGCCGTGTTTCTGCCACCAGACCGCCGAGAATTAGCCGCTTGTTTTTTCAGAAGGGTGCTTTTGAAACCATCAAGGATACCACCGCTGGTCTCATTGACGTTGACGCCATCATCGATGCCGGCATCGGTCCCATTAGTGGTTTTCGCGCACACCACATCGACCCGGTGTCCCAGTTTTTTCAGGTACCCGGCAATCGCCGACCACCGCAGCGCTCTGGGGGTGACGCTCGGGGCATAGTAGTATGTGATGATCAGTATCTTCATGGTTGTTGAAACCCGCAACCGGAAACGATTTTGGGTTCGGGAACCGCCGTTCTATCGTCTGCCGTGATCAGTTTTGACAAATGCCATAACCGGGCGAGTAAGGTATTTTCACCGAATGGCCGGTTTCAAGCGCAGCGTCTCGGGTCAATGCCAAGTACTGTGAATAATCCGTGATGGCAACACCATCGGTCCGTAACCCGACAACCCGGTACACCGGCTGACCATATCCGTTGTGCATGCCGATGAACCCTTTGGGGCCAAAATAGATACAACGCCCTGCCGCCGCACCCTTTAACAAAAACAAATCCTGCTCCAGAGATGCCGGTTCCCGTTCCCGTAGAGGTGCCGGCGCACAGTGGGCATGGACCGACCGGTACCGATTCCGCTGTTCTGGCAGTGGGGTGTAGAGATATGTCCCAGGATCGACGATAACCTCTTTGCCGTCCAGGAATACTTCCAGGGATAACTGGTCATTGTGCGAATGGCAGCCGAGCCCGTGATAACCGACAGGCCCGCAGCGCATGGCGATATAAATTGCCTCATTCATAACAATGTAGAGGCCGAAGTCAGGATAACTCCGACAGCGCAGCCCATCAAGGGCGTCACCCTTGCCAAACGGGATATGGTATTGCTGTATGGAAAGGTTAGGCCACCCATTTACTTCGGTGTGGAATTGGTCCCAGTCTGAATCCGTGCCGATGTACCGATCAGACCGGTCATTCCCGTCGGTTGTCTCGGAACCGCCAATTAAATGGTTCCCGAACGCGAGGGTTCGGATCAGGCCTGTTTCAATCCACTGGTCCCCGGTAAATTCAGAAAACGCGGGCCGGGGGGTAAGCCCGTTGATGGCCGCAACAAGGTGCCTGTGGTCCAGGTGTACTTCATCCCAATAGATTTCATCCGGGCTCAATCCCTCATACCCGGCAAGGTTTTTGTATTTCGCAACGGCGTCACTGACTTTGATCTCATGGAAAACCGGTTGAAGCTTTAAAAAACGGCCACTGTCGTTGTCTCCGATCTGAACAATGTGTCGGTTGGGTTTTGTAATGTCCTGGGTAAACCCGGCGGCCCTTTGCAACCCCTCAAAAAAATCGGGTGGTAGCGGCGACTCCCGATCTCTTCCGGGGAATTTGAAAAACCGTAGCGGTGCCGATTCAAGTCCTGGCCTCCGATGCCGCCGTAACGGCTTGCAGACCTTCAGCGCCTTCTTTTTGGCGTCGGTCAGACCCAGTATCAGGGCCGCTGAATAGACCATCATTTCAGACGACAAGCGATGGTAGGCCGTGGCGCCTTCGAAATTCGATCCATCCGGGTTGAACTGGTAGTCGCGCTCTTTCAGCCATTCCTGCACAGCGAATGCAAGCCATGCATCCGTCTCGCCGTTTCCTTTTAGGTAGGCCCCGACATACAGAAGCCCGGCGATATTGGCAAGATAATGGTTCCCCCGAAAATCCGGATACCATTCCAGGTTATTGAAAATGTGCTGGCCGTGGTCGTAAATGCTTCGATTGAAAATGGTCAGAAAGTCGGCGTCGAACCACGCGCCGCAGGATTGGAAAAGATCCAATGTCACCAGCCAGTTGACGGCCCGGATGGCGACATCCATGGCGCAATTCCAGTTCACCCCGTACCGGGGGGGGTTGGTTGCGATAAAATCGAGGACTTGTCTTCTAAATTCGGATTGATAAACGCTGGCCTGTTGCAATTGTGGTTCGAAATGATCAGGGTTGGTATCCCTGCCGTCTGGTTGCCTTCCGGATGCTGAACCGTGCGCTGCCAGTGTGTACGCCAGTGCGAACTGCACCATGTGCTGAGACCGGGCCAGTTCCCAGGGCACTTTGATGTCAACACCGGCATGCCGCCCGAAGACGATGTCTTTGTACCAGGTCTTTTCCGACCAGCGATAACCGGACTTAAAATCGATCTGCCAGTCAATGGGGGCATATGCGCTGGCCGGCGGGTCTTGCGCATCACCGGCGCCGATGGCCTGCCAGACCGTTTGAGCATAGGAAAGATTCGCTTTTGGCAGCCTGCCCGCGAGCCAATGCCCCTGGGGGTCGGCGGTGACTTCCGGCCCCGGGCTGTAGCACTGCCCTTCCACCCCGGCACAGGTCATGCCGTGCCTGACCGTCACCCAGCCCGACCCCAGAAGGTCGAAGCGATGGTTGATGAAATGGCGGGTCACGGCGGCAATCTGCCTTGCCAGCGGTTTCAGTTTGGGCAACGGAATGGGTGTGAGGTAGCTTTCCAGTTCCGCAGTAGACTGCGCCGCTGAACGCTCATACGTCGGCCTGAACCGGTCTATTTCCCGCTGGCATGCCCATTTCACCTTGTTTTCCAACAGAACTCTGGCATGGCCGGCGTAACGGAAAAACGACGATTTCATGAGGCAGGCACACTCATCCGATGCCGGTTGCCGTCGGGGTTATCATCGGCGCCACGATCATCCCGGCAACACCGCGGCTGTTTTCAAGCGCTTCAAATGCGTAACGATTCGCCCTGCCGTCTTACCGTCCCAGTACTTGATCCGTCTGCGGGGCGGTCGCTTTTCAGCCAATATGGCCAGGACTTTTTTCTCCAGGTCTTCTAAACTGCAAAGCTGATTGCTGCCCATGGTGGTGGTGATCGGTCGTTCCGTATTGGGGCGCAGGGTCAGGCAGGGTATCCCCAGATATGAGGTTTCCTCCTGGATTCCGCCGGAATCGGTAATCACCAGCCGGGCATTGCTCACCAGGTTCATGAAATCGATGTAACCCAGGGGTTCGGGGGACAGCACGCCATCGGCGGCCTGGATGGCATCCAAAAGCCCGAAGCGGTCCAGGCTCGCACGTGTCCGTGGGTGAATGGGAAATACAAGCGGGATCTGCTCTGAAATCCGGATCAGCGTTGCCGTGACCTGGGACAATATCCGGGCATCGTCCACGTTGGCGGGCCGGTGCAGCGTCACCACCCCGAAGGTATTTTTTGTCAGGCCAAAGGCCGCGCATGTGGCGCGTTTTTGTATGGGTTCCTTCAATATCTCCAGGGAGTCGATCATGATGTTGCCGACAAAGCAGATCCGGTCCTGAGGGATCCCTTCCTTGATCAGGTTTTCCTCGGCATCCGGCGAGGGAATCCAGAGAATATCGGCCAGCACATCGGTGACGATCCGGTTGATCTCCTCAGGCATTGTGCGGTCATACGAACGCAGACCGGCTTCCAGGTGCCCGACTTTGATGCCCAGTTTGGTTGCCGCCAGCGTTGCGGCCATGGTTGAGTTGACATCTCCGGCAACGACCACCAGATCCGGTCGATCACGTATCAGGGCCTTCTCGTACGCGGTCATCACATTCCCGGTCTGCTCGGCGTGGGTGCCGCTGCCAACCCCCAGGTGGATATCCGGCTCCGGCAAGGCGAGGTCACGAAAGAAAGCATCCGACATGTTCACATCGTAATGCTGACCGGTATGGACCAGAACAGGCGTCGCCCATCGCTCCTTTTTCAAGGCATGATACAGCGGCGCGATTTTCATAAAATTGGGTCTGGCGGCGCAGACTAAATGAATTTTCATGACGGTTTCACCACAGCCGCCGTGTCTGCTGCGCATTGCCCGTCAGTAGATGCGACGCTGCCATCGCCGTCTATGATTTCGAAATGTCGACGGTCATGTACCATCCGAATTTATCTCCAAGAATCTTTGCCATCAGCCGGCCCAAAGCCCTGAGCCGCTTGCTGCGCACCAGGTCAAGACTGTCGTAGACCGTAATCCAACTGTTGATTTTGAATTTAACGCCGGGTATGGACGCCACCATCGTGGCCAACTCTTTGGCCGTATAGGCCTTTGTGCCGGGGCTTTCCTGGTAGTGATACAGACTCCATGCCAGGGACTTCCATGGTCGACCCTTCAAAAACGCCATTTTGCCCCACAAAAAAAACGTCCACAGGGAGTGCCGGTTGTACACCATGATCTTGCAACCGCCCCCCGGCCGGGTAACCCGGATGATCTCCGTCAAGGCCCTGACGGTGTCCGGTGAGTGATGAATGACGCCCCAGCTGTAGACCAGATCGAAGCTGCCGTCTTGAAACGGCAGTGTCTCGGCATCGGCGACCATTAATCGGTTGGCGTCAAACCCGTACACATTCAATCGCTCCCGGGTATGCACAATGCCGTTATGGGTCAGATCGATCCCGAAACCGTTCGCACCTGAACGGATCCACTGCAGAAAATCCGTTCCGGCCCCGACACCGACCTCGAGAACCTTTTTCCCGTGAAACCTTGAAAATTGCGCAAAGGAAAAGATCTCCGGCTCGACCGTATACCGGTAATTTTCGATTGCATCAAAATAATCTCTGGAAAACCGGACACCGGCTGAGTGAGTCGTACCGCAGGGTTCATGATCCCAGTAGGATTCGACCTGTTTCTTCAGTTCTGTGTCAGACAAAATGGCTATCTATCCTCCCCTGATATATTCCCGCCACCAGAGCGCGAAATTCAACAGGTACCACAACTGCGGCCCCCGCTTGCGAACCACCAAGTCACTGATTGCGCTTTTACAGATAAAATCCGTTTCTCGGCAAAACCGCATCAGCTCTTTATTGGCTTCCTTTCCCAATTTCTCGAAGAACCACTCATAGATCGGCACGTTGAACCCTTGCTTGGGGCGCGCGATAATCTCCTGCGGTATGATGCCCTTGACAGCCTTTTTGAGTATATATTTCAAATCCCCACCACGCGTTTTCACTTCGCTGGGGATGCTCATAACCAACTCGACGAACTTGTGATCAAGGAACGGGACGCGCCCTTCAAGGCTTTGTCCCATGCTCATCTTGTCTATCCGCATCAGGAGTAGCTCCGGCAGACGCAAGTTCAGATCCAGGTAGGACATCCAGTGCAGGTGGGTGGGCTCCCATGATTTTTGTTCAAATCGTTTCCGGATGCCCTGCAGCGCGTCCCATGAGGAATAGTTTTTGAATTGTTTTCTTAATCTGGCGCTCAAAATCGCCTGCTTGTGGGTTTGCGTAAATGCCTCGGCCCCACCCCAGAAAACAGGCTGGCTGCGCCCGGCGCGCCGAAGCCATTCAAGCTGGAAACTGTAGCGGATTTTAGGAAACGCCCCCAACAGTCCGGCACCCAGGCGTTTCAAGCCGGGGAAGGGAAATCGATCACTGCTGCGTTGCACTTTCAGGGATGTTTTCCATCCGGGATATCCGTAAAAAAGTTCATCAGCCCCTTCCCCTACCTGACAGACAATCACACCGTTCTCGCGCGCGAGTTGGGAAACATAGTAGATGGGGACACAGACCGGGTCGGCAATGGGCTCATCCTGCAGCCAGACCATTTTCGGCAGAAAGTTTAGAAGATCATCCACTGAAAGCAGTTTCTCATAATACTGTGCGCCAAAATCCGCCGCGACGCTTCGAGCGTACCGGGTTTCGTTGGTATAAGTGAGGTAATCTCCATCATAACCGATGCTGAAGGTTTTCAGCGGCAAAGAGCCCTGTTCGCTGAAAAGGGCGACGTTGGTGCTCGAATCGATGCCCCCGGAAAGAAAGACGCCAACCGGGACATCGCTCAATTTTCGCAAATGCACCGCTGTCCGCAACTCCCTGAGCAGCATGTCCGCGATATCGCCATCGGTTCTTCCGACAAGTGGTGTCGTGTGGTCCCAGACATCCCAGTATCTTTCTTCGACAACGGTACCGTCCGGACCGAATCGAATGCGTGTGCCGGGGGCGATCTTTTTGATGCCGGCAAACAGCGTATCCGGTGCGGGGGTCGTCAGAAACGACAGGTAGTGATAAAAGGCCTGCTCATTAACGTCCCGCTTCTGATCCGGGTCCTCTAAAATCGCCTTGATCTCGGACGCAAACACGACCCGTCCGTTGTGAATACTGTAATAAAGGGGTTTGATACCGATGCGATCCCTGACAAGCCACAACCGGCGTTTTCTGCCATCCCAGATGGCGATGGCGAACATGCCCCGGAATTTGTGAATGCAATCGATACCCCACTGTTCATATGCATGCAGGATCATCTCCGTATCGGAATGATCCGTTTTCCAGGTGTGCCCATCTATTTGGAGAAGTTCATTGCGAATATCGGCATGGTTGTAAATCTCGCCGTTATAGACAATCCATACGGAGCCATCTTCATTGCACATCGGCTGCCCGGCCAGATCCGAAAGATCGATGATCGACAACCGCCGGTGAGCCAGACCGATTTTACGATCCGGAGATATCCAGTGCCCTTGTCCATCTGGGCCACGGTGGCGCATGACGTCCCGCATGGCGGCAAGGTACTTTTCGTCAATTTCAAACTGGTTGTCCCGGTAAACCAGGCATCCGGCTATTCCACACACGCCACGACTCCCCCTGTCGATTCAGTGTCTCGCCATCTGCGAATATTGATATGCCGACGCAAACGCTCGAAGTGATTTCGCCGATAGACGGGTATTTTCCCGGCCAGCGGCACGGCGGGTCCTTTTCTCAATACAATCATCCAGTCTGAAACCATAAATGGCGGCAAACAGCCGGCCATGCGTGCGTTCAGAACCGCAAGAGATTCGAATCTGTTGAACACCCGGGAACTGATAAGGTCGTAAAGCAGCATGCGCCCCCGGTACCGGACCTGTTCAAGGCCGCACAGATTATAAATCCTTCGAAGCTTGTTAAACTCAAAAAAATTGATGTGCGGACTAACAGCCAGCGTGTCCGGAGTTTTTCTCCCCTCATTGCCGCGCTTGCCAACGAGTCGTCCCTTGAGCCTTCGCACGCCCCTCATACATCCACTCAGAGTAAGGATTGCCTCAATAAAGGACATCCACTCCGATGGTCCGTATCCATTGGGGACCGTGAGAATCAAGTGAGCGTCTTTTTTCAGCCTTGATCGAAGCTGCATCAGAATCTCAAATGGATTCTCTACATGCTCGAGGACTTCTGAAGCGATGATGCAATCGAATTGTTTTCCCGGCGGCAGATGGGTGGCAAACGATAAATTTTCGATCCCTATGAAGGTTTCCCGTGCAAACCGGATGCTCTCCTGATCCGGATCGACACCGGTCACCTCGTATTGAGGAAACAGTTCCCCCAGATAACGGGTCAAATGCTCTCCGGTGCCACAACCGTAATCCAAGACCTGGCCGCCACCATCTCCGGATTTGAGAACCGTGGCGATAAAGTGCAGCCGGGTCCTGGTGGCCTGAGCATTTTCCAGCATGGATTCTATGCGGACATTCATACGCCGTCTTCACCGTCTGTGAATCCGACACTTTTTTCCTTTATCCAGAGCGGCCGTCTTTTTACTTCATCGTAGATGCGCCCGATGTACTCTCCGATTATCCCAAGGGTCACCAGTTGCACACCGCCAAGGAAAAGGACGGAGAGGATGGTCGTGGCATAACCCGGCAACTCGAAATCACTGGTCAGCCTCCAGATTAAAATAGCCAAGGCGCCAGTGGCCGCGATGATCGAAACCACCAACCCGAAATAGGTGGCAACACGAATCGGAGCGATTGAGAAAGAGAAGATGCCGTCCGTTGCCAGTTTAAGCAGTTTTCTGAACGTATACTGGACTTCGCCCGCCGCTCGGGCATCCCGGTCATATTCGATGCCGATCTGCGAAAAACCGGCCCAGGCACGCAGTCCCCGTACAAACCTGTTTTGTTCCGGCATATCGTTCAGAATTTCGGCGATTTTTCTGTCAACCAGACAAAAATCGCCAGAGTCGTTCGGCATTTCCGTATCGGACACCTTTCCCATCAGCCGATAGAAAAATGCATAGCAGGCCTTTTTGATGAGGCCTTCTTTGCGCGTAGCCCTGATCCCGTAAACGACCTTGTAACCCTCTTTCCATTTACCAATGAATTGATCCAGAATTTCCGGAGGGTCCTGTAGATCCGCATCCATTAATATGACAGCGTCTCCGCGGGCATGTTTAATTCCGGCTGTAATGGCTATCTGGTGCCCGAAGTTTCTTGAAAACCGGATCGCTTTCCAGCGTTCGTCGTGCTGATGGATATCGGTGATAATCTCCCAGGATGAATCCCGGGAGCTGTCATCAACCAATATGACCTCATAGGCTTCATTCCATTTTCCGGCAGCAGCGGAAATTCTTTCATACAATAACGGCAGATTCTTTTCTTCGTTATAGCAAGGTATGACGATAGAAATCATTTTATGATCACCCTAAGAGCATTCTATAGTGGCTTTTCAATCGCCCCAAATCGGCTTCATTGCCAGCTCTACAGTCGGGGTTTGTCTTTAAGGGTTCGTGCGCTTGATTGCAACGCGATATATCACGCCGGAGGGGTTGATCACGGTTTCCGAGATATCGAAAAACCGCCTTATTCTGGGAAGCGCCGCATTGAGGTCTTGCTTATTGATATAAATGGTAGTGACGGAGGCCAGTGCCTCCATTTGTGCTCCCCAATCAACGGTTTCAGGCTGCAAGCTCGCATAATGATTTTCTTCCGTCTGCAAGATCCTCTTTGACCAGGGGTGGATAAACAGATTGATATATAGATAGAGATCCGGGTCTTTAACATGGATATAGGCATTACCGGTACGGTTCAAACCTAATAGAAATGGCGCCTTTTCGCGTCCCGTCAGATAGGTGCTCACAAAAAATCGCTCACTCAGCGACCGGATGCTGACCGGCGAAAGCCCCATGGCCATGAACGGCTTAGCCTTCAGATTGGCCATGACATGGTAATTCAGTGCCGGTTCAGAGGTTAAAAACCCTTCCCCTGGCTTAAGTACTTTGTCAAAAGCATTGAGATTATCCAGCATCCGGATTTGCTCGCCGGAGAACAGCATTTGACGATCGGGCAGGTTTGCATAGAATCCAAGGCCCATTGTCGTTCTGGCCAGCAGTAAAAACGGAAGCACGGTTGCCGCCACCGTAATGATCTGCCGGTGCCATCGATGCGCCGTCATCCTTGAATGAATAAAATCTGCCGTGGCCGCCAGGCACCATAAACTCGCAGGTATCCCCAGTGACAATCGCCAGAAGTGATCAGGCGCCTGCATGAAGCCCAGCAGGACCCTGACGTGCAGTACGCCGAAATAGGAGAACCCCAGGACGGCCAAACACTCAAGGTAAACTTTCTTGCTGCGTGAAGGTTGCCTGAATACATAGTAGATGATTCCGACGACCAGAGGCAGGAATAGACTGAGCAGCCAGTGATAGTCGTTGATCGGCCAGCGGCCCGGGCTGTAATCCAGTCGCTGCTGATAGAGTATCGTGGCCGATCGCTGAATAAAGCTCAGGGTGTTGATAAAAAAGGGAGCCGCGGTGAGCAGTCCGGTGGTGAGGGCTAACAGATAAAAACCGGCCTCTTTGCGTCGTTTGAACACCACGGCAACGATCAGGTGCCCGGTGAGCATGGCAAAGGCGAATATGTAATGATAAAAATAGACATATGTCAGGATGCCGGCCGTAAACCCCAGCACTATCGCTTTCTTCCTGCCCGGCGCCGCGACCGTTTTCCAGTAGGCATACAAAAATAGAAAGTAAGGCAGGTACGTCAGCAGGCCGGCTTCTATATCGACCAAGGAGGGGTGCCAGCCCAGCAGGAGGTATTTGGGAGACACATTCCAGAACCAGGACAATGGCTGTGAGGCAAACCACAGCTGGCTCATCAGCAGAAAAGTCCCCACAATCGACGCTGCCGGTGAGCAGGATATCGGCGCAGACCTGAATATGAAGTAGGAAAGCAGAATGATCAGAGGGAAATTGACAAGGCCCCACACAGTCATCGACAGAAAGAAAGCGCCAAAAAGATAGACGCATGCACCCCCCACCAACGCTGGCAGCAGCCCAAACGTCCCCCACCCGCGATACGCGGGATTATGGCTGTTCCACGGATCGGAAAACGGCTGCCCGTTGGCGACCGCGTTCATACGCGGGATGTAGCAAAATTCGTCCCAGCCGACGGTCGCCCTGTCGGTTTGTTTTTCAAGGGCCGAAATCACGTTGCCGTCGGCGACTCTGGAAATCAGGTATGACTTGAAAAGACTCGATGTGATGCACGCGGTCAGGGCCACGACAAATAGCGGCACAACCCATATTTTCAATCTGGTGCCGGATGCCGCCACGGTCCTCATTTGGGTCTCCTGAGTTTTCAATTGCGGCAATTACCTCGGGCGGCAAACGAGCAGGCGCAGGTCCCACAGCAAAAGGGCTCCCGGGCTGATTGAGAAGTCGTAAACTTTCTGGATGTTAAAAAATGAACCGATTTCCTTTTGGAGCTGACCGAAACTGCGGCAGTACGTGCCCCGATCCAAACTGATCAGCGCGCGCTGAAGCAGGTTCGCCGGTTTGCGAACATCCGGGTGTACCATATCCAGCACCAGGCATTCACCCTCCGGCGTCAGGAGACCGGCGGCCGCCTGAAAAACCAGGCGCGCCGTCGATTCATCGATATGGTGAATAACGCTGTTGATCAGCACGATATCGTAACGCGCGGGGTCTTCGAGTGCGTCAACGATATCCGCACACCGGAATTCAAGGGGGAATTTCTTCCGTGCCTGCTTGATATAGCCCGGGTTGTTGTCAATCCCCAGATATTCATATCTTCCCGGATCGATAAACAGGTGAGCGTTTGTGCCTGGCCCGCATCCCAGATCGATTACCCGGATCTTTTCTGCCACCCTATAGCCGGATAGGTGCCGCAGAAGGTATTCATTTTTCACGTCCGAGAAAACCGCATGCATGCATTCATAGAATTTGGGTTTTCTGAGCAGGTAGTTCTGTATCATCGCAGCCACTAATGATCCGATTTCTGAACGGCGGCAATCAGGGATGTCCCGACAAACGGATTTGTCAGAATGGTTGTTTCAATCCGCATCATGATCCTGAACAGATTATTGATAAACGCGAACTTGGGCTGAAACCCCGTCTGGAGCGTGGCCGCCGCATCCATTTTTTTCACTTGCAACACCAATTTTCTCGCAATCAAAATCGGCACCATGCTCAACCCCCAGTAACGCATGTCCTTTACCTCAGCGGGTTGATCCGCAACCGTTCTTAAAAGCAAATCCTTATCATAGCGGCGGATATGCCCCGCCACCGCGTCATATACACTGTACAGTGGTTCTATTGCCGGCACATTTATGAAAAGCCATCCCTTTGGCTTCAAATGGTACAGGGCGGCATCCAGAAAGGTTGACGTGTCCGCGATGTGCTCGATGACATCGAACAGAAACAAGCCGTCGTAAGCTTCGCAAAGATCCGGGCGTTTTTCCAAGATGTCATAGAGCAAAGTGTCGCCGCGGAAGCCGCTCTGGTATTGCAGTATGTCTGCATTCAGATCTGTTCCGTCTATTTGCCAGGCGGTGTGCCGTTCCAACTGTCGGCGCAGAATACCGTGGCCACAGCCGATGTCTAAACACCGCAAGGGCCGGTCGACAGAAACCGGCAGGCAGGCCAGTTGATTCAGGAAAACGGCCAGCCGCCACTGGAACCAGAAATGCGTCTCACCGCCCAGTTCATACCACTGGCTGGGGAAGGCACTTTCCGCACGTTCCATTTCCGCTGCCCGAATGCCGGCTGACAGCCTCTGTTCACTATTCATGGCAATGACCTATTCTTGCCGCCTTAATTACTGCTGCATATGGATTGACGGGGCCTCTTTTTTGACGACCTTCGCAAGGGCGCTCTGGAATCCCGTCCTGACGATCTGGATATCATGGTTTTTAGCAACGATTTCCAAGGCTCTTGTTGAGAGTGCTTCCCGTTTTTGCGGCGTTGCCATCAGTTCACGGATGGTGCCGGCAAGCAGCGGCACATCCGCCTTGTCGACCACGTGTCCCCATCCTTCATCGCGGGCATATTCAACCTGGGCGACGCCGCCGGGGCCGTAAACCAGAACCGGGGTGCCGCTGACCAGATACGAGGGTATCTTGGTGGGCATTGAATATCGGATATAGCGAAAAGATGCTTTGTCGAAGTTGACCGGCAATAACAGCAGATCCGCTTTCTTGAGGATATCGAAAAATGCGTGATCATCCTCGGGGGCGTTTTGGATCCGAATATTTTCGTGAAGACGGTAATCTTCTGGCTTTCGCTGCATCATCGCGAGCTGCGAAAAGATATCGAAACTGATTTTGAATCCCTGCTCGTTCAATAGCCTTACAGCGGCGCAACAATCCAGCAGGCTGTCCGCCTGGGCGGATTTCAAAACAGAACCGATGTAGACAATCCGTGGAGAGCTTTCAATGTCAACGTGTTTTTCTTCGGCAGGTTTCCATCTTTGGAGATCGACGGCATTCTGAAAATGAATGAATGGAATCCCGTATCTTCGCCTGTAGGCATCCGCCATCTGTTCGCATATGGCGATGGCCTGCCGGGTTTCACGGAAGGTCGCCCGCAGTTTTCGGCGGTATAAACCGCGCAGATGGGGGCCCAGAAGACCGCTTCGGACCGGGTCGGTCTCCCCGTCGTCCATCAGATGCACGACCACTGGCAAGTGATTGCGCCGGCTGATCTTCGTCACGAGATCGGCATACCCGGGTGTGCCCAGGATGGTGTAGATCAATTCCGGCCTGAAGGCATCGACCCATTTCTTGAGATCTTGACTCAAATCGCCCCGGTCCGGTATCCCGGCCTCGCCCAGCAAGGTTTTAGCAAACCGGTATAGCGCGGCGCGGTGGGCCGCCGGACCGTCCGCTACCGCGCTTTCCATGCCTAAAGGCGTATGGCTGGTCGATCCTTGCCACACCCATGAGAAGGGACGAATCTTTTTTAACTCCTTCCCGGTCAGGAAATAGTAATGCCTGCACACATCCCGGGTTACAGGAACCCTGTCGCCGGTAATGGTGGCAATTTTACCTTCAGGCCACCCCCTGAAAAGACTGGTAAAAGTGATGCCGCCACCGGTCAGCCTGTTAAACGCGCAGGGCGTGATGAACAGCACTCGTGGAAAATCTGCCGGTTTCACCGCTCAGCGCTCTTTGATGTCGGCCGCGTTTTCAGGCGAAAGACGGCGGTGACCGTATGTCCGATAGGGCGGAACCGGAGGCTTTTGAATACGCCGATGGTCTTATTGCAGAGCATGACCGCCGCCCGGTTTCGGATACGCTCGGCGACCCCCGGCCGCTCCCGCAGGGTGTAGTGCCTGAAAGGCAGCAGGGTGTTCAGGATCTGTGTGTAGAGCGTGATGACATAAGCATCCAGGTGGATGTCCTGGACCGGCTCGTGATAGATGTCGATCAGTTCGAGGGGAAATCGTTGCGCTACGCTTTTTAAGGTATGGTCAGGCCACCAGGTCAGGTGGTGCGGCGGCAGATTCAAGAGATGGTTTTGGGCCAGCGCGATGAACGACTCCGCGCTCGGAACGGACAGGACGATCCGCCCCCCCTCGCTGAGGCCCTTGATCATCTCCCCGATAAACGCCCGGGGATCGATGATGTGTTCGAGGACCTGAAACGCGCAGATGACGTCGTATGCGGCCGGATGCGTTGCAATGTGTTCTTCGAGGGTTTCCCAAAAAACCCGCAGCCCTTTTTCGCGCGCCTTGCTAACAGCGCCGGCATTGATATCGATGCCGGTGTAGTTTTTGACCATTGACGCGAACTCACCCGCACCGCACCCGATATCCAGGACCTTCTCAGCATTTTGGATATGGCGCAGGGAGTATTCATACTCGTCTTTTTGTGTTGGGTAATAGAATTTCTTCTCGGAAAGCCGCTCATAAAAGGCCGCATCGCCGGAGGCCGGCGGATCAAAAAATACGAGATGGCATCGTTCACACCGTTTCTTGATGAGCACCGGGCTGCCCTCAAAAAGATGCCCGACAGACTTTCCCAGAAAATCGGCATACATCCTGCCGAGGGCCATGGCGTCAATGCGCTCCATGTCGGCGATTTTCCGGCTCGCGCACAGCGGGCAGGCACGTGTGGCGTTTTCATGGCTGGGCATCAGATCTCCGGGTTTTTTCAACCATTGGGAGCGTGTTTCCGCCACCGTCGGGCAGCACCCCGCATCGGCTGTCGGTGTGGTGCCGGTAAAAATTGTGCGGCTTTCCCAGCATCCGGTTAACCAGCGCCTTGAGCTTGGTCTTGGGGGCTCTCCGAACATAGCGGGGCACCCACGCCGTCTCCAGTTCAAGCTGCCGGTTGGCTGCAAACAGCGCGTTCACGTACGGCAGGTAAACCAGTTCCCGCAGCCGTCCATCGACCATCAGTTCGCTGCCGGCATAAAGGGTGGCCAAGCGCGGGCCGTAAAGTTTAAGCCCCTGAAAATGATAAAAAAGCAGCGGATCGTCGTCGATGTAAATGGCGCCGCCACGCGTCGACAGCATCTCCGGTGAAACATTCCATGGAGCGGTGTTCGCCCCTTTGTGACGGCAGACATCGACGGCGCTGTAAGTATCGGCCAGCACTTCGAGATATTTTTGATCGCCGTAACGCTCGCCGGCCACATAGTCATGGCACCACTCGATGCACAGCGCCCGCCAGTGTTGGAGTATCGCCTTCCCGGAATCGGTGCTCCGAAATGCGGCATAACCGGCGTTGAAACGACCGGCGGTGGATTCATACTTCCGGAAAGACGCTGTAAACCTATGCGGCGTCAGGGAGACGGTCTTGAGGTCATCCAGTGATGTAAGAATTTTGCCGGGATCGGCAAACGCCCACATATCCACGTCCAGATGCCCCACCCACTCAAATTCGGGGCCGGCCTGCATGGCGTGCAACAGCGCCACAGGCTTGACCGTAAACGCAAACGCCCCTTCTGACCGGGTCGACCTCAGAGCCGCCACCGGTTCGGGAATATAGTCGCCCGGTGCGAACACCCCTGCGCCGGGCAATTTCAGCCCGGACAGATGGACGGCAGCGTCGTCATCCAGGGTGTAAAACCGGAAGGCATGGTCGCTGACATCCCGCAAGGAAGCGTACAATGCCAGCGCCGGGGCTATATAGTTGACATCGCAGATGGTTGTGTAACAGATCTTCACCGGGTTATTTCAGCCCCTCCAGGCAGGCCCGGATCCAGCGGGCGGTTTCGGCGAGGCCTTCCTCGAGCGGCACCCGGGGCTCCCACCCGAACTGCTGCCGCGTCTTTTCCGTCGATAGGGCGTTCCAGTGAAGATCCTGGGGACGGGGGGGGTGAAATCGGATATCCGACACACGGCCGGTCACCGCTGCTGCCAGTTCCACGATTTCCATGACCGACACACCGCGGCCGGAACCGGCATTGAAGGTGCCGCCTGAAAATCCACCCTGTACGATCATCGCAACGAGACGGCCCAGTTCCTCAACGTAGAAGTAATCCCGGTAGACGTGCCCATCCCCCCAGATATCGATTTTCTCGCCGCTGATCAGCTTGTAGAGAACCACCGGAACCAGGCCTTGAGCGGCTTTGGGGTTCTGCCCCGGCCCGTATGGGTTGGCTGCCCTTAGGATGGTTGCGTTCAGCCCGTATCGACGGGCGTAGACCCGAATGGCGTTTTCGCACGCGGCCTTCATGACGCCATAAAGGGATACGGGCGATAGGGGCTCATCCTCACGGCAGAGCGCCCCTATCGGTCTATCACCGTAGACGGTTCCTCCGGAGGATATAAATACCAGCTTGGCGCCGGGGTTTTCCCTGGCCAGAAACGCCAGCAGATTGACGACGATGCGAAGCTCTTCGCCAAAAAGCAGATCAAAGGACGTCGATGTCGGTACCGGGTTGCCGGCCGCGAAAACGATCGCGTCCACCGTCCCCAGAGTCTCTGCATGGGTCTGTTCATCCATCAAATCTCCGGGGGTGGCCTTGAATCCAGGAGGCACGATAGCCTTTCGCCAGGCGGGAACCGAATTGTATCTGTCGATTCCGGTAACGGCGATGTTTGCATCACACAGCGCTTTGAGAATGTGGGATCCGAGGAATCCGTAACACCCCAGAAGACCGACAGTCATCGTCATCCGTTCACATCCATTCACTTTGAACGGCCCTGTGCGGGCAGATTCAGTTTTGGCAAACCGCTTTCAGAAGGTCAGGACTCAAAAAGTCTTCATCCTGTGAATTGACGACCCAGTCGCCGAAATAGTTAAAGTCCGTTGAGGCGGCCCATTCACCCATGTTTCTGACATTGTAGGTCACTTTCATGGTGGCGGTGCTATCCTTTGCATAATTGACGGTTATGCTCCGCAGTGGAAAGGGGCGCAGGCAAAATATGCCATGGGCGAACTTTTGCGCGAGCTGTTTCTGTTTTTCAGTAAGCGGCGGAATCTCATGCAGATTCGCTATTTTTCCCAGATAAGACTCTCGGCTTGTGGAATCGATCGTGAAGCCGTGGTTGTCGTACCGCCCGGTACCGGCCGTCAACACCGGCACTCCGAATAAGGCAGCTTCCAGCCCTATGGTGCCTCTTACGGTAATGCAGTAGTCCATAAATTCGAACAGGGAATAGGTACTGATGGAAGTGTCCGGCAGCAGCCACTTGATATGTTCTGGCAGTTTGCCAAGGGCCGACTCAACCGCCTCGAACTCTGCCCACTGCCCCCGGTAGTTTTCACGGTATTTTTTAATTACATTTGCTGGGTGAATTTTAATGACCCAGTTCATGTGGGTATTCGCCATAGCCGCTTTGACGGTTTCGATGAGCCAATCCTTGTAATCCGCAAACAGGTCTTCGCCATAGAAGAAAGTGGCATCCCAGAGAATATGCGAAAATATGATGCCGACCTTCTTACCGGGGTCTAACTCCAACTGCCGGTAGAGTGACTGGCGATCAGTCATCCGGGTGTTGAACTGGGTGCCGACTTCGTTGAACCACTCTCCTGAGGCATATGTGTTGTATAATTCGTTTTTTACCGCATTACCCAGGGATTCATTCCAAGGAAGGTCTTTTATGCAATCCCAGCTTTTGTTTGACAGGGATGACGGGTGAAAGCCGGTGTTGTTACGATTGTAGCGCTTCAAGATGACTGCCTTTGGCGTATGGCAGCCGATCCACTGGATCGTATCGATACCGCGGTTAACGGATATATCGAAAAATTCGCCGTAGGGCGAATAGCCCCTTTCCAGAAAAAGAGTTTTCGCCGGATTTACCAGTTCATAAATCAGTTCAGCGGCCAGGACATTTTCAATGGCGGCCTGCACATACTGTTTTACGATCTTTAAAAAGTCCCGTGACGAGAAGTCTACTTCACCGCTGTGAGTTTGCCGCAATACAGTGGAGCATGCATATTTTCCGACATTCACACCTCTGTAATGAATGGCTAACAGACTTTGCAGATCAACGCAGTTCTCAAACAACTCGCAGGCAATGGTTTCAGTTTGGTTCTGCTGTCGAGCTTTATCAATGAAATCTTCATAAAAAAGGCATCTCGAGACGCCTATAACTCTGTATATAAAATTTGCGAAAGAGCCCCGAGCGTTGACGATAATCGGTTGATACCCTTTTGCTTGAATTGACTTGACGAACAAGCTCTCAAATTTGCTGCCCTCGATTAAATCACCCATCATACTGATCACCAGCAGATTGCCTCTGAGTCCTGGTTGTTCTGACCGCCCCAGGTGTCTGTATTTTAAGAAGAACTGGAAGCAGCTGATGATACACCGGATCTCGGATTTCGGAGAACGCAAAAACCGGAGAGCTCGAATAGCGCCCGGAATTCTCCTTATATTTTTTTTAATGCCCATATCTGATCTTTCAACGTCGCCTCTTCAAATCATTTTCTGAAAAGACGTGGTTTTTTTCGGTGTCTCTTTTGCGAGGTTTTTAAAAAGCTGCTCGGCAATGATAAAGTCCGCTTCCGAATTGATATCAAAACCTTCTTCGACAGAAATTTCAAACCCGGAATGTTTTTCACCCAATATGAACCCGGTTCTGACCAATGCAGCTGTCCTGGTCAAATAAATACAGCTGTTTTCTACCCACAGGGGTTTTCGATCCTGCTGCCTCCGTGGGGCCTCTGGAAACAATCTGGCAATACTTCCAGGAGTATCACCGACCCAGAAATCTTCCCGGGTAGGATGAACCGAGAACAGGCAATCGACCTCGTCAGGCGTCTCCAGGGCAAGCTTCCAGGCACGTACAATGGTGTCTGCTGTTCTCAAGGGTGAGGTCGGCGGCAGGGTCATCACCCATTCCGGTCGTTGGTCCTGCGCTCCGAGTTGCTCAATAAAATCGAGCATGGCGTCCTCTGTGCTGGATTCGTCCCTTGCATATTGTTCAGGCCGCATCACCACCTCTGCGCCGCATTTGACGGCGACACCGGCGATCTCTTCGCAGTCGGTCGAAACAAAAACAGCCTCTGTGAGCCCTGCCTCAATGGCGGCGCTGATCGTGTAGTGGATCAGCGGTCGCCCGGCCAACGGCTTGATATTCTTCAGAGGCACCCTTTTGGACCCGCACCGGGCGGGTATAAACACTGCCAGCGGTATCGGCATTCGTTGTGTTGAAGTCATGGTAATTTATAATGGTCGTGTCAGGGAAGGACTGGCGGCGCTAAACGGCATTCAATATGTCACGCAGGGTGATGACGCCGACAAGTCTGAAGTCGTCATCGAGCACCGGCAGCAGCGTTATAAGGTGTTTGGCAAACAGTTTGCGAGCCTGGGGCAGGTCCCGATCTGTGAGGTATTTAAAAGAATAGATGATGAACGATTCAATGGGGGAGTGGATATTGGCGCCCTGCAGCAGCGCACGCATGATATCTCCCTCGCTGATCACGCCGATCACTTTGCCGTCCGATTCTACGATTGCGGCCCTGGATCTGTTCTTTTCAATCTTCTCTACAGCCTGCAATAAGGTCGCGCTTTCTGAGACCTTGAATGGCGACAGTTCGTTCATCGACTCACCCCTGTATTATTTTGTTGTCTCACTAACCGGCTCGGGGTGTAACAGACCCCTTTTAAAAAACCATCTTTGGACCCGCTGTTAATAGGTCAATTCTTTTATCAACAGCTTTGCATCCCTTTTCGTATTCTGGAGTATTTCCAAAATCCGCTCCGAAGAGTCGCCGTCTCCGTAAGGGTTGGACAATCCGGCCAACCCCTGTCTGAATTCTGTTGAAAACGCCTGTCTGATGGCCGCCACGATCCTGTCGGCATCGAAATCAGCGACATCTATAACATTTCCGCCACGGACGCGCTTATACTGGCGCCGGCCGATATTGACCGCCGGAATTTTAAAGGTCGGCGCCTCAAGTAGCCCTGCACTGGAATTGCCGACCATGCAGCGGCAGGCCTTCATGATTCCGAGAAAGTCCTGGCGTTTGACGTTTTTGATCAGGAAGGTGTCGGCGGAGCGCCTGGCGACAATGCCTTCCCTGACAATCTCGTTGCCGGCGTCATTATTTGGCATGATCCAGAACTTCGGCACGGCAAACTGTTTGAGGGCGCTCAGCGTCGCATCGATCTGATCGCGGGCTTTGTCATATTCTTCAGTGACTGGATGTTGCAGCACCAGAATGAAGTCCACGTCAAAGGGAAAATCGTATTTCTCCTTGAGGTCTGACAGTCCGGTATATTCCCCCTGCACCAGTTCATCGAGTTGCGGTGCGCCGACCAATCTGACACGATGCGCCTCTTCACCCAGCCGGATAAGACGATCGGCCGCATCCTGGTTGGAAGCAAAGTGCATGTGGACAAATTTCCCTATGGCATGCCGCGCCTGCCCGTCGATGTTTCCGGAGACCTCGCCGGCCTGTATGTGGGCTACCGGTGTATTGGTGTAGGCGCCGGCGACAGCTCCCATGAGTTGCTCACCGCGATCTCCGGAAAGCACCACCCAGTCAGGTCTGATTCTGTACAACAGATCCACCAGGGACATAAGACACACACCCAGCGATTTTGCCATTGTGTAGTGGTTGCTGCCCTGGAGGGCCATGAATATCGGCTCGTCGATGGAAAACCCGTCTGCCTCGATTTCTTTTTTGGACAGGCCGTAAGCCGGCAGCAGGTGCATATTGGTGACGCACAGTTTGAAATCGATGTTCCGTTTCCGGCAGAGCTTCAAAATAGGACGGATATATCCCCACTCGCCCCGGCTGCCCGTTAGAAAAAGCAGTCTCATGTTACTCCAAATCCTCCCAGGCGATAAGCGTGTTTACGGGTATATCTTTTTTTGCCACCCGACCAATCACTTGGTTCATCTCGTGCGATGGTATTCCGGTGCCCGGCCTTTTAGACCAGATCATGTTGTGGTTGATACTTTGCCCCCGGGCGATAGGTTTGATGGAGACGATGCTCCTAAATGCCCATTCACGAATCGGCGCCTCTTTCATGTGGATTTTCTTCTCGGAACCCGATGCGGCTTCGATCTTGCGGACGCCATCGACCAATTGAGCCAGATCCTTAAAATCGATTGATACACTCTGGTCCGGACCGGGTTGCCGTTTATCGAGAATGACATGTTTTTCAATTATCCTGGCCCCTAACGCCACTGCCGCAAAACAGGTGTAAATATCCGGCGTGTGATCGGAATGCCCGATGACCGCGTCAGGGTAGCGCCGGATAAATTCGGGGATGACATTCAGGTTGATATCCTCATAGACCGGGGGATATTCACTGACGCAGTTCATCAGGGCCAGCGGGGTCTGCATTTCGACCAGGACACTGTAAGTCCGGTCGATTTCTTCCCAGGTGGACATCCCCGTGGAGACGATCATCGGCTTGCCGAAACGCGCGATGGCCGTCAGGGTCGGGATATCGGTCATTTCTCCGGATCCTATTTTGAATACCGGCAGACCGATGGCGTTCATTTCCTGGGCAGCCTTGAGGCTGAAAGGGGTGCACATATAGAGGATTCCGATCTCCTCGCAATACTTTTTCAGCTGGATATGGTCATCGAGGCGGAGGGCGTGTGCCTTCAAAAATTCGTACAGGGGCGTGTCGAAATTGTCTGAAACAGGCACGTCGGGCAGCATCTCCTCATCTGGCAGGTGATGTTGGAACTTGATGGCATCCGCGCCGGCCAATTTGGCCTGGCGCACCATCTCTCGGGCGGCGCCCATGTCCCCCAAGTGGTTGTCACATCCTTCGGCGATCACGAAACACGCGTTTTGCCGAATTCGGTCTAAACTGAAGGAAATTCCCATCAAAAATCCCCCTCGAGCAAGTAGGTTACCAATATAATTGGTTATTGGGTTGAATTGATATTTAGGAAGAAATGAAATTTGCTATAGTTATATTCCATTTTTAACCGTAAATTGCTTACATGGTTCAGAATAGTATCGTCATACTTTGCGGCATACAAAAAGTGCGTTGACGGCATGGGGCTTTTCACTCCTAAAAATCCACCTATGATCTCTGATGTAAATATTCCCTTTCTTATCAAGCTTAAGGTTATTAGCCTTGAATAATATTGATTTGACATATCTGGGAATAAATAAATAGTAAAATATGTTCAATCGTGGATTAGAATAGATTTGTTGCAATTTGATTTTTAAATTACTAAGAAATAAATTGTCAGAACCAATAAAAAAACGATACATTTTTTTCACTGCCAGCAATGGCCCAAAAGCCCAAAAAGCGACGTTGAACCAAGGGTTATACATTTTAGAATGTTCGCCCCAAATTGCCAATAGTTCAAAACCATTATCAGTAAAAACTTTCTTCCATTCACACATCCTGAGTTCGTGTTCACCAAGATCCATTCTAGTGATTTTAGTTTTCTCAGAAAACCCGTAAAGTTTTTTTGTTTCATTTCCAATGAGGCTATATAGTTGTTCTTTCATTTTTCTGTCTGACATAGTATCTGGATGAGCTCTTTCCACGGCCAGCAAATAACCTCCTTTTTTCAAAGATTTATATATTTCTGAAATAGTTTGACGCAATTCTGGTGAATGGTGTAAAGTAGCAAAAGCCAGAACAAAATCCATTTCGTGTATTTTTTCAGACATTTTCAGATAATCAACTTGAAGAGGTACAATTTTCGTAATATCTCCAAATAATTCTGCACATCTTGGTATCACTTTCTCTACAAGTAACTCACTATTATCAGAAATTGCTATTTGATTAACATTTGGAAAATTCGAAAGAATTGCAGATCCCATTCCGCTCCCAGCACCAATTTCTATTCTACTCCCCCATTCCTTATTCCCTATCATGCTTTCAAATAATTCAATATATCTATAATAAAAATTTTTAGCAGCATCAAAGCTATCAAACCAAGGGTCTGGTGGCAATCCTGATGCCATCCTCTTCACCATTAACAAACTATATGTTTTTAACGCGCATTCGTATAAGTTATTTTCAGACATATTTTAAGTTCCTTGTATAGTCCATTCAACCAAATGTGAAGAGTCTTAATATATGCTCGACATAATACTCTCATCATTCAATCAATCGCCAATATTTAATACATTCTATTAATAAACCTTCTATCACCACACCTCACTTCCGGCGCCTGATCGCCATCAAAATTACATCACATGTTCGGTCTATTTCGTCTGTGGTCAGGTCAAAATAGGACGGCAGCCATAAGCCTCTCTTGGAAATGCCAACAGCGTTCTGAAATGAAGAATTATTTAATGAATAGGGTTTCTGGGTATGCAGCGGAAACCAAAAAGGCCGATTTCCAATTCCCGCATTTTCCAGAGCCCGACACACCGCCGGCCTGTCTGCGATCAGGACGTCCATCCACTGCTTGACCTGGCCGGAAGCCCGTTCCCATTGCGGAACCTCCAACCCGGGATGTCCCTCTAATCTTGCGGCGTAATGGGTATCTCTTCTTACGAAGCCTTCGAGCCGTTGATCAAGTAGTTCCAATTGAGCCAGGCCGACTGCCGCCTGCAGATTGGTCAGCTTAAAATTGTATCCGATTACTGGATGGAGGTCGTCGCCGCCGGTCCCCTGCTGCCGCCTGCCCTGGTCTTTCAGTTCTAGGAGATTGTGATAAATATCCACGCGATCGGTTGCAACCATACCCCCCTGACCGCAAGTAACCGTTTTATTCGGAGAAAATGAAAAACAGCCGGCATCTCCGAATGTCCCCAAGTATTGCTTCCCCTGCCGGGAGCCCAGTGCTTCAGCCGAATCACATACCAGCACCAGACCGTACCGTTCACAGATTCTTTCAATGGCCTTGTAATCAGCACCCCGGCCATTTACGTCAACGGTCACCACTGCACGCGTCAGGGGGCCAATCGCCGCTTCGATCATTGCCGGGTCAATAGTAAAGGTTGCCGCATCCACATCTACCAGCCGGACATCAGCGCCAGAAAGGTGAACGGCATTTGCGGTCGCGATAAAGGTGAGATCCGGAACAAGGACCTCATCCCCCCGGCCTATCCCGGCGGCCATGAGCGCCAAGGCGATGGCGGCGGTACCGCTGGTGACTGCAACACAGTATCGTGCGCCGATAATTTCCGCTACGCGCTTTTCAAATTTCCGGGTAACGTCTCCGTCATTGATATAGTTGCTTTCCAAAACGTGCTGGACGAGTTCCGAATCACGCCTGCCCATGGAAGGCAAAAACCAGGGTATTTTCTTTTCCATTTTATACCGATAGTTTTAGAGGTTTAGCCGGCACACCGACAACCGTTGCTCCCGGCGCCACGTCTGAAATGACGACAGCCCCTGCGCCTACGACAGCCCCTTTGGCAACCGTAACACCCGGCAGGACTATTGCGCCGGCGCCCACGAAGACTTCATCTGCCAGGGTTACATTCCCCAGCAGCCTGCTTCCGGGAGCCAGCGTGCAAAAATCACCGACCGAGCAGTCATGGTGAATGGTGACATCCACATTGATTTTGCAGCACATACCCAAAGTTACATCAGGGAGCAGCCGGACACCGCTTTGAACCACACACCCTTTACCGATTTTTACGGATGCCGAGATTCTGGCGTCCTTCGAAATCAACCCTGTCAGATTTTCGCAGCCGTAAATTTTCACCAACTGGCGCTTTAGCAGTGGAGGGTCCAACAGCATGACAGCCTTCAAGTTACCGCCGAAGGCGTCGCGGATCTGGTCCCAGTCATCATCTTTACCCAGATTTGGAATGCCGTTGTGGCTTTTGAAAGGAGCCGGGTCAATTATTCCGCAAAGTTCCAGGTCCTGGCCCTGAATCAACTCGAGCGCATCTTTGTCAAGGCTAACAGCAACGACTTTTCGAGCAGGCGGCATTGTAATCACATTATCATTGCGTTTATCTGTTTAAAAACCTGGTGCGGGGCAAAGTGTTCCTGGTATGTTTTTCTGGCGGCCGTAGCAATTTTCCACCGCATTTCAGGATTTCTGAAGGCCGCGATTACCATTCCCCCGATTTCTGACGGACTCTCGCCCAGCAATGCGTTTTTCCCGTTGACGATTTCCGGCATCGAATCACTCAGTTTCTTGTGACCGATAAGGCATGCTCCGGCTGACATTGCGTAGACAACCCGCGTGTACCCACCGGTGTAAGGCCCTGCGTTGTTGCACATCAGAAAGACCGAATTGCTCAGGAACTCTCCGTCGATATCGTCGACAAACCCCTTGTAATGTACATGCCCTGTTCCCAAACGCTGCTGCAGCCTCTTGTGAAGCTTCTCGAACCCCTTGCCGCAGATGTTCACGCGCCAGTTTTGATCCAGAAGTTCTGCTTTCAAAATTGGCAAGATTTTATCCGCCAGGTATGACAACCCATAGTAGTTGCCAGTTGCGTTCAACATCCCAAGTCCTCCAAGGATGTCAAATGCACCTGACCGGCGTTCAAACTCTTTTCTTTTCAGCAAACACTGATCCCCAAAAGCGTCCGGCCAAGTATTGGGTATGTACCGGCAGGCTTTCCCAGCCGCGACATAGCTTTTAGCGTCCAAGGCGCAGATGTTGGCGATACCGGCCAGGTACCCTGCTCTGGTAAAGTGTCGAGTGGCCTGAATCTGCAGTATTCTTCGAGTGAGCCACCGACGAATTCGCTTACCGAGACGCCCTTCAAAGGGCTCATTCTCAATGGTGCTCAGCGCCGAAGCGAATCGTGGACGTGCCCAGTAAGCGTACACCGGGGTATTTCGGATCCATGGCAGCAGATACTCAAAGTAAGAATCCCAGTGGAGTAAGATCGCGTCGGCCCCAGTACGCTCGAGTTGCCCGGCGGTCACATCCGGATTCAGAAAGTGCGGCAGTTCACTTTCATAACGCCGACTGAAAGCCGATCGCAAGGTATGGATTTTTTTTATCAGGCCTCTTTTATGCTGCCCCCAGCTGACACTCCCCGAAAAATCACCAGCATAGCTGATCCCAAGACCCTGCAACCGATCCCGTGTTTTTTCGTCGAATCGGTTTCCGGGGGCAACTGTCGCCCAACTGACGCGATGTCCGGCCTCCACAGCCGCTTTCAATAGGACGGCCAGGACTGTTTCAACGGCTTCCGAATGGCCGAATCGTGGGAACACTGAACTGAGAAACAGCACGTGCACAGATTTACCCTGTAACAATCCGCGGTTTCGGAAGCGGAACGATGAACTTGCCTTGGTAGCCCTTGCGTCTCAAATTTTCAATGAGTTCATCCGCAATGTGCCAGGAAAGCAGCAATGCGTACTCTGGCTGTTGCTCAAAAAGCAGGGCCTCATCCAAAACCGGTATAAGAGTGCCTGGGACATACTTACCTACTTTGTGCGAGGTTTTAATTTCCATGACCGCATCGAGAATACCGTCGTCCAACCCGGTATAATTGATCAATGTGCTGGACCGCGACGGCGCACCGATACCGAACACACGGCCGCCCTCTTCTGTAATCTTTTTCAAAAGGGCCATCAGGTCCATTTTGGACTGGAGCACTCTTTTCCTGAAAGCCCGTAAAGCACTGCCATCGGCCAAGCCACATTCTTTTTCTTCCGCCAGTATTGCGACAACGCTTTCCCCGACGGGGTACGCTCCCTTGCGAGCGGCATATACCCGGACGGATCCGCCATGGGTGGGGATTTTCTTGGCATGGAAAACTTCTAGACCGTGTTTATTGAGCAGGTACTGCAGGCTTTCTACCGAATAATACCGAAGGTGCTCATGGTAAATCGTATCGTATTGCAGGGTTTCTATAAGGCTTAGCAGGTAGTGGGATTCCGAAATGAAAACACCGCCGGGTTCAAGAATCTCCAGAATCCCCTTTACGACCGTATCGATATCGCCGATGTGGGCAAACACGTTTGCCGCGGTGACGATCCTGGCCGACCCGTATTGCGTAAGCAGGGATTGGGCGGTTTTGAGGTTGAAGTAAGCCGTAATCGTCTCGATACCCTTTTCTCTCGCCACCTCACCCGCCTGGGAAGGCTCGACGCCAAGGACTTTGTGCCCGCCTGCCTTGTAGTTGGAAAGCAAGGTGCCGTCGTTGGAGCCGATATCGATGACCAGATCATTCGGCCCAATTTTTATCATTGCCGCGCTCTCTGCGTACAGTTCGGCAAAGTTTTCCCTCAAGATACGTGTACTGCCACTCAGATAGGGATAGGAATAGGGAAAAAGCACCTCGGCATCAACCTCGAGACCGATCTGAACCAGGGTACAGTCATTGCACCGCAGCAGTGATAACGGGTAGGCAGTCTGCTCCACAGGGGTTGATCCCACCGCCGGCATTGTATTCACCGGTGGAATGAATCCTAAAAAGAGGACATTGTCCAATTTTGGACGTCCGCAGATCTGGCAGGTTTTGATCGGCCGTGAAGTGGCTTGTGTCTTATCATCCATTTTATTTGATCATCTCCTTAATTTTTTTAATGATTTTCCCAATCAAAACTGCGGTCTTGTCGATAGCCCTGTAACTGTTGTGCCGGAACAACTGCCCAGGAGAAAAGTAGTCATTGACCCTGCGCAGTTTCCTGACGTCAGGGTCATGGGACATTTCCAACTTCTTCTCGAGCAGGTACAGACCTTCATCGATCAGCATGTTGGCCAAAAGAATCAGGGCCTGGCACAGAATACGATCATGGTCCTCAACAGTTCGATTGATGTATACCGCATCACAGGACAATGGCTGCCCGTGCGGATCGTAGTAAAATGGCGGGATGTAATGCGCAGGTCCTTTCAGAACTTTGTACCCGATTTGCTCCTGAACGATTTGGTAATGCAGCAGATCGAAATTGAAGTCCCGTAGCAGCAGGTCCACATGCGAAAAGAGCTTCTGGTTCTTCCTGAATGGAATCAGGCATGTCTCAACAAAGATAACACCGGTTAGCGGCAAAATGGAGCGGGCGCCTTCCAGCACCTCGTATTCAGCCCCCTCTACATCTATCTTCAGCAGGTCTATGTGCTCGATCTGTTCCTTCTCGCAGACAGTGTTTAGGGTTTTCGTTTCAACTTCGATCACCTTGAAATTGTCGAAAACATCTTTTCCGAAGCTCTCCCTGCAGGGACGGCTGCCGTGATAATGGATTTCATTCAACGGTTCCATGTTCGGTTCGAGCAGACCGGCCGCCCCGGGACCCGGCGTTACGTAAAACTTGGCAGTCCCTTCCCGATTGCTGATTGCGTATGGATAGTATTTGATCGTTTTGTAATCCGGCGATACAATCCCGTAGGCGGCAGCGTCAGTATTTCCGGTAAGAAGTTTTTCGTATTCTGCGGGATTTGGTTCAAAACCGACAGCCTTGGTAAATTGAGCATAATCGGACAGGTGCAGAATCCCGTTGCGGGATCCCACGTCCACCAGGTTCAACGTCAGATCATTTTTCTTTAGTAAATTGAGTGTTCTGTTTTTAATTTTCTCTCGCATTTTCCCTCTTTGGACAAAATTATAAGTGGGCTCGGTACCAGGCAACCGTTCTTGTAAGCCCATCATCAAAAGGAACTATGGGTTTGTAACCAATTTCCGCAAGGCGGCCGATAGCAGGACAGCGCCTATGCGTGCCGCCCTCAAGATAGTCGCCGGGAATAATCCGTGCCTTTTTCCCAAAACAGCCGACCACCTTTTCGGCCACCTCTTGAATCGTGATCTCCTCCGGGTTTCCAATGTGGTAGATCCCCAGGTGGGTCCCGCGGGTGAGCACGCATTGTAGACCGTCCACGAAATCGTCTATATAGCAGAACGCGCGGGTCTGCCTGCCGTCGCCCTGAATGTCAAAAGGTATTACGTCGCCCATCCGGCGCTCAATCTGTTCCCCCGCACGCTTAATAAACTGGGGAATGACATGCTCCCACCCCATGTCAGGGCCATAGATATTGTGCGGCCGGAATATCATGACTCTTTCGAAATCAGTCCGGCCGTAATTGATCGCTATCAGCTCACTGATGATCTTGCCGCCGGCATACGAGTAGCGCGGATTCAACGGGTCCGGTATCGACAGGGGGGCATCCTCGGCGGTAGGGATTTCCGGCGGCGTTTGGTAGACCTCGGAACTGGAAGCCAGCACAAGCTCTCCGATGCCGTTGATTCGGCAGGCGTCGATCACAGACAACATGCCACGGATGCCGACATCCAGGACCAGTTCGGGGTTGCTGTAAAAATGCTCGGTCCCATTTATAAACGCAAGATGGATGATGCTTTCGACACCCTTGGCGGCTTGCGTCACCGTGGCAGTATCGCGGACATCCGCCTCGACAAATTCAATGTGGTCGAATGCCGTCCCTAATTTGGCCACCGCTCCCCTGGAATTATTGTCAATCACCTTGACGGCATGGCCTTCCGATAGCAGTCTTTTTACAAGAGCGGCGCCAATAAATCCGGTGCCCCCGGTGACCAGGTATTTTTTTTTCATGACTGAATTCCTTCCGGCAACCGGGCCTTGCCGTGGCTGCCCAGCCCGGCATATCCGGTACCGGCCGGCATATTCAGATCCGATGCGTTAAAATTATTCCAGAAGTCATAGATCAGACCCGGTCTTGCCATACCCCTTGCAAGATTTTCGATATGCAACTTCGAAAAGAACGGGTGGTTGTTCATGATGACCAGCAAATTGGCTCCGGCTGCGGCAGTTTCCACCCGGTTAAATGGCTCCAGGCCAAAAGCGGCAATATCCTTCTCGCCTACAACCGGGTCAAATCCCCTGAAAACAGCATCGGGAAAATATTTTTTGAACTGTCTGAAGATTGGCCGGGCCATTGTGCCACGCAGATCGTCTGTTTCCGGTTTTCCCTTAAATGCTATCCCCATGAGGGTAATGGTCGGAGTTTCCGGCCAACCAGGAAGCCGTTGCGTCACACCGGCGACATAGGCGGCGGATTCCGCAGGCAGTCGCTCGTTGACCTTCCTGGCCGCCAAGGTGATTTCCGGCTGTATCCCAAAAGGCTCCAGCCCCTCGGCCAGAATATATGGGTCCTTTTCCAGACAAGGCCCCCCTACCGGACCGGGTATCGGCAAGGTCACCCTGGGGTACCCCAGGGTGCCGGCCCTGATCGTCTCCGTGGCGCTGACACCGACGGCATCAGCAATACGGGCTATTTCATTGGCATAGGCCAAGGTCGTATCCCGGTAAGAGTTGTCGATCATCTTGATCAATTCAGCGGTTTCAATATCGCTGACCCGCACAACCGTCGGCGTGATAAGGTGAAACAACTGACTGGCTCGTACGGCTGAATTCACGTTAAGGCCGCCCACGATCTGGGGCAGTTCCCGGAGTTCATTCAGGGCATTTCCTTCTATGGTTCTTTCCGGACAAAACGCCAAGTCAAATTCAACACCGGATTCCTGTAAAATCGGTAGGACAATTTGACGGGTGGTTCCCAGCTTGACCGTGGATCGCATGATCACCAGGTCTTTGTGTTTCAGGTGACTGGCAATCTCTTTGGCAACACCGGCAATCATATCGACCCTTACTTTGCCGTTGTCTCCCAGGGGCGTTCCCACTGTGATGATGTAAACCGTCGAAGGGCGTCCTTCCTGGATGGTTTTTGCGCACATCAATTTACCGTCTCTGATGATGCTGCAAAGGCGATCCTCAAGCCCCGGTTCAAAAAAATGAGGCCGGCCCTGGTTGAGCAATCCCAGAACATCTTCCCGGATCTCTATGCCACTTACTGTGAATCCCGTTTCAGCCATTACCGTGGCGAGCGTCAGGCCCACGTACCCCAGACCGAGAACACAGATGTTTTTATCCTTGAATGATATAGGTATTATAGACATGAATTTCCTGTTTCCATTTGCCGGCAGCAGACGTGCCGTATTCGGTTAATGGGACCTTTCGGCGGTTCCCCGATCAGGCATCACTACCGATCTGAAAGCCCTTCAGATTTCCCAACCATAACGAGCGCACAATGACGGTGGGATCATGCTTTTTGCTGTTTCAATTTGCCGTTCGTTAAACACTTCGAGCCATTCGTTTACCCGTCCTTTTCTGAAATGGAGCTTACCTTCCCGGGGCCGGATGGCAGACCGTTCAACAAGTTCCCTTGGTGCACTTAGACCATAAAAAGCCAGAATCCTGTTAAAGAAGTTTACCGGGTCTTCTTTCATATCCTTAAAATCGGTAAACAAAAGAGTATCGCGTTCCATCCGGGTCCAACCTTCAATCCACGCAATCAGCTTTTTCATGTGGTTTTCCAGGGCCCAATCGATTTTTTCTGAAAAGGGCATGTCAAAGTAGCCGGCGGGCAGAAAGGGAATCGCCATGTTCAGAGTCAACCCTGGTTCTTCATTTCCCAGGCGGTCGATATGGTGAACCCAGGAGAGCGTGGCCTGTCTCGGATCTCGAACGTGCACCACAAATCGATCCATATGTTTGGTCAACATGTAGGTATTATAGGGAGTCGGTGGTATGTGTCCGCGACTGTAAAGGTTTCCCTGATTCAGTTTAATGATCTCTTTTTGCCAGACGACATCGTCCGGAAATGTTTGTGCGGAAATCGACAGGGGGGCATAATTGAGAATTTTTTCAAGGGTATCGCTTATGTATACGGTCCCGGATTTAGGAATCGATATCACCAACACGCCGGGTCCTTTGGGCTTCGAGGAAACTTCGTTGTACTCTCTTGCCATTGCGTGCAGTCCGGCCCCAAATATGCTTGCGTACCGTTGGCCGGCCACTTTATAAACAGCCTTTTTCAAAAAATCGTCAAGGTGCATTCAGATTACTCCATTTCTCTTCAGCCTTGCATCGGGCAAGTCCGAGCATGCATAAAAAAGGTCTGCAAGATTTCCTATTCAGAAGATTTCTGATATTTGGTAGTTCGACTCAAATCCACGCAATAGGAAAGAATTCCATTGGGTTGATATTATCGGTGGCCTTGCCTGTCAGGCGTAGGACGCAGAGTGAAGACAGGTTCTTAAACCTTATCAAGAATTTTGGAATCGTTTCTAAGCATTGATAATTGTTTTTAAGGCGTTGCAAACTCGGGCTACTTTTTCACGGTCCATGTTCAAACCGCTGGGAAGGTTAACGCCGTATGGGCTTATAGCATAACTCACCTTGTTTTTTTCCCTGGCAGCAGCAGATTGTGGAAGTTTCCGATATGCCGGAATAGAGCTCAGTGGATGAAAAAATGGGCGGGTGGCAATATTTTTCTCCTCCATTTTCCGCATTATATCTTCTTTGAGCACTCCTGCAGCAGAGTCAAGAATGACTGTGATCATCCAATAGGAATTTTTTATACCGGCTTTTTGAGCATTGAGTGTCAAGCAATCGACGCCCGCGAGTTCTTCCCGATACCAGTCGAAAATTTCCCGTTTTCGGTTGACGAGTTCTTCTATTCTCTCTATCTGGGCAAGCCCCATGGCGGCCTGCATTGCACTCATTTTGTACTTATATGCGACCTGTTCATTAAAGAACATCACATCCCCCGGTTTGCGTCCGTGGTCCCTGAGAAAAAGTACCTGCTTGTGAACTTTTTCATCATCGGTAACTAGAATGCCGCCTTCACCAGTTGTCATCGTTTTCGACCCGTGAAAGCTGAAAGTCCCCGTGGTCCCTAAGCTGCCGGCCTTTCTGCCATGGTATTCTGAACCGATGGCCTCGGCGGCATCTTCGATTACGGCGATCCCGGCTTTCTCCGCAATCGCCGAAATAGCGTCCCATTCGGGGAGGCCTCCATAGAGGTCGACCGGTATGACTGCTTTGGTTCGCGATGTGATGTTTGCCTGAAATGCCTCGGCCGACATGCACCAACTGTCAGGGTCTATGTCCGCGAACACCGGTTCGGCACCGACATAGGAAACCGGTGCGGCTGTGGCAATCCAAGTTACATCCGGCACGATCACCTCGTCCCCTGGGCCGATGCCCAGCGCCATCAGCGAGAGGTGAATAGCGGCTGTACAGGATGGCAGCGCCACGGCGTACCTAACGCCAAGATAAGCGCTGAAAGTCTTCTCGAACCGGTCGTAATAGGTATTGGCGTTCGCATACCAGGCATTGGCCGCTGCGTCAGCCACATATTCAATTTCCCTTTGAGTTATCCAGGGGCCGGAAACCGGGATGTAGTCTTTGTTCTTCATGTTTCTTTCAAAGCTCTCGATCTGGGGATTGTACAGTTATTACAGTGCTCCAGTTCGGCGATACACCCTTTTTCCATCATCTGCCGGTAATGGTTGAAGGTTTCGTTGTTGTACATCTCGATCGGGTCCTGCTCCAGCACACTACCGAAATCAAAGAAACCATTGTCATCAGCCGTGCAAAAGCCCAGATGCCCATCTGAAAAAATCCACAGCCTTTCAAACAGATCCTGGCAGACCAGTTTTTCAATCGAAAGTTCGTCGTTTACATCCTTTCCCTTGTAATCTTCTAAGGCCGAGCCCCAGTTATGGACATCGAACTTGGTCACAAAATCACCAAAATCCGGGTTTACCTGCGCTGACCAGTATTCGTAAAATTCAGGCCATTCCGCCTTGTTCAATTCCTGCCTAATAAAACGAACAATCACTTTAGTGTGTCCGCTTTCGTTCCTAATCTTTATAAAATCCTTAACATTGTTTACGACAGATTCAAAACTAGTACCGACCCTGATAGCCTCGTGTGTCTCTTTCCGCGTCCCGTCTATACTGCACAATACCGTGTCCAACCCGGCCTTAATCAACCCCTTGGCCGTGCTTGCATTAAGGTGCGTACAGTTGGTAGCAAACCCGATGCCATTAAACCCCATCTCTTTGGCTAAGGCCACCTTCGCAATCAACTGCCTGTCCATCAGCGGTTCACCGCAACCGTGCAAAGTGAGGTAGTTGATCGCCTGCGTATAGGGTTTGAATTTTTCCAGAATGCGCTTGAAGGTTTCGTTGGTCATTGTGTGCGGCTTACGGGTCCAGTCTTCAAAAGTGCACATCGTGCATCTGGACGAGCAAATGCCGTTGGTGGGTTCGATTTGCAAGTGTTTAGGAATATAATTCATACCGTCACTCATAGTGATTTATCCTTCACGCATTTTAAATATCCCCCGGGGGCGACTGTGATTAACAAACGGTCCTCAATATCCTTGTCCACTGCAAAGCGATCATTCTTTGCCAGGAATTCACGCACGGCAGTCTTGGGATTGTTTCCCTTGCCCCAGTTTCGATCAGGGAACGCCCCATCATCGACATCTTCGATGACCGTATCGAAAACTACCAGGTAGCTGCCTTTGTCAACGATACCCGCATAAGCCTCCAATTCGGCAGCAACATGAGCATGAGAATGATTTGAATCCAGAATAACCATCACTTTCCTCCGGCCTGCGGCAATCTTATGTACAGTTTCAACAATCTGCCGGTCGACTGAAGAGCCTTGCAGCATTGTTATCCTTTTGAACAAGGGGTGTTTTTCTATTTCGATGCGGTTATGTTCCCGAATATCGATATCGACCCCCAGGACCCGTCTGTCACCTCCCAACAGTTCAAGCATGGAGGCCGAAAAAATGAGCGAACCACCATGAGCGATTCCTGTTTCCAAAATCAAATCCGGTTTTACGGTTAAGATAATTTCCTGAAGAGCCAGTATATCTTCCGGAAATTGAATAATCGGCCTGCCGTACCAAGTAAAATTATAAGCGTATTTATACTCAATAATGTGCGCGTAAAGTCTTTTGCGGATAGACTGAATATCCGCATCGGCGGCCATGGCCTTAACATTCTGCATAGTATTGGCGATTTCCGGAAATGCTTGCATCCTTTTCAATCCGTCCCTTCTAAATTTAATTGTCTGTCTTCTTTCCAATAGGTACAGCCGGCCCCGAGATAATCCGATGCATCTCGATTCACATTGAACAGCAAATCCAGTATTGACACGTAGGGGGTAAACGGCCCGTTTATCTGGGGATACGGAGTCAGGTTATAAGCCATATACATAACCCTGACTCCGGCCCTTTCAAAAAGCTCGTGATCCAGATAATTGCGTGCCCCATGTGCCGTGATATACTCTTTGGCATCGAACTGTTGACATATTTCCAGGACATACTCACTTGAACGAGCTTCCGACTGTGCGGAAGGAAGTTCGGAGGCAAAGTAAAAATTGGTTGATATTCCTATCCGATCACACAACAGTTTAAACGCATGGATATTGAATTCGCACAAAAATTCCGTATTAAAACTGTATATCGGTTGTACAACCGTTTCAAAAATATCTTCGAAAAATGGCGCTCTCTTATAGGCATTTCGAATGTCGGTTATGTGTTGTTTGCGCCAGTGGTCATCGGCAAAACGGGTTTCCCTTATAGACTGTGTCCGGTCTTTAATTTTTCTAATAGGCACGGTAAGCCATTTCCAGCCATTTTCAATTTTAATCTGCACCCTGACGATGAATCCTTTTTTACTTCCGTGGCTGATAGGCAACTGGGCCTCATCACGAAAAACATAAGCCTTGGCCATGCGGGTCTGATCGAACATGCCTTTCCAAGGTAGAAATAGTGGTTGTGAAATGACTATCTTCTTAACTGGTTTTATCTGCAAAACACTCATAGCTCTATCGAAAGCAGTTTGAACGAATCCAAGCAATGCGAATTAATCACCAGTTTCACTTGTGATTGTATTATTTTGCCTATCACAGCGCCAACCCCTTATTTGATCTCCCGGCAGTCACCACGAACCGACCTTCATGAAGCGAAATGAATTTGCCCCCCCAATCACTGATATAGTCAAGCTGATCTATAATTTCCCGTCGAATATTCCAAGGCAGGATCAGCACGTA
This sequence comes from Pseudomonadota bacterium, assembly GCA_043825735.1. Taxonomy (GTDB): domain Bacteria; phylum Desulfobacterota; class Desulfobacteria; order Desulfobacterales; family JBDRRP01; genus JBDRRP01. The sequence goes on along the minus strand of JBDRRP010000071.1, from coordinate 38,661 downwards.
ATCTGGCCGGCAGTCTTTAATCCGGCTTTCGTTCACCACGGGGATGTGGCTTCCCGGCAGGAATTTGCCCTGTTTGTGCGGAGAGGCATCCACTACGAATTCAATCAAATCTTTCTTAACGCCGCAATAATTCAAAAGGGTATTCCCCTTGGCGGCTGCACCATAAGCTGCAACTGTTTGTCCAGCGAGTTTTTTTTCGATCAGAAACGTCAATAGCGCATATTTGGCGTTGTCCGCCCGGACCTGAAATCCCCTGTAGTAATCCAGGAATCGCATCCCAAGCGCCTCTTCGCGTCGCATCAAATCGTCGACTGCGGGAACAACCTGCCTGGATCGATCCTCGACGTGTTTGAGATACACCCGCAGTGACCCGCCATGGGTTTCCAATTCTTCAACGTCGAACAAGTCCAGCCCATGACTAACAAAAATGCGCCGCGCGGCCAGCAATGAAAGGTATGAGAAATGTTCGTGGTAAATCGTGTCGAACTGACATTTTTCAATCAACTGCAGCAGGTGGGGAAACTCAAGCGTTACCACTCCGCGTTCATTCAAGCATAGTTTCAGGGCAGCAACAAAATCGTTTATATCCGGGACATGCGCCAAGACATTATTGCCAATCATTAAATCAGCGCTTCGGCCTTCAGCGACAAGGCGCCCAGCCAGATCGGCACAAAAAAACCGTGTAATGACATCGATCCCTTTTCCCCGGGCCACCTCGGCGACTTTGCAGGATGGTTCGATTCCCAGACATGGAATGCCCTTAGCCACAAAGTTTTGCAGCAGGTAGCCATCGTTGGATGCTATTTCGATAACAAACGAATTTTTGTCAAAACCGAAACGCTCGCAGATCATGCCGACATAGGTACGCGCGTGATCGAGCCAAGTTTTCGAGAAAGACGAATAATAGATATAATCCTCGCTGAAAATCTCATTCGACCGCTTGTACTCGTCGATCTGGACTAGAAAACAGCTCTCGCAGACATAAAGTTTCAGTGGATAAAATGTTTCGGGTTCATCCAAACCACGCCGGGTTAGAAATGAATTTGATGGCGGCGCGTTGACCATATCGATAAATTCGTGTTGTAAACGGGTGCCACAAAATCTGCAGTTCATATGGCAATACCACTGAAACTGTTAGTCAAATATTTATGGGAGCGGTCCCGGTCGGATATCTCCGCAATTTCAATGGGCCAGTCGATTGCTATCCGAGGGTCATCAAACCGAATCCCGCCTTCAAGTGTCGGTGCATAGAAATTCGTGTGGAAATAGATCAGTTCAGAACCGTATTCAAGCGTCTGGAAGCCGTGTGCGCACCCTTCCGGGATACAGATCATTTTATTGTTGTCGGCCGACAGAATTTCGCCGTGCCATTTCAGAAAAGTTGGTGAGTTTTGTCTGATATCAATGGCCACATCGAAGACCGCACCCCGCGTACACTTTATCAGTTTCATTTCGGCTGCGGGGGGATATTGAAAATGCATACCGCGCAAAGCACCTTTGTTCACAGTTACGGACTGATTGACCTGGCACACTGCCCTTTCGCCTAGTAGCCTTTCCATCTCTCTTATGCAAAAAATGCGAGCGAAACGGCCCCTTTCATCCTGGAAAGGTTCGATTTCAACTGTTTGAAGATGTTCAATCCGGGTCGGAGTTATTTTCATTTCTTGACCAAACAAGTTTTTGTGCGGCGGCATCCCGGATGTACGCTTGCAATTGTTGGTGGCTGGACACATATCGGTGCGTATAATAATCCCGATACCACTGTGCCGTTTCTTTTATCATTTCCGCACTTTTCCAGGTTGGCCGCCAGTTGAGTTCCCTGCGAGCCTTGGTGCAGTCGAGCATAAGAGTGCCGGCTTCATGAGGTGCTGCCGGATTGATGTCATGAATCCTAAAATCGATTGCACTCCAGTTCTCTCTTAGCGCATCCAAAACTTCCTTGACGGTCAGGTGCCCCCTATCGTCAGGGCCGAAATTCCAGGCACCTGCACATGCGATTTCGCCCTCAAGCAGTCGTTGCCCGAGACGCAGGTAACCGCTCAGTGGTTCCAGGACATGCTGCCAGGGTCGTACAGCTCTAGGATTTCGGATAATGACTTTTTCACCTCTTGCTGCAGACTTAACAATGTCCGGAACAAGGCGATCTTTGGCCCAGTCGCCCCCACCAATGACATTGCCCGCCCTGGCACTTGCTATAAGGGTTGTATGTGTCTTCAGATAATCTTCCGGGGGGAAAAATGATCGCAGATAAGCACTTGTGACAATTTCGGCACACCCTTTTGAGGCACTGTACGGGTCATATCCGCCGAGTCGGGCGGTTTCCCTGTAACTGCTGGCCCCTTGCTCTGTGTTTTCGTAGCATTTGTCGCTGGTAATGTTGACGACCGCCTTAACGGAACCAGACAAACGACAAGCTTCAAGTACGTTCACCGTCCCCATGACATTCGTGTCGAAGGTTTCGACAGGGGACCGATAGGATTCGCGTACAAGCGATTGCGCGGCAAGATGGAAAACAATCTCTGGTCGATAAGACTTTACGGCCTTGTTTACTGCATCAGCGTTGCGAATGTCTTCAAGCACACCTTCGATTCCCAAATTGATCAAATCGTAGTGGTTCGGTTCAGTAGGCGGCTTTAGAGCATACCCAAAGACCCGGGCGCCCAGTTCACAGAGCCACAGAGCCAGCCACGACCCTTTGAAACCGGTATGCCCGGTTATAAGCACTATTCTGTTTTTATAGATGTTGTTGAACATGCCTGTTTGTTATTTCCATATCTTCCACTGAGCTCTATTCTGCCCCCATAGGCTGTTCAGGTACTCCATGTCCCTGATTGTATCCATGCACGCCCAAAATCCCTGGTGCTTGTATACCTTTAGCTCACCTTCGGCAGCCAATTTTTCCAAGACACCATATTCGAGGTCACATGCATCATTAATCTCCAGGTAATCAAAGATCGCTCTTTTGAAAACAAAAAAGCCGCCGTTAACATATCCTCTTTCAGAGATTTTGGGTTTTTCCGAAAAAGCTTGAACGCTGTCACCGTTGATTTTTAATTCGCCGAACTGGGCCGCCGGATTGACCCCGGTGACAGTAGCAATTTTGCCATGCTGCTTATGGAACTTTATCAAGGATTCTATATTGATATCCGCAACCCCATCTCCATAGGTGAGCATAAAATTTTCACCATGAATATAATTTTCAACTTTTTTTAACCTTGCCCCTTTCATCGCTTTGTCGCCCGTATTGGCTAGAGTGATTTTCCACCCGGATTCATCATGGCAATTGTGAAGATGCATGGATTTAGGACTGCCCAGTTCAATAGTGACGTCGTTGTTCATTATCTCATAATGAATAAAATAGTCTTTGATCATTTCACCTTTATAGCCCAAGGCAAGAACGAACTCACTGATATTGTAGTGGGCATATATCTTCATGATGTGCCATAGTATCGGGCGGCTCCCGATATTGACCATGGGCTTCGGCCTGAATTCGGTCTCTTCCCGCAACCGGGTCCCAAGCCCGCCACAAAGTATAACAACCTGCATTTCACTTCTCCCGAAATAATTTTGCATTTAAAATGAGAGGTCGTTCTCAGCTGTTCATTTAGGCTTGCCCTCTGATCACTTTTCCCACGTACACTGAACAATCGTATATTGAGTCCAGTCCTTTTTCCCGGGCGTCGATCACGCCGGCAGGCCTGCTTCTGGAAGACGTTCGCATAGAGTTCATTTTCTGACGGAAACGCCTTAAGGCCGGAAACTTATCCTGAACATATCTGGCCACCCGACGCACCCTGCTTTGTTTGCCGGTCGTCATGCTGCCCTGGTTGATGATCCATTGCTGGACTTCGAAGCGGATATCATCAGGTTGTCCGGCGAGGACCTTTTCGAACTCTCTGCGGTCCTCCGACATATCAAGGCCATTTTCTTCAAGGATCACAATCTCGCGGTAGCAACAATTAAAATAACTTACCCAGCCAAATTCAAAACTGCCCAATTCTGCGGGGAATGCGGCCTGGGTTATCAGCATTGTATCCGCTATCCCGTTATGAGTTACTTTTCGCGTCTGCAGGGGAGTCGTCCTGTAAATTTCATCTTTGTACTCTTTTAGAAAATCATCGATTTTCCCGCGTTCCCCCACCATGCAAACGCCATTGCTGTCAAAAGATGAAGAATAGATGACCATCGGCTTGTCGATCAACACTTCCTCTTCACTGAAAGCCAGCGACACAAAAGCGGAGGAAAAATCAGGGCAGCTTGGGAAAAAGAATTTGCCGCCCTTTTCCTGTGCAGTCTCAATAATCTGCCGGTGGCAGCAGGCATGAAATATGCTCGGGAGCAACCGTTTTCTTTCAGAGTACCTGTAGATGTCGACCGGGTTATAGAAATCTCTTAGGACCTCTGCGCTTTCAACCTTATAAAGCCCGTCACTTGAGTCACTCCAGGTCAGTTGATTTCTCAGTTCCGGGACAGGAAAGGATGGATAGATATAGCTGCCCCATTTCCAGTTGAAAATATTAACTGAAGGGTATTGTGTAATGGCATCCGCCACGGTTGATAGCAACTGAGGGATAAATACGTCATCGTCACCCAAAAAAGTGATATACTCACCTTTTGCGTGTCTTAATCCAAACTCCCAGTTGTATGACATCGCCAGTTTTTCAGGCGTGTGCACACAGGACACTTTGGGATCAGCAAACTCCCTGACAACGGCATCTGCGCCTTCAGCCTGGTTATCCACGACGATCACTTCATAATCATCATAATCCTGGTTTAGGGCACTTCTAAGGGAATACGGCAAGTAATGGGCCCGAGTGGTTGGTATTATAATTGAAAATTTAGGCATAGTAATTTATTTCGGTTTGCGGAACGCGTGAATTCTTTTTCTCTGGCGCTATTGATATATCAGGCCGTCCACATACGACGACTCGAACCTTTCCTTGATCAGATCGCACATGTTGTAATTACAGATGACCCCCTCTTTGTTAATGGCTTCATAAGCTTCAAGTACTCGAGCGCGGATTATTTCTTCATCGATCTGCCCAGGCAGATCCGCTGATTTCAACAGCGGAGAACCCATGTAGCCACTAATGAGAACATATTTAGGACGGTACCGAGTGATAAAATCAACGGTTTCCTGGAACTGCGCTTCGGTTTCCGATGGGTAACCAACAAGGATATGAGTTTCGAACTCTTTGAATCCACTGCCGACAAGGCCGTCAAATATTCTTTTCAGATCTCTCTGTCTGTAGTGCCGCCCCATAAGCTTCAACACATCATCTGATGCCGACTGAATTGGGGTTTCCAACAGAAACAAATCGCCATTCTTTATAAAACGCATCAATTCGTCATAATATTCTATGAAATTTCCAGGGTAAAGATTACGGATACCAATTTTTACTCCAGAGGCAGTCGATAGGAGATTTTCAATCAATTCAACTATCGAGCTGCCAATTTCTTTTCCATATTCCCCAACGCAGTCGCCATGCAAAATGACCCGTTTCTCACCGAATTCATTCATTACTTTCTTAAATTTATTGACGACGCTTTCCAAGGGAAAACTTTTAAATGGCGGGAATGCAAGGATTTCAGCGCAGTAGGTGCATTTAAAATTACAGCCTTCAGTGATAAACAGTTTTACGAATTGATCACAGTGAGTGGTTTTGACACCTGGATTCCGGGCCTTGTATTCTTCAATGGGAATGTCTATCGCCTTTTCAACAAAGTAGCGCTGGGTTTCGGGCAGATTCGAATTAAAAAGTTTGGCCAGTGCCTGCCGGTCATTTTTCCACTCGAAACTTTCCCCCTCGAACCTTTCAGCCAATATCTGCGGATTGATTGAAGGCAAACAACCGCAGGCTACTACTCTTTTCTTGTTTTTATCCCTGTATTCATTTAATACGCGAATACTGTTTTCGCGATAGTCCTGTCTGAAAGCACAGGTCCATACTAAAACGGTGTCGCTCTTGGCAGGGTCATTGACCAACTCGTGTCCCGCCGCTACGAGGCTGTCCTTATAACGAGCGATGTCCGCCTTCCGCATAGCGCAGGCATTCAACCCGCGCATAAAGATTCTCATACCGTCTCTCCTTTGATGAAGTATGCAGTCGGAGTAGAACTGAGCGGAAACGTCTTGAGTTTGTGCTTGGTGTCTTTCCCAAAGTACTCATCAAATGCGGCACTCTCGCCGCCCCAGGCTGCCATTCCGTATTCATCCAAAAGAACAATTCCACCGGGAACCACCAGTGGATAAAATGCCTCCAGGGCAGCCATAGTGGGTTTATAAACATCACAATCCAGGTGAAGAAGTGATATACGCAACCCTGAATTCTTCTCAAGGTAATCAGTAGCGGTCTCTTCAAGATTCCCTACAACGAGTTCAACTCTTTTAGCCCTGGGGATAAAACTGTCAGCGTGAAAAATATCGATATGTTTCAGCAGTTCGTTGTAGTAGGGTGATGAGTTCCACCCTCCCACGACTTTAGAGCAGTTAGGGTCTTCTGCACCATCTTCCTCGCTAAGTTCGGTGAAACCCGCAAAATTATCAAAGCCGATAACCTTTCTGGTCCTGTCTCCTGGGCAGTAGATCTCAAGCAATTTTGCGAAGGTCAACAGGCTAGAACCCCTGTAAACACCGCATTCTACTATACTTCCTGGAACATCTTTGATCATTTTGAAGATTTCGTAATGTACCAGAAATCGACTCAGATTCACGCGGCGAGCGTAAACCGGAAATGATTCGAGCACATCCCTGAGCGGGTGACCGCTTTCTTTTACAACTTCCTCCAATTGATCCCACATCTCTTGATCGTGCGAATAAGTTCCGCCTATTCTTTCAACATTTTTTCCCATTTTAATTCTCCTGATTACAAATATAATATATTATATGTTATGGTTTAACCGATTTCTACGTTATGCCGACTTCTCCTCAACGGCCATGGAATCAACGTAGCGAGGCAAAACCGCTTCAGGCTTGCCGACCATTTTCACGCTTCCTTTTTCAAGCCATACGACTCGGTCGCAGTACTCGACAGTACTCAACCGATGGGCAATAAGGACCATCGTCATTTTCCCGTGCAACTGCAAAATGGTTTTCTGGATTTCATTTTCACTTTTGGTGTCTAACGCGCTTGTGGCTTCATCAAAGACGATAAAGCTCGGCCTGCGGTATAGGGCCCGCGCGATGGCAACCCGCTGCCGTTGTCCCCCTGAGAGCAAAACACCCCGCTCGCCGATCTGAGTGTCAATGCCGTCGGCCAGCTGTCCTAAAAAATCATCAATGTTGGCCATTTTGCAGCACTCCATGGCAAATTCCCGGTTAGCCAATTCGGCGCCCTGCTCAAGAGCAATATTCGCGAGCAGCGAATCGTCGCAGATATAGGGAGTCTGTGCAACATAGCCAATGTTTCGCATCCAGTTTACACTTTTATTTTCCCCCAGTTTATTACCATCGATCCATATAGTGCCTCGAACCGGCTTCAGGAAACCGATCAAAATATCGGCCAAAGTGCTTTTCCCCGCCCCGGAAGTGCCTATAATCCCGATGCTTTCACCCTTGTTGATGTCCAGGTTTATATCCGAAAGAGACTCGACGGTGGCGCCTTCATAGGAAAAAAACACCCCCCTGACACTGATCGTCTGCTCAATACACGGCGGCACACCTCCGGTATTTTCCGCAATCTGAGAAGACGTGTTCTCCTCAAATAGGGTAACAAATTTCAAAACCCGGCTGGCAACCGGCAAATTGGCCCGGATGACAGACAGATTCGCAATTATTCTCACAATCGCAGGTAAAACACGCCAAGCAGTTACAGCTAGCAAGGCCGCAATACCGGTAATCTCAATGGTGGAGATCTCAGCATACAGATTGAGTAGCAAAATGGTGCCACAAAGCATGAAGAAGCCGATAAACTCTATCATATTGTGCGGCATCTTCAGGAAAAGGGCTTGCATCCCCTGAGTGTTGGCCAAAGCGTACAATCGTGTACTTAGATTTGCCATCAGATTGTCGGGCGCTATCATTTTAATATCCTTTATGCCGTGAACAATCTGTGTAGCCTGCCGGTTCAGGAGGATCGAGGTTTCTTTAATAGTTACCGCCTGGCGGTCAATTCGTGGGCGGGTTTCCCGGAAAATTAGGAATGCCGGCCCACCTACAAGCAGGATCAAACCCGTTGTTACAATTGGATTGATAAATAACAGCCCGAAAAAAAGAAAACATATCAATATGAAATCGATCGAAAACTGCAGGCAGTTGAGCATTATATTGGCAACCTGGTCCCGCCAGGCAAAGGTCGTCACCAGGTCGGATGAATTTTGCCTCAGGTGCCATTCATAGGGCATCAGCAAAAGACCTCGGACTAATTTTTCGCCGAAAAAGCCACTCACCAGGGTCGCAAATTTCGCTATCAAATATTGCAGGCCGGTACTCAACGCATTTTTGATACCGATGGCCAAAACAACGACAATACTGAGCATTATGAAAAAAGCTTTTGGTGTTGCAGGCGCATACTGGCCAAAATACCTGAAAACAACGGTCGCCCGCTGTGAATGGTAAATTGTTTCCGTATCATTCACGGCAGACGCATAGATCGCTATCAACCCTAGTGTACCGCTTTCAACCAGAGCGCCCAAGCACATACACATCAGCAAGAAAACAAGCTGTTTTTTTCTCTTTCGGGGCAGGTGCTTTTTTATTTCACACAGCAGCGTGTATAGGTTCAACGTCTACAACCCTCATCACGGCACAAAATAGACAGGCTGAAAAAAATCAAATTGACAGTAAACCCTGCAGACATGCTAAAAAGACAGCGCTCAAATTGAGCGAGTGTGAAAAATCACCATTCACGATCATCTCACGGATGTTGTTTTTTGCCACTGGCAACAGTTCAATCCCCGACGAAGGGTTTCCGATTTTTTCAAGTCCACTGCCGTAGTAACAGTAAAGGTATCCCTGGTTTCTACCTGAATCCACAATGGTTTTACCGGTCAACTGCATCCGTTCAGCTCTGTATCCGGTTTCTTCGATCAATTCCGCATGTGCCGACTGTTCCGGGTCGGAGTTTTCAACATGTCCGCCAGGCAGTTCGATAACGTAATCCTCAATAGCCGGGCGGTACTGCTTTATGAGTAAAATATTTTTCCGGTCATCTTCAGCGACCACCGCTATGTGGTCTCCTTCACGAATGGAATAGTACAGTTCCATTTTGCCTGGCTCAAACTGAATCGATTTCTGCTCCAGACTAAACCATCGTGTAGCGTAAACAGAGATTCTTTCATCTACCTTTGGGAAATCAGGCATACTATCCGTCTCATGGCCGGGTATATTACCATTTGGAAAGTTCAATGCATATCCGGGTGGTTTCGAAAATGGATCTCGGAGACATTGGCCACAAGGCGCCACCGCCCTTCAGACTTTCAGCCAATTCAGTCAGCTCGTTCAAATACCCTTTGTCCATAATCTGTCGGCCGACTTGATTTATGTCAATTCCAAATCCCTGCATGGATTTGTAATTATCCATCACGATAGTTTTTCCGTCGAAATGCAGCTCAAGGCGCTCCTTTGGCAAATCTTTGCTACCGACGCTGAAGTACTGGAGCACCGCCACGGATCCGTCCGCGTATTCAAGAGTCACCGACTTGTTGTCCGATGACTGAATACTTTCAGTCATCGGCGAAAGGTCGAAAGCGCTGATTGCTTTGACGGGAGCTCCGATCAAATAAGAGAAAAGGTCGATGATATGGCATGCCTCGCCGATAATCCGCCCACCGCCCTCTTCGGTATGAACCCAGTGCCCGTAAGGAATGTAGCCGGCATTCATCCGGTAGTGGATCATGAGCGGATTCAATCTGCCCTCGACCTTTTGGCGGATTTCCCGGGCGTATGGCGAGAAACGCCGGTTGAAACCCACGGCCAGCATTGGTTTGCTGCACGCCAGGCCCTCGTCGATACCATCGGGTGTCTTGACCGCGTAAAACGCTTCGATTTTTTCCAGTTCGTCCAATCGGGTGCACAGCGGCTTTTCGACGAATGTATGCTTGCCGGCGTTTAGACTGTCCAATACCATCTGGCCGTGCAGGTTGTGCCGAGTACAGATCATCACCAGATCCACATCCGGATCGGCTATGATCTCACGGTAGTCTGAAGTGGCATATGCCGCGCCGCACTGCTGCGCGGTTTCCCGGGCCTTCAACCCGGACCGGTTGCAGATCGCACGGATCTGGTACTGGTTTTTCAATTTCAACAGGTTCGGCAGATGGATTGCCCGGGCGAACTCCCCGGCACCGATCAGCCCCACACGCACGCGATTGCCGGACACCTTCCTTACGGCCGGCCCAAAGGCCAGTTTGCCGTTTTCGGGTTTATCGCCAATGAACCCATCCGGCAACTTGCAGCCATAATCCAGCAACACCAGAAGCGGCTTGACGTCAGAGCCCAGCGAAGTAAAGGCCTCCTGAACGTTTTCGATCGGAAAGACAGCGTGCAGCATCGGTTTTATGTCGATTCGCCCTTGAGCCTGAAGACGCAAATATTCCAGCATGTTTCGGTTCTCGGTCCATCGCACATATCCATATGGGTAATCCTGCCCGAGCAGTTCATAGCGGTCGTCATAGCGCCCCGGTCCATAGGAGGTCGATATCAGAAAATCGATCTCCTTCGCGTACAGGTCTTCCCTGCGGATCTCGTTTCCCCAGACGCCCACCATCACCAGTCGTCCTTTTCGGCGGCACATGGAAAGCGCATCGGAAAGCGCGCGAGGATCATTAGTCGCGGCGCAAAACAAAACAGCGTCCGCCCCGTGGCCGCCCGTAGCGTGAAACACGCTGTTGATGCAATCGGCATCTGCCGCATTGAAAGCGTTCTCGGCCCCTGAATGCGTCGCCATTTCAAGGCGCCGCGCGTCAATGTCGACGGCGATCACTCTTCCACCGGCCGCCGTCACCATCTGCACGGCGAGCTGCCCCAAAAGCCCGGTTCCGAATACGACGACGTATTCCCCCAATTGGACCGCCGCCCTTCGGACGCCGTGCATGGCAATGCTGCCCACGGCAACGGTGGCGGCGCCGTTGTCATCGACGCCATCCGGTACTTTTACGACCAAATTTTTTGGGATATCGACGTATTCTGCATGATTGGCCAACCCTGCGCCGGCCGCAGCGACGCGGTCGCCGACAGTAAATCCAGACACGCCGTCACCGATACCGATGACCACCCCGGCAATTGAGTAGCCGGTTGGTTGGCCTGATTCCTTGCTTCTTTTAATGAAGCGCGCCGTTTTAACAAAACCCTCTGCACGGGCCATGTTGAAGGCTTTTCTGATGTTTTCAGGCTGCTGCAAAGCGCGCCGGATCAAGCTCTTACCGCTGGCCTGGGCGCCGGCAAGCTCGGTCCCCGCACTGATGCAGGAACGCACTACCTTTATGAGCAGGGCCCCTGGCGAAACGATCGGTGCCGGGACAGCCGCAGTCAAAACTTTGCCGTTTTTAATGATGGCTTGCTGCACTGTAACGACCTTCAGAAATTGGTGCTAAAACGATAGCGGTTATTGCAACAGGACGATCCGGTTTTTGGCAATCCCCAGATCCAGAATATCATTTATTACACTGTCCGTAGCCTCAGCACCTGTTACCAGCATTCTTTCAAAATTGACGGCCGACACCTCTTCGGGCGTGAATACCTTGAATCCAAAGAATTTTTCTCCTGCATGCGCTCGATCGACAATCCCCACAAGTTCCACGGCGGTTTCCTGTAGCGAGATATACGCAATTTCGGCGATTTCGCTCACGCCCAGAAAAACGACTTTTTTGATTTCTTGATTTTCGAGCCGTTTGAATATTTTGCTGAGTTTCCTTCGGGTGTCTCTGTAAACAAGAAAGGACTGCTGAACATACTCGTAAGTCAGGCGCGTCTTCTCGGCAGCCCCCTTCGGAGTGAGGATGTATCGAACCCGGTTTGCCGGGATGGTGGAAACCTTGAAATAACCCTTTTTCACGAGGCGCTTTATGAAGCTGTTCACCAACCCCAGCGATACGTTCAGCTTGGTGGCCAGGTGGCGCTGGCTGGGCGCTTCATCCTGATCCATTTCCTCGAGAATCTTCAGGGTTCTAATGTCTTGGGTGTCCATAGTTTATCTTCTGAACGATGGGGGCTTTGCAATAGGCAGCGCCAAGCCACGTTCTTTTAGAAGTCGGATGACGGATTGCGCCGCGTCATCAATGCTGACCCGGTGAGATTCAATTCTGAGATCTGGGGTTTCGGGGGCCTCGTAGGGGGCTGACACACCGGTGTAATTGTGAATAATTCCAGCCATGGCCTTCTTGTAATTCCCCTTTGGGTCGCGCTGCGCACAAATTTCCACCGGGCAGTCCACGTGGATTTCTGTGAATCGATCGCTGCCCACCAGATCGCGGATCCGGGCCCGGTCCGACCGGTAGGGCGAGATGAAGGCGGAGATGGCAATGATACCGGCGTCAATAAACAGATGACACATTTCGCCGATCCTGCGGATATTTTCCCGACGGTCTTTCTCGCTGAACCCGAGGTCGCTGCAGAGCCCGTGACGCACGTTGTCACCATCAAAAACGTAAGTGGAGCAGCGCATTTTGTGCAGCAACCCCTCAACGGCATGAGCGATTGTGGATTTTCCAGATGATGAAAGGCCGGTGAACCACAGGAGTATGCCTTTGTGCCCATGGAGCTTTTCCCGCAGTTCTCGCGACACCTCACCGTTGTGCCAGTAAATGTTGTTATTATTCGCGCTCTCTTGATTCATTGTTTCTCTATGGGAACGCCATATGGGGCTCCGCCCTTTGGGTTACAGTGGGAAAATACCTATAACTTACGGGAATTATTATTGGAATCTAGGATATAGAAACAACTTGCGTTCAATATCTGAACGTTCAGAAATTGAACATGACGGCGGGACAAAGTCAAGGCAAAAACGGGGGATGAATACAGCCCCGATGACATTCCACCGAGCCGGAACCCGTGGGCCAGTTTTGATGCTTCAGTGTGAGGTTACTACCGGTCAGGCCCCGACCGTCTGATTCTGCATCGCTTCACCGCCCTGGTGGGCCGGATCAAAGTGTTCGAAGCGCTGGTTCAATGTCAAAATCGCATCATCGATAGGCCGGATGACAATAACCCTGTCCTCGACGGAAATGCGGACCCGTTGGTCGAGATGAAGCTGCGCGGCACGCGCCACCGCTGCCGGCAGGCGCACACCCAGATTATTCCCCCACTGTTTGATATCCAACTCGACTTCAGTCATCGGAACCTCCTGTCTGGCGATATGTGGTGTTAAAAGATTTCGCAATTATCTACGAATTAAAGGCGCGGCCCCATTGCCATGGCGCCGCCCGGTGCACGCTTTTTGGGGTAGATCAGCCCGTCATCGTTCATCCATTTTTCTTTCGTGTGTTTCGTGTGTTTCGTGGTTTATGGTTCTTTTTTGGTAGAAGAAAAAGAGATAAGAACCTTTTTCTGGCTGTGGCCGGTGGGGGCGCACCAAGCGCTATCCCATCTCCACTTTTGACCGCAGTAACTGCTTTCAACCACGAAACACACGAAAAGTATTGCAAAGCGGCTTGTTGCAACGGGCCTGTCCGCCGATGGGGTGTCGCGGACACCACCCGGTACAACCTTTTTTTGGTAGATAAGCCCGAAAGATTTAAACGCAAATGTGTAAAGTTTGGCGATGCGTCGACGGCGCTTAAAGGGATTGTGTTGGTCTTTTACCCATTTGTGTCCATCCAGAAGCGGGGACTTATTTTTTCTTCTTGGGCGTGCTCACGACGATGATGTCCTTGTTTTGCTCAAAGGTGCGTTGGCCGATGCCCTTCACGTTCATGATCTCCTCCGGGCTGTTGAACGGTCCGTTGGCCTCACGGTAGGCCACAATGCGCTCGGCGTAGGACTTGCCCACCCGTTGCAGGGAAGCCAGTTCCTCAACCGATGCGGTGTTGATGTCGATGGTGGGACTGCCGGCCGTGGCAATGCCTGCTGCCAGTAGTGCCACCACAGTTGCCACCACCAAGATTCCCAAACTTTTTTTTCGCATTCTCATGTCTTGCCTCCTTTTCGCTGTCACCCCGTTAACGATGACCCCTTCGGCCATCGACGCATCACGGGATTCCATTAGTCCAATATCTGTGCCAGCCTTGGCCTTGCGACATGCCAACATTGAGGTGGAGGCATTCTGAGAATCAAGCGTGCGCCGGCAACATTTTCATCTATCTGGAATTGTTTAGAATAACTGGCAGAATATCGATTGTGCGCATCGGTTATAAAAACTTCAGAGAAGATGGCGACACTGGGCGTGGGATTTTTTATATCTGTGGTCATGCCCAGTTTTCAGTGCATCATGCACAATGATCTGTGCACGGCCGGCACCACCAAGATGAGACTTCCGGCCGAGATTTTAATTGACGCGACGCTCCGGAAGCTGTTTATCAGGCTGTCTGAAACGTCGCCGATTTCGCTATTTGCGTTTTTACGCATGTGTCAGCGGCGGCTTATAGTATTTGTCAGAATAATGTTCCGTTTCACCTCAGGACCCTCGCGGGGTCGGGATCGCTATCGGGATCGCTATCGAGTGTTTCTACAGCCGATAGCGATACCGATAGCGATACCGAAGTACACCCGGCGTCGTTGTTTAAATGAAACGGTTTTATGACAATGGCTCTATACGGCTCTGTTCGTTTGAGGCGTGTCAGAGACTGAAAAAACGACCACCGGCAAAGCCGGTGGCTTTAAATTATCGAAAGGATGATTAGATGATGGCCCCCCAAACAGACGACAACGTGTTGATCAGTGCCACCATCGAAGTGCCGGCCGCGGCCCTGCAGGTCATCGTGGAAACCGCCCGCCAGATGAGCGGCAGAAACCAGAAGGGACACTACCAGGTGGACACCGCCGAAATGGTGAACCGACTGCTCACCCGGTTTGTCATGGAAAAAGATTTTGTGGGGTATGTTTCGGATCGGGGAAATTATGAGTAAAAAGTCGGTCAAAAGGACCAAGACCATTTAAAGCCCTGAATCACCACAGAGGACACAGAGAGCGTTATTAATAATTCGAATAATTCGCTGCGGTTCTCTGCGAACTCTGTGGTTCGAAATCACTTTTCACGGTCTCATCAAGCATTCGGGGGTTACACACAGGAGCGATCGGCCGATCCCCCCCTGTCCGAGGAAATCAACAGGTATCGAGGATAAATCAGTCGGCCGCCTTCTTTGCAAACACCGCTCCCTCTCCCGTATAGACGGTGCGCTCTTCGGGGGGTGTGGGGCTGGGGACATCCGGCCAATGGCCGGGTTGCGGGTCGGGTCCTTCCCCGGCAATCGCCGACGGGGAGCGATCCAGCATTTGGGGGTGCCGGCGCAGATCCACCGCCGCTACCGGCGCGCTGAACTCGATGGGAATGTTGTTGGGGTCAAAGGCGTAGATAGAGTGGATGAATCCGTGGTCGATGACCTCGCTCACCCAGTGGCCGGCCGCCGTCAGCCGGTCTTTCACCTCCCAGATATCGTCATCAGAGGCCACGGCAATGCTCACGTGGTCGAACCCGCAAGGTCCCGCGACCGGAACCCCGTGGTCTTTTTCCGCCAAAGGTTCCGCCCCCGGCCACTCGAAAAAGGCGATCATGTCCTCGCCGCTGATCTCGAAGAAATAGTGCCGGTAGCCCGGCCGGCCCAGACCCGCAACCAGGCGCATGCCCAGCAGATCCCGCCAGAACCGGACGGTGGCGTCCATGTCGCCGGTGACCATGGCCAGATGGTTGATGCCGGTGTATTGCGGCTTCATCATGCCCCCTGATGCGGTTTGATGACCCTGTAAAAAGTCTGAAATCACCACAGAGGACGCAGAGATCACGGAGGCAAACCATTAATTATTAAACATATTCTCTGCGTTCCTCTGCGCTCTCTGCGGTTCAAAATTACTTTTTACGGGGTCATGCCCCTCGAATCATCACCAGAAGCATCTTGAACGGCTCCGGTGCGTTGAGCGCGTGGGGAATTCCCGCCGGCATCACGATTATTTCCCCCTTTTTCACCACCCGGGGCTCTCCGCCGATGGTTATGTCTGCCACTCCGTCCACGATATAGACCACGGCATCGAAGGGTGCCGTGTGCTCGCTCAACCCCTGCCCGGTGTCGAAGGAAAACAGCGTGATGTTCCCGGTGTCTTTCTTCAACAGCGTCTTGCTGACAACGGCACCGAGGCCATAGGCCACTTCGTTTTCAAGGTTGATGGGAGTCGCTGTGGGTACCGTCAGCTGAGTGCTCATGGGCGTTTTCCTTCAAGTTTGACAAATGCGTAGAAAATCAATTTTCTCGCGAAGGCGCCAAGTCCGCCAAGAAAACCGAACGCTGAACATCGAACGTCCAACATCGAATGGTGAATTGAAAAGCAAAACCAAAATGGCAGATGTTAAGGATAGCGTTTCAGTTTTTCATTGGTGTCATAAAGATAGCTTCGTTGCCGCACCTGTCAATCCGTCGGTACACTTGCCACGTAGATGACGGCATCCCCCGACACGCGGTATCCCTTGACGACCGCTGGCACCAGAGCCGATGAGCCTTTAGTCAGTATGAGCTGCCGTTGCCCGCCGCCCCAGGACACCGTCGCCTCACCGGCCGCGGCCAGAAGTATCTGGGGGCCCCCGCTGGGCTTAGCAGTATAGGCATCCCCCCCTTGAGTGCGGATCACCGACAGCTGAAACATTGCTGCCGGTGTGTCGTATCGGCACATCTGCGCGTTGCGGCGGCGACAGGTCAGCCTTTCCACCGTTGTGGGCGCAAACCGCAATATCCGAAGCAGTTCGGGGACATCGATGTGCTTGGGGGTCAGCCCCCCGCGCAGCACGTTGTCGGAATTGGCCATGAGCTCGATCCCGGTGCCTTCCAGGTAAGCGTGAAGCTGCCCGGCCGGCAGGTACATGGCCTCGCCGGGCTTCAAGTGTACAAAGTTCAGCAGCAGCGTGGAAATGATGCCGATGTCGCCCGGGTAAGCATCGCTCAGCCGCTGGATCCAGTCCTCCAGCACCGGGTCGGCGCCATCGAGATGGTTGAGGCAGTCTGCGGTCACCTGGCGCTGTAACCCCAAAGGGAGGGTCATGACAAACCGGTACAGGTCACGCAATCGCTGGTCGTCATCGCTGCCGGCGGCCGCCGCCGTTGATGCCTTCGGCATCAGTGAGCAAAGGCGCGGGCAGTAGGCGGCCAGGTTGTCTCGGATGTCCTTTTCGGGCCGAAACCCGTTCAGCCCATAGAAATCCGTAACGGCGCAGATGATTTCCGGTTTGCCGCTCGGATCCTTGTAGTTGCGGTTCGGGGCGTCCATGGCAATGCCGGCGGCGTTTTCCCGGGCGAACCCTTCGGCCGCCTGCCGCGCGTCGGGGTGGGCCTGCACACTCAATGGTTTTTCCACCGCCAAAATTTTCAACAGATAGGGCAGCCGGCTGTTGAACCGCTGCGCTACGCGCGCGCCCAATACCGCTGCCGGGTCAGCGGCGATAAAGCGATCCAGGGGCATCCAGCGGCCATCGACCGATACCTGAGAGGGGGCTCTGGGGTGCGCCCCCATCCACAATTCGGCCTGGGGGGTCGCCGACGGCGACGGCAGCCCGCACAGGTCGGCGATGGCCGTCCGGGAGCCCCAGGCATAGGTCTGGATCTCATTTTTCATGGCTAAAATATCTTTGCAATCTTCCATCATGCTGCCCTTTCGATAAGCCCCATTCCGAAAGATGCCCCGGCCCGGCATCACCGATCGGATTCTCTCGACGCCGCCTTCGTCGGTCATCAGAGAATTAATGATCGGCAGTATGTCATTAAATGAATGCCCAGGTCAAAACGGTATTGATGCCGCAAGGTTACCGCAGGTGCACTTTACATGTCAGTTTTTCATGAGTTTTTTGTTAGCAAATGGGTATTTACACTCGTGGCCGGCCTTGTTATAAACACGCAACACTCTGTTCTCGAATGCGTTAACCATCTTTTATCATTATATTTTTATCCTATTTTCGCACTGAATCCCAAAAACGATTGACAGGTGTCTGTCCATGCTGCTCAAGGTCCTCATTCAAACACTCGGCGGGCTTGGCCTATTTATCCTCGGCATGAAAATCATGACCGAAGGATTGCAGATGACTGCCGGCGACCGCATCAAAAAGATCCTGAGCGCAGTGTCTTCAAACCGCGTCGTCGGATGCGCCACGGGTGCCTTCGTCACGGCCGTGGTGCAATCGTCATCGGCGACCACGGTGATGCTGATCAGCTTTGTGGGTGCCGGCATGATGAGTCTCCAGCAGGCGGTTGGCGTCATTCTCGGAGCGAATATCGGCACCACGGTCACCGCCCAGATGATCGCATTCAAGCTGACAAATCTGGCGCTTCCGGCCATCGCCATTGGCGTGATGCTCAAATATTTTTCAAAAAAACGCCGCAACCGCTATATCGGCGAAGTCATCCTCGGGTTCGGCCTCCTTTTTTTCGGCATGACCGTCATGAGCCAGGGGTTGGCACCGATCAAAAAGGACCCTGCTTTCATCGAGTTTTTTACGCGCTTCAACGCGGACTCCTTCGGCGGCATACTGCTTTGCGTGGTGACCGGCGCTGCGCTGACCATCATGGTCCAGAGTTCTTCGGCCACCGTTGGTTTGACAATGACCCTGGCCACTCAGGGTCTGATCAATTTTCCGGCGGCAATGGCCCTGGTATTGGGCGAAAACATCGGCACCACGATCACCGCTGAACTGGCCACCATCGGATCCACCAATGTCAATGCCCATCGTGCGGCCAGAGCCCACACCATGTTCAATGTGATCGGTGTCGGTCTGATGCTCACGGTGTTCCCCTATTTCCTTACGCTGATCGAATGGAGTACCGGGGCCTTGGGGAGCGGACCGGTCTCACAAGTGGTGGATGGCGACCTGGTCAACGTGCCGCGATACATCGCCAACGGCCACACCACGTTCAACGTGATCAACGCAATGGTCTTCCTGATTTTTCTACCGATGCTCATCAAGGTGGCCACGTTCTTGTCACCCCGTGAACATGAAGAGGATATCGATCTCCTCCGCCATCCGCAGTTAGATGACCGGTTCCTTGACAACCCAATCGCCGCCCTGACCCAGGTTCGCGGTGAAATCATCCGGATGGCCCAGATCGCCCTGATCACCCTCAAAAATACGGTTGAGGCATTGGAACAAAGGGATCCGAAAAAGCTCTCCAAGTGGCAACGCTACGAGAGTCATCTCGATCTGATGCAAAAGGAGATCAATGCCTACCTCACCCGGCTCTTTCAAAACGGGGTCAACGAATCCGAGGCCAAGGAAATCAGCAGCATGATCCGCATGTCCAATAACATCGAGCGGGTGGGCGATGCCGTGGAAAACATCGCCCAGATGGCCGAAGAGATCACCGAAGCGAACATCACCTTTTCCGATGATGCCATGAGCGACGTCAAGGTGCTGTCCAACCAAGCCGTGGCCTTTGTGATGCTCATCATCGAAGGCATCCAGAAAAAGGGGCCCAATTTCATGGTCAACGCCCAGACCATCGAAGACAATATCGACTTTATGAGAGAAGAAATGAGACAAAACCACATATGCCGCCTGCGCGACGGAGTCTGTTCCAACGAGCCGGGGCTCATGTTCAGCGACATCCTTTCCAATTTTGAAAAAATCGGCGATTACTGCTACAACGTAGCTCAAGGGGTTGCCGGGGTAAAGTGACCCTTGCTGCTGTGAAAATCCAAGAAACCACGAAGGTAAATAGAAAACGGCAGTTAGCGTTCCTCATGTCGTGATGTTTCCTTAACCTTTGATGTCTATCCGCCCCGTTTTTTTAAGGCAATCACGAACAGCTATCTGATCCGCTCTTTCTTTCCCCGAATATCTTCGTGTTCTTCGTGAACTTCGTGGTATTATCCTCCTCGGAAAAAGGGTTCCTCCCACATGAATAAGGATGATTTCATGAATCAGCAGGACACCGAATCAATCAGCCTGACCCAGGAAGAGCTTCAAAAAGTCTATCGCCCCGGCCAAAGCCCGGAAATGGATGCGTGGTTCACCGCCTTTCTCATTGAAAACCACCTGGACTACTACACCCAGCCGGATCAGGCAGCCACCCCGGAGCAGGTCCGGTTCATGGTCTACACCGATGAGGGTGAGCGCTACTACCCCTGCTCCGATCGCATGTTCACCGCCATCATGGGCCGCCGGCAGTCTGCCTTTCTCCAGCGAAAATACAACGATGTCCTGAATGTCATCCTTAAACTGGTTGATGAGCAGATCGAAGACCCCTCTGAGAAGAGCTACCTGGAATCGCTCATCGTGGTGAAGTTCAAGCACGAGACCCGCGATGAGATCATGATTCCCTCGCGGCTGGAAAAACGCCTGCTCACCATTTTTATCAAACGCACACAGATCGAGGACCCCTACATCGAGACCAAAACCGCCAGGAACCGAAACACTTACGGGGCCATTTCCTCGCAAGCCTTGAAAAAAGCATTCAATACCATCTCCCCGGAGCATTTCGCCGACCCGCCGAAAACACTGGCGGCGGTGACCCACCGGGTCCGGCAGATCGAACTGCAGCGCCTGCTGAGCCTGTGCGTGGACAAGTCCCTGTGGGCGTGCGAAGAGGCCGAAAAATACGCCGCAGATCACTACATGACCATTTTCAAACGCCCGTTGCAGGGGGACGGGACAAACCGCCTCTTCGACTTTCTGGGGGTTCCCTTGGGGCCTGTTCAGGAGGTGAGCGTTCCGTCCAAAAAAATCCTCTGGCTGGCCGATGAGTCCGGAGAGATCATTGCAGACATGGCCGTCATCCGCTTCCTCGTCCGCCTGGGGCATAAGGTGATCGTCGCCGTAAAGGGCGGAAGCCTGTTTACCAAGGCATCCATCGTCGACGCCCGGGAAGACCAGACGCTGTCGATGGTTCTTCAGGGCGCCGAATTCATCAGCGATCCGTCACTGAGCAAGAACGATCTGGTGCGGACCCTGCGCAGTGACCGCGACATCTTCGTCCTGTCCGACGGCACCCGTGAAAACCTCAACCTGCTGCTGGCCACCACCACTTTCGCTCGCCTGTTCAAGGAGGTGGATGGGGTCATCAGCCGCGGCGAAGACCAGAAGCGGCGCTTCTTTGACACCCATTTCCGGTTCACCCAGGAGATCTTCAATCTGAGCGCAGGTCCTGACGGCGCCCCACTGATCACCCGTAAAGAGCGCCACCCGGCCGTCATCAAGTTCTCGCACAGGGATCTTGAGAAAAAGGCGGAGACCATCATCGACCAGATGAAATCGGCCAAGGCCAACGGCAAGAGCGTGATGTTCTATTCGGGCATCATCGGTTCCATCCCGGGCAAGATCGATATGGCCAAAAATATCATGACCGTCTTCATCCAGCATCTGATGGACCAGATGGCCGACATATTCATCATCAACCCGTCGGTCTACTATGAACCGGGCATGGACGCCGATGATCTGATGTACATGTGGGAAATCGTTCAGCGCAGCGGACAAATCGACATCTGGCGGTTCCAGACCTACGATGACATCACCACGGCCTTTCAGATCCTGAGGCGTAAGGTGCCGCCCGAATGGGTGGGCAAGGACGCCACCTACAGCACCGGCTGCACAAAAGAGATGCACATCGCCGTGGACGTGCAGCAGTGCTACCCGGAAATGCAGATCATCGGCCCGTCAAAAGAGCGTTTCATGCGCCGAAAGGAATATGGGGTGGGCACCATGCACGACCGGCGCCTTCAGAATTTACCAGGGGCGTGACATTAAAAATTCAGGGTCTTCTCCCATTTAGTTGGAGAAAAGGGTTCAAGGGGCCAACTTTTTGGGAGATGATCCAAAATTCAATGATTTTTATTCTGCAACATCTGTCAGCCGAAGCGGCGGATATATACGCCTTGGTGCTCACCGCCGAGGGCATCCCCTATCATATGATCAAAGCGTGGTCGGGATGGTCAATCCTGGTGCCGGAGCGCCACGGCGCCCGAGCGATCCTCGCCATTGACCGCTACCGCCACGAAAACCCGGAGACGGCGGCCTCGGACAGCGCGACTTCCACCACCCGCGCCCTTCGCCAGGCTTCCTGGTGAGGGGTCTGGGCCGCCTGCGCCCTGCTGGGGGTCCACCTGGCCGTATCATCGACATCCGACATGCCGCGGATTTTTTCCTCCATGGGGGCTTCGGCGGCGGGCATTCTTCAAGGAGAGTGGTTTCGGTGCGCCACGGCGCTGCTCATTCACGCCGACGCCCCGCATCTCATCGGCAATATGGTGGGCCTGGCGATTTTCGGTTCGGCCGTGTGCGGCATCACCGGTGCCGGCGTGGGCATTTTGTTGATTTCGGCGGCGGGCCTCTGCGGAAACCTGCTCACTGCTGCACTCCACCAGAGCCACCATCTTTCGGTAGGGGCATCAACGGCGGTATTCGGAGCGGTGGGTGTCCTGGTGGCCCACCAGGTCCGCCATCGCATCACCCGCCCCGGCGGCCTCACATGGCGCACGTTCCTCCCAGTGGGCGCCGGCATGGCCTTGCTCGGGTTTCTCAGTGCAGGGCCGCGGGTGGACATCATGGCCCATCTGCTGGGGATGCTGGCTGGCGGGTTTCTGGGGGCGGTCTATGGGATGCGCTGGTCCCGGCCGCCGTCGCGGCCGGTTCAGGTGGTCTGCGCCGTTGTGGCATTTGCGGTGTTCGTGGGCGCCTGGCTGTCCGTTTGAAATTGCGTCTACTTCAACGCCATGACGATGTGCGGCACCAGGGCCGCCAGAAGCACCAGCGAAAGGATCGGACGCAGCACGTTGGTTCGGGAAAGGTTTTTTTCCGTAATGATCGTCCTGGCGTGATTGCAGCCGGACAGCAGCTGGAAGATCAGATATACGGAAAGAACGGTGGCATCGGCGTATTTGCCCCAATCGAGAACAAACACCATCGCCGCGGTCAGCGCGGTGGCCAGATTGTTCAGCCCCGATTGTATCTGGTATTCGCGGTTAGGTGCATACCCGATCTTCGCTGAGGCGATCTCTCCCAGAACCAGCGACTCGAATGATATGGTTCCGGCCATCACGATGACCGTGAAGGGCCCCATGATGTGCAGGATCTCTGCCGGATTTTTCCCGAAATAATAGGCCAAAAAGAAAACCACACTTAATCCGATTGGCCGGATCCACTCCATAGCGGCGGCGATTTGTTTCTTCAATGATCTCTCCTGCGCGGATTGGCTCGGTTTTACTGTGCCATGAACCGGTATCGTCACGATGCTGAAAAGCCATGCCCCCTTATCCCATCCGTTTGAATTGGCGCCATGCCAGGACGATGAGCATCAGGGCACCGGCGCACAGCACCGCCCACAGGCCCCACCGGCGCCATGCCGCGGGCAGGTGAAAGCGTTGGTAGGCCGCCTCACCGGCCATTGGCACCGGTTGACCGACGCTCGCCCTACCGATCAGCCGATCGGTTTCGTTGGCCCCGAGCCGCGCCATCAGTGCCCCCATGGCCTCGTTGTCCGGGGGCGTGACGCGGTCGCTACCATAGGCCAATCGGTACGGCGGCCGGCCCTCGGCGGCAAAAACCAGTTCATGGGGGATCCATTCAAGGGTCAGCGTCGGCGCAGCGCCGGCGTGCGGATCCTTCGAGGAGATGTCAAGCTTCCAGTACCGATCCGTTACCATGGAAAGGTCGGCAGCGCCGCTGTCGATGGTGTCGTCCCCGCTTCGAATCCGATAAAAAATCCCGGCATACCGTCGATGCCAGTCGGTTGCGGGTCCCGGCCGGGAAGATAAGGCGCCCTGAAGGATCTGCCCGTCGCTGGAAAGCGCAAGGATGGCCCTGTCAGCGGGTCGTACGCCAGTGAAGGTAAAAAGATAGCCGGGAGATTTTCCAGTGACAAAACGACCCACGGCGGTCTGCCGATACCGATGCGGCGCCGCCGGGTTCGATAGTCTTCGTACACGGACCGCATCGATGGCGAAACCGCCGGACACGCGCGAGGTGAGCTGCAGGCGCAGATACTGATACCGATCTGCCGGCAGCTTCAGCGTGCGGTGAACCAAACGAAGGCCTTCGTGGGAAAGCGCCGCGATAACCCCGCTGGCCGGGACCTGGCGCCAACCGCTCAGATCATCGCTGCGATCGATCCTAAATCTGAGGATGCCTGCATCCTCATCATCAGTGGTCCAGGAAAGTCGCAGGCGGTCAATAGGCCCGCTCAAGGACCGGGTATCCACCACCCACTCCCGGACAGGTGCCGTCACCGCCGGTTCTGCTGAACCGATATCGACCCGGGTCCGGTGGGCTGTTGCATCAATCCTGATATCGGGCGTCGCTGCTGCCGGAGCTGTCGATGGCAGCGGATACACCGGCACGGCAGACCAATCATCAGGAGATGCCGCGCTGCCAACGCCGCTACGCCTGAGGCTATGCGGCACAATCCGATCATCGCCGTTGAAAACCCTCAGATCGCCGAAATCGGTCCGGGCCAGACTGCGGTACACCGCCTCGGGCAGGTCAACGGCGTAAATCCCCCCGGACCGCTCCACTGTCAGCGGTATGGCCTGGGAAAAATCACCGATGTCGACAGCGAGCGCAGGTCGGGCAAGAAGGATCGCCAACAAAACGGGAATCAGTCGCATCATCGGTCGTGCGCCTTTCCGGACGCCGGCGGCAGCGGGGAAAAGAATCCCACCAGCAGCATGAGCGCCCCCACTGCAATAAACGAGACGATACGGGAAATGCTGCCGGAGCCTGACAGATCAACGATAAAGAGCTTTACCACATCCACGCCCAGAAGCCCCGCCGCGGCGAACCAGACCGGGCGACTGGCGCTGCGCGCCGCCCAGACCATGGCCCCAAGTGCAATAATGGCCCAGAGCACGGCGATGGCTGACTGGAATGGCGTTGCTTCGAAGAGTCGATGCGACCAGGCAATCTCTCCGAAGGTGTGGACGCATCGCGCCGTTACCGCGTTCATCATTCCAAAGAGCGCCGCTGCCAGTGCCCACTTTATGACGGTATCCGGCAGCAGGCCGTCTTTCGCCTGACGCATCATCCATCGCGTCAACACATAAATGGCGAAAAGCCCCGTCAACTCCAGTGGATTGATCAGCGGCAGATATTCCAGCGGTTTTGGCGTGCCTTCAGCCAGGCAGCCGATCACGATCCAGCCCCAGAGGGCGCCGGCGATGATGCATATCCCCAGGCCGCTGTCGCCATAAGCCTCCGGATGCGCTCGGAAAGGCCAGACGATACGATCGGCCAGCCGGGACAACCCCATGATGCAAACGCCGGCGACAAGTCCCCAGACAGCGAACCGCCAGGTATGGTGGGCGCCGATAACATCCGCCATCAGCCAATCGACTTCCCGCAACAACAGCACCACGCAGAGCCACAGACTCAGCGTGTGCCACCAGCGCACAACGCGCGCATCCCAACCGTTTTCTAAAACCTTCATCAGGTGGTAGAATATCGCCAGCGCCAACGGCCAGGCAAGAAGCCCCACGCCTGACAAGGGATGGGCCAGGGCCCGCCTCTCCAGGAAAGCAAAATGGGCGGCGACCATGACCGGCAAGAGCCCAATGGGCGGGAACCGGCAGAAAGGCCACTGGAGCTTTTGACCGACATGCGTCAGCACCAGGAGGCTGATGGCGACAAACAGCAGCGATGCCGCCGGCGCCTGGAGGCCGGGGACATGCCGGTCGATTTCCATGAGCCCGATGCCCAGCCACCACAGCAGACCGATGGTGCTGACCACTACCGGAAAGCTTTTCTCCCATTCCTTCAGCACTTCGCCTCGCTGCCACAGGAGGTAGCCCGAGGCAAGCGCCGCCAGGCTGAGCAGCACACCACCCAAGCAAACCCCGTTGAGCACCGGTATCTGACCCGTCGGCCCCCCGATGGCGGAAATGAATGCGATTCCGGCGCCAATCTGGAGCACCAGACCAAAGCAGCGCGCCGTCAATCGCTGCTGGCGCAGACCGACCCAGACCAGCGCCGCCCCTTCCAGCCCCCAGGCCGCGGCGGTCCATCGACCGTCGAGCCCCAGGGGAATGGCCACCGAAGCAAAGACAACACCGAGCGCCAAAAAGGCCTCTACCATCAGCCGAAGTCGGGCATCTCCCCGCTGCCAGAGCCAACGGGCCAACCCGATATAAAAACCGCCCATAACCAGCGCACTGATGGCGATTCCGTACGGATGATTTCGCACGAGTCCGGCCTGCAGGGAAAATGTCGCCAGCGGCACGCCGAAAACCAGGGACCCATCGACATAGCCGGACAGCCGGGACGTCCCCCGGTGGGTAAAAAGAACGGCAATCACAATGTAAAAGAGGAAAAACAGAATCAGAAACGGCTCGGTGCTGGCAAAATGCACCGGTCGGTAGGCGCGCCACCCCCAGAGAGCGCCGATGCCGAAAGTGAAGATGAACCCTGTCAGGTTCAGGGTGCGCCAGGATCGAAACCAGGCGATGCCCACGATCCCGGCATTGAGCAGGGCGTAGTAAGAAAAAAGCATGACGTGGCTGCCACTGCCCGTCGAGGTGAGAATGGGCGCGAGAAACCCGCCGGCCACACCGAACTGTGCCATGGGCAGGGCGTCCTGAAGCACCGCGAGAACCGCTGAAAATGTCACCAGCACCACCAGCAGGGCAAAGGTCAACGGCATGGGCACCAGGGCGTAGAGCCGCGCGGCCGCGAAAAGCGTCAGATACATGATGCCCACGCCCCCGCCCTGAAGCAGTAGCGCGAACATTCGTCGCGAGTTCCGCAGGCGCCACCCGATGCCCAGCATTCCCATGCCTGCAAGAAAGGCGCCGGCCAGACGGAACTCGATGGGCAGCAGCCGGTGCTCTGCTGCATATTTCAGCAGGAAGGCGACCCCGAAAAATAGAATCACGATGCCAATGCGGGCCACCGGATTGCCGCTCACCAGCCACGATCGAACCCGCTGTATCCAATCATCCGCTGGAGCGGGCCCGTCGCTCAAAAAGGACTCCGTGTCCGAATCGACTGCCGGCGGATTCATTTCTTCAATGGTTTCTACAACTTGTGAAAGCGCGGGTGCGTGCTTGGCGGCAAGCGGCGGCGCAAGCTTCTCGAGGACATCTGCCGCGGCCGGTACCACGGCTTTCTTAACCGGTAGCGGTGGTTCGTCGGTGCGGCCCTGAGCCGTTCGCCCGGCAGCAGATGATTTCGGCTCGCGGGCACTGAGACCTTGAATCACCAGCTCGAGTTTTTCTTCCAGTGCAGTAAGACGGTTCTTCAGTCGATGGCCGTCAGCGAGAAGATATCCCACGACAGCGCAGACAACGGCACCCGCCGTATCCCCGACAGCGGCACCGAAGATGAGCCCCAGTATAATGAAAACGGCGTAAGTGATATGGCACCTCCTGAGCTGTCTTTTCTCTTATATTGTTATGCAGAATACCCGAAATTTGACGTCAATGGGCATTTATAGTGTTTGTCAGAATAGTGTTCCGTTTTATCCCAGGATCCTCTCGGGGTCGGGATCGATATCGGGATCGGTATCGATTGTTACCACGGCCGATAGCGATTTCGATACCGATAGCGATAGCGATGTACATCCGGCATCGCTGTTTAAGAGGAACGTGCTTATGACAATGCGCATCTAATCCAGCCCCGGCGCCGTTGCCCAGCCGGCCGGCACGCGGACTTGCTGGCCGGCCTTGTTCTTGAACAGCAGGTAGCCGTTTTCCAGGCCGAACCGGTACAAATCCCGGGTGATCTTAACATCCTGGCGGCAATAGTCGATGATCTCCTGCAGCTGACCGTTTTTCCACCACCGGAGGGCCTGAAGCCCGTCAGCGGTTTTTTCGGCACCCAGGGTCTGACCGGCCAGGTGGTCCAGCGACAGGCGAAAACCAAGCTGCCGGTGAACATACTCGAGAAGATCCACAGTGGGCAGCTGCTCCCAGGCCATATCGGCATAACCGCTGAGAACCCGATAATCGAATCGATTGATGTTGAACCCCACCACCCGGGGCACCTGCTTCAGCCGCGCCAGCAAATCGGGGATTTTGTCCTCGGTGTATACCGTGTAATCATCTTCCAGGGAATCGTACAAGACCGCCACGCTGACCCGCATGAGATCCGCCCGGTGCCAGCCGCCCACCTCCTGGGCCGAGCGCTGGGTTTCGATATCCAAAACCGCGTAGTGACCAGGGGCGGATGACGGTAGACGAACGGGCCTAACTGACGCCGCCGGTGTCGGCCTTTCTGACCCCGGGGTCGCGGTCATGGGCGCCGCCGTCGCTTGAGCAACTCGTCGCCCCTGTTTTCGCAGCCGCTTTCTGCCGAGTCGGGAAACGCCACTGGCGCCCGGTTGCCGCCGCGCTGGGATGTCGACGCCCACCGGAGCGATATCGATCGGCGCGTCCATAAAGGGCGCCGGCCGCTCGGGCCGCGTTTCCACGCGCGGCGCTTGCGCGGTCATTATCTGCTCCAGCAAAAACCGCGCCGCCGACTTGTCCAGAGGCCGGTTGCCGGAGCCGCATTTGGGGGACTGGATACATGCCGGGCATCCGCTCTCACAGTCGCAATCGGAAATGGTTCTCAGGGTGTGGGTCAGCAAGGCTTCACCGTCCTTGAACGCCGCCTCGCAGAGGCCGGCCCCGCCCTGCCCGCCCTCATAAATAAACACCACCGCCGCGCCGAGCTCCGGCTGAAAGGGAACGGCAATGCCGCCCACATCGTTTCGATCGGCCAGCACGATGAGGGGCAGCATGCCGATGGCGGCATGCTCCAGGGCATGAATGCCGCCCATAAAATGCAGCCCCTGCCCGACAGCGGCCGCCGCCACATGCGGGGGGATCTCAAGCCAGACCCCTTCGGTCTCCCAGCTTTGCAGCGGCAGGTCCAACGGCACCACCGTCGAGCGCCGCCGGTCACGAATATGCCAGCGCTCATAACCGGTGACCTGCTCGGTCACCTTCAACCGGCCGTAGGACCACCACGCACCAAACAAAAGGCGCCGCGCCAGCACGGCGATGATGTCCGTGGTCTTGTTTCCCCGGGGCCGGGTGGTGAAATCCACCCGGTCCGGACGTGCCGAAACGATGCGGGTTTCCGGGTCAACAGTGTCGATAATAAATGTTCGGGCCAGGTGCAGGTAAACGGCCCCGGGATGAGTTTCCCGGTACACCCTGTGGGCGTCGATCTCTCCCATGGGCGTGTCGTCTATCGTATTGACGATGGTAAATCGATCGCCAGCGCCACGCAGATCCACGTCCCGTTGGGGTCGTTTGCGGCGGGCATGCCATCTCATCCCGTCGGCACTCTTCAGCAGCACCGATTGCCTTTCGAGCGCTCGAAGCGCCGTGTCGACGGCCGGATGATCGGTCATCGGATCGTCTACTGCAATCGGCATCTCGGCAGCGGCGCATTCCAGGTGAGCGGCCAGCACCCTCGGGTTGTGAGGGTTGAGAACGGCCGCTTCCGGCGCTTTTCTCATGAACACGCCCGGATGCCTGAGATAGTACCGGTCCAAGGCATCCTCCCCGGCCACCATCACCAGTGCCGACGGCTGCCCGCTGCGCCCGACGCGACCGCTGCGCTGCCAGGTGGCCACCATGGATCCGGGATACCCGACCAGGATGCATAAATCCAAATCGCCGATGTCGATACCCAATTCAAGAGCACTGGTGGAAATCACAACCAGCAACTGCCCGGAGGCCAGACGTCTTTCAATGTCCCGGCGCTCCGCAGGCAGAAGCCCGGCGCGGTAGACACTCACGCGCTCAGCGGCGGCTTCTGCGCGTCGCCCCACCCACAGCGTCAACAGTTCGGCCAGTTTGCGCGACTGGGTGTAGACAATAGTGCGCAGTCGATGCGCCAGGGCCATTCGAATGAGACGGATGGTGAGCCCGGAAAGGCCGTCCAGGGGCTCCATTAATACGATGTGGCGCCGGCCCCGGGGCGCACCGCTGTCTTTGACCACGGCCACCGGGTGAGCCCCGGTCAGCCGGGTGGCAAGTTCGCCGGGATTGGCCACCGTGGCCGAACAGAACACCAGGGCGGGGTCACCCCCGTAATGACGGCACAACCTGAGGAAACGACGGAACACCATGGCCATGTGCGAGCCAGCCACACCGCGGTAAGCGTGCACCTCATCGATAACCACCAGCCCCACGGCGCCGAACCATTCGGACCACAGATCGTGATAGGGCAACAGCCCCAGATGCAGCATCTCGGGGTTGGTGAGCAGCAGATTCGGTGGATTTTCCCGAATCTTTCGCCGCTGGCCGGCAGGGGTGTCTCCATCGTAAATAGCCGCACTGGGCCGACAGCCGTCGAGCTGATCGGCCAATAGTTGAAACTGCCGCAGCTGATCCTGGGCCAAGGCTTTCAGCGGAGAGACATAAACCGCCTTGCGACCGGTCAACTGCAGCGCTGACTCCAGGATGGGCAGAAAATAGGCAAGGCTCTTTCCGCTGGCGGTGGGCGTGGCCATGATCACCGCGCGCCTGTCGCGCACATGGTCCAGAGCGACGCGCTGGTGGACATAGAGTGCCGGAATACCTTGTGATTCCAGCAACTGTTGCAGCGCGGCCGGCAAGGCCTGGGGCAACGGGGCCGTTCGTGATACCCGGGGTGGTAGGACCTGATGATGCGCCACCACGCCACCGATTTCCCGTGAAGTGGTGAGTCGGCTGATGAAGGCATCGATCGGCAATGGCGTGGATCTGGGCATCCGGTTTTTAACCTATCTGTTTAATTTGCTTGAAATAAAAAAAATCTTGCGTATATTAGGCGTCACATTGATACAATTGCACCAGACCTCGAAAGGAGAGGCAAATTAGCGGGCGCGACATGCCGCATGGCAACCACCCATTCGACCATTCGATTTGATACCGACTTTTTCTCATACCGTTCCCCTGCGGGCAATACCCCTTTACGGCACTTTTTGCATTCGCCCTCTACCGACGCCGAGTAACCGGCAGCCGTGGATTTTGCGCGGGTGTGCCACTTCGCCGGCGCGAACGGTTTCCAATAGTCTGAGGCCTGCGGTCATCATCACCGAAACGGCCGTCATCGGAATTTTTAAAGTATGACCACTCACGCCATCATTTTGATCGTACTGCTCCTGCTGTCCGGTTTCTTTTCCTCCGCCGAAACCGCCCTGTTTTCTATCAGCCGCACCAAGGCGCGTCATCTGGCCAAACAGGATGACCGTACCAGTAAATTGATCCAGCGGATGAAGGACGACCCCCACCGGCTGCTCTCCACCATCCTCATCGGCAACAACATTGTCAATGTGGCGGCGGCCTCGCTGGCCACCACGGTCACCCTCCGGTTGTTTCCCGACTACGCCGTGGGGCTGGCCACCGGGGTTATGACGTTTCTCATCCTCGTGTTCGGAGAAGTGTTCCCCAAATCGATGGCCACGCGAAACAACCTGGTCATCGCTCGGCTCACCATCCACCCCATATACTGGATTTCCATCCTCCTTTACCCCCTTATCCTGTTTCTCAACTTCATTCCGCGGATGACCGGCAGAATCAAGAAGACGCCGGCCATCACCGAAGAGGAGCTGATGACCTTCGTGGAAGTCGTCGAAGAGGAGGGGGAGATCAAGGAAGCCGAAAAAGAGCTGATCCACAACATCTTCGAATTTGACGACACCGCCGCATCAGAGATCATGACCCCTCGCGGGGACATGTTTGTCATCGATGCCGATGCACCGGTCGACTTCCAGGTCATTTTGGATTCCGGCTACTCCCGAATTCCGGTCATCGAAGGCGACATCGACAACGTGGTGGGCATCGTTCACATCAAAGACCTGTTTATGCAGTACATGACGTCGGGAAAAGACATTGCCCTGCGCGAGGTCATGCATACCCCCTATTTCGTCCCGGAAAATAAAAAACTCGACAGTCTGCTGCAGCAATTCAAGACACGCAAGCACCACATGGCAATCATCATCGACGAGCACGGCGGTGTTTCCGGCCTGATCACCCTGGAAGACGCCATCGAAGAGCTGGTGGGCGAAATCCGGGATGAAACCGATCGTGAAGACACCCTCATCGTAGAGATCAACCCAGGTGAATGGATGATCCTGGGAAAAACGGAAATCGATGAGGTCAACAACGTCATCCCCATCGATATCCCGGACATCAAGGAATACGATACCTTCTCCGGCTACGTGCTCCATCACATCGGACGCATCCCCAAAGAAAAGGAAAAATTCACCATCGGCCATTACGAAATCACGGTGGAAGAAAAAGACGGCAACCGCATCCGCAAATACATCGTCAAAAAAAAATCATGAGCCTTCCCCCAGCCTCCTGCCTTCGGATATGGGCGGGGTGCTTATTTCTGTTTATCTGGTCGTCAGTCGGGAGCACTGACGACCGTCGCCTCACACCGCCAGACATGCTGTCTCTCGGGCCGTTCTCGGCCGCCGTTGCCGGAGGCGCTTTCCCGGACGGGTGGGCCCCCCTCACCTTCAACAAAATAAAACGCCATTCGCGATATGAACTGGTGGCCGACACGGGCACCGTCGTTGTCAAAGCGACCAGCGCCGCGGCCGCCTCGGGCATGATGATCAAAGCCCGAATAGATCCTCGGCTGTACCCGGTGATCCGGTGGCGCTGGAAGGTTGACAATATCTACCGGAAGGGGGACGTGACGCGCAAGGACGGCGACGACTATCCGGCCCGTCTCTATGTGACCTTTCATTATGACCCAGCCGTGGCCGGATTTCTGGATCGTGCCACATTCGAGACGGCTCGCCTGGTCACCGGCGAGTACCCTCCCATGGGAGCGATTTCCTATATCTGGGCGAGCAACGCTCCCTCTGGCGGCGTGTTTCCCAATCCGTACACGGATAAAGTCAAGATGATCGTGGTGCGCAGCGGCGGGGACCAGGCCGGCCAGTGGTTGTCGGAATCACGCAACCTAGTGGACGATTACCGCCGCGTTTTCGGCGCAGATCCGCCTGATGTGAGCGGCGTGGCCATCATGACCGATTCGGATAACACCGGAGAGTCGGCCACCGCTTATTACGGCGATATCGAATTTAATGCCAAATGAGTGGGTATTCGGCCTAAGAAGGGTTCAAGGGTCCAAGGGGTCGAGGGTTCAAGTGAAAAACACTTCAATGGTTTAATGCCTTACTGGTAATCCCCCGCGGTGATCAGGGGGCTTAAAAAGGCAGCCCTGGGCTACATTTTCACCTGGAACCCTGCGCCTCGCGCAGGGTTTCAAGGCAAAGATGCCGTTTCTATGACCAGTGCCCATTCAGAAATGGTAGATTTTGGTTCAGCGCAAGGCCTGAGCATTTTTGAAACCGGAGGCGTAGCTCCGCTACGTTGAGGATTTCAAAAAGTGCGAAAACGCAGCGCTGGGCCAAAAGATGCCGTTTCTGGATGGGCACTACTTTACCCGCTCCACGTAGTTGCCGGTCCGGGTGTCGATGCGGATCACTTGGCCTTCTTCGAGAAACGGGGGGACTTGAAGCATATATCCGGTCTCAACAGTGGCGGGCTTGGTATCACCGGAAGCGGTATCCCCTTTCACCCACGGATCGGCCTTCACGATCTTTAATTCCATAAAAATCGGAAGCGTCACCCCGATGGGTCTGCCGTCGAAAAGCAGCACATCGCAGACCGTATTCTCTTTGAGCAGGCTGAGCGCATCACCGACCTGATCGGCACTGAGGAATTCCTGCTCATAGGAGGTAGAGTTCATGAAGCAGTAATTCTGCCCGTCGGCGTAAAGGTACTCCATCTTCACTTCTTCGAGGCTGGCCGGCTCGAATTTTTCGCCGGAACGGTAGGTCTTGTCGAACTGGCTGCCGGTGATCATGTTTTTCAGGCGGCATTTATAAAGCGCCTGTCCTTTTCCCGGCTTGACGAAATCGAACGTCACGATAACGTACGGATCACCGTCGATGGATATTTTCAACCCCTTTCTGAGGTCGCTGGCTTCGTACATGGTGTTCTCCTCTGATCTTGAAAGTTAAAAACGCTGTAACACCTGATGCATTCGTAAAAAGTTTGAAATCACCGCAGAGCGCGCAAATACAACTCTCTCTAATAATTCAATTCGGGACGATCTACAATTTAAATGCGTGGATGAGCGCGTGTCTCAAGCACCCCTTTTCGGCCCCGCTTCTTCCAATGATCTCGGTCAGCACCCATCTGCCGCGGCGCGGGCTGCTGTCACGAAACGGGCCACGGCGTCCATGTTTTTCCTGAAACGGATGGGCGCTCCGTCAGTGGCGGTGGCATTGGTGTGGGTGCAGCTGTCCACACCGGCAGGACGGGTGGCACGGACGGCCGCCGCCACGTTGTCCGGACCCAGTCCGCCGGCCAGAATCACCGGCACATTGAACAACGCGACCAGACGGGCCGCCGTATCCCAGTCGCACGTGGCGCCGGTGATGCCCACAAATCCCGCCACGGGCTGATCCGCCGCCCCGTTTGCGTCGTCCACCAGGAGGGTATCGGTGAGAAACCAGTCACTCACAGGGGCCAGGGCTGCGGCAATGCTCAGATTCTGTGCGCCGTCAGTACGCCCGGCCGGAGCGATGGGGATGGAACGCATGATGGCGATTTCCGGATATCGGGTGCGCACGCTTTCCTGAAGGGCTATCAGCTCGGGCAGGACGGCGTCGGAAAGAAGATCACAAAAATGAACGATGTTCGGGCCATAGTAGTCCAGGGCGCGATAGACCGCCTCCGGCTCACGGTAGAGGGGAATCAGCGAACTGCGGGCCCCTGCGGACTGCACCGAGCGGATCGTCTCTCGAATGACAGGATGCTTCCAGACCACGGGGGATAGAATCACGCTGCCGACGTGATCGACCCCCAGGGAAATCACGGATTCGGCCTCAACAGGTTCCTGGATTTCATACACCTGAACGATCATCCTGTTGCCCTTGATCTCCGATCCGTGAAGCGACTCATATGAGTTTTGCGTTGACTTTTGGAGCGCTCTCTACCATATTCGGTGTGCTTTGGCAAACCGATTAACATTATTAGCAATTCTCTCCAGTTAGGAAATATTTTTAATGATTTTAATCATCGATTTCGGCTCCCAGTTCAACCAACTTATCGCCCGCCGCGTCCGTGAAAACCGGGTATACTGCCAGATCGTCCCCCCCACCGTATCCATTTCGGATATCACGGCAATGAACCCTCAGGGGATCATCCTCTCGGGCGGCCCGGCCAGCATCTACGAGCCCACCAGCCCCAGCGTGGACGATGGAATCTTCCGCATGGGCATCCCGGTTCTGGGCATTTGCTATGGCATGCAGTTCATGGTCAACGCCCTGGGCGGAAAGGTACAGCAGGCTCAGAAACGCGAATATGGATTCGCCAAGCTTGAGATCAAATCGCCCGGTCGCCTCATGGCATCGGTGAAGGCCCCAACCCAGGTGTGGATGAGCCATGGCGACTCGGTGACAGGCCTGCCCCGCGGGTTCACAATCCTGGGATCCACACAAAATACCCGAATCGCCGCTGCTTCCAACGAAAAAAAGCGCCTTTACGGTCTCCAGTTCCACCCGGAGGTGGCACATACCACACGGGGCATGGCCATCTTGAAACACTTTCTCTTCGATATCTGCGGCTGCACCCGCAGCTGGACCATGAAGAGTTTTTCGGAAGAGGCCATCGCGACCATCGCCCGGCAAGTGGGCAACAAGCGCGTCATTCTCGGTCTCAGCGGAGGGGTGGACTCCTCGGTGGCGGCCGTTTTGATCCACAGGGCCGTCGGCAAGCAGCTCACCTGCATCTTCGTGGATAACGGACTGCTTCGAAAAGACGAGACCATCAAACTCAAGGCCACCTTCAAGCAGCACCTGCACATCAACACCCGTTTTATCAACGCCCAGAAAGCGTTTCTCGATGCACTGAAAGACGTCACTGATCCGGAGAAGAAGCGCAAGATCATCGGCAAGGTGTTCATGAATGTCTTCGAGGCGGAGGCGAAAAAAATCAAGGATGCGGAATTCCTGGCCCAGGGAACCCTATATCCCGATGTCATCGAATCGCAAAGCGCCTTTGGGGGGCCAACATCGGTGATCAAATCCCACCATAACGTGGGCGGACTGCCCAAACGCATGAAGCTCAAACTGGTGGAACCGCTGCGCTATCTTTTCAAAGACGAGGTCCGGCACTTGGGCAAGACCCTCGGGCTGCCGGACGACATGGTCTGGCGCCAGCCGTTTCCAGGCCCTGGGCTCGCCATCCGTATCATCGGTGCGGTGACCAAAAACCGTTTGAGCGTCCTTAGGGAAGTCGACGCCCTCCTTCTGGAGGAGATTCGGGCTGCGGGTTACTACCGCAAACTCTGGCAGTCCTTCGCCGTCCTGCTGCCCCTCAAGAGTGTCGGCATCATGGGTGATCACCGCACGTATGAAGATATCGTGGCAATCCGCGCCGTCACCAGCAAAGACGCCATGACCGCCGACTGGGCAAAACTGCCTCACGCCCTGCTGGGCACCATATCCAACCGGATCATCAACGAAGTCCGCGGCGTGAATCGCGTCGTCTACGACATCAGCTCAAAACCCCCGAGCACCATTGAATGGGAGTAGTCGACCGCCCTGTGCAATGAATTGAGGAATGGTGTGTGGCTATTATGGTAACCTCAAAGGACGCGAAGCGCACGATGACAGAACAAACAGAACGGCGATTTCAAATCAACGGCGGCGATGCCTCTCAAGAAGATTTATATCGGGAAGAAAGGAGTGAGCTGCGGCTGGAGCGGCTCAACAACAAAGTCACCCTGATTACCATTCTTCTGCCGATACTCATCATAGTGGTCCTGGTGGTCTCGTATTTAGACATCAAGCGAAAAGTCTCAACAGTAGAAGTCACCGGCAATACGGAATACCAGCAACTTTCCGCCGATGCCGCATCCAAATTCTCATCCCTTTCGTTAAAATATGCCAGTCTGGAAGAAAACCTGGGCAAACAAATGCAGGCCCTGGATAAAGGCGTCGCGTCATTGTCTTCGGCAGTCAAACAGGTGGAATCCAACACCAACCGCTTGAGGACCGAGAAAGCTTCAGAGACAGATGTGAAAAAGATCGCAGCGGATCTGAACGCCGCTGTCAGTAGCCTGCAAAAAGATCTCAAGACCATGGATGCCAATATCGAAGCACTGGACCTGGCTGTAAATGACCAACTTAAAAAACTGCTGGTTCGCCTGGAACTTGTCGACAACCGCCTGATCGAGCAGGAAGCCCAGATCGTGACCGTGTCCTCCGGCACTGTTGACAGGGTGACCCTCAACGGCGAGCTAAAACTGCTGGAAGAGCGGATTGCCCAGAACCGGGGTAAAGACCTGAAAATGCTGCAGCTTTCTTTGGAAGATATTCAAAGACAAGTGGCCGCCTTACAGGGGAACACTGCCGCCGTCCCATCAGCGGCACCGTCTTCCGCTGCCGCCCCCAAACCGGCGACGACGTCGCAACCGGCGCCAACGCAATCCAAGCCGCCGACCCCCGCCAAAACCCCGGCGCCGACCCCGTCAGCCCCGAAACAAGGTCAAATCTTAGAACAGCCGCTGAAATAACCGGTGCCGCCAAAAAAAATACTCAATTAATGGCTGAAAGTGCTTAATAGTGCCTCAATGCGCGGGATATCTTCGGGGAGATCGACTTCCGGGGAGTCGTAGGGGGTCACCACGATGCGGATATCGTGGCCGTACTCCAGGGCGCGGAGCTGCTCGAGCTTTTCGATGGATTCTATCCGCCCGCTGGGAAGCTGGCGGAACTCCTGAAGGTAAGCCACCGTATAGGCGTAGACCCCCAAATGCTTGTACGTGTCATGGTCACGGCCACCGTCCCGGGACAAGGGAATCGGCGCCCTGGAAAAATAGAGGGCGTTGTAGTGGGCATCGAACACCACCTTGACGTCCTTGGGATCCGTGATCTCGCATTCGCGGACAATGCGATAGGCAAGCGTGGCCATGTGAACGCGCCCAGTCTCCTTGA
Source organism: Pseudomonadota bacterium (assembly GCA_043825735.1). Taxonomy (GTDB): domain Bacteria; phylum Desulfobacterota; class Desulfobacteria; order Desulfobacterales; family JBDRRP01; genus JBDRRP01. The sequence continues at coordinate 672 of JBDRRP010000071.1, read as the reverse complement.
TAAAGGGGGCAATGAGGGCATCGAGGCACCGGGGATCAAGCAAAGGTTGATCGCCCTGGATATTGATAACGACGTCATCGGCAGCCAATCCCACTGCCGCCGCCGCTTCGGCCACCCGGTCGGTTCCTGAACGGTTTTCAACCGCAGTCATCACCACTTGCCCACCGAAGGCGGTGACGGCATCGGCAATGCGCCGGTCGTCGGTTGCCACCACGACGGTCTCCACGGTTTCCGCTCTTGAGGCGCTTTCAACCACCCGCTGGATCATGGGCACCCCGGCAATGAGGGCCAGTGGTTTTCCGTCAAAACGCGATGATCCGTAGCGGGATGGAATGATGGCCACAATGCGCATGATGCAACCCTTTAAAATTGACTAACGCGTAAAAATGCAATCTTCTCGCAAAGACGCCAAGCGCGCCAAGGAAAAATTCAATATATTCTCTGCGGTCCGCTGCGTTCTCTGTGGTTCAAAATTACTTTTTACAGTTTCATCAAAATTGATTATTGAGCATTAATTTGGATTGTATTACTGACAAACTCGTAAAAAGTCTGAAATCACCACAGAGTACGCAGAGAGCGCAGAGATAACTTATTAATTATTCATAATATTCTCTGCGGCCCTCTGCGGTCTCTGTGGTTCAAAATCACTTTTTACGAATGCATCAGTACTGA
>JBDRRP010000070.1:0-9066 GCA_043825735.1 Pseudomonadota bacterium | reverse complement strand
GAAAGGCCTGAAAAGGATATGGGTGGAAATGTAATCGTTATGTCTCAATCCCCTCTAATCGGGTCAGGGTTCTGAAAGAAATCTGGCTCCCGCGCCTGGATCAGTGGATTGGGTCTCAATCCCCTCTAATCGGGTCAGGGTCATAGCAGACAACATTTCCGCAAAAAAAGTGCCGCTGGTTTTCGTGATCGCAATCAGCCCGTGTTTACGGTCATCGACCGCTGCCCCCCGTTTGTAGTGCCCCACACATGAAAAAGCATCGGCCATCAGGTCCAATCACTGATATAAACGATCGCGCATGCCTTTGAGTTTTGAACATCCTCAAGGGTGATGAATCCCCCGCCTTCCTTGTATGCGTATATTGTGGACACCCCCTCTTCCTCAGCCGCCTGGAAGAGAGCCAATGAAGTGGTGACTCGTCCACCGCTGATATCTACGAATATTCTTTGAGAGGGATAAATTTTCAAAAGCTTTTTAAGATATTCCCGTGCCCGCTTTTTACACGAAGCCATCTCTTCAAATTTGACAATATCCACGTCCTCTACGTCATTGCCTTCGGTAGGTCGCGGCCGGTATTCAAGTCCGGCGTGCGCTTCTGGCGTCAGGTTTCGGGCAACCCTGTCAATCTGGAGTTGAGATTCTTTGCTGACCAAAAACCGGACCATCTTGGGCCGAGTTCGGTTGATTAACCATTCCGGGAGAAAATTCTTCTGGTTCTCACTGAGCGGAATAACAATGGCATCCACGCTTTGATTGAATGCTCCTCCAATTCTATAGACCCCACTCCGGAAAAACCGACGAATTGCTCCATGGTTTGCTGCGGCCATGGCTCCTGAAAAAACCAGTACAAGCAGCCCCAACAGCCCGCTCAACTCGTTAGTGGCTGCGATCAGCAAACGAAAATAGCCCTCTGTGGGTGTTCTCTCCGCCAGATACTGCATATCGATATGGATGAATACAAGCGAGAACATGATGAATAATATAAACCATGTCCACCAGCGACGAAAAAGTTTCATTTCCCTTTTTCCTTCAGAAATATGCATCCTAAAACATGGAGATATGGCTCACGGGCTGCGTCACGGGTGGGGCGGAGTGGACTGGAATAGCCGACTCGGCCCTTGGGCAGTCACCGGTCTTGTTTTATATCGGCGGCTCCAGGCGCCCGCTTCCTCACGACACGTCTTATCCCTTCCGCAGCCTTACTGGTCAGCCTTTAAAATCGGGTCAAGGTTCTAAAATATTTGTCCGTAAGATAGCCCACGACAAGGCCAAACTGTCTCAATTCCGTTTGCCACTTGGTTTGTGCAAGGTATGCAAATAGCCGGATTCTAAAGCGGTTTAAGCGGGGTCTGGTTGTTCTCGACCGCTTTAAACCAATGGTAATCCGGATAATGGAATTCTCTCTGGTCATTTTCATCCCAGACCATCATTTTGCGCAGGGCCTGCATGGTCGGTGATTGGTCGGCGACATGCCGGGCAATCCGGTCTCGAATATCGCATTCCAGTTCCTCCCCTTGCAGTTTGCGGTTGCCTGCTTTTGTCATGGTTTTGAATCGTTCCCGAGGGGGAGGGAATACGAGCATCGTGTGCAAATCGATACGGCAACTCCCCAAGCCCGCCGGTTTGGCATTGCCGATCTTATGCCTCATGGGGCCGCGCAGCTTCAGCTTATCATCGCCGAGGGCGACAGCTATGTCCGGTTCGAGGCAGAGGACATATAACAGCAAGGAAAGCTCATCATCGGAAAGGCTTGTGAATTGGATGTCAAAATCGAAATGGTGGCCCGGCAGCAGCGCATCGATATTCCAAGCGCGGTCCTGTATGTTTTGAGGAATTGCCGGTGTGGATTCCCGTCTGGCGGGTTGGTGAAAATATAACTTCCTGCTGCGACCGTCACAGTTCCCGGTTCCCGCCGTTCGGTAAAATGGCTCATGGCGGACACCGTTATTGCTCAAAAGAACCTGCAGGGGTTTGGTCTGGATATGGTCTTCTTGGATTTCGGCATCTCCGATGGCGACCTTGCCTTTGTGGACCCTGGCATTCCGGTGTCGCTCCATGGCTCCGAACATACGACAGGCAATACACAACTGGTTTACATGGCTGCATGCCACAAGATTTCTCGGTATGGGACTTTTAGGATCCTGGACAACGGCGCAGCCGCCACCGACGATCTCAGCAAGCGATCGGAGCAACCCTTTGAGTGAACTTCCCGGGATCACCTGTTTTCCAGCTCTTCGCAGCGGCGGATGAAATACGCCGGATGACTGTGCGCCGATAAACAATGGCGTCAGATTTTCAATCGTGCCGCTGATGATCCCGCTATACCCACGAAAACGATCGTCCGTATACGGTGTCGAGCGTTCCACAGTCTCTCTGACGGGTATCAGGCGGTAAGGGTTCCAGAAAGATTCTCCATGTGGCATGGCTACAGCCCTCCTTTCACTTCGACAATGCCTTGATATCGGCTGAACTGAGGGGTGCCGGCGTCGGCTGACCAGTCTTCGATAACCAGGGCGGCCCTGCCTCGCGGGAACTGGGTGCCTTTGATCGGGTATGAAAACCGATGCGGTACCTGCTGCTCAAGCCATTCGGCATCGGTGTCGGTTCGTTCGCCCCACAGCAGGAGGTGCCGTTTGGTTGTTGACAGGCCCACCAGCGCTTTGGAAAAATCTTCGAGATTGGCCGGGGAGGCGGTATCTCCCAGGTAAACTGCCCGAAAGTGCGTGCCGATGCGTCTCCATTGGAATTCGCCAGCGAGGGCGAAAATTCTCCCCTGCTCAGTCGCTGAAAGAAACGCCTCGTTGTAGTTGAACTTGTCAATCCTCGCCTCAGTCGGCGTGAATGCCACGACCACCGCGTCATCAGGCCATGGATAGGCCTCGATTGTTGATAAAAACTGGTCGGCCGACAGATCGCCGGTGCATAGGTATGCCATCACCGCCTCCTTATCTCAATAAGCATCGATTTCCCGGGGCCAGGCGACATCTTTCACATAAGCGGCCAGATCCTGGACTGCCGGTTCACAGGCTGTCGGCCACTGCTTGGTAAGGTCGTAGGTGTGGCGGAGCCCTTCTAGCCGGCTTTCGGGAAGTGGGAAAGCGTTTTCGGTTTCTGGAAATAACCCGTATGAGTTTCTTTCCGCTTTGGTGGATGCCGACCATAATCCGACCAGCGTTTTTTGCGGCTTTCCAAAATAGGACCTTTAGGGACGCCCTAAACTTATTAACTTGATGTGAGCTACCCGGGCTGTTACGGGAAATCTATGCCCCGTAAAGCCCGCATGGGAAATGGGGGTCACATCTTAAATATCAAATATTGAGCAGGGAAGTTGTTCAATTTCACCAAATGCCCTAACTGATAAAATATTTAATATTTAAGATGTGACCCCTAACACCGCGGTACTACCGAAAAGTAAAAGGCATTTGCGCAGAAAAGCGCGGATGCCTTTTTTGGTTTTCAGGGGGTTCCAACGTGTCCGGTTGAAAGAAATTATGGCTTGGTGCATCGATTTTTGTGCAACGATGATAATATTGGACTCGTCGCCTCCGGTTCCCGTAAAAGCCGGAGAAGAATCTCAACCCTTAGACTTGATGGATCCGTAAAAAGTTGGATTTTCTCCTTTTTCCGTCATCCCGGACGAGTGAAACGAGATCCGGGATCCAGTTATTTCAAGCACTTCTGGACCCCGGCCTTCGCCGGGGTGACGGGCGTTGGAACTTTTTACCGGTTCATCAGACTTCACACATAAAAAATATCGAATCGGGCTTATCTACCAAAAAAAGGTTGCACCGAGTGGTGTCCGCCACATCCCATCGTCGGACAGGCCCGTTGCAACGGGCCGCTTTGCGTTACTTTTCGTGTGTTTTGTGTGTTTCGTGGTTGAAATCAGTTACTGCGGTCAAAAGTGGAGATGGGATAGCGCTTGGTGCGCCCCCACAGCCAGAAATAGGTTCTTATCTCTTTTTTTCTGCCAAAAAAGAACCATAAACCACGAAACACACGAAAGAAAAATGGATAAACGATAACGGGCTGATCTACCCTAAAAAGAGTGCACCGGGCGGCGCCATGGCAACGGGGCCGCGCCTTTAATTCGTAGATAATTGCGTATCGAATTTTAGCTTACGAATAGCGGGTTTGAATACATTTTACCAAAAAGAACACTTCGAGGCAGGCAAGGCAAACACAGGAGGTGCAGATGCGTAAATGGATGATGGTCTCGGTGATTTGCATCGCGGCGGCGGTGCTTCTTTCCGGTTGCGGGTACAATCAGATGCAGCAACTGGAGGAGGGCGTATTCAAGGCATGGGGGGATGTGGAGTCCAATCTTCAGCGCCGTTCGGATCTGATCCCCAATCTGGTGAATACCGTCAAGGGCTACGCCGCCCATGAACGGGAAACGCTGGATGCGGTGATCAGCGCAAGGGCCAAAGCGACTTCGGTGACCGTCAAGGCCGGGGATCTCGGCAATGCCGAGTCCATGCAGCAGCTGCAGGCGGCCCAGGGTCAGTTATCGTCTGCCTTGTCGCGGCTGATGGTTGTGGTGGAGCGCTATCCTGACCTGAAGGCGAACCAGAACTTTCTCGACCTTCAGAACCAGCTCGAAGGTACCGAAAACCGCATCAACGTTGCCCGGCAGCGTTACAACCAGGCGGTGGAGGCCTTCAACACCGCGATCCGGAAATTCCCCAACAGTCTCACCAACAGCCTGTTGCTGAAACTGGATCGCAAGGAATACTTCAAGGCCGAAGAAGGGGCCAAGACACCGCCGAAGGTGTCTTTTTAATTCACGCCCCGAACCGGGACGGAAAGACAGGTCGCCATGCGTCGTCACAAGACCACGATGATTATCGCCGTCGTCCTGGCCCTGCTTGTCTGCCAAGTGGCCGCGGCCCTCGAGATTCCCCGGCTCACCGGCCGCGTCAACGATGTGGCCGGTGCCCTTTCGGCCGCGACCCGGCGCCAGCTGGAAACCGTGCTCGCGGATCTGGAAAGAACCGATTCCACCCAGATCGTCGTGCTGATCCTGCCCTCTTTGGAGGGGGAAAACCTTGAAGACTTTTCCATGCGGACGGCGGAAGCCTGGAAAGTCGGCGACAAGGGACTCGACAACGGCGCCATTTTGCTCATCGCGGTCAAGGAGCGCAAGCTGCGCATCGAGGTGGGCTACGGCCTGGAAGGCCGTCTCACCGATCTGCAATCGGGCCGGATCATCAGGAACATTATCGTGCCCCGGTTCAAGGAAGGCAACTTCGATCAGGGGGTGACAGACGGCGTCGCCGCCATGATCGGCGTCGTAAAGGGCGAGTTCACCGCCCCGGAGCAGCCGTTGAGGCCGAAAAGCCGGGGCGGCGGGATGAACAGCATTATTTTCATATTCTTTGCGTTCTTTTTCTTCATCAATATACTGGGACGGCTGCGGCGAGGCGTGGGGGTCGTGGCCGGCGGCATTCTCGCGCCCGTCGTCGGGGGCATGTTCTTCGGTGCCGGCGGTATCTGGCTCCTGGCGCTGATTTTTCTGGGAGCATTTGCCGGGCTCGCGGCCGGCTTCATGGGTGGCCCGTTGTCATCCGGTCACGGCAGGGGCAGGACCGGGTACTGGGGAGGCGGCTTCGGTGGTGGCGGCGGCTTTTCCTCGGGCGGCTTCGGCGGTTTTTCCGGTGGCGGCGGCGGGTTCGGCGGGGGCGGCGCTTCCGGCGGATGGTAGGCGGCGCGTATATGAAGGGGAAAATGAGCACCATAATAATGAGGGGCCTGTCATGAAAGACCTGGCCAAACAGTTTTTATCCGAGGACGATAGACGCCGGATCGTATCGGCGGTAAAGGACGCTGAAAAGCGGACATCCGGGGAAATCGTTCCCATTATCGCTTCGGCCAGCTACGACTATCCCATGGCTGATGTCATCGGTGCCGCCGCTATTGCAATGCCGGCAGCCATTGTACTGACCGAATGGTTCGGAGGCCGGTTCTGGATCGGCGGCCAGAATATGTGGCTGTTCATGGGCGCCTTTTCGGTGCTGTTCATCGCCGGCCACTTCATTGTCAGACGATGGCCGTGGCTGAAGCGGTGGTTTGTTTCACGGCAGGAGATGGACACGGAGGTCGAAGAAGCCGCCGTCACCCGGTTTTACCGCGAGGGCCTTCACCGAACCCGGGATGAAACCGGGGTGCTGATCTTTGTTTCGGTATTCGAGCGACGGGTCTGGATTCTTGCCGACAGGGGAATCAACGACAAAGTCGCGAAAGACCACTGGGCGGGGCCGGTTAAAACCATCATCGAAGGCATCCGGCAGCGCCGCCAGGGCGCGGCCATCTGTGAGGCGGTGGCCGCAGTGGGGCAAATTCTCTCCGCGCATTTCCCGATAAAGCCCGATGATCGCGACGAGTTGGACAATTTGATCGTTGAAAGTGACTGATTGTCTTGGGGGCTCGGTGAAGGGGATCCAAGGGGACATCCAATAAACTACGGTGGAAGCGCGGCGACGGAGGAAGACTGAAGGCCGGGGTCCGGATGGGTACAAAAACCCTTCTGGAAACCGGATCGAGTCCGGCATGACGGTTGGGACATCCTTTCTTTTTTGTGAGACCCCGGGGGGGCTGCCGTAGGGTGTCCAGCAAAACCATCATTTGTTGAATTTAGAAAGCACATCGTTCAGGATGGCATCGACTTCCTGAATGTTTTCCAAAACCTCTTGAGGCGCCTTACCTTGAGCGCATAGATTCCTGATGATGAGAACCAGCGGCGGCATCGATCGCAGATTGCGCACGGTTTCCCAGCTCATCGCCTCATCGATGTGAAACAATGCGCGATCCCATCCTTTAAACCCCGCTGCCTCGACAACCGATTCTCTGAGCACGATCCATGCACCTTGAAGATCAGACAAAATCGTTTTCTCATATCCGGTGGGTTCTTCGATAAATGGCATAGCCCTCCCTGCGACATCGAGTACTACTCATTTTTCTAAAGCATAATCGTCCCAACAAAGGTCATAACTGGTGCTGCGTCCTCCGCTCGGGTTGGTGCGCAGAATGCCCTTCTGCACCAGATCGGCCAGCTCCCTTTGGGCTGTGGCTTTGCTGACATGAACCATACCGGCATACTTGCGATTCGTCAGCCCGCCCTCAAAGCCGCCAGGGCCGGCTTCCAGCAGGCGGTTGATGACTTTGTTTTGACGCTCTTTCAACCCGGTCTGCGCGTGACGCTGCCAGAACCGGGTCTTCAGCATTACATTGGACAGCAATTTTTCTGAACTCAGCATCGCTCTGGACATACATTGCAGAAACCATTGGACCCACGGGGTGATATCGCCATCGCCCGTGTTTGTGCGTTCGAGAACCCGGTAATAGGCCTCGCGCTCCGCCATGATTTGGGCAGAGAGACTGTAATACCGGGTCGGCAGCTTTTCATCCTGAGCCAGGGCCATTTCGGTTAAGGTTCTTGCGATCCTTCCATTGCCGTCCTCGAAGGGATGAATGGCCGCAAACCGCAGATGGCCAACGGCCGCCCTCAGCAACCCGTCCATCTGCGCGAGGCTTTTTCCCCACCAGCGGATGAATTTATTCATCTCGCCTGCCAGGCGCTCGGCCGGGGGCGCTTCGTAATGGATTATCTCCCGCCCGATCGGGCCTGCCACAACCCGCATCGGCCCATTGCGATCATCACGCCAGGAGGCTACCCGGATTTTGTGCAGGCTGGAATAGCCTGTTGGGAAAAGGGCCGCATGCCAGCCAAACAGTCTCCGGGTGGTCAACGCCTGCCCATGGTTCTGGGTGGCATCCAGCAGGATATCGACAACCCCGTCGGCCTTTTGGTCTCTTTTCGATGGTAAGCCGGCTGCGGGCAGCCCAAGACGCCGGGCCACTGATGAGCGCACCGCGTTGGGATCCAGCCGCTCACCTTCGATTTCAGAAGTTTTCAGCGCTTCCTTGACCAAAACCTCGGCCCGGGCTTGCTGCCTAGCATCAAACCCCAGCGCGTTCATCTGTGCCAGCAGCGTGCCCTGTTGGAAACGGCAGTCGCCCAGCGGTTTGAGAAGGGCTGCATGGTCCCATCGAAACTCCGGCCATGAAGACCGGTGCCAAATATATTTGTCTGCCTGAGGCATCACGAATCCTTATTGGCTCATATTCTGAGCCGAATATAGATCGCAATCGACTCACAAGCAACACATTAAGGATAATAGACGAAATACTTTTTAAGAAATACGAGGGTCACATCTTAAATTTTAAATATTCATGATGCGCCCCCATGCTCCTTTGGCCCATATCGTCGTAAAACCCAGGGTCAGTGCCCGACGTGGATAAAGGCGGCCAGGTCATTCTTCGGCGTTTTGTTATAAAGCCGGACGGCATCATAGGTATTCGATACAAACAGATTGACACCGTTATTTCGAATCGCATCCCGGCTCTGCTGTGAAAACTCTGAGTGACTGCTGGTGCCGAGCCCGATAATGATGGTCCGGATTGATGGATCGATCAGACCGCAGACATTCTTCTGGGTGACAATGTTCCCTGGGTCCAGTTGCCACGGCCGTACTGTGCCATCGGCTGAAATAACGATATCGTGGTCATAGGGGTGGCCGTCCACCACAATATCGGAGTACGAAAAATGGGTAATGGCCGTATCCCGACTGCCTTCCGGAGGCGTATAGTCGACATTGACTTCAGAACATCCGATCCAGCAGATAACCCCGCTCACTATCCAGATAATCCAGCCGTATCGCTGAGTGCGCGTCTTATTGTTTCGCGACAAGACTGCCTCCTTTCAATTTATTCCTTGAACCCAATGGCAGATGGCGTCAAAACAACCGCAGAAAAACGGACAAGCGACGATTTCGCGGTGTATGGCCGGTCCAAAACTGTTTATGGCATTGGAAAATGTCATACCCCCCTGGGCACCCTTTTGTCCCCTACAGATACTCATTGTCAAGCATTTCAACGAGGCCATTGTTGGCGGGGAACAACGATTCCGGACACAGTGGAGACCATCAACCTGGAAGCCAAGATCGACACCGAGCGCTTCGCGGGGGGGGGGGGGGGGGGGGCGGGGGGCGGGGGGGGGCGGGCGGG
>JBDRRP010000069.1:0-65615 GCA_043825735.1 Pseudomonadota bacterium | reverse complement strand
TAGCAAATCAGCGTTAGCGATATTTGAGTAGTTTATGTTTATCTGGCTTCTATATAGTGGCAATCCTATCAATTTAAAATTTACAGCGCGCTGTATATATCTAGCGGAAGAAATGATTAATAAAATAGAGAATAAAAGCATAATCGGCCTTAAAAATTGTTTCAGAAACTCTTCAATTGGCTTAGCGTTGTGTTCTCTATCAAATTTTGCCTGTACAATTTGCAAAACAGAAGAATTGTCTGCTGCATCTTTTTGGTTACATTGAAAGACAAACTGTTCTCCTTTATTATGGCTTTTTTTATGTGCCGCAATCGACATTGTCGGTTTGCGCGAATATGCGACTGATCGCCACCCCTTCATAGCTTCAAAAATGTGAGAATAGCTTCTATTGGTTTCGAAATATGGTGCAAAAAAGTTATCTACAAAATTAATTGGTTGATCAAAATCTGTACCTCTAAGTTTAAATATATTTCCACTTAATATCTTTTTCAGTAGAATTATTCCTGAATACGGAACCACAATCCAGACTATATGTGTTCCGGCTGAATTTGCCATTAAGATTTCTGGTATATATGTGTTTAATATGGTATCTATGTTTGGATCATCATCAGGAGGTATCATTGCTAAGATGATGTCAAAGCTAAATAGATTTGGTATGTCTTTTTCTGCCCAATGATAAAACTCATCTGCGCTAAAAGGACTAAATAAGTCACCTATATAAACTGATCTCATATCTATCCTTCGAAGTTTTTAAAAATGATTACCCATAAGGACCCAGTAGATTACATTTTTTAACGTATCAGCAATTGAGCCTCATTATTGCCCCAAAAAGAACAAAGATCACTACCATAACTCAGTTGATTTACATTCAAGATTTTTCGGGTACTGAGGTATTTAATTAAACTCTCTCAAAAAAGTTTATGATAGGGGAGTTATTTCAAAAAGTTCACTGCAATCATACCACGCAGGCTCCTCTTATTGCAGCAGCTTTACGTCTCCGAATCAGTTTTTCGAGAGGTCCCACGAATGAGGCCGCCACAGAAGGTTCACGTCCAGCCTATGCCCGCCTCGGTTTTATACGCTGAAGGTCATCAATGCAGACCAGCCCCCGATAATATGATCTGTGACCCCATTTATTCCATCGAGTGGTTTTTCAGTTGAGATCCATTGACTGCTTCGGTTTAGATAGGCCGAAGAACATTTGCCCAACACGACTATATTTAAAGATTACAAACGGTTAAGGTAATGATTTAGCCATTCCGCTGCCATCCTTCTTAATTTCGTCTAGCACTGAGATCCTGTCAACAGTTACTTTAAAAGCGCTAAAAGTATTCAGCTTCCTGCAGTCGTGGTCATCGCCCCCTATCAGCCCCTACCAATATCTCGGACAGCCATCCCCCGTCAGCCTCCTCAGTCGTGGTCGAACATTTCCAGCCCGCCAAATTTATAGCCTCCGGCACCTTTGACCTGGGAGGAGGGAGTGATCCGTTTCTATTTTTTATAGCCCCCCGGGTTCCCCGCTAACCCTATACACTATTCCATTCGAGAGGAGGTGATCCATGTGAAAGCCAAACCATTGAAACCCAAACCTTTGAAACCCAAGCCCTATGCCCACCGACAGCTTCCCCTGACCATTGCAACCGCCCAAACATCCTACCCATCCCGGTTCATTCCCGCCTATCGCGTGGTCCTTGTCAAAGATAACAGCCTGCCCTTTGCAAATGATCGACTCGCCAACTCCCAGCAGGCCCAGCCCATCGTGAAAAACCTCATCGAGACCCACGGCCAGTCCGATCGTGAGCAGTTTTGCGTGCTGATGCTGAACACGAAAAACGCCATCATCGGCGTGAACATCGTCTCAACAGGTGGCGTCTCTTCCGCGCCGGTCAGTCCACGCGAGGTCATGAAGCCCGCTATTCTGGCCAATGCCAGTGCCCTTTTGCTCGCGCATAATCACCCATCCGGCGAGGTGCAACCATCGCCGGAGGATCTGGCCATTACGGAACAGCTTATCCATGCGGCCAGCATCATCGGTATTACGATCCATGAGCATATCATCGTGTCCATGTTCGATGACCGGTATTTCAGTTTTGCGGACCAAGGGATCATAAAGAGCATGTATGACCGGATAGGCTGAGCCAGACATTCACAAAGATTCACAAGAGGCCATTTGTCCGCGCCGGCGGCAAGTGGTTTTTCTGTTTCTGCCGGCCGTGAATATGAGAGCGGCGGGGTCAGCAGTGGCCCCGTCCTTCACAGTTGACCAGAAAGTGGCTATGCTAAAAACCGCTGTTAATTTGAATTAACAGGTTTTCATATGACATCTGACATCCCCCAACACATCCGCCTCAAATCCAGTGACTATCTGGATCAGATGATCCATTTCGCCGAGGGCGTCTTGGGTGTTCGTTTCAAACCGTCCGGCACCAAACGATACATGGCCTATTGCCCGTTCCACCACGACAGCCAGGATAGTTTCCGGGTCTATGTCGACGGCAAGGGTGAAGTCCGGTTCCACTGTTTCGGCGCCTGCGGGGGCGATTGGGACATCTACGACGTGATCATGCTCCGGAAGAAGTGCAGGTTCGGGCAGGCGCAAGAGATTTGGGCTGACTACCTGGGCGTCAAGGACTATGAACCCACAGCCGGCGACAGTACCAGCGTGCCAGATCCCGGCGACCAATCTGAGCCAGATGACACGGCCAGTTTTGCAGAGCCGGTTGAAATCGATGATGTGGTCGCCGAAGCCCTGGAAATGAGTACTGACTTCTACTCCAACCTGCTCTTATCTGATGCAGACAAGTATCCAAAGGTGGTGGCCTATCTCGAACGTCGGGGCGTGGACATCGATATGGTGGCCCCGTTTCGCATCGGGTGGGCTCCTCCTTACAGCGACGATCAGTATCAAGGCAGAGCCCTTGTTGAATCGTTCCTGCCAAGGTTTAATAAGGACTTCTGTACCTTCCAGCCCTTCTATCGTGCCGGTCTGCTTCGACTGCTCAACGATCCCAGCGGAAAAGGCTACGGGTTCTATCGCCAGCAGATTGATTTCAGTCGGAAGGACCCGTTCACGCGCAACTATGGTGATTTTTTCGCCGGCCGAATAACCTTTCCCATCCACGACATAAACGGTCGCGTGGCAGGCATCATCGGTAGGCGCACCGATAACCGGGGCGTCCGCTGGCTCAAACTTCAATCCGGTGAAAAGGGGATCAGCACCCGAAGCTGGCTCTACGGCATCGACAAGGCCGCCAGGCACATTCAGCACTACCGAACGGTGATACTGGTGGAGGGCATCTTCGATTACTTCGCCTTTTATAATCTGCTCCAGGACCAGGATAAGCCGGTAGTGGTTTCCACCTTGGGCACGAACCTGTCAGCCCAAAACCTGGGTCTGCTTACCGAACTCGGGACGCAGCACTTCATCGTGGCCTACGATTGGGATAATGCCGGTAAGAGAGCCATTCAGTCTGCTGCAGAGGCCATAGATGGGCAGATTTTCTACCTTGGCGGGATGGTTGAGGGGCAAGACCCTTACGACAAGTTGAAGGACGTGGCGGGCTGTATCAGCGGATTTTCATTGAAGCATCTTTTGGCCGGCGCGAATAAAGCCCAGGCCTGCACGGATAAGGCGGTAGGGGTTTCCTTCATCACCTGCGGAGAGCCGGGCAAGAGAAGCGTCAGATTCGATCCATTCACAGGAAGTGATGCAGACAGTGTCGAACAACAAGCGCCAAATCCTGCCAAGGCGTCGCCGGCATCGGATGTCGTTTTCAGCGCCGGGGAAATTTTGCCTCTGCTCACCTATGGCCACGGCAACAAGGTGATGCTGGATAGGGCCGTCGCAGACATCATGGAACGTATCACCGCCGGCCAAGGGGCGATATCAGAAGGCCAGACTTTCAAACTGCCTCGAAACTTTATCAGGCATCGCATTTACGAGCAGATGGGGCCGGCGCTCATCTTGTGGCTTCGGATCGCCATCGGACAGCAGAGACGGAAGCGGAAACTGCGGGTCCGGGATACTGAACTATCTGACTGGCTGGGGACATCAAGAGCAACTATCGCGGGCTACAAGCGTACGCTCATCAATCTCGGTTTCCTGATCACAGACACAACGACCCGTCCTCAAGTGCTTTCCGTATCATACTTCCCCAATCCTCCTGACTGATCATCTCTCCAGTGCATCACTGGTTATCACGACCAGCGCACTTGACGGACCTACCCTGCGGTTATTTAAAGGGGGAAAAGGTACGGGAAAACGCGTATTCTATAAGCATTACGGCAGCTTAAAGCATTTATGGCCAAAAATAGTGTCAAGTGCGGTTTTTGCGAAAGTGAAAATACCACCCGTATCATGCAGTATTCCCACCCACTCGGCTATTCCCCATAGCCCGGCATCGATGCCCTGTTTGACGTAGTTCCGTAGGCCGTAGCACCCAACAAATCCAACAATACCAACCCAAGAGGGGCGGTCTGTCTTTGTGACAGGTCGCCCTTTTTGCGTTCACGAGAAAGGAGGTGATCCACCGATGGCCTACACCCCTGAACTCTCGATGAAATCATCCAGCACCTTGAGACGGATCTCGTGGGCTCTGGGCCTGCCGATGACCCAGACCATCGAAAGGGTCTTCGAATACCTGCCCCAGATCCTGGACCGGCAACTGGTCTGCAAGGCCTGCCGGGACCCGTCCAAGTGCTGCAACTGCCCCTTCAGCGAAAACCCATGCACACCCGAAAGGAGGTGACCTACCCGATGAAGACCGTTGAGTTCGCCCAGACCGTCGCAATCGCCATCAACCATACCACATGGAACATCCCCCGCATCTGCGAGGGCAGTCGGTGGCGAAACATCAGCAAGCCGGATCTGGTCATCAATCCCCGCCGGATCAACGGCCATGACCATTTCGAGGAGGCCATTTTCCGGCTCAAAGACATCATGGCGCGCCTCGGATGGCGGACGGAGATCTCGACTTCCTCCGAACAGTGCCACGAGCACCTGTCCTACCAGCATTACCGGCTGACCTGCCGGAAATAGCCCCAGCAAACTCATCATCAGAAAGGAGGTGATCCACATGACCCTGCCCGGTGAATGCGTGAACGACGTCGTCACCAATTGCTGTGAATGCCGCGCCGAGCTTCATATCGGTGTCCATCGCAGCGCGGCCGGCTATTACGTCGGCTTTTTCTGCCCGAACTGCGGCCCCTACAGCCGTGAGAGCGGGTATTACCGCAGCCGCGAGGAGGCCCAGTTGGACCTGGATACCGGCCTTTACTGGCGGTAATCGCCCTACAACATCCACCCCAAAAGAGAAGCCCGGTGTGCCTGAGTGCTTGCCGGGCTTTTCGTGTTTTTGAACCCCATCAATTGCAAAAGGAGAAGACATCATGAGCCACGAAAGACAAGAGACCAGACACATCAACAATGCAGAAGTACTTCCGCCTGAGACCTTGCAGGAGCGGCGAATTACCGTGCCCGGCCTCATCCCCGCGGCGCCGCTCGATATGCCCGTGGAGCGCTTCTCAGAGGCCCTGGAGCGCCGTGAAGACAACAGGAAAGCCCTGCTCCGGTGGATTCAATCAAACCTCCAGCTCGGTATCGATTATGGCCAGATCCACGTGGTCGGAAAGGACAAGTGCCGGCTGGCCAGCGAGGGGAAAGCTCACGAGTGCATCAACCCCAGGCACTGGAGCAAACCATCTTTGTGGAAGCCCGGCGCCGAGAAAATCTGCGGCATGCTGGGTCTGATTCCGAGGTTTCCGAACCTCAAAGAATACGAAAGCGCCGCCCTTCGCGGGGAGGATCTGAAGGTCATCCTTCTCAAGTGTGAACTGCACACGGGTAGCGGTTTCGTGGCGGCCGAGGGCACCGGGGCAAGGCGTATCGCCCAGGACAGCGGGGACATCAACAAGAGCCTAAAAATGGCCGAGAAATCCGCACACATCGATGCGACCCTTCGTGTTGCCGGCCTCTCTGAGCTGTTCACCCAGGACCTGGAGGATATGCCGGGGCAGACGCGGCAGCAGGTGCAGCCGGATACCCGGGCGTCTCAGCCGGGGGCGAATAATCATCAGCAGGAAGATGAAAATAATTCGCGCGCCGGCGAAAACGGCGGTTCTCACAAGAATGCCACCAATGGCCAGCAGAAGCGCGAGGCCAGCGGCCGATCCAATCAGCCTCCTGCAAATGGTCAATCCAATGGCGGCAACCGCATCACCGGCAAGCAGTACAAGTACATTATGAGTCTGATGCAGACGGCCGGCATGACCAAAAAGGACCTCAACGAGCACTGCGTTCAGACCTATGGCTCCGTGGTGGATCACATCACCCGGGCCGACGCCTCCTGCCTCATCGATTACCTGCAAAACCGGTAATCCCATCCATCCCAGGGGAGGGCCCCAAAAGGCCTTCCCCTTTTCATTGCCTCAGAAAAGGAGACCATCATGAACAGAAAGCAAGCACTGGCCGATTTTCAATCCGAGCTTCACGTCAGCTACAGCCAGGTTTTCACCTATCTGGCCTGCCCGCTCAAATACCAGTTCCAGTACGTCGAGCAGCGGTCGGCGGAAAGAATCAGCATCGCGCTACCATTTGGTTCAGCCATCCATACGGCCATCGAGCGGTATCACCGGGGCTTGATGGACAACGGAGCGCCTGATCCGCTGTGGCAGCTGCAGGACGTTTTCACCGAGGTGCTGACCGTCGATTTGAATCGGGTGGACGTGCCCATCATTTACAAACAGCAGACCCCGGATCTGGATGGCACCATCGACATGGGCAGAAAGATGCTGGAGGCGTTCTATTACGGCATCGACATGACTGGCTTCACGGTGATCGGCGTTGAGCTGCCGCTGATGGCACGGCTTTATTCGGTGGATGGTGAGCCCCTCGACATGGCGGTCACCGGCATCATCGACCTTTTGCTGAAGGACGCCGCCGGAAATGTCATCGCCGTGGACAACAAGACGGCCAAGAACCCTTATGCTCAGAACACCGTGGATGAGGATCTTCAACTGACCTCGTATGCGTATCTTCTGGCCGCCAACCGGTACGTATTTCCCACAGCGGATGTGTACTGCCGGTTCGATGTGCTTCGGAAGCTGAAGACACCCAAGTTCGAGCAGCACTATACGATCCGGACGGCGGAACAGCGGCGGCGGTTCGCCAGGGTCATGGCTGCCGTGCTGGCAGGTATCGAGGCCAGGATATTCATGCCGAGTAAGGGCTGGATGTGTGGGGATTGTCAGTTCGCGGATGCTTGCAAGGACTGGTAGGTGTTGCAGGGAGCCCCGGTGGTGTGACGCTGCCGGGGCCTACCCTTGGAGGCGGGGCGTCATGGCATCGTCAAGGGGAGCGTCATTGGAAAAGGTGTGTTGTTTCAGTGAGATGGATAAAGGATGACGCTCATGACGATTGAATGGATGAAACTCTTTCGTTTATTCCCCCTGCCTGTATATCCAGATCGATGAAAACCGTGGGAATGAGAAAGTCATTCCGCGAGAGCCCGGAATTGGCGCCTCGCGCAATGATAGACGTTGTCCGCTGGGAGTCAGGCCAGATCTTAAAGCATCATTTCTGTGGGATGAATTTCGAAAGGCGGTATTGAGAAGTTAAGGATTGGATTGGTATAGGTTACTGTCATACGATAGTCCAATCCATCTCGATTCAAGCCTGCAGGGGTTCTTTAAAGACAACTCGGGCTACGGCATAGGCCAGGATAGTACCTATGTATGAAATGTCTGTTTGCATGGGCCATGTTACGGGTATTTGCTTAGAAAGGCATTTGGCGGATCAAATGGACACTATCGGTAGTATTCAGGGCCTGTTTTTCTTATGTCAATGAGCAGCCTTGTTACATCCACAAGCCGCCAATATTTCTTGAACAAGGACCTGAGCCGGTTTATTGCTGTCAAAAAAATAGATTGGAATGCCAAGATTGGTGGCGTATAATAAAGCAACAGATGATTGCAAATTGGTGTGGAAGTCTGCTTCAAATAGTGAGACAAGTGGTCTACCTTGATTATTAGACTTGATACGGTCTATGGCTACAGATCCTTCGGTATATAAAACAATAATTAGTGTAGGATTAATTTCACTTAGAATCTGCATTGAAAAAGGAGTCACGCGAAATCCATAGCTTTCCTTAGTTACAGCGTGTGAGTCAATAATGATATGTGATTTTAACCTCTCTTTTTTTATAAATTCAAGAAGCCTATTATCGATCACTTTGATATCATCAGCAGTGATTATTTGTGCGGATTGTTCACGGAGATTATCCTCTGATACTTGAAATGCAATGCGTTGGCTGATGAAATCTGCTAATACTTTGCTATAAGCAAAAATTTTCAGAGGGCTTAGGAAATCTAAAAGATTTGCTGTTAGTGTACTTTTTCCAGTTGCTGGCGCGCCAGTGAGATAAACAACTTGATATGGACGATATGAGTTCATTCAATCCCCCATTTTATGGCAAAACCATAGAGAGCAGTTACCATTCTGTGTAATGTCTAACTTGGCTTGTAACCACTTATCGTATGATTTGACAATATCCCATATCAAATGTTATGCCGACCAAAAGTTAAACTCAAAATACTGATATCATCGATATTACCTATTAAGGTAAGGACTCCACATTTTATACCAGGCGGAAAACACTGAATAAAATCAATTTTTAAGCATATTGATATTTGATATAATTCAGATACGTAAATTAGTCGATTTCTGAAAAGGTCATCTGCTTAGGGACCTTAGGATAGTTATTATGATCCTCAATATCAACATGGAAATTTGAAGCCAATTCTTTCCATTCGTATAGCGTTAGAGAACCATTTTGAACAGTCTTATTAAGTGCATCGAGTTTTGGTAGTGGTACATCAAGGGGATTCATTAGCTTAACAAAATATGGATCTGCTAAAGAGGCTGAAAACTCGATATCATATTTTCGATCGCTGAGATTAGGATTGCCGTTCGTTTTTACAATTGCAGTTACTTGCGAATAACCAAGTTTGCTTTTATGACTATCATAGTTCTTGAGATTATCAAATAAAAGACTTTCCCATTGTTCGCGGCGTATCGGATTATCACGCTTGCAAATCAAGGCATAATGTTTCTTCTTTAGAACTTTATCGCTGTTAGCCCTGCTCAACACTAATGCAGTTTTTGGAATCTCATGAATATTGTTCTGCCTATCGATGTACGATTCCCATAAAAAAACCTTAGATGGTTGAACATCAATACGTTTTGGATTGCTTTTAATTTTGGAAAAAAGCACTATCGGATCCTTAACGTCACCTACAAATTTCCATACGGCATCCCCTAATGCATTCCCTATTCCCCAAATAAATATGCCATCATTCGATTTTCGTTCAAGATCTTTACGCTTAAGGATAATTTCAAGCGATTGTCCGGATTCAGCGCCCATTTTTGTCCAGCAAAAAGCATTAGGTAACTTCAACATAATATTAATCGATGTCCTTCTATCATTTAACGAATACGGCATATGGATCGACGATTTGGCCAAAGTGTGTGGCTTTTCTTAGACTCTTGGGTATTGGCTTAATAGAAGCTTGCGCGCCCATTCTTTCAATGCATGCCTTGTCAACCCTTCCCTTTATGTAATCTGCTGCAATTTTTCCCCTACTTTTTCCATACCCAACTGTGTATGAATTTAAATCAATATCAAGATCACCATCTTGTATCTCATCAAGAACAATTGCGTAACGAGATCCCCTAACTTCAATGCCATCAGGTATTGGCTCCCAATCAATACCATTGCGTGAGTAATGGGATGCAACTTTGCTGGTCGCTTGATGGTTTGAATGTATTTCTTCCATTATTAGGTAGATATTCGAGCCTTCCTCAATTTTTAGCTTTGCAAATGGTTGCACTTGGTGTGTTGGATGACAGGTTCCACCACCATACCCCCAAAAACTGACACCTGCCTTTTCTATTTCTTGCCTTTTCCTCTTAAGTATTTCTTCAAAAGGTTCGCCATCATGAACGCCAACTTTCATAAAAATCAATCCAGAATCAGGCTTGATGAATGTCATTATCTATCTCCAACGGTTCAAGTTTATATGATCCATCATGCGCTTTCCCGTAGTTTAACCCAGTTAAATCTTTAATATATCTATAAATCAAAGGGCTGTTTTTACCATAAAAATTATTTAGTTTATGGTTACATAATTTTACATTTGGTCTGCACGATTCAACACGTTTGATCTGCCTAATCATTAAAGTGCATGACTTCAAATCAGGAGCGTCATCTAGATGGTAACTATGAAGACCGGGTATCATTTCATTTATTACAAAACCGCTATCGATTACTAATTTTTGAGTATTATGCAGAACTTCATGTGTCCATTGAAGTACAGGATCATCAGCGATAACGATAGCTCCATACCCACCTTCCTTAATCGCCTCAATTCCTCTTTGTACAAAAGCCGCTACGCTTTCTCCTTCATTGCTCGCGCCCCAAGGTGGGTTTGTATAAAATGCATTCTTTGAAAGCCTTAGAGAAATTGGCAATGGGTCTGCAACATTATAAAGCTCAGCGGATAATTCATTTATCAATTTATTTTCACTAGCGAATTTATTTACCGAGTTTACGATTCTCTGGTCGAAATCTAATACGTGAATGGAAGAAGGACCATAATCAATTATGTTTTGTTCTTTCAAATGCATTACACATGAACTAATTGCATCTCCATCACCAATAAATACTACCTCATAACCATTAAAAACACGGGCTATATATTCTGATTGTATCACCATATCTCCGACCTTCATGTAGATCTGATCGAATTCTCTTATGGGGGCAGGCCTATTTTGGACAACATCAGAAATTGTGTTTAATGCTTCCCTTAAGTCAATATTCACTGGGGTCCCCTAAGTTTTTCTATTAACTTATCAATATTATGACCAGAATTATTGAAAAGGTATTTTACAACGATAAAACCCATCCCAAAAATTTCCGCAATAACACTTGGTAGCAGTACCTTTATCATCGATTCTGTAAGAGATATTATACCGAAACCTATTAGAAATAACGTCATAAACACTGCAGCGATCTGGCATGAAATGAGGCTAAATATCCAATTTGCAACACGCCTTCTCAGTTGTCTTTCCGAATTTTGTTGTTCTTTCCAAGCTGATATAATTGCATTTGAAACTTGAACTTGCTTCCATTCCTCAAACGTCTGAGGCCTCCAGTATCCTTCTTGTACTTCGCTAAATACCTCCGAAATGATTTCTGGTATATTATCTATCATTTTGCAGCTACCTAAATGAACTCATTGGTCAAATTCAATGACGAAAGTCTTATCGCCATCGCACTTTCAGAAACTTGGAATTTCCATGCGAGCAATCCAAGATCTTTTGTGTGTTCCCATTCGGATCTGACGAGCTCTTCGTCCATTAGGAGGGCTGCGGCGAAGGTGTTTGCTTCCCATTCCATCTTTCTTTCTTTCGACCATTTACC
This sequence comes from Pseudomonadota bacterium, assembly GCA_043825735.1. Taxonomy (GTDB): domain Bacteria; phylum Desulfobacterota; class Desulfobacteria; order Desulfobacterales; family JBDRRP01; genus JBDRRP01. Next base: position 54,138 of record JBDRRP010000069.1, on the reverse strand, counting down.
ATCGGAATTAGGGATACTTCTAAAATTGTCTTCAGTATCAATGATCTCGTAGTCATCTGCTGCCTGCATGTGCAGTACTAGGTGGCCAATTTCATGTGCGATTGTGAACCGTTTTCTTGCAGGTGAGTCATCATAATCAAGATATATTATGATGTTCCCTTCCCTCTTTGTTACAACACCCGATTTGTCTTCCTCGGAAAATTTCGCGTTATGGACTCTGACCTCAAGTGCATGTGCAACTTTCAATGGGTCAATGGGTAGCTGTAATAAGCCATGATCTCGCAGAATGTCTCTAGCGCGTCTCTCAATTTCTTGTCGATCCATGACAAAAACCCCATATAGCGGCAATCGTTCAGGCAAACCGAGGACTGCTTGCCACAAATAACTATGCCCCTGATTTCAATGGTCTGCAGAATGAAGATGCCAGTGCTCACCCTTATACTGTAGTTTCCACCTAATCACGATCTCTGTCAACAATCCAGTTTAACCGTCACGCCATCCCTGATCTCACTTCCGATATTCCCAGCTATATCCATCCACAAAACACCCACCAGACGATCTGTCCCCCACTCAGGTCGCCTTTTCTGTTTCCACCTCAATCCAAGAAAGGAGCCCCCACAACATGTACCAACTAAACCCCCAACAAAAAGCCGCTGCCGCCTTCATGTTCGGCACCGCTTCTGTCATCGCCATCCCCGGTTCAGGAAAGACCCTCACCATGGCCGCCCGTATCGGCAACTTGGTCAGCCAGGGCATACCGCCTGACCGGATACTGGGCCTTACCTTCACCAGAAATGCCGCCGGGGCCATGAGGGAGAAGCTTCGGCCGGTGCTGATGGATCAGGCTTCCCGGGTCACGCTGTCCACCATTCATTCGTTTTGTCATCGTTTGCTTAAGGAGGAAGGGCGGACCTTTGGGCTGCTGCACGGTCGACGTCAGGTCTATTTCCTGAAAAAGGTCATCAAGAAACTCAGGGTGGAGGCGGTTACGGCTTCATTCGCTCTGAGGGAAATCGGATTGGCCAAGAGTCGGCTGGTGGGTTGGGAGCAGTTCCGGGACTTGCACAAAGATGATGTTTCAATGGCGCCGGCTGCGAAAATTTATGAGGCCTACGAGGAGGAGAAGCGAAAGCGCCTGCTGCTGGATTTTCATGACCTTTTGTTGGAGGCTCACCGGATGCTGACCGAGCATTATGACTGGCGAGACACTTGCCGGCGCGCCTATCCTCACATTCTTGTGGATGAATACCAGGACACCAACCCTGCCCAGGTGGCCATCTTAAACCAGTTGGCCGGCGGGGGCGATCACTCCAGCCTGTGGGTGTGCGGCGACGACTGGCAGAGCATTTTCAGTTTCACCGGTGCCGATGTGGGAAACGTGCTTCACTTTGACAAGCATCACCCGGGAAGCACACGGTTCATTCTGGATACCAACTACCGCTCCACGCCGCAGATCCTCACAGCCTGCCAAAGACTCATCAGCCATAACGAGCGGAAAATCGACAAACAACTGAACACGATGAACCCGCCCGGGGAGAACGTCATCGAACTCAAAGCGATGTCCGAGGAAAACGAAGCCGAGCAGATCGTCACCGAAATCCGGGACCTGGTGAGTCGGCGGGGATATGCCCACCGCGACATCGCCGTCCATTACCGCGCCAACAGCCAGTCCCGCGCCATCGAAGAGGCTTTCGCAAGAAACAAGATTCCATACCGCATCGAAAGCGAGGCCAGTTTCTATCACCGCTACGAGGTGGCCGTTCTGCTTCAATATCTGCAACTGATCCATGACCCCGACACCTTCGACGGGGACGATGCCCTGAAGGCGGTCATCAATGTGCCCAGTCGGTATATCGGCCGGTCTTTCATCGAGGAGCTGGAAACGTGGGCGGAAAGCCGTGACCTGCACCTGTACCCGGCTTTGAAAATGATGCCCATTGGTGCCCGGCATCTGGAGCACGGAATTCGGGCTTTAACAGAACTGATAGACGATCTGGCGCGGGAAAAAGACTGGCTGGAGCCGGCGGGACTTCTGGAGCGTCTCCGGTTCATCATGGATTTTGATAAGCGCATCGCCGACGAGATGGCCGAGCCCGTGGATGGGCCGCTGGAAAGTCTGGATCAACTGCAAATGGCAGCCGGCCGTTATGACAGGCTGGGTGAATTTCTGGAGTATGCCGAATCGGTACGGACCAGCAGCGGCGCCGACGAGGACGGGGTGACCCTATCGACCATTCACAAGGCCAAGGGTTTGGAGTTCGCGGCGGTCTTTGTCATCGGTATGGTGGAAGGGATTATGCCCAACGTCAATGGAGACATTGAGGAGGAGCGGCGGATCGCCTTCGTCGCCATGAGCCGGGCGATGAAACTTCTGTATCTTTCGTGGCCGGTGTCCTATCTTGGCAGGCTGGCGGTGAAGTCATCGTTTATTGGTGAGGCACTGGGCCCTCGCGACACCTTTCACAAATAGCATTGGTGAATTAGCCCCAGGACTGAATCATTTGTTCCAAAGGATTTTTATTTCGATTCCTGCCCTTGGTGAACCTCATAAGCAAGTGAAGCAATGGAACTTGCCTCTTTCAACCCATGTTCAAGCCAGGTCAGAAATGCCTGGGAAAACCCCGAGGCATCCGCGCATAGTTCGCTCAGGTTGGTAATCTTAAAGCACTCTGAGTAGTCCTTATTTTGCTTCCAAAGCCAATCGGGCAGTCTGCGATCAACCTCTATCCCCATGAGGGGAATGGCGATGTTGTCACTGCCGATGGTTATAAAGGCTTGTGGATATATCGGCAGATCATAACTGCTCCACTCTGTCGCCCCGTCCGGAAACCGAAGCCCCCACCCGATGTACCAACTCAGTTCTCTGTCCAAACAGTAGCACCAGTCCCACACGCACTGGGCATCGTCGTAATAGTTTGCTGCCGACTTGGCTTGAGAGACGATGCTTTGGATAGTGCCAGCGGCCACTTGCCGAGCTCTGGCCATCACTGTCGCAATCTTTTGGTTGATCCGGTTTGATAGGAAGATATCCATGGCAGACAATTCCATGTTTGAAATGTCGCTCATCCCTTTTCCCTCCAAGAATGTGAGAAACTCATCTGTGAGCTGGCCTATGATCGGCTCATCCGACTTACCTGCCAGGTTTCGTTTTAGCCATTTGTAAACCGACGGCCAGTAGACCACGGCCCTCAGTTGTTTGCCATAAGTCGTGTGATTAGTAAGGAAATTGGGCGGAGGAGGCGTCGAATGTGTTAGCAGAACGAGTGCCGCATTCGGATGGTTCCGTGAAAGCCAAGAGCTGTAGGCTTCCAGCTGACCATGGTCCGCGAGTTGCCCGTTGGTATCTTCCACTTCGTCATAGGTGAACCCGGCCCCCACCTTGTTTTCAATCAACATGACCAGACGATCTCCGAACACAGCCATGTCGGGGTATTTTACGGTACCGTCGAAACTAATGGAATATTGGCTAACTGCATTCACCTGTGCAGCCGCTGCCAGGCGCGATGCAATCTTTAAAGCGGCCCCAGCATCACTGGAATGCGATAGAAGACACTCCCCCGTAAATCGTGCTGCATCGTACACCGACATTCGGTTGATGAGATCCGCCAGCGCCTCGGTCAGAAAGTTCTCCAGAGGGCTCTTGTTCTCGGTCAGTGCGTATTTGAATAGCTTTTGGTATAGAGACATCATGTGATCCACAATCTTTATTGAAGGACGATCTTAAGTTCTTCCAATGCAACCCAACTATTCTCGTTAAGAAAAAGTCTGAGCGACTCGAAGCGCGTAATTATTTACATGATTACATATGGCAAACGTCATCATCAGCGATGTTAGCTGCCGAGTGCACCACACATCATTCTGGAAAAAACTGGAAGGAAAATTGATAGCGCATCAAAGTCAAACTGGGAACGACTTTTGCCGCGGCGCGTGCTTTTCTGTCAAAATCAGAGGCTATCAAGATACCACGAACGTTGTCAGTTCCTTCCTCTTCCATAACGCTCCCGATGTAACTCAATATCTGGGCGACAGCGTGCTGCCCGGCGACCCCTGTCTTCAACTCGATAACGACAGGGATCGATTCGGTATCTTCGGCCGTGATGTCGATTAAGCCCGTTTCAACGGAACGTTCCCGACCGTTATCCGTGATACGAAGGCCTTGCTCTATCTGGCCTATATTCTGACGAATCGCAGCCTGCATATCTTTTTCCAGACCGATTGTTTGTGGTGGGGCCTCAGGCTCGGGGCTTTCTCCCTCGTCTGGATCTATGGGGCCAACATTCCCTGGGGCATCTCCCAGAAAACGGCGATATCGCCTTACGGCATCGCGGTATGACGCCAAATTATTGTAGGCAACACCTTCGAAAGGGATTTTCGTTTCGTTGGGCCGATTGTTTCGCCGATCCTGGGTAGTGTAAGTAAGTTCGCTGATCAATCCCTCCAGGCGATCCTCAGCATACAACGCATCAAGATCACCATAGTGCTCCTCGACCCTACTTGCCCTATGCATCTGTGCGGCGATCGTCCCGCTTTGGTATTTCTGCGCGGAAAGCCAATTCCTGTAGTTTTCAGTCTGCATAGATCCTCACAAAGCAGGTAACATAATTAGATTGGCTTCCATGAGAAACGGAGTTCCTCATTTTTGCCTATACAAGAAGTATCCTCAAAAGTTTATCCACAGGGCTCCGCCGCTAGAGGGCTCACTTTAGTCTCCTCCCAAATACGGTTCCTGTCAACGACCTGATTCAGCCAATTACAATCTACCCCCTATGGCACTCCGTTCCAAAACCCACCCAAGAAAGGAGGTGATAGCCCCCATTACAATCTGACCCGTATGGCAGTTCGCACCAAGTAGCTCGTGACAATCTGACCACTGTAGCAGTTCGTTCCATCAGCCCTCCCGGTATCGTGCCGGCGAGGTTTTTTTGTTTCATGACGTTCTACCCACGAAAGGAAATCGTAACATGAAGACCACACGCACGTTAGAGTCGGCCATTACCCTCGTTCACAATGCATCCGCCAACCACTACGATGACACCGTCGCCATCCGGGATATGCGCTTTTCGTCCCTGGAACAGATGACCATCGCCGGGCAATCGTTCGCGGTTCAGCCCAGTGCTCAGCGCCTTTTGGCCAACCGGCTGCGGGTGCCCTACAGCTACCTGGACCGGTGCCCGGAGGACTTGCAGCAGGCCAACCTCAACTACTGGCTGGAGCGGGAAAGCCTCACACGTCAATCCCTGTTCTGCCGTTTCGACGGTCAGGCCCTGCGTGCAGTTTTTACGGAAAGGTACACAGCCATAGATCACATGGAGGTGCTGACCAAGATGCTGGAATACGGATTCGACCCGGCCGGCGAGGTTCACTTCTCTCTGGATCAGCAGATCATGGTGATGAAGGTGCCAGAGTACGACCGGCAGTTTCAGGTGTCTGAAAAGGATGGCATCGTGCCCGGCATTTCCATCGCCAACTCCGAAGTGGGCATTTTGGCCCTGTCCATCGAGGCCTTCTATTTTCGCCTCATTTGCACCAATGGACTCATCGCCAAGACGGCAGTGAATAGCCGGTACAAGCACATCAGCCGGCGGGTCCTGGATGAGTTCCCCGACGTTCTGCGAGGGGTGGTGGATCAGTCGCGCCATGGGCAGGATAGGTTTCTCATCAGCGCCCGGACGCCGGTGGCCAATCCCGAAAGGAGCATCGAGACCTTCGCAAGGCAGTTTCAGATCACCCAGGAGGAGACGGCCATCATCAAGCAGGCGTATTTCCACGAGTCCGGGGCCACGATGTTCCATGTGATCCAGGCTTTCACCCGGGCCGCACAGGCATCCAGCCTCTCTGCCACCGAAGCCTATCGCCTTGAGCGGGCCGGCGGTACCCTCCTCGGCATGGTTCGCTCGTAATCCGCAAATCGCTGTTAAATCGATTTAACACCTCGTTTCACAATTCCCGTTAAGTCAAATTAACACCCAACAGAAAGAGCCCCCGTGGTGCGTCCTTTCGGCGCCGCTGCGGGGGCTTTTTCGTTTTGAAAGGAGCAGCCCATGATTCACATCGGCATCGTCGGTGCCCGTAAATACCAGGACCGGCAGTCTGTCATCGATTTGATCAATACCCTTCCCCGGGGCGCCGTCATCATCACCAGTTCCTGTCGCGGTGTATGCACCTGGGCAGGAGAAGCAGCCAAAGCGACGGGCTTCGAGGTCCGTCTCTATTCTCCGGATCTCACCGGCATTCAGTCCCACGCGGACATGGTGGAGCGTTACTACCGCCGGAACCGTCAGCTAATCGCGGCCTGCCATATCGTACACGCCTTCATCAGCAAGGAGGATGGCCTCACCGGAGGCACGAGATACGAGGTTCATTACGCCAAGCGCTTGGGCAAGGAAATCGTCCTGCACTGGGAGGGTGGTAAGGTCGAGCGTATCCAGAGACAAGCATCCCTGTTCGGCGCCCCGGAAGCGGATTTTTCGGCCGGTTGGATGAAGTTTTTCACCGAAGCGCTGGGATAGACCCAGCCTATCTTGCAACAGCCCCCATGGCTTATCGGATCGTGGGGGCTTTTTCATTTTGAGAAAGGAGCATCGAGCATGGACGATTACTGGCATGCCCTGTCCGAGCAACATCAACAGAAGGTCAAGACGCTGGCGGAAACCCACGGCGTCACAATCGAGTGCGTATTCCGAAACATTCTTCGGCACCTGAAATGGGAGCTGGGACAGATGACCGGCATCAACGGTTTTCAGCACTTCATTACGGTCAGGCAGATTGAAGGGATGATTGACCTGATTGCGCGGTGAATACATCCACAAACAATAACGGGCGCCCTGTCGGTGTCGAGGCCGGCGGGGCTCTCAGTTTTGAAGGAGGAGACATCATGACCAAAGAGGAAAAGAAGCGGTTACAGCGGCCTGAGCGGCTTTGGGACATACTGCTGAGGGTGCTCGGTGGCCGTTGGTTTCTGTTCGATACTGGTCGGTATGAAAACTTCGGTGAGGGCTTTGGCAAGGATGAGGACTTTGAGCGCAGCGGCCGGCGCAAAAATTAGTTGCGGTTTTTGCAGGCACTCACTTACAATCAGAAACGGAGGCAGAACCATGAGTGACTTTGATGATGATTTCGGTGATTACGACGACGGCGGATTCGGCGATGACGGCGGCATGGATGATGATTCCATGGAGGATCAGTTCGATGAGGCTTTGCCCGGCGATGACATGGACGAACCGGAGGGTCCGGACGATGAGATGCCCGCTGGTGAAGAGGCTGATGCAGATGGATTAACAGGACGAGAGGTCTTTTACCTGGGAAGTGCTATGGGCTGGGCCTACGAGGAGGGCCGGGAGGAGGCTGAACGCCGGAGGCTACTCAAAAAGGGGTGGCGGGAGGGCAGGAAAAAAGGTTAATCTGCATCAATCCTGAATGAAAAAATGAGCTGATGGGAATGGTGTTCCAGCGAGGAATGCCATTCCTAAACCTCACAATCTGGATGATATAGGAATATTACAACTATTGACAAATATCTCTCTTTTTCGCTGTTTAGCCATCTGGGCCGAGAGCAGGAGGCGACATTCCTTTCCTGGATTATTTCAAGACATGCGGCTCTAAGACGGTATCTATGGCAATGGGTGAGAAGCCCCGTAACGGGGTTTAGAGAATAATAGGGGGCTGTGTATGTTGACAGTGTTTGTGCACGGATGGAGTGTTACCGATACCGTTACGTATGGTGGGCTACCCGAAGCGTTGATCCGAAATGCATCTCCCAAGATGGGACTCCAGGTCGGACACATCTATCTAGCGAAGTACGTTAGTTTCGCGGACGAAGTGATGATAGATGATATCGCTCGCGCAATGCAGCACGCAATCGCGGCGGAGGTGCTACCGAAACTGGATAGAGGCGAACGTTTTGCCTGTATAACTCATTCGACCGGTGCACCAGTGGTGCGCAAATGGATTGACCTGTACTACCGAGATAACCTCACCAAGTGCCCCCTTGGACATCTCATCATGCTGGCGCCAGCAAACCATGGCTCGGCGTTGGCACAGCTCGGAAAGGGGCGAATTGCCCGAATGAAGTTCATCAAAGATGGCCTCGAGCCAGGAGTGGGCGTGCTCGACTGGCTGGAACTCGGTAGTGTGCAGAATTGGGAACTCAATCACGAGTGGCTTGGCTATGATTGTCTGGTTTCAGGTCTCTATCCATTCGTGCTCACAGGGCAGAAGATTGACCGTTCATTGTATGACCACCTCAATACATATACCGACGAAGCGGGCTCAGACGGAGTTGTACGGGTCGCCGCTGCAAACTTGAACTACGGACTCATCAGGTTGGTGCAAACAGACGGAGGGTTAAGGCTGAGCAAGGAAAGGCGCAACTCCAGAACTGCATTTGGCGTTCTCCCCGGCCTTTCCCATTCCGGTGAGACGATCGGCATCGTCCGCAGCGTGAAGGCCAATGACAACGGCACACACCCAACCGTCCGGTGGGTTGTCCGCTGCCTAGAAGTGACAAACCAAACGGCTTACAAGCGCCTGACAGGAGAGTTGGACAAGCTCACAGCGCAGACCCAAGTGGATGAGAATGAAGAGACGGTACGGGAGTTTTTCGTTTTCGAACGTAAGTTCACAACTAATCGCTATTGCATGCTTGTTATCCGATTAACGGATGACCGTGGGAATGAGCTTAATGACTACGACGTAGTTTTTACCGCAGGGCCCTCTTATGATCCGAACCATCTACCACCCGGCTTTTTCGTCGACCGTCAGCGAAACCTGTTGAACCCCGGCAGGCTCACATACTACATCGACTACGACGTAATGAACGACTGGCTCGGCAAACCCGAGTTGGCGGGCAAGTTCGGCTTTCGGATTGCAGCACGCCCATCGGAAGGTTTAGCGTGTTATACTGTTGCGGAGCACCGTGGCACTTTTGCCTCGCTTAAGCGTTATTTCGAACCCAATCAGACATTGATGGTCGAGGTCGAATTGCGACGCCACGTTTTCGAAGGCCTTTTCCAGCTCACCCAGAACCTGATCCCGGAGGATTTCACAAACCAGCCGAAGGGCTCGAAAGTTGCGTAACGGGCCACGCCGAAGGGTTCCAACGTCAAGTGAGAGCGACAGGATTCTGGCGATACAACACTTAATTTCAACAATAACATTCCGCGATCAAGCCGCATATATTTGCGTTGAACTTATCTGCAATGTATCGCAATTATCATTTTTGCCAGAAATATTTTGATATCTAGCCGATACCGCTTTATCGCCAAAAAGGACTGTCCCTTGCTGAAAACAACGGATCTTCTTCCCTGCGTTTTAAATTCCCTAAAAATGGTCAGTTGAACCGCCTTTTCCTATGATTGATGGGGGCCGTTATCAGCACAGTCATAAAGGAACTTCTGACTCATTCCTACTGTGCCCTGTTTTCTGTGTACCCTGCCCACCTTTCAGTGCACGATCATCTCTCCGCCCTTGACCACCTTCACAGACTTGCTCAGGGGCGCGAACAGATCGCACGCCTCACACAAGGCATAGGCGTCCTCCAGCATCGGCACCGTGTCCATCCGGTGAGGGTACAGCAGGGATCTATGATGCCTGTTTTGCCAAAAAGCGTGGCTTGAAAGAAACCGATATGTTCCGCAGCACATACGTATTCAGGCGACTGCGCAATTTTCGAGCTGGCATCGAGTCAGGCATATCCTGGCTTAAGCGTTGTTTTGGCCTAGATCGGTGCATTTGGAAAGGCTGGCATGGATTTAAGAGATACGTTTGGTCGGCAATCGTTTCGGCCAACTTGCTTACGATCGCACGAAAGCAATTGGCCTAGCCGGTATCGCGGCGCCCGTTTAACTGCTCGGTGTGGATAGGTGTTTTTAAACTGAGCCATTTTTTGCGCAGACTACATTTTAGTGACACATGCCTGGGATTTTCTTCCAGGCGGGCAAAGTCCTACAGCCGGGCCACGCTCGGCCACGGCTGATTTGGCCAATTTCTGGACGGACACTAGTTAAGCAAGCAATAGATGCTTGTGATAAGTGTGCCAGGCACGTATCTCACTGTTTAAGCTGAAAATAATATCAATTAGTCTATTGACATGGCGTTAAATGTTTTTTACATTATACGCGCCAATTAGCAACAGATGGGTGGGTGGTTCTGAAATATAGTCGATTTGAGCAGTATAGGTATATTTTTGTCAACAACGACACTTGGAGCCCATCCTTCAATTCTCTGTTTTCTTGCATTTGTCTCAATAGGCAAGCAGCCGAAAAAATATTTTTCAGACCAGCGATTGGAGGCAACCGATGGTGATGAGAACGCGGCAACCCGCGCACATGAATTCATGTATTGCAGAATATAGATCCACGGAACCACTCTTTTTGATATGCCTCTTGAATCACAACCGGGCGAGGTGTCGCAAGGTTGGTAGCACGCTCGAAATATTATCGCCGACCCCCAATTGACAAGAGCTTTTCTTGACACACAGCGATTTTGGTGTAGTCCTCTTCTCATGGGCCACAAATCCCGGACGGTTAATTAGTCACATGTTCATCGGTCAAATAGTCCGTTTAAATCGCTCAGCAGTGATCTCGCAGCACCTGTATTGCCCGGCCGACGGCTTTTTCCGATTTTTCGTTCAACTTCTTTGGTTTCGGAGCCCACTCTTTGAATCATAATCAAGACCTCCTTCGGCGTGACGATTTTCCCGATGACTTGTCCCTCTCTACGCAAGACATTATCAAGCAAGCTGGAGGCTGGCATGAAGGTCATTTTGTTTTCCAAGATGGATACCACGGGAATGGATACGTCAGCAAAATGACATTCCTTAGGTACCCAATTATCGTAGAAGAATTGGGGGAGCGTTTAACTCGTCTTTTCTCCGAACGCTGGTGCAGCATCGAAGTTATTATCGGACCTGCTATGGTTGGAACAATATTGGCATTTTCGGTAGCTAAACGCCTCGGTATCCCTTTCACAATTGTTTATCGTTCAAAAGCTGGCCCGAAGAAGTTCCATAGGGATTTTAGTCCAGAATCAGGGACATCGTGTCTGTTTGTTGATGATATAGCATACAGCGGATCCAGCTTGTCAGAATATACCTCTTTCGTGGTATCTCAAGGACTTAAGGTAGTTGGGGCCGCAGTTATTTGCTCTCGAGTTGACAGCGAGATATCCTCCACCTTGAACCTGAGGAGCTTGTTTCGTTCGCCATTTGAGAGATACATTCCGACGGCCTGCCCTCTATGCCTCCAGGGGAAAGAGATCGACGGTGTTAACATCAAAGAGTAAATGATGATATACTTATGAGCCTCTCGTTTGAATTGGCCGGAGAGTCAAGGTTATGTCGGAGATAGATCCCTCAGATGCGGTGAGTACGATCTGCGAGCAACTTCTTCAAGGACGATGCGTTCTTTTTCTTGGTAGCGGGATTTCTACTACTTACACGGATACATCCGGAAAGACGTTCCACGGTCTTCCGACGGGTGGGCAGTTGCTCGCCCATTTACGGAACTCCCGTACTTATGTCACGGACGAAAGTTCGTTAGTTGAAGCACTAACCATGAAGTTCACTCATGAAGGCCGACGTGGGCTTCTTGACTTCATAGGCGAACACATTCCGACCACCGCAACAAACCCGCTTCCAGCTCACATAGAGATCGCAAAGCTTCCATTATCGGCGATAATTACGACCAATTGGGATCTTTACATAGAAGAAGCCTTACAGAAATCCCATGTGGACTTCCATGTAATTGTACAAGACAGCGACATACCTATCTTCAGGCCATCAAGCGTTCCGGTGGTGAAGTTCCACGGCACAATCAATCGTCCTGATACAATTGTGGCCACTCTTAATGATTACGAAGATATCTTCACAAAAAGACCGGTTGTCTCAAGCCTTCTCCGCGTACTATGCGCGCAAGGAACTGTACTCTTCCTTGGCTATAGTCTCGATGATCCTGATTTCAAAACGTTGCACAGAAGACTCAAGAGGGAACTATCGGAATTCATGCCAAAATCCTTTGCGGTCCAACTCGCGCCCTCCCCAAGTGCGAAAGCGTACTGGGGCAGTCAAGACCTACACATCATTGAATCGGACGCAACTGACTATCTCAGAACAATCAACAACCGACTCTTTCTCGAGAGCGCGACTGCGCTGCGGGGACTTGGCAGTATCAGTGAATGGAACTCTACACCGTTTCTACGCGAATTAATAGGCGCAGGTAGCCTACCCACAGAAAGCAGGGTAGTTGATGGAATTCTGCGACAGATCGTCCGCTTTCTGGACACGGATGTTACACTCGAAAACATTGAGAATACCCTGGGAAGCGCCCTACGAACTCTAGTCAGTCACCGACCAAACTATCAAGTGCTAAAACACCTTGAGGAAGAGGTATTTCCGTCCTGGTTCAAGTCGTCTTCTCGCTCTACTTTTGAGATCAGAGAAAAGGCAACTGTCCTACTATCTGAAAGAGAGGCCATCAAAATAGAGATTGCAAATCGTGGTGCTACTTTAATCGAACCCGGAGATCGATTGCTGATCTACTCACAAAGCACCAGAGTAGTTGATGCGATTGGCCGTTTTCTTCAAGCTCATCCAGAGAGAAATAATATCGAGCTAATCGTCTGCGAAAGACGGCATAAATCGCCATCCCCATTGCATGATGCCCTTTCTCTGTCAGATAAGGTGTGCAAATTTGGTCTTTGCATACAGATTATACCAGATGCCTCTGTCGCATATCTGATGGATCGTGGAGGTGTCTCAAAGGTTCTAATTGGTGCTCATGCGATTTTTGAGTGGCCCGATGGACGTATCATGTTTACCAATACGACGGGCACGCTAACGATTGTACAACTCGCAGAGGCTTATGACATACCGACCTATGTCCTTGCAGAGGAATCTAAAATTGCCTCAATCGCTTCAGACACCTGCTTAGACCAGGTTGAAGATTTTAAGAAAGACCAAGGGATACCGCTGGCGGACACTACTCCTGCGCTTCGCGATTGTATGAGGTCACGCGGAATCACATATTTAAATCCGGGTTGGGACACGGTCTCGTCAGAAAAAGCGTCTTTCCACCTTATAACCGAAAAACGTTTTATTCTGTGTCGTCCAAAGAGAAAAGGCCGCACCCGTGCGAAGCATATATGATCTTAAAAATATTTGATCAAAGGGGTTCCGACAATGTTGGAAAAATTGAATTCTATTTTGTACGACAAGACAAAAGGGACTGTCCTTAAATGTGTCACGTCTTGCTTGGAAGCCAGATCTGAGAAAGCATGTCTTGGTGTGTTATCTCAAAAAGGTTCACCTGAAAGCCCGATAGCATTCAATGTTCCTAAATTATTTCTTGAAGAATCGAGCGAATACACCGTGTGTATGGAGTACGTGCCGGGAATCCGGGTATACGATCTGTTAGCGCTTTTGAATCATATCATTCGCGTCCACCCAGACAAAAGAACGGTCTCTAAAGCCTATTTGACGAAACATGACTTAATTGGGGCCGCGATACGAATGGTTATGCAGTTTCAAAGTGAAAGAGTGCAGAATGCGCTGAGAAGTACAGAAGGGAATTCTCTCGAAGATTACGATTTCAAGGGAAAACTAATTGAGGCTACCAACTATCTTCAGTTGTGGTCGAATGTTCAACCCAGCGGAGGCTTATTAGACGAAGTAGATCATATTGCCGACTTCTTGTCCCAACGAGTCCAAGTTGCGTTCAGAGATGCTACCTTGAAGAACTTTATCATTCAAGTGCCGACTTCCGATGGTGGCGTGTGTGATTACTGCGACATCGCAGAATCAGTTGGAGACTATCTGCGCCCGACGAATTGGCAATGGACCGACACAGGCGCGGGACTTGCGCTGCTGGATAGTTTGTCCAACTCAGAAAAATTAGAGAATTGCATTTATAGCATCGATTTCGAGTCTGCACATTCTTTGACAACCAAACAAGATGATTTTCTTCATCTCTTTACTCTTGAAGTAGTGGGAACTACATATGAGATAGCACAACGGTTCATGGAACGACAATTGGGAGTTGGCGAGGAGGCGCTTAACTATGCGATACTACTTCGCTGCCTCCGTGATGGTACAAGACGGCTTTTTTACAAATGTGAAAGGCCTACAATCTTCGCTACGCGGTATTTCCACGAAACTGTAGAACATCTCCTCCTTGTTGCTTTAGAGGCACTCGAGCGACTACGTTTAAACTCGTCAAAAGCAGATTTCCTCGGTGGCCTTTACTCATTACTAGTTCAGTTTAAAACAAGTCATGCGCCGTGGCCTTGGCAACTGAGCATGACGCCAGTGGATTGGACAACCGAAAATTAAATGAAAGGAGCCCATTATGAACATTTACGACAATCTTGACGATAGGACCCGCCGTGCTGTCGAGAAGTATGACAAAATTGCAGAAAAATATGCAGAAAAGACTGCAAATTCCGGTTCACCGGATGACATTCAGAAATTCATTGAATACCTGCCAGTTATGCCAAAAATTTTAGATGTGGGATGTTCCGCAGGTCGGGACTGTGTGAGCTTTCGTGATCTTGGAGCGTCAATCGTAGGTGTAGATCTTTCGGCAGGCCTTATCGAAATAGCCAGAGAGAAACAACCGGAGATTGAATTCATAAATGCTGACGCTAGACTGTTGCCTCTGCCGGATGCTGATTTCGACGGTGTATGGGCTCACGGTCTGATACACGAGATGGATCGTTCAGACATGCTAGTTGCTTTGCAAGAAATGAAAAGAGTTCTGAAGCCCGGGGGGATACTCTATGTCCGAACCAAAATGGGAGAAGGCATAGAAAAAAGTAAAGACATGATGTCCTCAGGTGAGGAGAGGGAAGTAACTTATCTTTCGGTTAAGGATGTCGAAACGATACTTTCAGGAATTGGGCTAAAAAAACTTGATGTCAACATATCAAAAAGCAAAAGTCGAGAGCTTTACTGGATTAGCGCTTACTATAAAGATTAGCGAATTCAACAAGCATAATACACGAATGGCCGGCCGCCACCTTCACAGGCACATACCAGCGATAAACATGCCTATCCAGCTGTTCAAGTAGTAGATGCCTGGTTGGAGATGAAGAATCAAGATAGAAAGGCCAGTTACACAACCGCCCCCTCGCAGATCCCGGCGTGCGGTATTGCCGCACCGGGCTCTTTGAATCTGCTCACTTATGCACTGACACGCGTTAGACAAAGAGTTTCAGCTGCCTGCTCGGGTATTTTTCAGTTATACTCGGTGCCGGCATCAAAAACTGCTTCAGGAGATCCTGGAATCCGGACCAGTTGTAGCTTAATCTTTGGCTGCGCCGCTTATGCTATTTAAACAGTATGCGTTCCGTCTGGCAATAGAATGCCTTCAAACTGCCGTAATTACCGATAACACCATTTTAGTCCCAGTACCCACGGCACTTCGACTTTAGGGTTGTCATCAGTTCGGAAATCTTCCGGTTGCGTTTCGTTTTGATCCATTCCGTAAATGCGGCGATTGAGGCCCTGTGTTTCTTCCGCGATGTTCGCATTACGGTAATTGGTTTCAAATTTCGGCTGAGTGAACGGCGAAATTGAAATCCTAAAGAGTCGAATGTTCCGCTCAGATTCAGCGTTCTCCTGCTGAACGGCAAAATCCTCGTCTTTTCAGGAGAGACCTCCAATCCAAATTTACCCAGACGTTCGTTGAACTGCTGATAAAACAGCTCCGGATCCTGTTGGTACTGAAAAGCACATACAAAATCATCCGCATATCGGATGATCAGTGCTTCTCCATTACACACCCGTTGGATTCTTTTCTCGAACTATAAATCCAATGTGTAATGAAGATATACGTTCGCCAAAACCGGTGATACAACACCCCCTTGAGGCGTTCCCGTTGCCAGGTGGGTCACATCGCCACTGATATACAAAATACCCGCCTTCATCCACTTTTGAATCAATCGCAGAAACGCCCCATCATCAAGGCGTTCTTCAAGCATACGGATCATCCAACTATGATCGATGTTGTCGAAGAAGGCTTTGATATCGGCCTTTACTATGAAAGAACATTTCCCTAACTGCAGCTTTCGGGTCGGGTCCCGGACAGCGTCCTGCTACCTGTCTCCGGCCTGTATCCGTAGCTTACATATAGAAAATCCTCTTCGTAAATGGCTTCCAAAATCTTGGCCACTGCAAATTGCAGTACCTTGTCACTCGTGGCGGGAATTCCCAGCGGTCTCAATTTTCCATTTCTTTTGGGAATGTACTGCCTCCTGACCAGCATGCCTCGATAGCGCTTCTGTTTCAGACGTTCGACAAGGTCCGAGATGTTTTCGTCGAGATTCTCCTGGTACTCGAAAAAGTTCACCCGATCGACCCTGTGGACGGCATCTTTCTTGAATTGCCAGAAGCTCCACTTGAGAAAATTCTCGTCCAGCAGTCCATACAGATTGCCAAACCGGTGGGTTTTGTCTTTTGCTGCTTTGTTCGATATCCCCCGCAACTAACTATGGGGTAAATGGAGTCGCTTATCATTTAATCTGGGGAAAAATGCCTTTCGAGCTATTCTGCTTTAAAAATGTCTGCCTAAGCAGACGGGGAAGTATCTCTCAGCGATATGGGCTGTTCACCCTATCAACAACAAAAATTCTTATACAGAACTAATACCATTTTTTGCTATTTCGAAACCAAGTTTAGGATTTTCTAATGATTATCGAAATCATTTTAGGTATTTTTTCATCTTTTAATTTTGACAGTCTCGTAAAAAGTCCGAAAAATGCACTTTTAAAAATTTCGGACATAATTATTTCAATAGGTTACGAATCACAAAATCAGAAATTTCGTCTTTTTACGGATTCATCAATTTTGATGGTCTTGTAAAAAGTTGGAATCTCTCGAAAAGTCGTAACAATCGAAAAGCGAACGCATTGATGTGAAGAGTATTTTTTTGGCGTACCTGGCGCTTTTGCTAGAAAATTACTTTTTTACGAGTTTTTCAATTTTTGTTTTTAACAAAATATTAGCATATGCTACTCGGCTACAAGGGTCTAATCGTCCAGCTGCTTAATATTTCCTTAAGAAATTTCAAAATATCTACGCCGTTGTTGATGTTAAAGATCTTATTCGATAATTCCTTGAGCTCTTCTGGGGAATGACTATATGAGTATACATAATCAGCATAAAGTGCGCATGGGATATCGTTATATGAGTCCCCCCAGAAATGAATTTTCACAGAGTTTCTTTTTTCCCCTATTGATGAAATAAATTTAGGTATAAGAGTAGACTTATCGATTCCTCGTGGGGAGATCTCAAGATAATTAGATTTTGAAAGATCGGAAATTATATTTGGAAATGCCTCCAATTTACATTTAAATAGATCTAATTTCTCGTTTTCGGATATAGCTGTAATTTTGTAACAATCAAACTCCTGAGTGTTAAGTAGATCTATTGAGATTGGAGTCATGCCTGTAATAACTGACTCTTCCATTATAAAATTGTCAAATTGAGAAACGTACCAACTATCCAATGTAAATACACATAGAGATACTAAGGTCTCCTTAGCATATCGAATTATTGAGCTGACTTCTTTAGGCTTGAAGCCATTCAGAACATAAGGGGAATTCCAATTGTCGCAAAATAGAACTGCACCGTTTAATGCTATCGAAGATGCAAAATTTACTTTAGGTCCCAAGGCCGTTCTTATGGCTTCAGGATGGCGTGCTGAATTTACTATTAACTGCTTTCTATTTTGAAGAATCGAAAATATAGCACTAATCTCCGGACTGACAACTCGTTGCCCGTGTTGCAAGATAGTGCCGTCCAAGTCAACCACCAGAATCTCCATAAGAGAACACACTCATAAGTGATAAAGTGATATTTTAGAAAGAGGATAATACTATATGCGGATTACTATAAACGCCTTAAAATTTCATATCCCTAAAAATCCTCCATCCGCCATGTCAGAGTTAGGCAGGAGTTTAGAAGTGTTTCGAATAACTGGATTCAGGCCTTTATAAAAATGACGGAAAAGGGCAAATGGAGTTTTCCCTAAGGCGCTGAAGAAGGTTTATCCGAGTAGTAGTTGGTACAAAAATGGTTACAATTTGTCAAGTTTACAGTTTCTGTTCCTATTTTTGACGTAGGCTCATGGTACGCGCGCAATATGGTCCACGCCCAAAGGCATTGATCTTCTCTTAGCCAAACATCTGCTCTCCCTTGGGATAAACTAACCTCCGTAACGGTAGGAGGGCACGATTTTTCACAGCCCTAAAATTACTGAAGCAGGAGGATTATTCCTATGAACGAAAACAGAACTTACAGCATCGGCGACACGTCCAAACTATCCGGCGCGTCCCAAAAACAAATCCGCAACTGGGAAGCTCGGGGTTATATCCCTGAGGCAGACCGAGTGGTGTCCGGTGATCGGGCCTATCGAAGGTTCAGTCAGGAGCAGGTGGAGATCATCCGCAGTATCAAGAATTATCTCGACGAAGGTTTCACCCTTTCCGCCGCCGCCGAAAAAGCCGGCGCCATCAAATCCACGGGTAAGGGGGTGAAACGCTATGCATAATCTCACCGGAAAAATCTGCCCGCTGATCAACCAGCAGTGCTTGCTTACCGGCTGCACGATGTTCAACGAGCGCTTGGAAAACTGCGAAGTCAGTCTTCTGACTTTCAACCTTTACCAGCTCAAGGAACACATCAGAGCCCAGTTGAACCGAAACACAGGGGTGCCCGACGGCATTCCGATGAGTGAAATGGAACCCACCAAGGGTCCACGCTATCCGCGCCCGTCGCGGTAAATGATTGAATGGGTGTGGGTTAGGACCGGCCTCATGAACCAGCCCGAACGGGGTGCCTCTCCACCCTCCACCCACACCCAATTTCATAAGCGAGAGGCAAAAAGGGGAGGCTATGGAAGCCGAATATCAAGAATTGGGAGTAAGGCGAAGCAATGGAGCGATTGTTTCATGTGAGAGATATGATGAAATTTCGAGATCACCGGACCCCGAGGTCCGTAAATATAAAGACGATTTCAGCCTGGTGCATTTTGACCGACGCGGAAATCTTATCAAAGAAACGCCCATCGGTCCTGACACACTGCAAAAGTGTATAGGACCCAAGGAAGAGGAAATTTCTGATGAAGTATGGTTCGGATGGATTGACTGGTTGGATAACCAAAAGAGTTTCAAAGAGCCGACCATGGAAGAGGCTCTCGAAACCATTCGCGAAATAAATACGCAACTTGAGATTTATGATTACGGAACCGGCGAGATATCCAACAGGCAGGCCGTATCTGATTTTTATGGTTCGAAACTATTGTCGCGAATCGACGAGGAACTCAGATACAGTCGGGACCACAAGTGTGAAGACCGAAAGCCAAATCAAATTACCAAAGAACTCTGGCAACTGATGCGAGACATGCGTGCTGGCAGGAAGCCGGCGCCATGGAAACCGCAGCCAAAGCCCCAGAAAGTCCCTCAGCATGATAGTCCAGCAAAACCACTGCCGCAGAAATCCGAATCACCGACGCCAGAGAAACGTGCAGCCAAGGTAACCGTTCAAAAGCGAAAACGCCAAAACGGCGATGATTATTTTCTGAAAACCGAACGCGGTCTCGTCAGAAATGTATCATACCGGGAGATTTTCAAAGGCCCAGGCATTGTCTACGAATGGCTCTGGGTGAATGTCGTCAGGGATCAATGGAAAGACACCGAGGAATATCCGATCAAGGAACGCTATTTCGATAACGGGTTTCTCGCATATTGTTCCACCTACAGGCAAATAGCCAAGGCCTGCGGGATGCACAAGAATACCGTCTACAAAATCATTCAGTCGTTTGTTGAAAATGGCATCGTGGAAACTGAACCAATGGTTCCGAAAGGAAAAACGCAAGGGCAAACGGTATTCATTCTTGGGACATGGGAGATGAAAAATGGTAAGCGGGTGGAGACCTATTTTCGAGATACCGTTTTCTTTGAACCTGAAGGGGGCAAAAAATGACCGGTTTGAAGTGGTCAAAATCTGCCCACTTACCACTTAAAAGTGGGCAAAAAATAACCACTTTCGACACCAAAGTGGGCAAAATTTGGGACATATAAGTAGATGAAGTCTTTAAGTAGATGATCTCTTAAGAAGATGATCTGAAAGACCATCTTCTTGAGACTACGGGAAACTGAAACAAGACTGATAGACCGGTTTCCTAACCTGCGGACCAAATCCATTTTCTTGTGAAAGTCTCGGTCTTTCAGGCAGGGTTCCCATCAGCCAGAAAACCGGTCTTCCAGCCAGTCTTAAGTTCAATCTTTGTGAAAGTCTCGTCTCACCACAGGCCACCGTTCCTGAGAAAGACCTGGCTCGGACATGGCACACGGTCGCGCCGATCACCCCAGGAGCAGGACGCCGGTCGAGCCAGGCTGAGACAGATTATGATGGCGGCGCCGATTTGAATTTCGGGCCGGCGCAAGAATCATCACCTGCACAAGTCATGTGAACGTCACCAAAGAGGTCGAGCCACCAGGGGCAGTGGTGGCTCGATTAGGAGGGAGTGAGTTGCTGGTTAGGGGACTCAGCAAACTCGATGAGTGTAACCTGATAGAACCTCGGGCCGGCCAAAAGTTACAGCCTGCAACCCATTTTTACACCTTTCGCAGAAAAATCGATTGCTTTGTCGCCAGCGGCCGAGACCGTAAATCTGCATTCCCAATACGGTCAATTCAGAGAGCCCGCCAAACGCTCCGTATCGCCCTCATTTCTTGTGCAAGCATTGTGTTGTTGCTAAAACAATAGCGCAGCCTGCGCGACTACAGGCGGTCTGGGCGCCTTTCTTTGGCGCCGGCCGAATCGGCTCTCCCACCGGATAAGTTTTGCACGCCTGCCGGCGTTATGATGGTGTCCTTTTTTGAAAATCGCCAAATTTATCGGCTGCGGCTGGTAAGCCTATCGTCTGGTGGTGATCGTCGTTTGGCGTTTTATGGGGGGTGGGTCCTTCGGATGCAGCCACCGCGCCAAGAACTCTTTGAGCAAGGTCCCAAAATCGGGTATAGTTCCCTTTCGCAAGATGGTCGCCCTGCCCACCCGGGCACCCAGAGATCCGCACCTTTGATTAAGGACGCACCAGATGCCCAAGAAACCCACTATTGCCGGGTGTACCGACCCGACCCAGGAGCTTTCCATCAAAATCCCCTGCCCTTTGGCTGAACGGATTGAGATTTATGCTCGTGAAAATGGCACCGATATAACCGGTGTGGTCATAGAGGCCCTGGATGTGTTTCTGCGGGGTCAGCAGGGGCGGTGAGACTGAGGGCGCGGGGTCTACCCTCTCAAACGGAAATGTCGTTAATTTGAATTAACACTCGATATGGTCTCATCTGAATACCAAGCGGATTTCATGCTGGCCCGGGAAGTGTGTGAGGAGCTTCGCATAGGCAACAACGAAGCCATCCTTGGCATCTACAACAAGTACCATCCTTTTTTTCTGGCATTCACGACCAAGCGAATCCCCTCTTTTGACAAAGACAGAGCCCTTTCCATCCTGAATGATTTCTGGGTCGAGCTCCTGAATGCCAAGGCGATATGCGACTTTCAGGGTCTCGCCACGCTGAAAACCTACCTCTTCAAGGTCCTCAATTTCCGGATTCTTGATAATGTCCGGCGCGGCAACCGCCAGGGCGCTTACAGCAAGAATGTCAGTGACAAGGACCATGAGATTGATGGTTTCGTCTCTGGTGATGAATCCCCCGAACAGGGGCTGATGCAAAAAGAAAAGATCCGGCTCATCCACGAATCGCTCCTGATGCTGTCTGAGTCCGCGCCCAGTGACGCCTACCTTGTGAAAATGCACCTGGAGGGGCTCGCCTACAACCAGATGGCTGAACGGATGGTGGGCGGTCAGGGAGCCGACCAAAAGGAATTGGACAAGAAGGTCGGCGCGCTCAAGAAACAGTTTACCCGGGAAGGCACCGGTTCCCTTGCCAAATTTAGGGGGTGTCTTGAAAAGGTCATGCGGAAAAACAACTTGGTTTACACCGACATTCTCAATTAGTATGCCGGGATAAAGAGACGACGATGGCCGATGAACTGATGGATAGCCTGAAAAAGGCGTTTATGAAGGAAAACGATAAATCCGGCGGCGAGTGCCCGATGACGGATCAGGCCACGGCTTATGCTTTCGGCGAGCTTGCTCCGGAGGAGGCTGAAAAGGTCAAAGAGCATATCCACGAATGCCGGCATTGCCTGGACCTCGTGATGGATATCCGCGTGGCCGAAGAGGAGGCAGAAAGTCTGAAGGGTCAACCGGTGGAGGTGGTCGCCGGCCTTCAGAAAGCCATTGATAAAGGCAAAGCCCATTCACTTTGGGACAGGATCGGTAATGCTGTTTCCGGCTTTTTCGGCCCCGGGTTTGGACTCAAGCCGGTGGCGGCGTTTGCAGTACTGGTGATGTGCGTTGGCATCTTCGTGATGTGGGACAAAGACGGCGTCAGCCCGGGCAAGCCCTATTCCATCGAGATCTTGCTGCAGGGCAGAACCCAGACCGGATTCAGGGGCGGCAAACCGGAGTACCGTGATTTTAAGGTCGAGCCCGGCGGCAAGATGCAATCGGGGGATTATTTCCGCTTGCAGACCCAGATCGATAAGGACGCCTTTGTTTACCTGGTCTTTCAGGATAGCGCCGGTAAGATAGATGCCATGGAAAAGGGGCGGATCGCCGGCGGGCAGATGCTTTCAATTCCTGATGGAGATAACTGGTTCCAGCTCGATACCCACACCGGCACTGAAAAGCTTTTCCTGGTGGCTTCCAAAGACAAAATTGCGGATTTCGCCCAGAGGGTCGACGAGTTAAAAAAGATGGGAATTGGAAACATCGAGAAAGTGTTTCCGAAAACCACCGTCAAATCGTTCAGTTTTGAACACAGGTAGCCCGCAGACTTCATGAGACCGCATCAGGGCTGGCCCATGAAAACAAACGCGCCCCAGTAACGCGGGTTCGTGTGGCCGTACCGCTCCCGGACGATTTCCTTCTGTTTCAAAGCAGCCTGCCGCAGTGCCTGACACCGGTTCATGGTGCCAGTTTTGATGTTGCGGTAAAACTGCACCATCAGTTCCTTGGTTTCCAGGTCAGGCACCTTCCAGAGGCTCATCACCAGGCTCTTTGCCCCGGCCTGGGTGAAAGCCCGGCGCAAACCAAAAACGCCCTCCCCGCTTTTCACTTCTCCCAGTCCAGTATCACACGCTGACAGCACGACCATCCTTGTCCCTTGCAGGTTCAGGCCCAGGATCTTTTCTGCGGTAACAATGCCGTCGTTTGTTCCAGCATACCCGGTCGTCAGGGACCGCTTGGCTCCAGCCAAAAAAATGCCCGAACGCAGCAGCGGGTTTTCGATGGTCAATTCCCGCTGTATGCCTGCTGACGACTGCCCATCCCCCTTTGATAAATCAGTGGACTGCCATCCCCTACCGGCCCCGCCGCCCTCATCCCCGTCCGACAGGAAAAAGCCGTGGGTGGCCAGGTGCAACAATTCAGGGCTGGGATTGTTGGTCAGCACCTCCTCCAAAGCATCCTTGCCGGTGTAGATATCGGCGTGGCTGCGCCCCACGATTTCGCCTATCGCGTTCAGCTCCTCCTTAGTGTGAATCAGCGGCGCAAAACTCACATCGCTCAGATTGACGGAACGCTTGGCTATCTTTGTCCCTGTCTGCCTATGTGGCGTCATATCACTGACCGTCCCACTATTTTCACCCGGCGACGATTCAAAATCGGGTGCTCCGACAAGAAGGTATCTGCCGCTGTTATCCTGACCATCTTGGAATCCGACAATGTCCCGGCCGGCGGATATGTAATTGAAGGTGTAATCCTCTATCAGATATCTGCCATCCTTTCCCTGGAGCACCTCGAAGGGTATCAGACTCAAATTGCCATCAGGAGAGATGAAGACCTCTTTTACAGGCCCGAGCGCTTTCAAAAGCGGGGCGAACACCATCTCGTGCAGCTTCCTGGTTTCTTCCGCACTAATGCCCCCACCGTCAGCACTATCCTCCGAAATCTCCATCCTGAAATTGGCAATTGCACCATCAATCACATCAGCGTCACCTATGTCGGCAAAGCCGATCTGTTTCCCACTACCTGCAGGAAGGATGAATGCAATGTATCGGTGAGCCGGGACTGGTTTCCCCTTGCTCACGAAAACGGCGTCGGTGGATTCGATTCTGGCGAACTCAACGAGCGCTGAACCCAACGGAAGCCGGCCGGCGACCTTATGGGAGTCCGCCTTGGCAACCTCTCGCTCCAACGCAAAGGGCTTACTGATACGGCTTAGACGGGCTTCCAGCCGATTCTTTTCCTCGACCAGCTCGGCGATTTTCCGCTTGTAGCCTTCCTCATCGCCGATTTCAGGCTGGGAGAACGACAGTTTCGACAACCTGCCCCGCACAGCTCTCAATTCTTGGAAAAGTTCGGCGGATTCTTGATTGCCGCCCTTGGAAAGAGCTTCCTGGTAATTCTTTTGGGCCTCCAATATAGCGCCCTTCCTTTTGAGCCAGACATCCAGGGCCTGTTTGATTTTCACGGGGTCCTGTTTGAATGACCAGGTGACGAGATTCAGAAACAAGCTGAGGCTGTAATTGTTTGCGGCGGCAAATTTGAGCTTCTGTTCCTCCGAAGTAAATCCCATCACCTGATCGGTGGCCGCATCCTCGATATCCAAGGCAGAACTAAGGGCTGCGTATGCCAGATCCTCTTTCTCCATTTGGGCATAAACCCCGGCCAAGTGCACCAGCCCGGTCGCAACCGTCGGGTGACCGGTGCCGAGACTATTCTTCCAGATTTCAACCGCCCTTGTGAAAAGCGGTTCGGCCCGCGTGGGCTCCCCTTTCTTCTCATAGAAAGTCGCCAGGTTGCTCAGGGTGTTGGCATAGGAAGCCGATTGCGTTCCGATGGTGTTTTCCTTGGCATGGAGAATTTGCGTAAACATCTGCTCGGCTTTTTCGTAGTCTCCGAGGTAACCGTAAAGCGTTGCCAGATTGTTCTGTGTTTTTAATACACTGGGATGCGCCGGTCCAAATGCGTTTTCCCGGATTTTCAAAGCACGCAGGTATAGCGGCTCGGCCTTCTTATATTCACCGACGGATTCATGGAGCATCGCCAGGTTGTCCAGAGCCGTAGCCACATTCGGATTCTCGGGTCCGAGCACCTTTTCCCAAATGGCCAATGCTCTGGCATACAGCGGCTCGGCCTTCTCATAATCTCCCAATTGGCCATAAAGCCAACCCATGTTGTTTAGGACATATGCTACCGACGAGTGCTCCGGCCCCATTGAGGACTCTAAAATCCCCAGCGCCCGCTGATACAATGGCTCCGCTTGGTCGTAGTTCCCCATGTCAGCGTGGAGCGCTCCCAGGCTGATGAGGTTGTTTGCCAGATTCGCAGGGGCCTTATCGAAATTCTTTTCACAAATCTCGATAGATCTTTCGTAGAAGGGCTTGGCCTTGGCGAGGTCACCGGTGGAGTGATAAAAAATGGCGAGGTTGGAAAGCGCCAATGCGACCCGGGTATGGTCAGGCCCCAGGGCCTTCTCGTAAGTCTTTAATGCGCTTTTGAGAAGTGGCTCCGCATGTTCGCGGTCGCCCATTGAATTGTAGAGTTCAGCCAGATCCTTTTGGCAATCGGCCACCTCGATGTGATCGGGTCCATAAGTTTTCTCGGTAATTGCAAGTGCCCGCTTGGCGTACCTTACAGCCCCGGCATAATCGCCGAGCACGCCGTGGACCCATCCCGTGTTTTTGATAATCACCAGCAATGCTGGATTTTCTGGACCGAGGACTCGTTCCCTTATCGTAAGCGATTTGATGAACAATCCTTTGGCAGTTTCGTATTGCTCCAGTCCGCAATACGGCAATGCCAGGTTGTTGTAACTCACTCCGACATCGGGATGCTCCGGCCCCAGAAACTTTTCCCTGATGGCAAGTGCTCTTTTAGTTGCCTCGATTGAATCCTGATAAACTCCCCGTGAATAATAGAGCCTGCCGAGATAGTTCAAACTGTCGGCGATACCGGGATGCTCCCCGCCATAGGCGGCTTCACCGATTTTAAGAGCCCTACTTGCGTAAGAATCGGCTGCTTCGAAGTCGTCGGTGTCAATATGCAGCCACGCGTAGGTGTTGAGGGTCTTCACGAGGTCAGGATGCGCCGGTCCCAGGACCTTTTCCTGAATGGCCAGCGCCCTGTCCAGGAGGGATGCTGCCTTCTTTCGGTCATCCATGGATATGTATAGCCGCGCCTGGTTTACCAGGGTTTCGGCGAAATCAGCGCTATTTTCCCCTTTAGCAGCCTTTCTGATTCTGATGGCCTCGTTCAGATGAACGGCCGCGTCATCGTATCGCCCCATGAGCGTGTATAAAGCACCCAAGTGGTCATGAGTTTGCGCCGTCTCTATGTGATCCGGGCCTTGAATACGTTTCCTTATGGACAATGACTCCTGAAGCAGGGGCTCTGCCTCAGCATATTTGCCGGCCAGGTAATTCAGCTCACCAAGGGTATCAAGGCTCCACGCCACTTCCTTACTCTGTCCCCCCTTCCCCTTCCTATTTATAGCCAGCAATTCGGTCATGATGGGAATGGCTTTGCCGTAGTATCCGCTCGCCTTCAGCTCTTCGATCTGCTTCTGCAGTCCCGATGCGTCATCAAGATCTCGCGCAAACAAGTAGGGGCAGACTGCCAAACTCGTGGCCACAAAGAGCACAAAGGTGAGCCAAGCATTCCTCAAGGGGTATCCCTGCATTTCATAACTCCGCAGATGCATGTTGCCTCAAACTGATTCCCGCCAAATCGGCCACTTACCATAACTATCTTAATTTTCATAGAAATTTGGATGAGTGCCAAAAACATCCAAACATTTTCAAAAAAAATGTCACTTCGCCAAAACCCATTTCGCCAACGGAATCAAACGCCGCAATCACTGCCCGGAAAGGAGGTGAAACCACCAGGAGGCCGGCGGCTAAAGAAACCAACCATCCAGAAAGGAACACCACAATGAAAACTTTAGCAACTGAAAAAACACCGGCAAAGGCCCAGATCATCAACCATCAAATCACCGAACTGCCCATCGACAAACTGGCGGTCCCTCTCAGCCACCCGCGTCGAGACCTTGGCGACCCTGAATCCTTACAGCTGAGCATCCGGCGAAACGGCCTCATCGAGCCCCTGCTCGTCTGCAAGGTCGAGGGAGAAGACCACTACATGGTCATCGACGGTTCCCGCCGGCTGACCGTTCTGGCCGAATTCGGCTGGAAGGCCGCGCCCTGCATCATCCTTGACTCCATGAGCCTGGCGCAGATTGCCCACACCTCCTTCGAAAAGAACATGGAGCGCAAAAGCCTCAACCCCATCGAACAGGCCCTCCACATCCGCGACATGCAGGAGAAGTACGGATACAGCCTGCGTGAAATGGAGGCTTTGGGCTACGGGCTGGCGCCGACGATCTCGCACAAGACCCGGCTTCTGAAACTGCCCGATTCGGTCCAGGAGAGAATTGCCCAAGGCGCGCTCACCGTCGCTCACGGGGTTGAGCTCTGCAAGCTCGGAAACGCCAAGGTGCAGGAAAAGATGGCCAAGCAGGTCCTCGACTTCGAGTGGTCGGCCAAGCGCACCGGCATCAAAGTGGACAGGCTCCTGAAAAAGGGGAAACAGGCTCCGCGCGAAAGAATCGCGATCCCCGCCGGAGATATCCCCGGTGTTTATTTCAAGGACGCCAAGGATATGAGTGAACTGCCCGACGAGTCGGTCCACCTGATCGTCACCAGCCCGCCCTACTGCGTCGGCATGGCGTTCGAAAAGGGCATCTCCTACGACGAGCACTGGGAAAACATGAAGGCCGTCATGGGCGAGGCGGCCAGAGTGCTGGTGCCCGGCGGTATCATGGCCCTCAACGTGGGTGACATCCACAACTTCAAGGGCTCGAAGGGCACCAACAAGTTCACCCAGATCCAACTGGTTGGTCACAAGTACCAGACCTTCCTGCGACCGCATCAGGTTTATCTCACGGACGAAATCGCCTGGGTAAAAACGACAGCGGCCCAAAGCCGAGACGTTTCCAAGGCATGGTCCGAGAACATCCCCCACACGGGCTATCGCATCCACATCAGCCACGACCCCGTCTACATCTTTCGCAAGAAAGGTGAGCGGACTGCGCCTTCTGAGGAAGCGACCCTCAATTCCAGGATTACCAAGAAGGAGTGGGACCAGTGGGCATCTGGCATCTGGATGATCAACCGCATCCGGAAAATGGAAGGCCACCCGGCCATCTTCCCCGACGAATTGGTCAATCGCCTGGTTCGGATGTTCTCCTACGAGGGTGACACCGTCCTCGATCCATTCCTGGGCAGCGGCACCACCGTCAAGGTGGCCCGCGAACTCAACCGGGAAGGTGTCGGTTACGAGCGCCTGCCGCAATACAAGGAAGTCATCATGAAAACGCTGGGGATCGAGGAAACAGCGGCCCCGGCGAAACTGATGACCGAATACGCCGAGCAGGCTGCTGCCCTCGAAGAGACTGAAGTTGAAGTCCCTTCGGAAACAGCCGCAGCCTTCGACCGCATGTTCGGCGAAGAAGCTGAAATGCCGGAAGAGGCCGAAGCCGCCTAACCGGAAACACGGTGCGGGGCCGGCTTCGGCTGGCCCTGCATCACTTCCAACAACAAACGACCATTGGATTGTCAATCCCATGGCCCGGAATATCAGGAGGTAAATAAGATGGTTAGCAGCGGCTGTGCCCAGAATGTGCCCGCAAAGCGGCTCTTCTCAATCAAAGACCTGGTCGCCGAAATCGGGGCCACCGAGTGGTACTGGCGGACCCAGATTTGGGACGGCCAGCTACCCTTCGTCCAGGTCGGCCGGAAAATGCTCGTCGACCGGGAGGATGTCGAGAAGTTTATCCAGAAACACAAATCCAGCAACTGAACTCTAAAACGTAAAGGAGAAAAGAAATGAATACCAAGAAAGCAAAGAAAATCCAGAAACGAATGGAGGCTGTCAGGGAATGGGCCACTGCCCTGCTAAGTTCCCAAGTCAATCTCAGCGCAGCTCTTCTTGAGGTCATCACGGCGAAGGATTGCACAAAGATCGATATCTCTGGCGAACTTTTCGAGGTGTCGGCAATCGGGAATGAATTGATTCGCGAGATTGAGAAACTCCTCAGTGTTGTTGAGGCCGAATTAGACTGAAACAAACCAAAATAGCCAATCGCCGCCCGGCGATAGAAAGGAAATCAAAATGGAAAAGCAGACCTTAACACCCGATCACCCGGCATGGCCGGAATTCATGGACAAGCTGTCTTTCATCGTGAATGCCCACGCACATTCGCCATCTGAAATCAACTGCAATGAGGACCTGGAAATTTCCAGGAGAATCCTGGCGAACATGAAGGGAATCGATATCGATGGAACGATAGCCTATTTTCAAGCCCGTCTTTGGAAATGTGACTGCTGTGTTCTGAAGATGGCATCCTGACAGTAACCTAGCTGCTCTCGATTCATGCCGGGAGCAGTGCCAAAAACCGATACCAAAGAAATGAGGATACAAAATGGAAAACATAAAAACTCAAACGGCTCGGGCGTTCTGCTTCATGAAAAGTGAAGACAGGCTGGTTCCATGCAACCTTGAAATCCCAGCGGAACGAGTGTTCGAAGGTTTGGGCACGGGAGAGGCCATCATGGAAAAAATCGACCAAGGACCCGTGGATATCGTTAGCGATGGCAAGGTTGTCGGCCGGGTAACCGGTTACAGGATAGTCCGAAGGAAATTGAAATTGGTTGAGGAGTATTTCGGCGGCGGCAGTCAGGAATAGCCCGCCCCTGCCACTACATGATAGCCCCCGCCATTCAACAGTGGTGGGGGCTTTTTTATTAAGCAGTGTCAACCGGTGACTCTGGACTTCGGCAAAAACATTGGGTACAGATCGGATATTCCATCTGGTGCCCGTCAAGGCAGGATGGAGGTGTATCATGGGAAGTATTTACAAACGTGGAGAAGTTTACTGGATCAAGTATTACCGCAACGGCAAGTCCTACCGCGAGAGCTCAGGCAGCACCAAAAAAATGGTGGCAAAAAAGCTCCTGGACAGGAAGGAAGGTGAAATCGCACAAGGCAAGGTGCCGAGCATCGTATTTGATAAAGTGGTCTTTGATGAGCTGGCCAAGGAATTCATCACGGACTACCGGATCAACGGCAATAAATCTCTGGACCGTGCGGAGCTGAGTGTAAAGCATCTCATGGAGGAATTCGAAGGGGTCAAGGTCCCCGGAATCACCACCCCTCGGGTTCAGCAGTATGTCGCCGAACGGATGAAATGGAGCTGCAAGCCCTGCGGCAAAAAGTTCCATTACAATGGTGAGAGCCACTGCCCCTATTGTGGCAAG
Source organism: Pseudomonadota bacterium (assembly GCA_043825735.1). Taxonomy (GTDB): domain Bacteria; phylum Desulfobacterota; class Desulfobacteria; order Desulfobacterales; family JBDRRP01; genus JBDRRP01. The sequence goes on along the minus strand of JBDRRP010000069.1, from coordinate 23,756 downwards.
CAGCCCGTCAACCCGGGGGCGGCCAACGCCACGATCAACCGCGAACTGGCAGCCCTACGCCGAATCCTGAATCTCGGGGCAAAGCAGACACCACCCAAGGTCAACCGGGTCCCTTACATCCCCATGCTCAAGGAAAACAACATCCGCAAGGGGTTCTTTGAGCACGAGCAGTTCCAGGCTCTGCTGGGCGCCATTCCGGAATACCTCAAGCCGTTTGTGACCTTCGGTTACAGGACGGGATGGCGGGATCAGGAAATCGCTCAACTGACCTGGGGCAAGAACGTGGATTTGGCCAACGGTATCGTGACCCTGAAAGTCGGCGAGACCAAGAACGACGATGCCCGCACCATCTATCTGGACGACGAGTTGATGGCGCTACTTCAGAACCAATGGGAACAGCGGAAGCGCAATAAGCTCACGCCACATGTTTTCCCCAACAAGAGCATGAATGGGCCGATTGGCAATTTCAGAAGAGCCTGGAACAAGGCATGCCGCGAGGCTGGTCTTGGGTACGGGTACAGGGTCAACTCGGTTTATGTAAACAAGTGGCAGGATAAGTTTGCACCTGGTCCGATTTTTCACGATTTCCGGCGTTCCGCTATCAGAAACATGATCCGGTCAGGGGTTCCCGAACGCGTGGCGATGATGCTCTCAGGCCACAAGACCAGGTCCGTGTTTGACCGCTACAACATCGTCAATGACGCAGACCTGAAAATGGCGGCAAAACGGCAGGAGAAATACCTCGAATCACTTACGGGCACAATTTCGGGCACAATCGCCGATTTTGAAGAAAAAAAGGGTCAGCTCAAATGAGCTAACCCCTTGATTTCAGTGGCGCGCCCGGCCTGATTCGAACAGGCGACCTACGGATTCGTAGTCCGGCGCTCTATCCGGGCTGAGCTACGGGCGCGCGGGTGTCGAAAACGACGAGAGGGTAATAGGCCAAAGCCGTCGCGATGTCAACACCTATCCCCGACAGCGGCCGCTCTCATTGCCCTAAATCCGGAGGGATAGCAGAGAACCGCAGAGAATATACTGAATAATTTGTACGTTATCTCTGTGCTCTCTGTGTCCTCTGTGGTGATTTCTGACTTTTTACTAAGGCATCAAATTAAGAGATTGCGATCAATCGCGTTTCGGCATATGCATCCCTGATGCAATTGGCGGACGAAGCCTATATGGAAATGGCGCTGGCTGAGGCCGAATTGGCTGGACAAGCCAACGAAGTTCCGATAGGGGCAATCCTCGTGGGGTGTGACGGGGGCATTCTGGCGCGCGCCCGCAACATCACCATTTCACGGGTGGATCCCACCGGTCATGCCGAAATCTGCGCCATTCGCGCGGCGGCCTTAGCCATCGGCAACTATCGGCTGCCGGGCACCACCCTTTATGTGACCATCGAACCCTGCGTCATGTGCATGGGTGCGGTTCTCCACGCCCGTTTGACGCGGGTGGTGTTCGGTGCGCCCGATCCCAAATGGGGAGCGGCCGGAAGTTTGTTCGCGTTTCATGCCGACACCCGGTTCAACCACCGCACCGCAGTCACCGGCGGCGTTCTCGAAGAGCGGTGCCGCAAACTGATGCAGGATTTTTTTCTGACACGACGACTCAAATCGCCGGTCTCGCAGGTCGGCGCCGACAAAGTTGACGTCAGTGAACCCAACAAGAGGAGCTCCTAGTGGCAAACATCATCATCGTCGGCACCCAGTGGGGAGATGAAGGCAAGGGCAAAATCGTTGATCTTCTGGCGGCGGACGCCCACATGGTGGTGCGCTTCCAAGGCGGCAACAACGCAGGCCACACCATGGTGGTCAACGGCAGGCAGATCATCAGCCACCTGGTGCCGTCCGGAATCCTTCAGGGCAAAACCTGCCTGATCGGAAACGGCGTGGTTGTGGATCCCCAGGTACTGGTGGATGAGATCGAGTACCTGGTAAAAAACGGTGTCTCGGTCACCGAGGAAAACCTCATCATCAGTGACCGGGCACACCTGATCATGCCCTATCACCAGTCCATCGACAACGCCCGGGAAATTATGAAGGGTGACAACAAGATCGGCACCACGGGACGCGGCATCGGCCCCTGCTACGAGGACAAGGCCACCCGCCGGGGTCTACGGTTTGCCGACTTGCTGCAGTGGGACCACTTCGAAGAGAAAGTCACCACCCTTCTGGCAGAAAAGAATTTTTACCTCACCCAGTTTCTCAAAGCGGATTCTGTAGCGCTGGCGCCGATGCTGGCCCAGTACCGAAAACTGGCTGAGCGGCTGGGCCCGCATGTGGCCAACGTGTCCGCGGTGATCGGCAACGGCATCAAGGCCGGCGAGCACGTTCTCTTCGAAGGCGCCCAAGGCACCCACCTGGACATCGACCACGGTACCTACCCCTTTGTGACCTCCTCCAATACCGTAGCCGGAAATGCCTGCAGCGGCGCCGGCGTGGGGCCCACGGTCATCGACGGGGTCATCGGCATCGTGAAGGCCTACACCACCCGGGTGGGCGCCGGTCCATTCCCCGCCGAGCTGCTGGACGCCACCGGGGATGCCATCCAGAAAAAAGGCGCCGAGTTCGGCGCCACCACCGGCCGCCGTCGGCGCTGCGGGTGGCTGGATACGGTGCTGTTGACCAATGCCGCACGACTCAACGGGCTCACCGGACTGGCCATTACCAAGCTGGATGTGCTGGGCGGGTTCGACACGTTGCAGATTTGCACGGGATATCGCTGCGGCGCCACGGTCACCGAGACCTTTCCCACCAGTCTGGAAATGCTGGCCACCTGTGAACCGGTGCTCGAAAGCATGCCCGGTTGGCGTGAGGATATCAGCGGGATACGACGCTACGATGACCTGCCGGAAACCACCCGCAACTATTTGTCACGCGTGTCGGAGCTCGTGGGGGTGCCCATCGACATCGTATCGGTCGGCCCCGGCCGGGAGGAAACCATCGTCCTAAAAAACCCATTTGCCGGCTGAAAACCGGTGGGAAAACACGCCCTGAAACCTGTTGACAATCGCAGGCCGGTAACATAAAGGACAACGCGTGTCGGGAAGTGGCTCAGCCTGGTAGAGCACAGCGTTCGGGACGCTGGGGTCGCTGGTTCAAATCCAGTCTTCCCGACCATCACTTGCTATAAAAAGGCCACTTTTAAAAAGTGGCTTTTTTATTTTCCGAAACAGCTACGCTTGATGAATCCGTAAAAAGGGATTTTGAACCACAGAGACCGCAGAGGACCGCAGAGAATATACAGAATAATTAGCAAGTTATCTCTGCGCTCGCTGTGTCCTCTGTGGTGATTTCAGACTTTTTACAGGGTTATCACGCTTTACGGCAATTGGATCCATGGCCCTACTGATCAATACCGACATAGAAGCCCGCGTGCACCGCAGCATCCAGGGCCATATCGCCCGCATCGGCGGCACGGTCAACCAGTTGATGACCTACGACGGGTGCACCGTGGACGATCTGAACCTGCCGGACGGTGGGTTCGGGAAAATCCGTTCAGGCGTACGCTCCATCCTCAGTGTCAAAAAGCACATCACCCAGGAATGGCGCTTCAGAAAACATGGATGGCGAGAGCCTCGCGACCGTAAAGCGTTGCTGCTGGATATACACGATGCCTACCGCCGTCCGGATCTGTTGGGCAGATACGACGCCACCGTTTCCTCCAACATGATCGAACACTCGCCGAACCCCATCTGGCTGCTCATCAACATTCACCTGATCACCAAGCCAGGCGGGTGGCAGTATCACGCCATCCCGCATTACCGTTACACCTACGACATGTACCGGGAGCCCACGCCGCTGGCCCATTTGATCGCGGATTTCGAATCCGGTGCCGATGCATCGGATACCACCCACAACGATGACTACTACCGCTCAGCCGTCGTGGAGCACGGCTGGCAGAAGGCGTTTCACGAAAAATATCCCGTGACCTATCCGTTCATCCATTTTCACGTCTTCGACGAGCAGACCGTGGCGCAGTTGTTTTCTTTCGTGTTCGAAGATGTCGTCAACGATGTAATCAAGACCGAGGTGTATTCCGACAACCTGGTATTATGCCGCAATCGCCTTCGCCCCGAATTTGCTGCCGCCTACGGCGATCTGGTCCAGCGATACCGTGATGGTGCGATGGGCAGCCGCGTTTACAGCTGAACCGCTATCTTCCATCCGCCGATCGAACGGACTCTTAAAATTGAGAAATCCCGTAAAACGCTGCTGCGTTTTCTCCCAGCAACCGGGCCAGAAAGGATGCGTCGATTCCCATGGCCGCCAGTTTTTTGATCTCGCGATCCCAGGCGTAGGGTATGTTGGGAAAATCGGTACCAAACATCACGCGGTCGGAACGGAAATCCGCCAACGGCGGAAGCTCGGTGCCGATGGGCAGGTAATCGGCCAGGACCATGGTGGTGTCCAACCACAGGTTGTCGTATTCGGAAAGCAGGCGGTGGTAGGCGGTGAATTCATCCGCACCCAGGTGGGGCACGCACAGCTTCAGACGCGGATACCGGCGCAAGACCGCTTCCACCAGATCCACGCGGCACAGTTCATAGGGATCGCACCGGTAGGCGTCGCTTTTGGGCTCCCGGCCCACATGCATGACCAGCGGCATGTCGTTGGCCTGGCACACGTCATAGATGGTTGCCATGTCCGGCCCATCGATGGAAAAACACTGAACGTGGGCATGCAGTTTCACGCCGGAAAGCCCCTGTTCGAAAGCGGTCTCCAGAATGCCGGCCGCATCCGGCTCTCCGGGAAAGACGGTGGCAAGTCCTGTGACCCGATCAAACCGCTCACAGATACGGGTCATAAAGGGATTGAGCATCCCGGCCACGCCCGGCCGGTGCGCATACTGAAGCGCCACCACATGGGCCACCCCCCGTTCCAGAAGAAACGCGAGGGTGTCGTGGGCGGCCATCCGATAGCGAATGGGCCATCCGTTCTCATCGAACCATTCCCGGACCGCTGAGAAAATGCGATCGGGGAAGATGTGCACATGTGCATCCACCACCGGAGGCAGCCCCTGCGGCAGAAAATCGTCGGCGATGTCATCCAGGGCAGGAAGCGGTAGTATTTGATCGGTCCCGATGCTATGAGATGTGTTCATCTGTCACCCTACAACGGTTTTCAGGGTTTTCGCCCATTTAGTTGAGAAAAAGGGCCTGAGGGTTCAAGGGTTGCGCCTAATCATCGACCAACTTTTCGGGAGATGATCCGAATTTCTCTTATGAATCCAGACACAAAACACCCATCACCGGACGATGCCCTGAACATCCTCATGGCACTGGAGCGTAGCATCCTCCATGGCCTGGCCGCGGAATGGGATCTGGTTCAGTGGCGCATTCCGGCGGCCATTCGCCGGCGGCTGCGCAGACCGCAGTTTCGCATCACCGACATGCCGGCCACCTGGGGCCACTGGACGGCTGCAACCAACACCATCACCCTCAGCCGACGACTGATTCGCCACCACCCCTGGGATGCCATCCGCGACGTGCTCCTTCATGAAACAGCCCATCAGATCGCGGATGAAATGAAAAGCGGCGCCCCTGCCTCATCCCATGGCGCGGATTTTCAGAAAGCCTGCCGGATGATCGGCGCCAACGCACAGGCCTCTGGGGACTATCCCCTGCTGCACGCGCGGCTGGACGGCAGCGCGACGACCCGCGACGATATCATGCGTTTGAAGATAAGAAAACTGCTGGCCATGAGCCGCAGTGGCAACCCCAATGAAGCGGCCACCGCACTGGTCAAGGCCAGGCTCCTCATGACGCGGTTTCAGATCCAGGAAGGGGATACCTGCCGCAGCAGTGAAAATTACATCAGTGTTTTCGCCGGCAGACCGGAACTGCGCCACACACGGGACCACTCTTTTCTCGGCGGCCTGCTGGCCGATTTTTATTTTGTGGAAGCCATCTGGGTGCCGGCCTGGGTCCTGGAAAAAGAAAAAATGGGAACTGTGCTGGAAATCAGCGGCGCGCTGGAGAACGTCCAGATGGCCGGTTACGTTTACGACTACATCCGCCGCTTCATCGACAGGCAGTGGCAGGACTACACGGCAGGCCGGAAAATATCCGGACACCGAAAAACTGACTACGCCATCGGGATCATCCAAGGATTTCGATCTCAGCTGGAAAGCCAGAATCGCGTCATGAGCATGACCGCCGGCCAGGGAGCCCTTATCACCACAAGCGACCCCCTCTTGACGGCCTACGTAAAGCAGAAATATCCGAGGCTGCGGACCGTACGCTCCCGGGCCGTGCAGGCGGATGCGGCAGTGATTCAAGAAGGCCGCCGCGTGGGTCGGCGGCTTCGCATCACCACTCCGGTCTCCGGAGCCCCATCGACATCCCCGCCTTCCAGGCTGCCTCAGCAGGAGCGGTTGCCGGTTCCGGACGCCGCTGATTAGTGCCGCATCACTGAGATGCCGCCAGTTCCCTTACAGGAAATATGAAGGCCCGTTCATCCTTTCGCAATTGATGGATACGGCCGTTGTAAAGCAGCACTGCGTAAACTTTCACAGGATACTTCACCATTTCGCTGCTAGACCAGTAGGGCATATGTATGATAACGTTTTCAAAAGGATTGGGATTTGGCAGGGCGGGTGCTTCCTGATTCGAATCGATGAGGGTTTCCCACTGTTTTACACTGGGGAGCTTCCAGTCTCGGTAACCGGCATGGGAAAACTGGAGGCACTTGGCGGTGGCATCCTCCCACTGGGAGGCCGCAAAAAACACCAGGGGCCAACCATTTTTCACCCACATGAGCCGGTTTTTCGTATCGGTTACCGTTCCATCGCCGTTATCGATGAACCGATCCCCCGAATGGTTGTCAACGACGGCAGCGGGCGGGCTGACACTGGCAGTATCCGTTTCAGGCGCATCTTGAAGCGTATCAGGCACATCTTCAACAGCGGTTTCGGAAACGCCCGGAACATCCTTGGACTCGAACTGGAAAATGCCCTGGTAGCTGACATTCTCCTCTTTGTTAAGGGATTTCCAGGCGGCAAGCGCGCCTTTATAGGTCGGATACCGGCCGATGAACACCCGGTAGAACCGCCCCTTATCCGGAATATCCACCTCACGCCAAAAAACCACTTTTTCTGCTGCGGAAAGGGAGTTCACAAACGCATTTGCATTCTTAAGAAAGGAAAACGAGGCCACATGAATGCTGTAGTAAGGGGCCGCAATCACCGGCACCGCGCTATAACACCAGAAGGCGGCGATCATCAGCATCCACCGCAGCGCATTTCCAAAAATTGGGGTTGTTCTCATTCGCCTGCCTCCCATGGGAGTCACCGGAGAAGGATCGCCCGCGTCGGGCGCCGGATACAGTAAGCCCCAAAAACCTGTGATGACAATTGGTGCGGCCGCATCAAGAAAGTTCTCAAGGCAACTTGAACCGGCACCGCGAGCGCATCTTCAGCCGATAGCTGCGGGGTTTCTTCAAATATCCAACAAAACGGGGACATCACCAGTATCGCAACTATTCACTCAACTCTAATCAATCCGCAATATATTTCAACCATTTCCCCCAGCGCCGCTCAAAATCGTGATCCGCATTCGTTGGCCGAGTGTAACCCGCCGATGAATCTCTCTTTTTTTCCATTGACAGCACCGAGTCGATTCATTACTTTATCCGAACTAGAAGTTCTTCCTTTGCCAATGAGGGCGATTATGTCTCGTGAAACGGTATCGGTAGCCATCCTGTTTGCCGACATCGCCAAAAGCACCCACATCTATGAGACTTTGGGAGATCGTCTTGCCCAGAACCTCATTGGCACCTGCATTGCCCTGATGGATAAGATCACCAGGCACTTTGACGGGACGGTCATCAAGACCATTGGCGACGAGATCATGTGCACGTTTCCGACAGCCCAGGCGGCTGTGGATGCTGCCAAGGAAATGCACCAATCCATTGAACAGATCAATTTCCACGAAAAACCGGACATTACGCCGCCCAACATTTATGTTGGAATTCAATTTGGCCAGGTGATTCGTGAGGAGGGTGATGTTTTCGGCGATGCCGTTAATGTGGCTGCTCGAATGGTGGCCCAAGCCAATCAGCGCCAGATCATCACCACGAGTGAAACCGTAGCCTTGCTGCCCGACGAATACCGTGAAAAATGCCACTGCATTGATAAGACGACCATCAAAGGCAAAAGCGGCGAGATGGAGATCTTCGAAGTGGTATGGGAAGAACACGACGTTACTGTAATGCTTGACGAGGGGCTGGACAACGCTACCCTCAAATACAGCCTCGAGTTGACCTTTGGCGGTACAGTGACGATTGTTGACGAATCGCGCCCAACAGCGACTCTCGGTCGTCAGCTCCATAACGATGTCGTGGTCAACGACAGCCGCGTATCCCGATCCCACGCGCGCGTCGAGTACCGCCGCGGCAAATTCGTACTCATCGACCAAAGCAGCAATGGCACCTTCCTGCTGGTCCAAGGGAAAAAAAACATCCACTTGAAAAGGGACGAATCCCCGCTCCTGGGGAGCGGACTCATCAGTCTGGGCCGTGAAGTCAACCCCGGTGGATCCAGCGCCATCAGCTACATCATTAAGATGTAACCCCCTCAGGCCAAGCGGCCGCCCCTCCCCCGCAGACTTATAGCCATAAAAATACGTTCCGTTTGCACAACAACTCCTGGTAAACATCGAAATCGAAACCGGTTGATTTTGATTAAAAAAATCTCTGTGTCCTCCGTGACTGGTTCAACATCACTTTGAGAAAAGACCAACTGGCGCTGGATGAACCGTGAGGGAATTTTACCGGGGAAGATCCAAAACCGGGCGGGCGGCGAGACGACGGCTATCCGGTTTTGCAGACGATAGCGCTGACATTGTCTCTGCCACCGGCTGCGTTTGCGGCATCGATGAGCGACTCGGCAATGACTTCTACGGACGATTCTTTTCCAATGATGGACTTAACCGTCTCTTCACTGATCATATCCGTCAGTCCGTCACTACAGAGAAGATAAATATCTTGGGGCAGGGTTTCAGACCAGCCGGTGGAAGGCGAAACGGCCGGGGTCGGTCCGATGGCACGGGTGATGATGTTCGTGTGCGGGGCCACGCCGACACGACCATCGCTGTCCCACTCCATATAGGCGGAATGGTCGCGTGTCAGACAGGTCAACTCGGAATTTCTCCATCGGTAAAGGCGGCTGTCTCCGACGTGGAACCATACCGCCTTGTTTTTGGCCAGGATGATCAACCCCACGACGGTCGTACCCATATAACGGGTCAACCCCTTTTCCTGGTTCAACTGGAAGACGGTATCATTGGCCTTGTTCACGGCACTGTCGATGAGAGAAAGCTGGCAGGATATTTCTGCAGGCAGACCGCACCCATCGGTAATATCCATAAGCTCGGATTTGATCACTTCGGGATCAAAAAACCGCTTAATGACATCAACGGCGGTTCGGCTGGCTTCGGCGCCACGTTCATGCCCCCCCATGCCATCAGCCAGTAGAACAAATCCGCCGACCTCATCCAAATGGATCGTGTCTTCGTTTTCTGCCCTTTTGCGCCCCGGGTCGGAGATGCCGCAACAGGACATCAGGGGAGTGATAATCGTAAATTTTCGTCGCTCTTTGGAATCCATACCCATCACTTTTAGCAGTAATATGATCCCCTCTTATACGGCATCAATGAGCAATGTCAACAGCTAAACCGGCCACCGGCGGGTGTAAACCCGCGTCCACTGTGAAATGAATTACACGTTTCATATAATCTCCGTGTCTTCCGCGCCTCCGTGCTTTGGCATCACTGAGGAAAGAGACCGACTGGCGCTTTCTGCATACGCGCAAACCTGTTCTGCGGTCTGTTGCTGAGGCGTCTTCAAACCGGGACACGGCAATCTCGGAAAAAACATTTCACGGGCTATTGAATCATGTCCGCATTCCGGAATCTGCCCGTGATCACGCGCCGTTCCGAACGTCATGTCGGCTCCCAGAATCCATCTTGACATTGCTTGCGTTCGCGTTTATAGGTATAAATGTCAATTTTTCTAAGATCTTAGCAGTTATTTGAACGATAATCGCACTGACATCCAATACTTCAATGCCTTCCAGATGGATACTCACATCTGCGATTTTGTCCATTCTGTCCCTGTTGTGTGCGACAGCCGCTTTTCTGCGTCCCGGCAACGCCGGCGCGGTGCAAGCATTTAATCGCAGCCGAAACAACTATGCACTGATTATCGGCATCGGCCAATACCAGCAACAATGGCCCTCTTTAAAAAGCCCGCCTTCGGATGCACTGGCATTGTCGAAAATCCTGGTCGAAAACTACGATTTCAAAAAATCGAACATCACCCTGCTGACCGATAAGCAGGGGGACAAACCGACGCTGGTCAACATCCTCACCGCCATCGACACACTCAGCCGCAAACTGACGGAAAAAGACAATCTGCTCATCTTCTATTCCGGGCACAGCACTGAAGACGATGAGGGGGAAACCTACTGGATACCGTCCGACGGCAAAAAAGGCATCAAGCCATCATGGCTCAAGCATTCCGACCTCGCGGAACAGTACTTCGCCTCGGAGAAGATGAAACTCAACAACTTGATCATCCTCACCGATTCATTTTTCACCACCAAAATCCTGCGATCACGACCCACCGCCCTCTCCCCTTTTGATCTGCGTTACGAGGAAAAGGTGGAAGAAATATCACAGCTGCGATCTCGTGAAGTCATCGCATTCGGCGATGCCCACTGGCCCGGTGACGACAATACCGGAGGCATGGGTCTATTTGCCTATTATCTGACCAAGGCCCTGAAGGACAATTCGCTGGATATCACCGATTTCGAAAACTTGATCTTCGAGGAAAATATTCTTTTTCCCATTATACGGGTTGCAGGCGTCAAGCTGCTGCGCGGTCGCTTGCGCAGTGCCCAGGATCAGGAAGGCCAGTTTGCCATCGCCCGATCCGTTCCGGCGGCCGTGGTCGACATCGCGACGGCCAGCATTTTTCCGGAAAAGGGCTATCCGGGCGCGATCTTTTCCATCACCGCCACAACCAGTGGCCCTGCAGCGGAAGTTTTCGTGACCCTTGACGGCAAGCGCCTTGCGCTGAAAGGCTCCGGGACCCAATGGGCCATCGATGCGCCGGTTGAGCGCCTCGGCATGGCGACCTACACGGTCTCGGCCCAAAATATAAACGGGGTTGAAGGAAAAACCGCCGGCGGCAAGTTCCAGGTTGTTGAAAAACGCGGCGAGGTGGCCAACATCGCTGCACTGACGGTCTCTCCCGAAGGTGGCTTTGCCGGTGACCCGTACACATTCACCGCGACCACCGATCGTCCGGCGCAAAACGTCTTTATCGTGATCGGCAACGACCGGTTCCCCATGAAGGGGTCCGGAACCGCGTGGCGTCTGGAAAAAACGATTGATAACATCGGCAAGCTTCACTACGCCGCCATCCCCACCAACATCGACGGCATTCCCGGCAAAGCGCTGGAAAAAGATCTGGCTCTGAAACTGGGGCCGACAAACGTTGTCTCCGTCGACACCCGTCCGAAAAGCGGTTTTGCCGGTGAAGAATTCGTCATCTCCGTTACGACCGACCGCGTTGCAGAGCGGGTGCGGCTCGAAATGGACGGACAGCGCTACGACATGGCGGGCTCCGGGAGGACCTGGAGTTTCAAAAAGAAAATACCCGACATCGGTGAAAAATCGTTCTCGGTTGCGGCCCTCAACCCCGAAGGAATCGTCAGCGAGCAAAAAACCGGAAGCATCATCACAAAGAAAAGTCCCCTGCCCATTCCCGACATCACCCAGGTCGACATTCGCGTGGTATCACCCGGCAAGGGCTACCCCGGTGACCAGTTTGCCATCACCGCCAAGACATCGGCCCCTTCGGACAAAGTATGGATAGAAATCGACGACAAGCGCCTTGCCATGACCGGCAGTCAGACGGACTGGCAATATACGACCAGCATCGCGCGCCTGGGACGGACACCGGTCGTCCTTTCGGCCATCAATAAAGACGCCGTACGGGGGCAAACCTGGGAAGGGGCCATCCTCACCGTGAAAAAACCGGCCGCGCTCGTGCAGATCGCGTCGGCCAGTGCCAGCCCGACGACCGGCATCCGTGGTCGCCCCTTTGAATTTGCGGTAAAAACCGACAGGCAGGCGGAAAGTGTCATACTCACCGTCGGCGAGAATCGGTATCCCATGCAGGGCTCCGGCACCGAATGGCGCCTGAGCCGTGCGTTCGATCAAACCGGAGATCTCGCTGCAGTAATCGCTGCCGGTAACGAAGACGGTGTATACGGAAGCAAAAAGGACCTTTCGATCACCGTCATGGCTCAGCGTTACGAAGAAAACACGGATGGCACCCTCACGGACCTGATGACCGGCAAAAAACAGCAACGATTCAAGGACAACGACGACGGCACCGTGACCGACTACCTCACCAATCTGATGTGGACCAAGTCCCCCAAACAGATCGCCGTCGACTGGGATGCCGCCAATGACTATTGCCGCGATCTGACCGTCGAAAAACTCACCGGGTGGCGGCTGCCCACCATCCGTGAATTTACCCAACTGGTGGACGCCAAGCAGCAGAATCCGGCACTGCCACCTGGAAATCCGTTCAGCAACATCATCACCCACGTAGGATACTGGACAAAGAGCCGCCACAAGTTCGGGCCCAAGTATGTCTACCAGATGAGTCTCTGGTACGGCAAAGCGAACCACTTGAGCAAGGATGCCGATGCCGTGGTATGGCCGGTCCGGTACGCCGACGTTTCGAATTGATCGGGGAGCACTCATGAGTTGGCTTACCATCGGATCGGCCACAGACCAGGGCCGCGTTAAAAAAGAGAACCAGGATTACCATTTCTTCTACCCACCGGAGAAAGGCAAACGCCACAAATTCGGATCCCTGATCGCACTGGCCGATGGCATGGGGGGACACCGGGGTGGCTCCATCGCCGCCAGAACAGCGGTTGATGTTCTCTTTGAGACATATTATAAAAGCGCGGCGCCGACGATCCCTCAGGCGCTGGCAGAGGGGTTCGCAGCGGCCAATACGGCCATTTTTGAAAAATCGGCGAACGATCCGGCGCTGTTCGGAATGGGATGCACCCTTGCCGTCATGGCGATCAAGGACAAAGCGCTGCACGTCGCGCACGTTGGCGACAGCCGGGGATACCGGATATCCCAGGGGCAGATCAGTCAACTCACTGAAGATCACAGTCTTGTGGCCAGTCTCGTAAAAGCCGGCGTCATCTCGGCAGAGGAGGCGCTCGATCATCCGGACAAGCACATTATCACCCGGGCCATCGGGCTCCAGGAAACCGTGGAGGCCAGCACCAACAAGGAACCCATGACGGTGGGTAAAGGCGACTATCTGCTCATCTGCTGTGACGGACTGTGGGAAACAGTGACAGACGGCCAGATGCTGGAGACCATCCAGCGGCTCAAAGAGCCTTCATTGATCTGCGACAACCTCGTTGAACAAGCCAACCATAACGGCGGGCCGGATAATATTACGGTAATCGTAGCCAGGATCGACGGCACCGGCATTCTGGCACGTCTTTTTTAGCTTCGGGCTGTAGCACGAAAGGTAGCTTAATGATCGGTTCACATGTGGGTGACTACGAAATTATCTCTTCGCTGGGAAAAGGCGGCTTTGGCAGCGTGTGGAAAGCCAAGTCCGATACCGGCGAATTGGTCGCCATGAAGCTGCTCAACCCACAGGCATTGGACAATCAGCGTGTGGTCAAAAAGTTCTTCCATGAAGCGATGATCCTCGCCAAACTGGATCACCCCAACATCACCAAACTGATGGAGTTTTTCCCCGACGGCGACAATTACGCCATCGTCATGGAGTACGTGGAAGGGACCGAACTAAAAAAAATCCTCCAGCAGCACAACGGTCCCCTGCCCTTCGACCAGGCCTACAAAATCGCCCACCAGGCACTTGAGGCATTCCAGTACGCCAACGACAACGGCATCCTGCACAGGGACATCAAACCTGGCAACATCATCATCGACACCAACGGCAACGCCAAAATCATGGATTTCGGTATCGCCAAGATGTCGTCGACGGCCTCCCACGACACGGCCGCCAGCATGCTGTCGATTCACTACGTGCCGCCGGAGCGTTTCGACAAAAACCGGGAGATCGACGCCCGCTCGGATATCTATTCCCTTGCCCTGGTGTTTTACGAAATGTTCGCAGGGCGCCGGCCTTTCGACGCCACCGAGACGTCCCAGATCATGTTTGCCCATCTCAATGAGATTCCGGAGCTGCCCACTTCGTTCTCCCCGAATCTCCCGAAACAGATCAGTGATGCGATCTCCCAGGCGCTTGAAAAAGCCCCGGAAGACCGCTTTCCCAACTTTCGCGAATTTGCCAAAGCGATGACCATTGATCAGGCGGCGCTTGACGATGCGACAATGGTCTTCGACGATGAAGACGCCACCCTTATCGGTACCCCCCTTGCCGATAAAACCATGACCGCGGGCGAGGCCATGCCGCTTTCGGCACCCGCCGAGGCGCCGGCGGCAGCAGCAGACGCCCCTGCCGTGGATGCGCCCGTTAAAAAGAAACCCCCCATGGGCATGATTATCGGCGCAGTGGCGGCACTGCTCATCGCCGGCGGCGTCGGCGGTTTCTTTATGATGAAACCCTCTCAAACGGCAAGCACGACTGAATCCACCGCCGGGGCGCCCGGGCAAAATAAGCAGGCAACGCAGGCCGCTGACAAAGTCGGCGTCAAAAACAGTAAAGGCTTTTTCGAAATCAAACACCCCGCGGACGCCAGTGCCATGATCCATGTGCCGGCCGGCGAGTTCACCATGGGCTCGGATCGGTACTCTGCAGAAAAACCGATTCAGAAGATTTTTCTGGATGATTTTTACATCGATAAATACCTTGTCACCAACGCCCAGTTTCAAAAATTCATCACCGCTACGGGTTACAAGACCAATGCGGAAAAAGACGGCGGCGGTCTTGTCCGAATTGGCCGGCGTTTTAAAAAGGTCGATGTCGCCACCTGGAAGATGCCCGACGGCATTACCGCCCAGGAGGGGAAAGGCAACACGCCGGTCAGCCAGGTATCCCAAAACGATGCGCGAAGCTACTGTGAATGGGCCAAAAAGACGCTTCCCACCGAAGCCCAGTGGGAGAAATCGGCCAGAGGGCCCGATGGCAATGAGTATCCCTGGGGCAGCAACGAGCCTGATGACACCTTGGCCAATTTCGACAATTACCATCCAGGCCCGACACCGGTGGATATGTTTGACAAGGGACAAAGCGCTTACGGCATGTTCGATGCCGCCGGCAATGTATACCAGTGGATGAAAGACTGGTACGCCGAAGGGCAGCGGGCCGTCAAAAACCCCAGCGGACCTGCCAAAGGGGATGAAAAAGTCGTCAAGGGTGGATCCTTCGTCGAAGGGATGGAAAGCCTGCGCTCGGCCAACCGGGACCGATACCCGCCCAACCGGTCGATGTATCTTTTCGGATTCCGCTGCGCCGCGCCGTTCCCAATCGAAGGCCTTAAATAGCTTAAATACCAAGCGGCCTGCTCTAGAACGGGAGCAGGCCGCTTTTTTTTAGTGTGGCGAGGATGTAATTACTTTTTATCGAGTTCCTTGAGGATGTCGTCGGTGATATCCACGGACGGATCCAGGTAACCGACAGCATTGGGATCCTTAAGGATGATGGTGTAGCCCTTTTTCTTGGCCACGGTTTTGAGCATCCCGTCCGCTTTTTCGAGGATGATCTGAACCAACTGACGGTCTTCCCGAGCGATGTCATCCTTGGCGTCCTGCACCAGGCGCTGGTATTCCTTGTAGAGCTTTTGAAGTTCCTCGGCCTTCTTCTGGCGCTCATCGGCTTTCATTTGGGTGTTTTTGTTGATCTCGTCACGAAGATTGGTGATTTCTTTTTGCATCTTGGCCACGGATTTTTCTTTGTTCTCCCGCAGCTTGGCGATATCTGTCCGGGCATCCTTGCCCATTTCCGATTCGTTGACAAGCCGTTGCAGATTGATGTAGCCCACCTTGGCCAGCGCCGACCCTGCCCCCATCGCCCATGCCAACACCACCACCATGCTCAGAAGCCCCAGTTTTCTCTTCATGCGTCCTCGCTTTTCCTAAAGATGTCGGGTAATGGAAAACCCATTATTGAAATACCGTCTTTGATATAAAAAAATGGTAATCGCATTAAAAGGTTTGCTCAAGACTTTCTTTCTCCTGTGTTTCCTCTTTTTTCCCCTTTTTCTTCTTTTTTAATTCATCGTCTTCCTCTTCATCCTGCAGATCGATATAGATCTCCAGCGGCGCTGTCATGAAAAACTCCGCGGCCGTTGTGCGCGATAACAGTTCCTCGATCTTTTCCTGCTCGGTAGAAAGCGTGGAGAGGCTGGAGAGAACACCGGCCACATCCTCTTCCGTCGGCAGGTAGTACAGGCTTCCGATGCGCACCGTACCAGGGGCGATGATGTCTGCTTTCGGCGGCGGCGTGACCAGCGCCGCCCCTCGATCCAGATCGCCCGAAGAACCGCCGGGCGCCTGTGAAAGCGTCATCTTAAGGGTACTGGTATTTGCCAGAGTAACGGATCCCAACCCCACGGTATGAGCCGTGATGTTGGCACTATTACCGTTGAAAGAGCCGCCGTTGATGGCACCAACGATATTAAGATTCGTGGCCCGTCCGGGGGTGTTGACAGTGCCCAACGTTAAAGCACCACTGACGGTATTCACCGTGAGATCTCCGGCCGCGGTCGAAAAATTCAAGTTCAGCGCGTCACTTTCAGTGATCACCACATCACCGGCGCCGGATGTTGAACCGTTGATCGCAGCGACCTGGGTCTCGATGCCGCCGATAGCGCCGGCAGACGCAAGGGTCAGCGTGCCCGACGGGGCAACGACAT
Organism: Pseudomonadota bacterium; assembly: GCA_043825735.1. GTDB lineage: Bacteria > Desulfobacterota > Desulfobacteria > Desulfobacterales > JBDRRP01 > JBDRRP01. The sequence continues at coordinate 6,863 of JBDRRP010000069.1, read as the reverse complement.
CACTGCCGGCTCCGCCATCAGCGTCGATGATCAGCCCGGCGCTGGTAATCCCAACGGATCCGCTGTTCGTAGTTACCGTGCTGAGGGTGAGGTTCCCGCCACCGGCAATCAGTGAAATACTGCCCGATGTTGCGGTCACCGAAGTACCGTTTTGCATTGTCAATGCCCCGCCGCCGGCCTGAAGATTCGCGCTGCCGCCCCCGGTGATCTGAATCAATGCGTTGTTGGTGATATTGACATTGCTACCGGCAGAAGCGATCGTCACGTTCCCACTGATCTGCTGGATGGCGTTGTCGACGTCAACAGCACCGGTGTTTGCGGAATAATTGAGGCTGGCGCCCTGGGTCACTGTCCCGATTTGACGAATCGTCCCGCCGCTGGCGAGTGAAATGGCGCCGCTGGCGGTGATATTACCATTCAGGGTCACGCTGGTAGTGGCATCCTGTATCGTGAAGGCACCGACGGTCATCGTTGCATAATTCTGCACGCTGCCGTCCACGACGGTAAGATTGCCGCCACCGGACAGAACACCGCCCAACGCGATGTTTCCGACCGGACCGGCGTCCAGTGTCAGTGCGTTGCCGCCGCTGGCGATGGCCGCATTAAAGAGGATGTCACCGGCGGCAAGCCCCGTCGTATCGATTCCCACGTTGCCGCTCAGGTTCACGGCCCGGTTAAATGTCACCGTACCATCAGCGGTCAGAATATCTCCGGCGGTAAACAATTGGCCGACACCGGTGCCTCCGAAAGTGACCAGACCGCCGGCGGAAATATCAGCCGTCGATGTCAGGGTCGTCAACCCGGTGCTGTCCATGGACACCGGCCCGCTCACCGTGATGGGGTTGCTCACGCCGATGGTCGTTCCGGCCGTGTAGGCCAGTGCCGCGCCACTGGTCACCGCGGCATTCTGGCTGATGGACCCTGCGCTCGCCACACCAATGGTTCCAGTGGCAGCGATGTTTCCACCAAAGGTCACACTGGTCGCTGCGTTCAGAATTGAAAGCGCCCCCACTGTCAGGGAGTTGTACTGCTGAACGTCGGCATCACGCACGGTAAGATTTCCGCCACCGGTCATGGCGCCGCCGACGGTGATGTCCCCGGTGCTGCCGGCGTCAAGACTGAGCGCGAATCCGGCCGTCGCGACAGTACTGTCGAAACGGATATCGGCACCGGTGGCACCGCTGTCGATATCTACTGCATCGGTCAGAGTCACGCCGCGGGTAAAGGTCACGACATCGTTAGAGGTCAGAATGTCGCCGGCCGTAACAAGAACGCCTGAGCGCGTCGCACCGAAAGTCACCGCATCACCGGCAGAGATATTCCCCAGTGCGGCAATGGTGGTAGTGCCCACGGCATCCATGGAAACCGGTCCGCTGGCGGTGATGGCGTTGTTCACGCCAATGGTCGAACCGGCCGTGTAAGAGAGTGCGGTTGTCGAAGTGACGGCGCCGTTTTGGACGATGCTGCCGCCGCTGTTGGCGGTGACACTGGAGGCCGCTGCAATGTCCCCACCGAATGTCACGCTTGAAGAAGCATCCTGGATATTCAGGGCACCGACGGTAAGCGCAGCATACTGCTGAGTGTTCCCGTCCACGACGGTAAGATCGCCGCCTCCGGAAAGGGCACCGCTGATGGTTATGTTGCCCGAGGTACCGGCGTCCAGGTTCAAAGTGTTGCCGCCTGTGGCTACGGTTGAGGCAAAATTGATATGGCCTCCGGTTGACCCGGTATCGACGTCAACACCGCCGGTGAGGGTCACCGCCCGGTTGAAGGATACGGCGTCATCGGAGGTACGGATATCTGCAGCACTCACCAGGGCGCCACTGCGCGTGGCGCCAAAACTGACATCTCCCCCGGAAAGGATATCGCCGCCGCTGGCGAGGGTGGTAATCCCGGCACTGTCAATGGTGACCGTGCCCGCACTGGTGATGCTGTTGTTCAGGTTAATGGTGCCGCCGCTGGTTACGCTGACAGCCCCCGTGGCCGCCACATTCCCATTAAAGGTCACACTGGTCGTGGCTTCGAGAATATTTAGGTTGGCGACGCCCAGGGCGACATAACTTTGCGTGTTGCCGTCTCGTACCGTCAGGTCGCCGCCGCCGGACAAGGCGCCGTTCAACACGATGGCGCCCGCGGTCCCAGCGTCAAGGCTGAGTGTGTTGGCGGCCGAATCGATGGTGGCACTGAAAGTAATATCGCCGCCGGTTGTTCCGGTATCGATATCCACCGCTCCGTCCAGAGTGACGGCACGGACAAAACGGACGTTCGCGTTGGCAGTGTCGATGTCCCCTGCTGTGGAGAGTTTGCCGGCACCAGTTAGACCGAAGGTGACAATACCGCCGGCAGTAATATCACCGGCGGCGGCCAACGACGTCGTCAGACCGCTATCCATATTCACCGTGCCGCCCACGTTGACGGCGTTACTTACCGCAATGAAAGAACCGGCGGTGTAGGCCAGATTCGTCGCGTTGGTAACGGCGCCGCTCTGTGTAATAGACCCGCCGCTGTTCACGCCAATGGCGCCGGTGGCCGAAATGTCGCCGCCGAAAGTCACACCCGTTGTTGCATCCAGGACGGACAGCGCCCCAATTGTCATGGCCGCATACTGCTGCACGTTGCCGTCGCGGACAGTGAGATCTCCGCCGCCGGTCAGCGCCCCGGTGATGGTAATGTCGCCGGCGCTGCCCGCATCCAGGCTGAGCGAATTGGTCGCCAAGGCCGTATTGATGGTTGAAGCAAAACGGATGTCGCCGCCGGCGGTCCCGGTATCGATATCTACTGGGCCGCTCAGGGTCACTGCATTGTTGAAAAAGACGGCATCATCGGATGTGACGATGTCTCCGGCCGTCGATAAACCGCCGGCTTTCGTCGCACCGAACGTCACCACGCCGCCGGCGTTGATGTCGCCTGAGGCGGCGATGGTCGTGGTGCCTGCTGAATCCAAGGAAACCGTGCCCCCGGCGGTGACGGCGTTGTTCACGCCGATGGTGCCGTCACTAGTGACGGAGACATTCGAAGCCGCGGAAACCGCACCACCAAAGGTCACACTGGCGGTGGCGTCCTGAATGGTCAGGGCGCCCACGGTCAGCGCTGCGTAGCTCTGGGCATTGCCGTCGACCGCGGTCAGGTTGCCGCCACCGGTGAATGCGCCGGTCAGGGTGATATCCCCGGTCGCGCCCGCATTCAGGGTCAGGGATTTTGCGCCGCTGGCTACGGCACCGTCAAAACGGATGGCTGCGCCGCCGGTATCCACCGACACGGGACCGCTCAGCGTGACGTCTCGATAGAGTCTAACGGTGTCGTTGGTTGTGGTGATATCGCCGCCGGTCGTGAGTGTTCCGGTCCGGTTGGCGCCGATAGCCACGTTTCCGCCGGCCGAAATATCGCCTGCGGCAGCGATGGTCGTCACACCGGTGCTGTCGATTTCGACGGTCCCGGAAGTACTGATGCTGTTGTTGATCCCGATCGTGGCGCCACCGAGATAGGTCAGGTTGCCCACACCGCTGATGGCGCCGCTCTGCGTGATGGCACCGGAGGCCGTGTAGGAAAGGTTGGTGGCCCCGGTCACCGCACCGGTCTGGTTGATGGTGCCGCCGCTGGTGATGCTGGCAGCACCAGTCACCGCCACGGTGCCGGTCAGATTGACGGCAGTGGTGGCGTCCTGGATGGTAAATGTGCCCACGGTAACGCCGGCGTAGGACTGGGTGGCGCCGTCCACGGCAATCAGCGATCCCCCGCCGCTGGTGTTGCCGGAGAGCGTGATATTGCCGGCAGCACCGGCGTCAACGGTAAGGATGTTGCCGCCGGTGTTCACCGTGGAAGTAAACAGGATGTCGCCGCCGGTGGACCCGATGGTATCGATGGTCACATTGCCGGTCAGGGTAACGGCCCCTCTCAAAGCCGCCGTGCTGTTCGCCGTTGTGATGTTGCCGCCGAGGGTTATTGCAGCGGCGGTGACGTCCAGCCCCTGCGCGTCAAGAGCCATCGTGCCCGCGGTGGTTACGGTATTGGCCGAAGACACCGTAAGACCGCGAAGCGCGGTGGTATTGCCCACAGTGGACCCAAAGGAAACGTTTCCAGTGCCGGCCGTGAGGCTCAGCAGCCAGTCGCTGGCACCGGCATCGTCGTTCACTGTTGAATTGAACTGGATATTCCCGCCTGACAGACCGGTGCTGTAACTCGTGTTGCGGGTGAGAATCACCGGATTGTTGAAAACGAGGTCGCTGCCGTTGGTGGTGATGCTCCCGACGTCGATGATATCGTTGCCACCGCCGCCGCTCAGCGTCACAGCGTTGGCCGAGATCGAATTGGCAAAAAGGGTATTGATGCCGGTGGCGTTGTTGTCAACGGTGGCCGCGAAGGCCCCGCCGGCAAGGCTCACGGTATCCAGGGTCAAATCGCCCTCTGAATTGATGGTGAGGTTGGCGTTGTTGCTGCCGGTGATGGCCGCGAGTCTGACCAATGCATCGCCGTTGCCGTCAATGATGTTGGTAGTTCCAGCCGCGCCGGACAACTGGATGGCGGTAACACCGTTCCAGATCTCCAGGGTACCGGCTTGGGCAGTAAGATCGGCGTTGGCGCCCAGAACAACCGCGGTGGTCACGTTCTGGATGCTGATGCTGGTCGCTGAGACGTCGCCATTGATGGTAACCGTGTCGGCGCTGCTCAGAGCCAAGGCGCTGCCGCCGGAAACGGCGCCGTCAAACTGGATGACATCTCCCGCACCGCCGGCGGTGGACAGGGCAATCGTGCCGCCGTTGTCCAGGTCGACGGTGCCGGTGAACCGGATGTCGTCGGTGGCGGCGGTATACGTGGTCCCGTTGAGATCGATGCCGGTGGCCGTGACGGCGATGTCATTGGCAAAGACATTGGCAAGATCAATCTGCCCGGCGCTGGTTACGGTAAAATTCGAGAGCGGCGTTCCGATGGTGCCGATGGCGGCCTGGAAGTCGATGGCGCCGGTGCCGGCGGTGACGGTCAGCGCCTGTGCGCCGGTGACAGCGCCGGTGAGTGTCAGGGCGCTGCCGTTGGTGACGCCGATGGTGGCCCCGCCATTTAAAGACACCGGTCCGGCCAGCGAACTCGCGCCGCTGCCCAAAAGCGCCCCGGTTCCGCCAGCCCCGGTGCCGCTGATGCCGATGGCCTCAGCCCCGACGGCCACGCCGGCCAGTTGCAACGTCCCCCCAGAGGCGACGGTGGTGCCGGCTGCGGTCGTTCCGAGACCCGCAGCGTTGGTCACCGCCAGAGTGCCGGCATTGACCGTGGTCAGGCCTGTGTAGATGTTGACCCCGGACACGGTAAACTTCCCCGTACCCTGCTTGGTCAGCGTACCCGCACCGCCGATCACACCGGCAAAGGTCGTATCGGTGGTATCCCCGGTGGTCAGTGCGCCGCCGCCCAATGCGACTGCGCCGCCGGTGCCCCCGCCGCCGGCCAAGCTGCCGATGGTCTCTGCGGTGCCGTTCAAATCCAGGATCGCACCGGACACATTGGCGATGCTCACCGCACCGGTGTCCGCGATGGCCGATCCACCGGAAAGCTGCAGCGTTCCGGCATTGATTGTGGTGGCGCCCGAGTGGGTGTTGGCCCCGGACAGCGTGAATATGCCGCCGCCCTGTTTGGTCAATCCGCCCGTCCCGCTGATGATACCTGCAAACGTCGTATTGCTGCCGTCACCTGTGGTCAGTGTGCCGCTGCCCAATGTCACCGCTCCGCCGCTGCCGCCACCACCTGCGAGGCTGCCAATGGTTTCGGCCGCGTTGTTCAGATCCAAGACTGCGGTAGCTGCGTTGGCGATGCTCACCGCTCCGGTGTCCGCGATGGCAGCGCCGCCGGAAAGCCGCAACGTGCCGGCGTTCACAGTCGTCAACCCCGTATAGGTGTTGGCGCCCGAAAGCGTGAACGTTCCTGCCCCCTGCTTGGTCAGCCCACCGGTGCCGCTGACCACACCCGCAAAAACGGTGCTGGCGGCATTTCCTGTGGTCATTGTAGCGCTGCCCAGGGTCACTTGACCGCCCGTGGCCCCGCCGCCCGCAATGCTGCCGATGGTTTCGTTCGTATTATTCAAATCTAGGATCGCACCGGACACATCGGCAATGCTCACTGCACCGGCATCGGCGATGGCCGAACCGCCCGATAACTGCAACGACCCGGCATTGACCGAAGTGGTGCCGGTATAGGTATTGGCGCCGGAGAGAATCACCGTACCCGCAGTGGTCTTTGTCAACCCGGCACTGCCGCCCAAAATGGCGCTGATGCCGCCGGCCCTGGCGTCAATGTCCGTGGTGCTGCTGAGCACCCCGCCGCTGCCGGTGATACTGCCGCTGGTCAGTGTCACAGCATTGACCGTATCGCTGTTGCCCGCGATGGCGAACGTGCCGCCGTTGACACTGAGCGAGGAGGTGTCTGCCAATACGTTGCTGGCGCCAAGAGCCAAGGTGCCCGTATTTACCGTCGTGGTACCGGTATAAGTATTGGTTCCCGAAAGCGTGAACGTTCCGGCCCCCTGCTTGGTGATGTTGCCCGTGCCGCTGATCACACCGTCAAACGCCGTGCTGGACGCGTCGCCGGTGGTCAGCGTGCCGCTGCCCAAAGTCACCGCGCCGCCCGCGCCCCCGCCGCCGGCAAGTGAGCCGATCACCTCGCTGCTGTTGCCCAAATCAAGAATCGCACCGGAGACGTTGGCGATGCTCACCGCACCGGTGTCCGCTATGGCCGAGCCCCCGGCAAGCTGCAGGGTACCCGCACTCACCAACGTAGTGCCCGTGTACGTGTTGGCCCCGGAGAGCGTCACCGCGCCCCCGGTCGTCTTGGTCAAACCCACGCCCCCGCCAAGGATCGCGCTGATCGCGCCTGCCTGCACG